>NZ_JBHVSD010000006.1:0-85494 GCF_042885395.1 Kitasatospora sp. NPDC058063
CGCCCCACCCACAGGGTCGGCAGTCTGAAAATCATCCAGCCCCCGGAGCACCCACCCCCTGCGCCGCCCCCGGCCCCCCACCCTCCCGAGAGCCCCCTCCCGAAAGCCCCCCACCCAGCACAAACAAGAGCGCCCCCTCCCCGACCCGTGGGTCGGAAAGGGGGCGCCCTCAAAAGGCTCTGCTACAACCTCAGTTGTCGCCGTCCTCGTCGATCAGGAAGCCCCGCATCGGCGCCGGAGCCTGCTGCATCGGCTGCGGCGGCTGCGGTCGGACCGCCGCCATCGGCTGGGTCATCCCGGCCGGCTGCATCTGCGGCGCACCGCTGTTGCCACCGGTCGACTGCCCGCCGAAGCTCGGCGCCGGGGAGTTGCCGCCGAAGGCGCTGTTCCCGCCGAAGGACGGCGAGTTGCCACCGAAGGACGGCTGGTTGCCGCCGAAGCTCGGCGCACCGCTGCTCATCGCACCGGCACCGGCCGGGGCCATCGACGAGGCCGCCGGCGGCAGCGACGCGGTGGCGGGGATCCGCGGCGGAGCGAGCGAGTCGTCGGCCTGCGACTCCAGCTGGCGCAGCTGGGTCTCCAGGTACGACTTCAGTCGCGTGCGGTACTCACGCTCGAACGCCCGCAGGTCTTCGACCTTGCGCTCCAGCGTGGCCCGCGCCGACTCCAGCGATCCCATCGCGACGCGGTGCTTCTCCTGCGCGTCCCGCTCCAGCGCGTCGGCCTTCGCACGGGCGTCGCGCTCCAGGCCCTCGGCCCGGCTGCGCGCCTCGCCGACGATCTTGTTGGCCTCGGAACGGGCCTCGGAGATCGCCTGGTCGGCGGTCTGCTGAGCGAGCGCCAGCACACGGGCGGCACTGTCGCCGCCGGGGCCCTGCTGCTGCATCGGGCCGCCCATGGGGCCGCCCATCTGCTGCGGGCCGCCCATGGGGCCGCCCATCGGCTGCATCTGCTGCTGGCCCATGCCCTGGCCCATCGGGTTGCCCATCTGCTGCGGGCCACCGGGACCGCCCATGGGCTGCAGCATCTGACCGCCCATCGGCTGGACCAGCTGCTGCTGGCCGCCCATGGTCTGGTTCATCTGCTGCTGCTGCGGGCCGCCGGCGGGAAGCTGCGGCGCGGATCCGGCGGGCAGGCCGAGGGGCTGGTTGCCCATCTGCTGCTGCTGCTGCGGGCCGGGGCCCATCTGCTGGGGACCACCCGGGCCCATCTGCTGCGGGCCGCCGGGGCCCATCTGCTGCGGGCCACCCGGACCCTGCTGGCCGGGGACCGGCGGGCCGGATATGGCGGCCGGCACCGGGGCGCCGCCCTGTCGGGGCGCGTCCTGCTGCGGCTCCTTGCGCAGGTTGGCCTGGTTCTGCGCGGCGGCACGAGTCGCGGCGGCCAGCTTGGCGCGCAGGTCCTCGTTCTCCCGGAGGAGGCGGGTCAGCTCCGCCTCGACCTCGTCGAGGAAGGCATCGACCTCGTCCTCGTCATAGCCTTCACGCAGGCGGACGGTCGTGAACTGCTTGTTCCGAACGTCCTCGGGGGTCAATGGCATCTCTTCACCTCAACGTGATCGTCGGCACACCGGCATCCTGTCGCATCGCTCACCTACGACTAGGGGTGCACAAGCGAGATCAGGACATACACAATGATCATCAGTACGAAGAAGGACAGGTCGAGCGCCACGCCCCCGAAACGCAACGGCGGAATGAGCCGCCGAAGAAGCTTGAGCGGCGGATCCGTGACAGTGTACGTGGCCTCCAGGACCAGGACCATGGCCTTGCCGGGCCGCCACGAACGCGCGAACTGGAAGACCCAGTCCATGACCAGCCGTACGAGCAGGAACACCAGGAAGACGGTCAGGGCGTAGTAGAGCACCGCCCACACGATGTCCATCGCGTATCCCTCTCCCCGGTCCCGATCCCTCGGGCCTGCCGCTCGTCACCTGTCGCCAACCACTGTTGATCAGATCCACACGTAAAGTCGTGGCCGGGTCAGCTCTGGTTGAAGAACCCACCCTCGGCGATCCGAGCCTTGTCCTCCGCCGTGACATCGACGTTAGCAGGCGACAGCAGGAACACCTTCTGTGTCACGCGCTCGATACTGCCGTGCAGACCGAAGACGAGTCCAGCCGCGAAGTCTACGAGGCGCTTCGCGTCGGTGTCGTCCATCTCGGTCAGATTCATGATCACGGGGGTCCCGCCACGGAACTGTTCCCCGATGGTACGGGCCTCGTTGTAGGTCCGGGGGTGCAGCGTGGTGATGCGGTAGGGCTCTCGTTCGTTCACGACCTTGGGCATGATCACCGGCGCGCTCTTCTCCAGGTTGTGGCGACGTTCGGGTGTGATGGACGACACGGGGGCCATCCTCGGAGTCTCCTGGCGGATCGGCACCGCCGCGGGCACCGGCTGCGGGGTGATCGAGGAGACCGGGGCGGGCGCGGCGGCCGCGGGAGCCGGGGCCGGCCGGGGGATGTCCTCGGTCCGCTGGCCCGTCCGGATCGGTTCGGGGTCCGCGTCGTAGTCGTCGTCGGGGTCGTACCCCTGGCCGTCGTACGTCTCGTCCTCCACGAGGCCGAGGTAGACCGCCATCTTGCGCATTGCGCCGGCCATGCTCCTGTCTCCTCCGCTCATAGCCACCTCGCTCGCGCTCGGTGGCGGCTTCGCGATGCGCGCACCTTCTGATGGTCGCTTCGCTCGTTCCGTACGGACCGGCTCCGGCCCGGGCCGTACGGCCCCGCCTGCGGATTCCGCGGTCCCTCCACGACGGCGTGTCAGCCCGACGGCCGGTCAGATGCGTGGAGTGGGGGCCGCGGAGCTGCGATCCACGGTTCGCTAGCGCTCCGAAGAGCTGCTAGATTCTGTCCTATTTTGTCCTGCTGTCTGATCTACTTACCCGGTGACGTTACCTGAGGGGTGACCTCACTCCGAGTACCGCCGTTCCGACGCGCACATGTGTCGCTCCGGCGGCAATCGCCTGCTCAAGGTCACCGCTCATCCCTGCGGAGACCATGGTGGCAGCCGGATGGGCCGCCCGTACGGCGGTTGCGATTTCCGCCAGCCGATCGAAGGCCCGGGCCGGGTCTCCGGCCAGCGGGCCGGCCAGCGGAGCGACGGTCATCACACCGTCCAGCCGCAGCCCGGGCGTGTCGGCGATCGCGTCGGCCAGTTGCGCGACGTCCTCCGGCGCGACCCCCGCCCGGTGCTCACCCTCCCCGTGCGCCTTGTCCAGCGCCACCTGCACCAGGCAGCCCAGCTCCGGGCGCTCCGCCTTGAGCACCGCCGCGGAGAGCGACTCGACCAGCCGGAGCCGGTCCACCGAGTGCACGTGGTTCGCGTAGCGGACGACCGAGCGGACCTTGTTGGTCTGCAGCTGGCCGACGAAGTGCCAGTCAAGAGGAAGGTTTCTGCACTGCTCCGCCTTGGGAGCGGCGTCCTGGTCCCGGTTCTCCGCGACGTCCGTCACCCCGAGACCGGCCAGCAGCGCGGTGTCCTCGGCGGGGTAGGTCTTGGTGACGACGACCAGGGTGACCTCCTCCCGGGCGCGCCCGGCGGCCGCGCACGCGTCCGCGATCCGGCGCTCGACCACGTCGAGGTTGGTGCCGAGTTCCTCGTACCGGGCCCGCTGGCCCTCCGTCAGCGCGGCGGTGAACTCCGGGCTTCCCGGGAACGGTCCGTAGATGTCGTTCGTCATCAGTGATCAGAGCCCAACCAGACGTAGCTCGCGAGCCGGCCGGTGCGCTGCTCGCGGCGATAGGAGTAGTGATCGGCGGATTCAAGGGTGCAGACCGGTGATCTCACCAGCTCCTTGACCCCCACCGCGGCCAGCTGGGCCGCGACTCCCTCCGGCACGTCCAGCGCCGGAGTCCCCCAGGAGGTCTCGGCGAAGGCCTCCGGCACCACCGCGGCGACCTCGGCGCGCAGCTGCGCCGGCACCTCGTAGCAGCGGCCGCAGACCGCGGGCCCGGTGGCGGCGGTGATCCGCGAGGGCTCCGCGCCCAGTTCGACCATCGCCCGGACGGCCGCGGGCACCACCCCGGCCGCCAGCCCGGGCCGGCCCGCGTGGGCCGCGCCCACCACGCCCGCCACCGGATCGGCCAGCAGCACCGGAGTGCAGTCGGCCGTCAGCACCGCCAGTGCGAGCGGCCGGTCGGAGACCACCGCGTCCACCGTCGGGGCCTGACCGGGCGGCTGGCGCCCGGTCACCACGGCAACCTCGGCGCCGTGCACCTGGTTCATCCACACCACGTCGGCCGGGTCGAGACCCAGCTGCCGGGCGGCCAGCGCCCGGTTCTCCCGCACGGCCTCCGGGTCGTCCCCCACCGCGCCGCCGAGGTTGAGCTCCCCGTACGGCGAAGTGCTCACCCCGCCCCACCGGGAGGTGAAGGCGAAGTGAGCACCCGCGCGGATCGAGTGATCGATCACTTAAGGAAGTCCGGGACGTCGAGCTCCTCTGCCGGGCTCTCCACGTACGGCTGCCGGGCCGGCTGCACCTGCGGCGGCACCGGGGCGGCGGTCGTGGTGGCCGAGGTCTCGGCGGTCCGGCTCGACGACGCGGTCGAGGACTCGCCCTCCGACCGGGACGTCACCGAGCCGATGCTCCCGTAGGACGGGCGGCCGGCCGGACGCTCCGGGGCGGCCGGCGGGGTGGCCGGGCGCTCCGGGGCGGTGGACTTGACCACCGGGTCGCGGACGATCGCCGGCGGCTGCCCGCCGTCGAAGCCGGCCGCGATGACGGTGACCCGGACCTCGTCGCCGAGCGCGTCGTCGATGACCGCACCGAAGATGATGTTCGCCTCGGGGTGGGCGGCCTCGCTGACCAGCTGGGCCGACTCGTTGATCTCGAACAGGCCGAGGTCGGAGCCGCCCGAGATGGACAGCAGCACGCCGCGGGCGCCGTCGATCGAGGCCTCCAGCAGCGGCGAGGAGATCGCCATCACGGCGGCGGCCTTGGCGCGGTCCTCACCGCGGGCCGAGCCGATGCCCATGAGCGCCGAACCGGCCTCCGACATCACGGACTTGACGTCGGCGAAGTCGAGGTTGATCAGACCCGGGGTGGTGATCAGGTCGGTGATGCCCTGGACACCGGAGAGCAGGACCTGGTCGGCCGAGCGGAAAGCGTCGAGCACGCTGACCTGGCGGTCCGAAATGGACAGCAGTCGGTCGTTGGGGATCACGATGAGGGTGTCGACCTCTTCGCGCAGGGAGGCGATTCCGTCCTCGGCCTGGTTGGCCCGGCGCCGTCCCTCGAAGGTGAACGGACGGGTGACCACGCCGATGGTCAGGGCGCCCAGGGAGCGCGCGATGTTGGCGACGACGGGCGCGCCGCCCGTGCCCGTGCCACCGCCCTCACCGGCGGTCACGAAGACCATGTCGGCCCCCTTGAGGACCTCCTCGATCTCCTCGCGGTGGTCCTCGGCGGCCTTCCGGCCGACCTCGGGGTTGGCGCCGGCGCCGAGGCCCCGGGTGAGTTCACGGCCCACATCGAGCTTGACGTCGGCGTCGCTCATCAGGAGGGCCTGCGCATCGGTGTTGATCGCGATGAACTCGACGCCCTTGAGACCGACCTCGATCATCCGGTTGATGGCGTTGACACCACCGCCGCCGATTCCGACGACCTTGATGACTGCGAGGTAGTTCTGCGGTGCTGCCACGTCGAAGGCCTCTCGCCTCGAATTTCCGGGTCGGCCCGACCCGGGGCGGGGCCGTACCGACGGATGTCGATGGGTAGGGAGCCTGGTTTCTGACTGAATGTCCGAAATGCCGACCGCCGACCCCAACCCTAAACTTGACCTTTAGGGTTAGTTCTGTGCCTCCGTCACATCACCAGGAAACACAGTCTGGTGACACAGGACACTAGGTGGCTCCGGGCACGCGTTTCAACGAACACGCCGAGCTTCCCTTTTTCTTTTGAGCCTATGTGATCATCGGCCGGCATAGGAAACCGGGGGTGACCACCAAGAGTCGGGCCGACACTTCAAGGCGTCAACCCCTCCCTCAGGCAGAGAACCTACCGGATCATCCCGACACCGCCGGCGCCTCCGGCGCCGTCACGTCGAAGTTCGTGCCCTTCTGCTTCATCAGTGCGACCAGCACCCTGGCCTTCCGGTCGATCTGCTCCGGACTCCCCCAGCGCACCGTCGCACCCCCGCTGAGCTGCAACTCGATGTCGTCGTAGGAGTGCACCAGCACCGAGCCGGCCCGCTTGGCGACCTCCGGCGGCAGCCCGGCGGCCACCGCCACCGCGCCCTGCACCAATTGCGGACGGGAGATCACCCCGTCCACGTCGTTCGCCTGCTGACTGAGTCGCAGCTCGACCACCGGAACGCCCTCCGGCGGAGCCGGTTCGGTGGCGAAGCTCACGCCCCCGGCATCCACCTGGGTGAACTGGCCGTCATCCCCCTTGACGGCGGCCACCGCCTTGCGCTGGACGACCTTCACCCGCAGGGTGTGCGGCCAGCCCCGCCACACCTCGGCCTCGGCCACCCGGGGGATCCCCTCCACCCGGTGCCGGACGTCGTCCAGGTCCACGCGCGCCAGCGGGCCGTCACCGAGCCCGCCGACCGCCGCGCGGACCTGGTCCGCCGTCAACTTGTCGTCGCTCATGCCCTGGACCGCGACGCTGCGCACGTCCAGGACCGAGGAGAGGAACACCAGCCAGGCCAGCACGCCGAGCACCGTGGCGCCGAGCACGCCCAGCACCACGATGCCCCGCCGGGAGAGCCGGAGGCGGGGAGCGGACTCCTCCACCTCCAACTCCTCCTCCAACGGGTCGGCGAGCCGGCCGTCAGCCACGGCGGCGGCCGCCGCGGTGGGCCTGGATCGCCTCGTAGACCATGCCGACCAGCAGGTCGTCGGCGTCCCGGCGGCCGAACTCGGCGGCCGACCGGCTCATGTCCCACAGCCGCTGCGGGTCGGTGAGCACCGGCAGCACGTTCTGGAGCACCCAGTCCGGAGTCAGCTCGGCGTCGTCCACCAGCAGGCCGCCGCCGGCCTTGACCATCGGCTGGGCGTTCAGCCGCTGCTCGCCGTTGCCGATCGGCAGCGGGACGAAGGCGGCGGGCAGGCCGACGGCCGCCAGCTCGGCCACCGTCATGGCGCCGGCCCGGCAGAGCATCATGTCGGCGGCCGCGTAGGCCAGGTCCATCCGGTCCAGGTACGGCACCGGGCGGTACGGCGGCATCCCGGGGACGTCCGCCACCTGCGGCAGCTCGTTCTTCGGGCCGACCGCGTGCAGGATCTGCACGCCGTACTGCTGGAGCCGCGGGGCGATCGCGGTGATCGTCTCGTTGAGCCGGCGCGCGCCCTGGGAGCCGCCGGAGACCAGCAGGGTGGGCAGCCGCTGGTCGAGGCCGAAGTAGTGGCGGGCCTCGGGGCGGGCCGCGGCGCGGTCCAGGGTGGCGATGGTCCGGCGCAGCGGGATGCCGATGTACCGGGAGTCGCGCAGCTTGCTGTCCGGCGTGGAGACCGCCACGAAGTCGCTGTAGCGGGCGCCGATCTTGTTGGCCAGGCCCGGGCGGGCGTTCGCCTCGTGCACCACGATCGGCACGCCGGCCCGCTTGGCGGCCAGGTAGGCGGGCATCGCGACGTAGCCGCCGAAGCCGACCACGGCGTCCGCGTTGACCCGCTCGATGATCTCCTGGGCGGCCCGGACGGTGCCGCGCAGCCGGCCGGGGACGGTGATCAGCTCCGGGGTGGGCTTGCGGGGCAGCGGCACGGCCGGGATGAGCTCCAGCTGGTAGCCGCGCTCGGGGACCAGCCGGGTCTCCAGTCCGCGCTCGGTGCCCAGGGCGGTGATCCCGACGGACGGGTCGTGCCTGCGGAGGGCATCCGCGAGGGCCATGGCCGGCTCGATGTGACCGGCGGTCCCCCCGCCGGCGAGTACGACATGCACCGAAATTCACCGCTCCCTGCGTGCCGGCCCCGGGGCCGGGCGCGCTGTGGTTCGTCGTCGTGGCAGCACCCGGGCCAGTTGTCTCCTGATCCGGGAGTTCTTGCTCCGGGCGGCCAGGGCCGCCTTCGCGCCCGAGGTGCTGCGCGCCAGGCACAGCAGCACTCCGATCGCGGACATGGCCGACAGCATGGCGGAACCGCCGTAGGAGAACAGCGGGAGCGGGACGCCCGCGATGGGCAGCAGTCCCAGCGCCGACCCCAGGTTGATCATGGCCTGCGCCATGATCCAGGTGGTGGCGGCTCCCGCGGCGTACCTGACGAAGGGGTCCTTCGTACCGATGGCCACACGGATACCCGCGTAGCCTAGTGCCGAGAAGAGACCGAGGACCGACAGCGTCCCCACCAGACCGAGTTCCTCGCCGGTCGCGGCGAAGATGAAGTCGGTGTGCGCCTCGGGCAGCTGGCCCCATTTCTCCACGCCGGCGCCGAGGCCGGTGCCGAAGCCGCCGCCGTTGGCGAACGCGAAGACGCCGTGCAGGGCCTGGAAGCAGGCGCCCTCCGGGTCGAGCTTGGTGACGCCGATGCAGCTCAGCCGCTCCGCCCGGTGCGGCACGGTGACCACCAGGGCGGTGCAGACCACCACCGCCACCCCGAGGGTGGCCACGAACAGCCGCAGCGGCGCGCCGACCATCCAGAGCAGCGCGAACACCATGGCCACCAGGATCATCGAGGTGCCCATGTCGCCGCCGAACATGATCAGCGCGAGCAGCAGCAGGGCCCCCGGCACCAGTGGCACCAGCAGGTGCTTCCACGAGTTGAGGGTGCCGGCCTTCTGCTTGCGGGCGAGCAGGTCGGCGCCCCAGAGCACCAGCGCGAGCTTGGCGAACTCCGAGGGCTGGAACTGGAAGAAGCCGAAGTCCAGCCAGTTCTGGTTGCCGTTGATCCGCACCCCGATGCCGGGGATGGCCACCAGCGTGAGGGCGCCGATCACAGCGATCATCACCGGATAGGTGATCACCCGCAGCACCGCCACCGGGACGGAGGCGAAGCCGATCAGCAGGACCAGGCCGAGGATGGCCGCGATCAACTGCTTGAGGAAGTAGTACTGCGCCGTGTGGTGCTGGTTCAGGGCGAGGATCTGCGAGGCCGAGAAGACCATCATCAGACCGAGCACGACCAGCAGCAGGGTGCTGCCGACGACCAGCAGGTACGGGGTGAGCGGCCGGTCCAGCCAGTACCGGACCCGGGCCCGGAAGGCCTGGACGCGGGCCAGTGGACCGGCCGACTTGTACTTGGTCGTGGTGGCGGAGATCACTCTCATCGGCTCGGCGGCGTCCCGCTTCTCCACGCCGGAATCCGCTCTGCCCTGCCCCGCCACCGCTCCCCACTCACTGTTCTCCGTCCGACGCCCGCGCCGGACCGCCTACTCGCCCGCCAGCTCCCGGACGGCCGCCGCGAAGAGGTCGCCGCGCTCGCCGTAGTTGGTGAACATGTCCATCGAGGCGCAGGCCGGTGCCAGCAGCACCGTGTCACCCGATCGGGCGAGCGACGCGGCCGTTCGAACGACCTCGGCCATCGCCACCGCGCCAGTCTGGCCCTCGGCCGCCTCGATCACCGGCACATCCGGAGCGTGTCGCTCCAGCGCCTCCCGGATCAGCGCCCGGTCCTCGCCGATCAGCACCACCCCGCGCAGCCGCTCGGCCGCGCCCTGCACCAGGTCGTCGAAGGTCGCGCCCTTGGCCAGTCCCCCGGCGATCCAGACGATCGGCCGGTAGGCGGCCAGCGAGGCGGCCGCCGCGTGGGTGTTGGTGGCCTTGGAGTCGTCGATGTACGCGACCTCGCGGACCACGCCGACCTCGGCGATCCGGTGGGCGTCCGGGCGGAAGGCCCGCAGGCCCTCCCGGACGGCCTTCGGGTCGACGCCGTACGACCGGGCCAGCGCCGCCGCGGCGAGCGCGTTGGCGATGTTGTGCGGGGCCGGCGGGTTGACGTCCTCGACGGCGCCCAGCTCGGCCGCGTTCTTGGCCCGGTCCTCGACGAAGGCCCGGTCCACCAGCAGCCCGTCCACCACGCCGAAGTTCGACGGACCGGGCGCGCCGAGGCCGAAGCCGATAGCCCGGCAGCCCTCCTCGACGTCGGCCTCGCGGACCAGCGCCTCGGTGGCCGGGTCGGCCAGGTTGTACACGCAGGCGACGACGTTGCCCTCGTAGATCCGGCCCTTGTCGGCGGCGTACGCCTCCATCGAGCCGTGCCAGTCGAGGTGGTCGGGTGCCAGGTTGAGCACCGCCGCCGAGTACGGGCGCAGCGAAGGCGCCCAGTGCAGCTGGTAGCTGGAGAGCTCGACGGCGAGCACGTCGTACGGCTCCTCGGCGAGCACCGCGTCCAGCACCGAGACCCCGACGTTGCCGACCGCGGCGGTGCGCCGGCCGGCGGCGGTGAGGATCGAGGCGAGCATCTGGACGGTGGTGGTCTTGCCGTTGGTGCCGGTGACGGCCAGCCAGGGGGCGGGTTCGCCGGTGCCGGGCAGCGGCCTGCGCAGCCGCCAGGCCAGCTCGACGTCGCCCCAGACCGGCACCCCGGCCGCCTCGGCGGCGGCGAACAGCGGGCTGTCCGGCGCCCAGCCGGGCGAGGTGACGATCAGTTCGGTGCCCTCGGGCAGGCTCGCCCCGTCGCCGAGCCGCACGGTGACGCCCAGCGCCTCCAGCTCGGCGGCCCGGGCGGCCAGGCCGGGCCCGCTGCCGCCGTCCACCACGGTGACCCGGGCGCCGAGGCCGTGCAGGACGCGCGCGGCGCTGATGCCGGAGACGCCCAGCCCCGCGACGGCGACCGGCAGGCCGCCGAAGTCCGGGTTGGTCAGGTCGGGGTCGGTCATCCGGTCACCCATCCCGCGTAGAACAGTCCGAGGCCGACGGCGACGCACAGGCCCTGGATGATCCAGAACCGGACCACGATCAGGACCTCGGTCCAGCCCTTGAGTTCGAAGTGGTGCTGCAGTGGCGCCATCTTGAAGACGCGCTTGCCGGTCATCCGGAAGGAGCCGACCTGGATGATCACCGAGAGGGTGATGATCACGTAGAGGCCGCCGAGCAGGGCGAGCAGCAGCTCGGTGCGGGAGCAGATCGCCAGACCGGCCAGGGCGCCGCCGAGGGCGAGCGAGCCGGTGTCACCCATGAAGATCTTGGCGGGCGAGGTGTTCCACCACAGGAAGCCGAAGCAGGAGCCCATCAGGGCGGAGGCCACGACGGCGAGGTCCAGGGGGTCGCGGATGTCGTAGCAGTTGGCGGTCGCGG
Organism: Kitasatospora sp. NPDC058063; assembly: GCF_042885395.1. Taxonomy (NCBI): domain Bacteria; kingdom Bacillati; phylum Actinomycetota; class Actinomycetes; order Kitasatosporales; family Streptomycetaceae; genus Kitasatospora; species Kitasatospora sp. NPDC058063. The sequence goes on from NZ_JBHVSD010000006.1 coordinate 11,168, forward strand.
TGATGGCGTAGGCGCAGCTCTGGGTGTGCTCCCAGATGCCGATGAAGGTGTAGGCGCCGAAGACCATCACCGAGGCACCGGTGGCGAGGCCGTCCAGACCGTCCGTCAGGTTCACGCCGTTCGACATCGCGGCGATCATGAAGTACGCGAAGATGACGAACAGGACGGGGCCGATCGCCCACTTGAAGTCCCGGACGAAGGACAGGCTCTGGGACGCCGGGTTGAGCCCGCGGTCGTCCGGGAACTGCATCGCCAGGACGGCGAACCCGAGGCCGACGATCGACTGGCCGGCCAGCTTCGCCTTGGCCCGCAGGCCCAGCGAGCGGCGCTTGACCACCTTGATGTAGTCGTCCAGGAAGCCGACCAGGCCGAGACCCGCGGTCAGGAAGAGCACCAGCAGCCCGGAGGCCGTCGGGCTCTCGCCCGTTATCGCCTTCGTGGCGAAGTACGCGATCAGGGTCGCCAGGATGAAGGCGATGCCGCCCATGGTGGGCGTGCCCTTCTTGCTGTGGTGCGCCTTGGGGCCGTCGTCACGGATGTACTGGCCGTAGCCGTGCTTCGCCAGCACCTTGATCAGGGCCGGGGTGCCGAGCAGCGACAGGATGAGACCGATCATCCCGGAGAAAAGGATCTGCTTCATTATTCGGCCACACCGTCCGCCAGGAGGGCCTCGGCCACCTTCTCCAGCCCCACCGAACGGGAAGCCTTCACCAGGACCACATCCCCCGGCCGCAGCTGACTGCGCAGCAGCTCGACCGCCGCGTCCGCGTCGGACACCAGCACCGACTCCTCACCCCACGAACCTTCGTTCCTCGCGCCGAGTTCCATGCAGGCCGCCTCGCGTCCGCCGACCGCCACCAGCTTGGTGACGTCGAGCCGGACCGCGAGCCGCCCGATGGCGTCGTGCTCGGCCAGGCTCTCCTCGCCGAGCTCCCGCATCTCCCCGAGCACCGCCCAGGTGCGGCGGCGCTCCGGGCCCCGGCCGCCCATCGAGACGAGCGCCCGCAGCGCGGCCCGCATCGAGTCGGGGTTCGCGTTGTAGGCGTCGTTCACGACGGTGACACCGTCGGCCCGGTCGACGACCTCCATGCGCCAGCGGGACAGCGCACCCGCTTCGCCCAGGGCTGCCGCGGTGTCGTCGACGGACATCCCGAGCTCCACCGCCACCGCAGCGGCGGCGAGGGCGTTCGAGACGTGGTGCTCACCGTACAGGCGCAGCTGCACGGTCGCGGAACCGGCCGGGGTGGTGAGCGTGAAGGATGGCCGCCCGGTGGCGTCCAGGCGAACGTCGGTGGCCCGTACGTGGGCGTCCGGTGATTCCCCGAACAGGACCACCTTCGCCCTGGTGCGGGAGGCCATCGCGCGCACCAGCCGGTCGTCCGCGTTGAGGATCGCGGCACCGTCGGCGGGCAGCGACTCCACCAGTTCGCCCTTGGCCTCGGCGATCGCCTCCTGGGAGCCGAACTCGCCGACGTGGGCGGTGCCGACGTTGAGGACCAGGCCGATCCGGGGCGGGGTGATCGAGGTGAGGTACTCGATGTCGCCCTTGTGCCGGGCGCCCATCTCCATCACCAGGTGCCGGGTGCCGGCCTCGACCCGCAGCGCGGTCATCGGGTGGCCGATCTCGTTGTTGAGCGAGCCGGGCGGGTAGACCGTCGCGCCGTGGCGCTGGAGCAGCTGGGCGATCAGGTCCTTGGTGCTGGTCTTGCCGGCCGAGCCGGTCAGCGCGACCACGGCGGTGCCCTCGGCGCGGGCGACCACGGCGCGCGCCAGCCTGCCGAGCGCCTCCACCACACTGTCGACCAGGACGGCGGGCACGCCGACCGGGCGGGAGGCCAGCACCGCGACGGCGCCGTCCCCGACCGCCTTGGCCGCGTAGTCGTGGCCGTCCACGTGCTCGCCGACGAAGGCCGCGAACAGGCCGCCGGGGACCACCTTCCGCGAGTCGACCTCGACCGGGCCGGTGACCAGGGCGTCCGGGTCGGCGCCGTCCAGCGTGCCTCCGACGGCGGCGGCCACCTCGGCGAGGGTCAGTGCGATCACTGCTGCTCTACTCCTCGGTCGCCCCGTACGGCCGCGGCCCGCGCGACGGACTCGCGCAGCACCTCCCGGTCGTCGAAGGGGCGGATCTCGTCTCGTACGTACTGGCCGAGCTCGTGGCCCTTGCCGGCCACCAGCACGGTGTCCCCCGCCTGGGCGCGGGCGACGGCGAGTGCGATCGCCTCGGCCCGGTCGGGGACGACCAGGACGGCCCCGCGCTCGGCCTCGGGCACCGCGGCGGCGCCGTTCAGCATGGTGGCGAGGATCGCCAACGGGTCCTCGCTGCGCGGGTTGTCGCTGGTCAGCAGGGCGGTGTCGGCCAGGCGGGCGGCGATGGCGCCCATCGGGCCGCGCTTGTGCGGATCGCGGTCGCCGCCGCAGCCGACCACGACGTGCAGCCGGCCCTCGGTGACCTGGCGCAGCGAGGCGAGGACGGCCTGGAGGGCGTCCGGCTTGTGGGCGTAGTCGACGACGGCGACGAACGGCTGTCCGGCGTCCACCCGCTCCAGCCGGCCGGGCACGCCGGGGACGGCGGCGACGCCGGCCACGGCCCGCTCCAGCGGCAGCCCGGCGGCGACCAGCACGGTGATCGCGGCGAGCGCGTTGGCGACGTTGAACGGACCGGGCAGCGGGACGGAGGCGTCGGCCTCGGCGCCGTCCGGGCCCAGCACCCTGAAGGTGGAGCCGACCGGCCCGAGCCGGACGTCCACGGCCCGCCAGTCGGCCCCGGCGGCGCCGGTGGCGGAGAAGGTGGTCACCGGGATCTCGGCCTCGGCGGCGAGCCGGCGGCCGTACTCGTCGTCCAGGTTGACCACGCCCCGGCGGGACTTGCCGGGCTGGAAGAGCCGGGCCTTCGCCTGGAAGTAGTCCTCCATGTCCGGGTGGAAGTCGAGGTGCTCGGGGGTCAGGTTGTTGAACAGCGCGACGTCGTACGCGACGCCGTCGGTCCGGCCGAAGACCAGGGCGTGGCTGGAGACCTCCATGGTCACCGCGTCGGCGCCGCGCTCGGCCATCACGCCGAGGATCGCGTGCAGGTCGGTGGCCTCGGGGGTGGTGCGCTCGCTCTTGATCCGCTCCTCGCCGACCCGCATCTCGACGGTGCCGATCACTCCCGGGCTGCGCCCGGCGCCGCGCAGGCCGCCCTCGACCAGGTAGGAGGTGGTGGTCTTGCCGTTGGTGCCGGTCAGCCCGAGCATCAGCAGCCGCCGGGAGGGGCGGCCGTAGACGATCGCGGCCAACTCGCCCATGACGGCCCGCGGCCGGTCGACGACCAGCAGCGGAAGGCCGGTGGCGGCCGCCTGCTCGACGCCGGCCGGGTCGGTGAGCACCGCCACCGCGCCGGACTCCGCGGCCTTGGCCGCGAAGGCCGCGCCGTGGTGATTGGCGCCCGGGAAGGCCACGTACACGTCGCCCGGGCGGACCGCGCGGGAGTCGTGGGTGACACCGCTGACGGCGCCGCCCTCGACGGGCGGCAGGCCCAGTTCGGCGGCCAGCTCGGCGAGCGGCAGGGCGGTGGTCCCGGTCGGGCGGGGCGGACTCACGGTGGTTTGATCGGGTTTCGGCACGGCGGGAAGGCTATCCGCCGAAGGGTGTCCAGGGCCAAACCGGCCCTTCGCCGCGCCGTGCTCCGGCCCGGCCGGTTCGTTGCTCATCGCTCGTTCACGGCTTCCAGTCGACGGTGAGGTTGGGCGCCTGGCTGCCGCTCGGTGGGACCTGCATGGTCTTCAGGGTGAACTCCATCACCTGCTTGAACACCGGGCCGCACAGCTGGCCGCCGAAGTGGCCGTTGACCGGGCCCTGGAGGGTGCAGGAGACGGTGTACCGGGGGGCGTCGGCGGGGGCGAAGCCGATGAAGGAAGCGGTGTAGCCGTCGTAGCCGACGCCGTTGGCGGCGCCCCGGTTGGCGGTGCCGGTCTTGCCGGCGACCCGGTAGCCGGAGATGGCGGCCTTGCCGCCGGTGCCCTGCTCGTCGTCGACGACCGACTCCAGCATCGAGGTGAGGGTCTTGGCCGTCTCCGGGCTGACCACCCGGGTCTGCTCCCCCGGCGCGCTCGGCGTGTACTTGCCGTTCGGGTCGGTGACGCCCTGGACGATGCTGGGCGCGACCCGCACCCCGCCGTTGGCGATGGTGGAGTAGACCGAGGTGGCCTGCAGCGCGTTCATCTGCAGCGGGCCCTGGCCGAAGGAGATGTTGTACTTCTCCGAGGCGACCAGGTCCTCCGGCTTCTTGAGCATCCCGGGGGTCTCCCCGGGGAAGCCCAGGCCGGTCGGCCGGGCCACGCCGAACTTGCGCATGTAGCCGTCCAGCACCTGGTTGGCCTTCAGCTGGTCGCCGTCGCCGAGGGTCTCGACCGCCTCGATGGTGCCGATGTTGGACGACTTGGCGAGCACCCCGGCCAGGGTCAGGTACCAGGGGTCGTGGTCGATGTCGTCCTTGAATTGCTGCCCGGCCCGGACCAGCCGGTTGGGCACGGTGACCTTGGTGTCCCAGGTGGCCTTGCCGGAGTCCAGCACGGCGGCCAGGCTCATCAGCTTGGCGGTGCTGCCCGGCTCGTACGCGTCGGCCAGGGCGGGGTTGCCCAGCTGCGCCTGCTTGGACAGGCTCAGGTCGTTCGGGTTGAAGCCGGGCGCGGTGGCCATCGCGAGGACCTGACCGGTCTTCACGTCCTGGACCACCACGTAGCCCTTCTCCGCGCCGGAGTTGGCCACCTGGTCGGTGATCGCCCGCTGGGCGGCCCACTGGATGTCCCGGTTGATGGTCAGCTTCACGTCGTCGCCCGGCACGGCCGGCTCCATCGAGCCCCCCGCGGTGGGCACCAGCCGCCCGCCCGACTGGGCGTAGCTGCTGTGGCCGTCCTTGCCGGCCAGCAGCTTCTGATACTGGAGCTCCAGGCCGCCGGCGCCCTCGCCCTCGGCGTTGACGAAGCCGACCAGGTTGGCCGCCAGCCCGTCCGCGGGGTAGATCCGCTTCTGGGTCTCCCGGTTGAACACCCCGGCCAGCGGGTTGGCGCACTCGTTGTCCACCCGGGTGCGTCCGCCCTGGTCGGCGGGCTTGCCGAGCAGCCTCTTCTGGGCCTGGCAGGCCCGCGAGCCGGCCTGCTTCTCCAGGCCCGACTTGAGGTCGCTGATCTGCTTCTTGGCGGCCGGGGTCCGCTGGGCCGCGAGCCGCTTGTAACGGCTCTTGGGGGTGTGCAGGTCGGCGGCGATCTTCTCCTTGGGCACGCCGAGGATCGGCGACAGCAGCGCGGCCGCCTGCTCCGGCGCGTCCGGGATGCCGGTCGCCTCCGGGGTGAACATCGCCGGGTCGGCGGTGATGTCGTACGCGTCGACGGTGGCCGCCAGCGAGACCCCGTCGGAGGACGTTATCGAGCCGCGTTCGGCGGTGATCGGGATGTTCAGGTAGCGGTTGGTGTTGGCGTCGGCGGCCAGCGCGTCGGCGTCCACCAGCTGGAGCTGCACCAGGCGGCCCGCGAAGACGGAGAACACCAGCGACAGCACCACGCTGATCACCCGCAGCCGGCGCTTCGGTTCGGCCAGCTTGAGCGCCTTGGGGCGCAGCGACGGACGGCTCCGCGGGCGCACCGCCGCCTGGCTGCGGGCCGGCGGGCGTCCCTCGGGGCCGCGCTGCTGCGGCGCCCGCGGGGTACGGCCGACGGAGGCCGACCTGGAGGGCTGGGCCTTGGCCGACTGGCTGCGGGCGGGCTGACCCTTCGCCGGCTGGCTCCTGGCCGGCTGGCCCTTCGCGGGCTGACCCTTGACCGGCTGGCCGCGGCCGGAGCCGGACTGCGCGCGCGGCGCACCGCCGCGGGGCACCGGACGGCGGCCGTTGCCGCCGCCGGACCCACTGGTGGGCTGACGTGGAGTGCTCATGCGACCACCTCGCTGCGCTCGGCGGACGCTTCGCACCATTCGTACCTGTTGACGGTTCGCCCGTTCCGCCCGCTCACCGGCCGGCACCCCCGCTCGGCTTCGCGCCCGCGGCGGGCGGGACCGGGTTGAGCTGGATCACCGAGTCACCGGCGGACGCCGCCGGGGTCGGCGCGGGCGGCGGGGCTGCGGGCGACGGGGCACCGCCCGGCTGCGGCGCGGCCGGCGACGGCCCGGCGCCGGGCTGGGCGGCACTCGGCTGGGCCCTGGTCGGCCACGGCTCGGCCGTGGACCGCTTGACCGGCGGGCTGTCCTGCGCCGGGCCCGGGGTGCCGATCACCTTGCCGCCGTTCGGGACGTCCAGGAAGGCCATGCCGCCGGCCGGGACCATGCCGAGCTCGGCCGCGCGCCGCGACAGCGCGTCCGGGGCCGAGCTCTGGTCGATCTCGTGCTGGAGGCCCTGCTGCTCGTCGGTCGCCGTCGTGGTCTGCTTCTGCAGCCGGGACAGCTCGAAGGAGCCCTCGTTGAGCGCGGTGTTCAGCGTGAGCAGGCCGAGCAGCCCGGCCGCCAGCAGCACCACGATGAGCACCGCGAACGGCGTGCGCCGCCGCACCGGGCGCCTGCCCGGCCGGACCGTGATCCGTGCCCTGCCCTGCCTCGGGAGTCCTCCCCGCCCCGCCCGGACCTCACCGGCCACCGGCCCCACCGCTCTCCTCCGCCCTTCGGACCCGCCGGGACCGGTTCGTCAGCCCCGCTTGCTACGGTCCCTGATCCTCTCCGCCACCCGCAGCCGCACGGGCGCGGCACGCCGGTTCTCCTCGATCTCCTCCTCGGTGGCCAGCTCGGCACCGCGAGTGATCAGTTTGAGCCAGGGCTGGTGCTCCTCCGGGATGAACGGCAGGCCCGGCGGAGCGGTGCTGGTCGCACCGGCGGCGAAGCACTGCTTGACCAGGCGGTCCTCCAGCGACTGGTAGGACATCACCGCGATCCGGCCGCCCACCGCGAGGACGTCCAGCGCGCCCGGGATCGCCCGGTCCAGGACCTCCAGCTCGCCGTTGACCTCGATCCGCAGCGCCTGGAACGTCCGCTTGGCGGGGTTCCCGCCGGTCCGACGGGTCGCCGCCGGGATGGCGTTGCGCACCAAATCGACCAGACGCGCGCTGTTGGTGAACGGTTCCTTCTCCCGCTCCCGCAGGATCACCGAGGCGATCTTCCCGGCGAACCGCTCCTCGCCGTACACCTTGAGGATCCGGGCCAGGTCGCCGTGGCTGTAGGTGTTCAGCACCTCCGCCGCGCTGATCCCCCGGGTCTGGTCCATCCGCATGTCCAGCGGCGCGTCCTGCGCGTACGCGAAGCCGCGCTCGGCCTCGTCCAGCTGCATCGAGGAGACGCCGAGGTCGAACAGGACGCCGTCCACCTCGTCGATGCCCAGGCGCTCCAGCACCTCGGGGATCTCGTCGTAGACGGCGTGCACCAGGGTGGCCCGGTCGCCGAACGGGGCCAGCCGCTCGCCGGACAGCTTCAGCGCCACCGGGTCGCGGTCCACCGCGACCAGCCGCACCTGCGGGAACTGGGTCAGCAGCGCCTCGCTGTGCCCGCCGAGGCCGAGGGTGGCGTCGACCACGACGGCACCGGGGCGCGAGATCGCCGGGGCCAGGGCGTCCATGCACCGCTGGAGCATCACCGGAACGTGCTTGGGGCCCGGTTCGTTGGTGGTCATGCGCGGTGGCGCCCTTCCTCGGTGCGGAGCAGCCCGACGTCCGGGAGCTGCGACCATTCTCGCCCACCGTGCCCCGGCACGACGAAGCGGCCCGTGGTCCCCGCCCGCTCAAGGGGAAGGTCGTGACCGCCCGGCACCGGGGAAGGTGCGCCAGGTGGACACGGAGCGGGAGGAGGCCACGGACCGCGTCGACCGGGCCGCACCGGCCGGGAAGGCCCGGTTGACGGGCCCCGGCGGGTGTGCTCCACTGCGCCGCAAACTCTATCGCGCGGGCCTTGCCAGTCAATGGTCCGCTCCGGCGCACCACCCGGGCGGCGGTACGGATCACCGCAGGTCGCGGGCGTGCGGGTGGACCGGTGGCGGCACGGATCGGGGGCCTTCGACGGCCGGCGCGCGCCCCCTCCCCGCCCCGCGTGCGGGTCACCCCGCACCAGCCCGGACGAACCCTCCGGTTGTGGCGATGCACCCGATCGCGGCGCCCGGTTCTGTAGCTCCCCGCCCCACCGCGCGCTCCTGATCCGCACTAACGTCGCCACCATGACAGTGACACCAGACCGGCCCTCGCCGAACGCCGCTGCCGCCCCTGCCAGACCCACCGTCATCGACCGCTTCGTCACGGCCAACCGCACCTACGCCGTGACCTTCCAGGACGGCGGGATGGACGCCCGCCCGGTGCAGAAGATCGCCGTGGTCGCCTGCATGGACGCCCGCCTCGACCTGTTCGCGGCGCTAGGCCTCGAACTCGGCGACGCGCACGTCATCCGCAACGCCGGAGGCGTCGTCACCGACGACACCATCCGCTCCCTGACCATCAGCCAGCGCGCCCTCGGCACCCGCTCGATCGCGCTGATCCACCACACCGGCTGCGGCCTGCTCGGGCTCACCGAGGACTTCCGCCGCGAGCTGGAGCTGGAGGTCGGCCAGCGCCCGCAGTGGGCGGTGGAGGCCTTCGTCGACCTGGACGGCGACGTCCGCCAGTCCATGCAGCGCGTCCGCACCTCTCCCTTCCTGCTGCACACCGACGACGTCCGCGGCTTCGTCTTCGACGTCCACACCGGCCTGCTGCGCGAGATCGACTGAGTACTCCGTCCGCTCGTCCCCGGGCCCGCCGCAGCCGCCCGGAGACGAGCGGACCGGCCACCCGCGGTCCAGGCATTCGGGAACCGCCGAATGGTGACTTCTGGCCATCCCGCGGGGGAGAATGCGCCTGCCGGTCGGACCCCGAACCACCTGGGGCGGCCAGGCCGCAGGCCGCCTTTCCCGGCGCCGGATCCTTGTTCGGAACCGCCCCCGGGACGGCCGCGTCAAGCATGGGGTGGGGCCCGGCCTCGGGACGGGGCGGGCACAGGGTGCCAGGGAGCGTAAACGGGTGACGAGCTACAACGATCAGGCCGGACTCGGCAGTCCTGCGGGGGGCGAGCAGCAGAGGGCGAACGGGTACCAGCCGGTCGGGCTCCCCGAGCTCGCCGCGGTCGTCGACCGCGTCCGCGCCAACGTCGAGAGCGTGATCGAGGGCAAGCCGGAGGCCGTCCGGATCGCCCTGACCGTCCTGCTCGCCGAGGGCCACCTGCTGCTGGAGGACGTGCCCGGCGTCGGCAAGACCATGCTGGCCAAGGCGCTCGCCCGCTCGCTCGACTGCACCGTGCGCCGCATCCAGTTCACGCCCGACCTGCTGCCCTCGGACGTCACCGGCACCAACATCTACGACCAGCAGCGGCACGACTTCGAGTTCCGCCCGGGCGCGATCTTCGCCCAGGTCGTGGTCGGCGACGAGATCAACCGCGCCTCGCCCAAAACCCAGTCCGCGCTGCTGGAGTCCATGGAGGAGCGCCAGGTCACCATCGACGGCACCAGCTACGAGCTGCCCTCGCCGTTCATGGTCGTGGCCACCCAAAACCCGGTCGAGATGGAGGGCACGTACCCGCTGCCGGAGGCCCAGCGCGACCGCTTCATGGCCCGGATCTCGATCGGCTACCCCAGCCCCGAGGCCGAGCTCGCGATGCTGGACGTGCACGCCGGCGCCAGCCCGCTGGAGGACCTCCAGCCGGTCGCGCACGCCTCCGACATCCTCAAGCTGATCGACCTGGTCCGCGGCGTGCACATCGCCGACCCGGTCCGCCGCTACGCCGTCGACCTGGTCGGCGCCACCCGCACCAGCCCGGAGCTGCGCCTGGGCGCCTCCCCGCGCGCCACCCTGCACCTGGTCCGGGCCGCCCGCGCCGCCGCCGCGCTGGACGGGCGCGACTACGTCACCCCGGACGACATCCAGCGCCTCGCCGTCCCGGTCCTGGCACACCGTCTGATGCCGACCGCCGAGACCCAGCTCAGCCGCCGCACCTCCGAGCAGATCGTGACCGACCTGGTCGCCCGGCTGCCGCTGCCGCGCCCGCAGGGCGGCCCGGCCGTCCGGAGGGGCTGAGGTGACCCAGTCCGACTCCGCTTCGGGACTGCGGGCCGGGTTCCGCGGTCTCACCACCCGGGGGCGGTCCTTCCTCGCCGCCGGGGTCACCGCGGTGGTCTGTTCCTACCTGCTCGACCAGAACGCCCTGCTGCGCGTCGGCGTCCTGCTCGCCGCCCTGCCGCTGGTCGCCGTGGTGGTGGTCGCCAACACCCGCTACCGGGTGGCCAGCGGACGCCGGCTCAGCCCGCGCCGGGCCGTCGCCGGCCAGGAGGCCCGGGTCCACCTGCGGGTCGACAACGTCTCCCGGGTGCCCACCGGCGTGCTGCTGCTGGAGGACAAGGTCCCGTACGTGCTCGGGCCGCGCCCGCGCTTCGTGCTGGACCGGGTCGAGCCGCGCGGCAACCGCGAGGTCTCCTACCGGGTCCGCTCCGACCTGCGCGGCCGCTACCCGCTCGGGCCGCTCCAGCTGCGGCTGTCCGACCCGTTCGGGATGTGCGAGGTGACCCGCGCCTTCACCGCCTCCGACGTCCTCACCGTCGTCCCCCAGGTCCAGGCGCTGCCGTCGGTACGGCTCAGCGGCGAATGGATCGGCCAGGGCGAGAGCCACAGCCGCACCCTGGCGCTGGCCGGCGACGACGACGTGATCCTGCGCGAGTACCGGCCCGGCGACGACCTGCGCCGGGTGCACTGGCGCTCCACCGCCCGGTACGGCGAGCTGATGGTGCGCCGCGAGGAGCAGCCCCGGCAGGCCCGGGCCACCGTCGTGCTGGACACCCGGGAGATCGCCCACCGGGGCAGCGGCCCCGCCTCCTCCTTCGAGTGGGCGGTCGGCTGCGCCGCCTCGGTCTGCGCGCACCTGCTGGAGCGCGGCTACCAGACCCGGCTGCTCACCGACACCGGGCTGTCCGTGCCCGCGCCCGGCGCGGGCGGCGGCCACGGCAGCGCCGCCACCTCCGGGCTGATCCTGGACGCCCTCGCCGTCGCCGACCTGTCCGACGGCGGCACCCTCTCCCGCGCCGAGGATCCGCTGCGTGCCGGCGGCGAGGGCCTGCTGGTCGCCGTCCTCGGCGACCTGGACGACGCCCAGGCCACCCGGCTGGGCCGGCTGCGCAGCCGCGCCGGCGGCGCGATCGCCCTCCTGCTGGACACCGGCACCTGGGCCGGCCTGCGGATGCTCGCCCCGGACACCGGCGGCGACGACTTCCGCGCCCGGGTCCGGCAACTGCGCGAGTCCGGGTGGACGGTGATCCCGGTGCGGGCCGGGGACTCCGTACCGGACCTGTGGCGGGCCGCCGACGGCAGCAGGACGACCGCCCCCTACCGAGAAGAGGCCGGCGCGTGACCACCCGGGCCAAACTGACCGCGTACTCGGCGCTGGCCACCGCCCTCGCCTCGCTGTGCATGATGCCGCTGCTCACCACCCGCAGCTGGTTCACCCACGCCGTCCTGGTGATCGCAGTGATCTCCGCGGTCGGCGCGGGCCTGCGCCGCTCCCCGCTGTACCGCTGGACGGTGCCGGTCGGGCAGCTGCTGGTCCTGCTCCTCCTGCTGCTGCTCGGCTTCGCAGGCGCCGGCGGGGTACTGCCCGGGCCGGCCACGATACGGGTCCTGGACCAGGTCCTCAGCTCCGGCCTGGACGACATACAGCAGTACGCCATCCCGGCTCCGCCGACCGCCGGACTGCGGCTGATCCTGGTCTCGGCGATCGGCCTGATCGCCGTCGCGGTGGACACCGTCGCGGTGACCTACCGGCGCTCGGCGCTGGCCGGGCTGCCGCTGCTGGCCCTGTACTCGGTCGGCAACGGCCTGGCCGGGGAGCACGGCAGCTGGGTCTGGTTCGCCGTCGCCGCGGCCGGCTACCTGCTGCTGCTGTTCGCCGAGGGCCAGGACCGGGTCTCCCGCTGGGGCCGGGTCTTCTACGGCGGGGCGCGCGGCTCGGTGGAGTCCGGCCGGGTCAGCCCGGGCGGCCGGCAGGTCGGCGTGCTGGCCCTGGCGGTGGCGCTGCTGCTGCCGGTGATCCTGCCGCAGTGGAGCTCCGGACTGCTGAACTCCGGCTCCGGCGGGTCGAAGGGCAAGGGCGCCGGCGGGAGCCTGACCAGCCTCGACCCGATGGTCAGCCTGGAGGCCGCGGTCACCAGGCCGACCGACGCGGAGCTGCTCACCTACACCCTGGACAGCTCGCTGGCCGATCAGACCTATCTGCGGACCGGCTCGCTCGACCAGTTCGACGGCACCAACTGGAAGCTCGCCAGCCCCACGGTCACCGACCTCCCGGCGACGCTGCCCACCCCCGAGGGCCTGCGCGACGCCCAGCTCCCCCGGATCGACGTCGACCTCAAGATCGGCGACCGGCTGGAGGGCAGCTGGCTGCCGATGCCCTACCCGGCCGTCTCCGTCCAGGTCCCCAAGCCCGGCGACTGGAAGCTCGACCCGCTGACCCGCACCGTCCTGCCGGCCAACGACAAGGCGATCCGCAACCTGAGCTACCACGTCAGCGCCCTGGACCTGCGGCCCACCGCCAACGACCTGCGCCTCGCGGCCACCGCGCCGCAGGACATCAGGGAGCACTACACCGCCGTCCCGGCCGACCTGCCGCCGGTGGTCGCCGAGAAGGCCAGGGCCGTCACCGCCGGCGCCCGGAACGACTACGACCGGGCGACGGCGCTGGTCAACTGGTTCACCGGGCCGGACTTCACGTACGACACCGCGGTCAACGGCGGCACCGGCAGCGACGCCATCGCCGTCTTCCTGCGCGACCGCCGCGGCTTCTGCGTGCACTTCGCCTCCACCATGGCGGCGATGGCCCGGGTACTGAAGATCCCGGCCCGGGTGGCCGTCGGCTTCACCCCCGGCGACAACAAGGGCGGCGGCCTCTACTCGGTGACCGGCCGGATGTACCACGCCTGGCCCGAGCTGTACTTCTCGGGCTACGGCTGGCTGCGCTTCGAGCCGACCCCGAGCCGCGGCGTCCCGGCCCGCTACACCGAGGCGTCCAACGCCCCGACCAGCGCGCCGACCCAGCAGGTGACCGCCGCCCCGCAGAGCGCCTCGGCCGCCCCCGCGCCGACCTCCAGCTCGGACTGCACCCCCAAGCAGCGCCAGCTGGGCGAGTGCGACACCAAGGGCAAGGCCGTCGCCACGGCCGCCGAGGAGTCCTGGCTGCTCTCCCCGCAGGTGCTCGTCACCCTGGCCGCGGTGCTCGTGCTGATCGCACTGCTGCTCGCCCCGATGCTCTGGCGCGCCGCCGTGCGCCGCCGCCGACTGGGCGGCGGGGGCCGGCGCGGGCCCGGCGGGAGCGGGCCGGCGGAGCTGACCGACGCCCAGGTGCTGGCCGCCTGGGACGAGCTGATCGACTCCGCCTGGGACCTCGGAATTCCCCCGGACGAGTCACGCACCCCGCGTTCGGCGGCCCGCCGGATCACCGAGAAGGCGCAGCTGGACGCGGACTCCTCGGCCGCCACCGGCCGGCTGGCGCTGGCCACCGAGCGGGTGCTCTACGCCCCGCCCGGGCGGCCCACCACGGAGCCGCTGGCCGCCGACGTGCGCACCGTCCGGCGCGGGCTGCGGGCGAGCGCCGGCCGGGCCGGGCGGACCAGGGCGCTGCTGCTGCCGCCGTCCTCGGCCCAGCTGTGGTGGCGGATCTCCGACGCGGTGCGGGCGGCCCGGGCGGCGGTCGGCACCCGGGTCGGCCGGGCGGTCGAGGCGGTCCGCGCGCCGGTGCGGCGGGTCTTCACCCGGCGCAAGCGGTCCACGCCGCAATCGTGACGCCGGAGTCCTGACCCGGACACGAAGCCGGGGCGGGCAGTCGATCGACTGCCCGCCCCGGCTTCATCCGTTTCGTACCCATCGGCTCCGGCCATCGGCCGGGCGGCTCAGAAGCCCCCGGTCTGCTCGTCCCGACGACGCTGCCAGCGCTGCTCCACCCGGTCCATCATCCCGGCCTTGCGGCGCGGGGCGGCGGCCGGGCGGGCCCCGGTGCCCTGGCCCGCGGGCCCCCGGCGCCAGCCGGTCACGGCGAACACCGCACATCCGAGCATCACCAGGAAGCCCACGACGCTGACCCAGATCTGGTCCGGCACGACCATGCCGCCCATCAGCAGGCCGATGCCCACCACGAAGCCGGCGACGGCCAGGTAGACCCGCCGACGGGTGTAGGTGCGCAGCCCGGTTCCCTCAAGCGCAGACGCGAATTTGGGATCTTCGGCATACAGCGCTCGCTCCATCTGGTCGAGCAGTCGCTGCTCGTGCTCCGAGAGCGGCACGGAGTCCTCCTACTCGTCGGTCGCGCGTGCGACCGGTCCGCCCACCCCGGTCGGGGAGGCAAGTCCAATCAGCCTTGGGGCACACGGTCGGACGCCCGTGCGGGGGACCCGGCCCGTGTCGTCCATATGCCCCACGCGTCCGGCTGTCATGCTTTCCGGCTTTACCCAGATCATACGGTCCGTGGGCCCGTTACGGAGTGGTCTGCGCCGCGTGGGACGGGCCACTTCGAGCGGGGACGGCCGCATCGGAGTCAACGCGCCACGCCCCGGACAAGTGCCCGATCGGATGGAATCGTCCCGGACCTGGGCAGGTTTGCCACCGGGCGGCGCGGAGCGACCGGGGGCCGACCGGCGCACGGACGGGCTACGGGCGGGGAACCGCCAGGCCTCCGGGGCGCGAACCGCCGCCGTACGGTGTGCAAAAAAACCGTACGACGGTGGCAGGGTTCGTGAAGGGGCGCACGCGCCCTGAGAGGAGCGCGTGCCGGACGGAACGCCTCAGGCCAGGGTGGCCAGCAGGTGCAGCTGAGTCGCCACGGCATGGAACGCGGGCTGCTCGGCGGCGGCCTCCTCCAGCTTCAGCAGCGCGTCCAGGGCACCCGGCTCGGCGTCCACCAGCACCCCGGGGACGAGGTCGGCGAAGACCCGTACGCCGTGCACCGACTCCACCCGCAGGCCGGCGGCCTCGGCCAGCCGGCCCAGCTCCTCGCCGGTGAAGCGGCGCGGCATCGGGTCCTGCGCGCCCCAGCGGCCGTCCGTGGCGGAGAGCACGGTGCGGGCCTCGTTGAAGTGGCCGGCCAGCGCGCGGGCCAGCACGGCGCCGTTGCGGTTGGCCGCCAGCAGGCTGACCACACCGCCCGCGCGCAGGGTGCCGGCCAGGCTGCCGAGCGCCTCGGCCGGGTCGTCCACGACCTCCAGCACGCCGTGGCAGAGCACCGCGTCCACGCTGCCGGGAGCGACCAGCTCCGGCAGGGTCTGGGTGTCGCCCTGGACGGCCCGCACCAGGTCCGTCACACCGGCCTCGGCGGCCCGGCGCTCCAGGGCGAACAGGGCGTCCGGGCTCGGGTCGACCACGGTGACGCGGTGGCCGAGCTTGGCGACCGGCACGGCGAAGTTCCCGGTGCCGCCGCCGGTGTCGACCACGTCGAGCACCGGCTGGTCCAGCTCGGCCGCCCGCTTCTCCAGGGCTGCCCGGACCACCTCCCACACCACGGCGGTACGCAGGGCACTGCGGGGACGCGTCGGGTACAAGGTGGGGCTCCTTGGCACGTGCAGTTCGATCAGGATGCCTCCACCTTAGAGCCTGTCTCCTGGATCCTTGCCGGGCCCACCACGCCGGGGCACGCACCTCGCCGCGTTGTCGTCGGTCGCCAATGCTCCGCAGTGGCTCCCTCCTCCGCCTTGCGATGCACGCACCCCAACGCCGCGGCCTGATCCGACAAAATCCAGGAGACAGGCTCTGGACCGGCCCGGCGGGGACCTCGTCGGACCGGCCCGGCGGGGACCCTGTCAGACCGGCGGCTCGTCGGCCTCCAGTGGCAGCCGGGGCGGGGGCGGCGCGGCGTGCAGGCCGAGCAGCCGCTCGACCAGGCGCAGGAAGAGGGCGGAGTTGCGGATCAGGTCGTCGGCGTCGCGGGCCGAGGCGGCGCCCCTGATCCCGGCCTCGGCGGCGGCCCGGCGGCGGGCGCCGGCGCCGTAGTAGAGCGCCCATTCGGCGAGTTCCGGGGCCACCTCGGGCAGCACCTCCCAGGCGCTGCGGATGGCCTTGCGGCGGCGCGGACTCTTCTCCGGGCGGCCGCGCACCGCCAGGACGGCCGCCACCGTGCGCAGCGCGGCCAGGTGGGCGGTGGCGTAGCGCTCCAGCGGGTCCTCCAGGGCGCGGGCCCGGACGAGGGTGCGGTGGGCGTCGGCGAGCAGGTCGAGGGCGGCCGGCGGCGCGGCGGTCCGGCGCAGCACGGGGTGGACGTCCGCTCCGGCGGGGCGTCGGGCGGACGGCCCCGGGAGCTGTGGCAGGGCGGCGGAGTGGAGGCGGGCGGTGACGGGCTCAGGACGACTGATGGTCATGGTCTCCCCCGTTCCGAGGCAGCGCGCGGACCGGGTGGTCCGTGCCTTCCCATCGTGAACGGCACCACTGACAATCCGGCCCGGAAGGCCGCTCCTGCGGCGCGAAGGGGCCGTAAGGAGTCCGGAAAAGCCGTAGGGAGACCGGAAAACGGGGTAGCGGCGGCAGGCGCGGTCCTCCCCCGGTTCCGCGCCGCCGCCGTGTCGTCGCTCCGCCGGTCCACCCCCTGGCCGGCGGCGGCGAACTCCCCCTCGCGGCCGGTCTCCCCCCGGCCCGCTCCGCCGCCCCGTGTCGGCGGTGCGGGGACCACGACCAGCCCCGTGGCGGTCCGTCCGCCGCCTCCCCCGGCCTGCGCGGCCGGGAGACGGACGGATCCGCCGCCCGGGCGGGCCGGGCGCCCGACGCGCCGCCCTCCCGGGTGCCACCACTCTCCCGTCCGCGCAGGTCGTCGGCCATCCGCTGACGTACTCAACCGCGAATCTGAGTATCCGTACTCAGTCCGTCCCGGCCCGCCGTCCGCCGGAACCGCGACGTGCGTCCACAACGTCCCGGGTGCCGGTACGGTACGGCGGGGCCGGGCGGAACCGGCCCCGCCGGACGAGGAGCGGACGCGATGACGAGGAGGGGGACGCGATGACGGTCCTGCCGCTGATCTTCACCAGCGGGCTGGCCAGCGGCATCAACGCCTACGCGGTGGTGCTGCTGCTCGGCCTGCTGGGCAGGTTCGGTGACGCGGACTCGGTGCCGCAGGCGCTGGAGCGCACGGACGTGCTGGTGGTGGCGGGCGTGCTGTTCGCGCTGGAGGCCGTGGCCGACAAGATCCCGTACGTGGACAGCGTCTGGGACGTCGTGCACACGGTGATCCGGCCGATCGCCGGTGCCACCGTCGGCGTGCTGATCGCGAGCAACGACCCCGGTTCGCTCAGCGAGGTCGCGGCCGGCGCGATGGGCGGCACCTCGGCGCTGGTCAGCCACCTGGTGAAGTCCTCGCTGCGGATGGCCGTCAACACCTCCCCGGAACCGGTCAGCAACATCGTGGTCAGCATGGCCGAGGACCTCTCGGTGGCCGGCCTGGTCACGCTGGCGATCTTCCACCCCTGGCTGGCCGCCTCGGTCGCCGCCGCGGTCCTGGTCGCCGGTCTGCTGCTGGTCCGGCTGGCGATCACGAAGATCCGCGCCTTCCGGGCCCGCCGCCGCGAACGCAGGGCCGCCAGGGCGGCGGGCGCCGCGGGCACGGCGTAAACCTGGTCCCAGGGCGTGTCTGACAATTCGCGTCGGATCAGGGCGCGGCGTCGGGGTGCGTGCATCGCAAGGCGGAGGAGGGAGCCACTGCGGAGCATTGGCGACCGACGACAACGCGGCGAGGTGCGTGCCCCGGCGTCGCGCACCCGGCGGGCATTGTCAGACACGCCCTAGGATCGGGGCCATGGCAAAGATCGTCGTCATCGGCGCAGGAATGAGCGGGCTCGCGGCGGCCTCCCGGCTGGCGACCCTCGGCCACCGGGTGACGGTCTGCGAGGCGGGCGGCACGTACGGGGGCATGGTCGGGCGGTACGAGCGCGACGGCTTCGCCTTCGACACCGGCCCCGGCCTGCTCTCCCTCCCGGCCGTCTACCGCGACCTCGCGCTGAAGACCGGCAAGGAGCCGCTGGAGCAGCTGGTCGAGCTGGCCCCGGTCGACCCGGAGAGCCGGCACCTGTTCCCCGACGGCACCGCCGTCACCCTGCCCAACGCCTCCCGCGGCGGTGTCAGCCAGGCCCTGGACGCCGCCTTCGGCGCCGGCTCCGGCGCCCGCTGGAGCGAGGTGATGAACCACGGCCGGACGGTCTGGGAGGCCACCCGCCGCCCGCTGCTGGAGGAGGCGCTCCCGGCCGACCTCGGTGTCCTGTCCCCGGCCGGCCGGGCCCGGGTGGACACCGACCCGTACCCCGTGCCGCCGCGCGCCGGCCTGGCCCGGCTGCGCCGCCCGCGGCCGTGGAGCCTCGCCGACGTGGCGCGGCGGCAGCTCGGCGGCCACCCCGGCCTGACCGCCCTGCTGGGCGAGCCCGCGCTGCGGTACGGCCTCCTGCCCGGGCAGGCCCCGGCGGGGGCCGCCGTGCTGCCGTACATGGAGCAGTCCTTCGGCGTCTGGTACGTCCGGGGCGGCCTTCGCGCGCTCGCGGACGCCGTGTACCGGCGCTGCGAGCTGCGCGGGGTCGGGTTCCGCTTCGACACCCCGGTCACCCGGGTGGTCGTGGAGAACGGCCGGGCGTGCGGGGTCGGGACGGCGGACGGCCGGATCGACGCGGACCTGGTGATCTCCGCGATGGACACCCGCACGCTGTTCCACCACGGCATCGCCGAGTGGCCGGGGGTGCCGGCCGAGGACTGGGAGCCGTTCGAGGTGCCCGGCCGGTTCAGCGTGCTGCTCGCCCTGCGCGGGCCCCGGCCCGAGGGCACCGCGCACCGGACGGTGGTCCACGCGGTGGACCCGGCCGCCGAGGAGAACGCCCTCACCCTGTCCGCGCCGCTGTGCGAGCGTCCCACCGTGCAGGTGCTCCGCCCGGACGACCCGGCGCTGCGCCCCGACGACGCCCACGAGAGCGTGGTGCTGACCGCGACCGTCCCGGCCCAGGAGGAGGACGTCGACTGGACCGCCCCCGGTGTCGCCGACCGCTACGCCGACCGGTTGCTCGCCCACGTCGACGCGGCCGGCCTGGGACTGCGCGAGCGGGTGCTGTGGCGGGTCGTGCGCACCCCGGAGGACACCCGCCGGGAGACCGGCGCGCTGTTCGGCTCGGTCGCCCGCCCGGTGCTCGCGGGTTCGTACGCGGGGCTGCACGCCGCCAATGCGTCGCCCGTCCCGGGCCTCTACCTGGTCGGCGGCAACGCCCACCCCGGCGGCGGCCTCGCCCGCGTCGGCATGTCGGCCTGCATCACCGCCGGGCTGATCGGCCCGGCGTAGGGCCCGGCGGCCCGGCCCGGTCGGCGCCTCTGCTGCCGGGCCCCTGCCGGGTCAGCCCTGGTGCCAGGTGTTCTGCTGCTGGTAGCCGTAGTTCTGGTCGTACGCCGGCTGCTGCGGGATGCCCTGGACCTGCGGGTCGGGCTGCGGCTGCCACTGCTGCTGGGGCTGGGCGTTCGGGTCCCAGGTCTGCTGGTGCTGCGGCTGCTGGTAGCCCGCGTACGGGTCCTGCTGCTGGTCCTGCTGCTGCGGGTAGCCGCCGTACGGGTCCTGCTGCTGGGGGTAGCCGCCGTAGGACTGCTGCTGGTCGTAGGCGTAGGCGGGCTGCTGCTGGGTCTGCCACTGCTGCTGGTCGTAGCCGGACTGGTAGGCGGCGGCGTACGGGTCCTGGTGCTGCTGCTGGACCTGCGGCTGCTGCTGCTCGTAGTACCCGGGGGCGTAGACGCCGTCCTGGGCGAGTTCCTGCATCTCGAAGGCGGCGGTCTGCTCGACCTCGGGCACCTCGTCGGGCACCTCGACGGGGACCGGCGCGGCGGCCCGGGTCTCCTCGACGGCGCTGACCTCGCCGACCCGCTTCCTGGCGACGGCGACGGCCGCCACCGCGGCGGCGCCGCCGGTCAGGGCGCCCAGCAGCGGCACCTTGGCGAGCGGGCCGGGCAGGGTGCCGTCGGCCTTCCGAAGGGACCAGCCGGCCTGGTGGCCGCGCTTGACCGCGAGGGTGACGAAGGTCTGGCCGACCGCGAACAGCGCGGCGCCGGCCCCGATCACCACGACCGAGCCGAGGACCATCCCGGCGGCCACGCCCAGGAAGCCGGCCAGGGCCAGGACCCGCCAGTGCAGCGGCGCCCGGTTCTGCAGCAGCACCTCGGCGACCAACCAGAGCGCCACCACCGCCAACGCGGTGTACAGCAGCAGGTATCCGATGCCCATCCGCCCGCTACCTCCAGTCGCGTACCCGCGCTTGTGCGCCGCGCGTGTGCGGCGACTGTACCGGTTCAACGGCCGGGGTACCGCATCGCGTTCCCGCCGCCCCGGACGGCGGCCGCACACGACCGAGCCCGTCACCGTCGGTTCGGTGACGGGCTCGTGAACACCCGGCGCCGGCGCTGCGCGGGCGCGGGCCCGGCCGGCCGGTCAGCGCTGGTGCAGCCCCAGGTTCTGGTAGATCTCCAGCGTCGCCGTCGAGTGGTTCAGCGTGATGAAGTGCAGACCGGGCGCGCCCTCGGCGAGGAGGCGCTCGGCCATCGCCGTGGCGTGCTCCATGCCGATGGCCCGCAGCGCCGCCGGGTCGTCGATGGCCGCCCGCAGGCGGGCCTCCAGGTCGGCGGGGAAGGCCGAGCCGCTGAGCTGGGGGAAGCGCTCCAGCTGCTTGGCGTTGGTGACCGGCATGATCTCCGGGATGATCGGCGTCTCGCAGCCGGCGGCCGTGACCCGGTCGCGCAGCCGCAGGTAGTCGTCCACCTCGAAGAACATCTGGGTGATCGCGTAGTCGGCCCCGGAGCGGATCTTCGCCACGAAGTGCCGGATGTCCTCGTCCCAGTCGGTCGAGCGCGGGTGCATGTTCGGCGAGGCCGCGACGCCGACGCAGAAGTCGCCGATGCCCTTGATCAGCTCCACCAGCTCGTACGCGTAGGTGACGCCCTCGGGGTGGCTGACCCACTCGCCCATCGGGTCGCCGGGCGGGTCGCCCCGGACCGCCAGGACGTTCCGCACGCCCTGGTCGGCGTACTGGCCGATGATGTTGCGCAGCTCCGCGATCGAGTGGTCCACCGCGGTGAGGTGGGCGACCGGGGTCAGGGTGGTCTCGGTGGCGATCCGGCCGACCATGTTGACGGTGCGCTCGCGCGAGGAGCCGCCGGCGCCGTAGGTCATACAGACGAAGTTCGGGTCGAGCGGTTCGAGCCG
This sequence comes from Kitasatospora sp. NPDC058063, assembly GCF_042885395.1. Taxonomy (NCBI): domain Bacteria; kingdom Bacillati; phylum Actinomycetota; class Actinomycetes; order Kitasatosporales; family Streptomycetaceae; genus Kitasatospora; species Kitasatospora sp. NPDC058063. The sequence goes on from NZ_JBHVSD010000006.1 coordinate 32,366, forward strand.
ACGGATGGCGTCCCAGAGTTTCTGCTCGCCGACCTCGGTGCGCGGCGGCATGAATTCGAAGGAGAAGGAGCGCTTTCCGGCCGCCAGGAGGTCGCGCACCGTCAGTGCGCGATCCGTTCTCGTGGAAGCGATACCGAGTGCCATGCTGGCAGGCTATCCGGCGTTCGAAGGGGCCGGACAACCGTATTCCACCTATTGAGACAAGAGATGGAAGACGTTCCGGTTCACCCCGGCCCCGTTCCGCGGCGCCTCCTCCGAGCCCCCGCGGGGCCGCTCGCACACCCGTTCCCAGCCGCACCGTTACGCTTGCTGCACCCCAGAGAACCAGCGGAGCCCCATCGTGACCTCGTCCAGCACCCGGCCGGCCAACCCCAGTGCGGCCAACCCCATTGACGTGGAGGACGTCCGCACCCGCGTCAACGCGGCGCTCGCCGCGTTCATGGACGGCCAGTCCGTGCTGCTCGACAAGATCTCGCCCCGGCTGGCCCCCGCCGCCGACGCGCTGCGCGACTTCCTGCTGGACGGCGGCAAGCGCCTGCGCCCGGCCTTCTGCTACTGGGGCTGGCGCGGCGCCGGCGGCCCGGCCGGGGGCGCCACCGGTGAGGCGATCGCCAACGCGGCCGCCGCCCTCGAGCTGCTCCAGGCGAGCGCCCTGGTGCACGACGACCTGATGGACCGCAGCGACACCCGCCGCGGCCTGCCCTCGGTCCACCGCCGCTTCGAGGCGCTGCACCGGGACAGCGGCTGGCGCGGCGACCGCGAGCAGTACGGCACCTCGGCCGCGGTGCTGCTCGGCGACCTGCTGCTGATCTGGTGCGACGAGCTGTTCCTGCGCTCCGGCCTGGAGCCGGCCGCCGTCCTCGCCGCCAAGCCGGTGTTCGACCTGATGCGCACCGAGGTCATGCTCGGCCAGTACCTGGACGTCCTGGAGCCGGTGGCCGGCGACTCGACCGACGAGGGCGCGCTGGACCGGGCGCGGACGGTGCTGCACTACAAGTCCGCGAAGTACACCATCGAACGGCCGCTGCAGGTGGGTGCGCTGCTGGCCGGTGCCGGGCCGGAACTGGTCGAGGCGTACGGGGCGTTCGGGCTGCCGCTGGGCGAGGCCTTCCAGCTGCGCGACGACCTGCTCGGCGTCTTCGGGGACCCGGCCGTCACCGGCAAGCCGGCCGGGGACGACCTGCGCGAGGGCAAGCGCACCCTGCTGGTCGCGCACGCGATGCGGGGCCTGCCGGCCGCCGACGCCCGGCACCTGGACGAGCGGCTCGGCGCCCCGGACCTGGCGGCCCCTGAGGTCGCCGAGCTGCGCGCGCTGGTCGCCCGCAGCGGCGCGCCCGAGCTGGTGGAGCACCGGATCGAGGAGCTGATGCGGCAGTCGCTGGCCGCGCTGGAGGCCGCTCCGCTCGCAGACGACCGGGCCCGTACGGTGCTGCTGGCCCTGGCCGAGGCCGCCACCGTCCGCAAGTACTGACGGACGGCGACGGCCCCGGGGCCTGGAGGCCTGCGGGCCCCGGATCCTGCTGATCCGGGCCGGTCAGAGCGCGGCGCGCACCCGGCGGGACAGCTCGGCGGCGGCCGCCCGCGGATCCGCCGCGGCGGTGACGGCCCGCACCACGACGATCCTGCGGGCACCGGCGGCCAGCACCTCGTCCAGGTTGCCGAGGTCGATCCCGCCGATCGCGAACCACGGCCGGTCGGTGTCCTGCTTCGCCGCGTACGAGACCAGGCCGAGGCCCGGGGCCGGGCGGCCCGGCTTGGTCGGGGTCGGCCAGACCGGGCCGGTGCAGAAGTAGTCCGTACCGGGTTCGGCGATCGCCGCGTCCACCTCGGACTCGGCGTGGCAGGAACGGCCGATCAGCACGTCCTCGCCGAGGATCGCCCGGGCGGCCCGCACCGGCAGGTCGTCCTGGCCGAGGTGCAGCACGTCCGGCCGGGCCGCGTGGGCGACGTCGGCGCGGTCGTTGACGGCCAGCAGCTTGCCGTGCCGGCGGCAGGCGTCGGCGAAGACCTCCAGGGCCTCCAGCTCCTGCTTGGCCTCCAGGCCCTTGTCCCGCAGCTGGACGATGTCCACCCCGCCCGCCAGCGCCGCGTCCAGGAACTCGGCGAGGTCGCCCTGCTCCCGGCGGGCGTCGGTGCACAGGTAGAGCCGGGCGTCGGCCAGCCGGGTACGCAGCGTGTCCGCCGCCATCAGATCAGCATCGCCTGGGCGCGGCGCTTCACCTCGGTGCCGCGGTTCTCCCGCAGCGCCTGGATCGGGCTGCCGGGCAGCGACGGGTCCTCGGTGAAGAGCCACTCCAGGATCTCCACGTCGTTGTACCCGCAGTCCCGCAGGACGGTCAGGGTGCCGGACAGGTGCTTGACCAGGCCCGGGCCGTCGATGAACGCCGCCGGGACCTGCAGCGACTTGTTCGGCCCGCGCCGGACGGCGATCAGGCCGCCGTTCTTGACCAGGTCACGTACCTCGGTGACCCGGACCCCCCACTGCTCCGAGATGTCGGGCAGGTACATCCAGTCGGTGACCAGGGCTTCAATCTTGCTTTCGATCTCACTCACGCCACCAGACTGCCACCTCCGCGGCCCACCGCGCACCAGGCACTACCCCGCGACGGCCGACTTCAGCGGCACCGCCGGGTCGCCCGCGCGGGCCGGATCCAGGGCCGTACCGCGCTCGATCAGCCTCCGCCCCTGGGTGAGGTCGCGCGGCCGGTCCACGGCCAGCAGCGCGCTCGGCACGCCGTCGCGCAGCCAGATCACCGACCAGTCGCCGTCCCGCGGGGAGCCGCGCCACAGCAGCTCGTCGCCCTCGGCGTGCCGGCCGGCGTACTGGACCATCCGGCCGAACTGCTCGGACCAGAAGTACGGCACCGGGTCGTAGGCCGGCACGTCCGCGCCCAGGACGGCGGCGGCCACCGCCTCGCCGGACTGCAGGGCGTGGTCCCAGTGCTGGACGGCCAGCCGGGCACCGGCCCGGGCCGAGGGGTAGCTGACGCAGTCGCCGGCCGCGAACACGCCGGGCACCGAGGTGCGCAGCCGCCCGTCCACCACGACGGCGCCGGCCGCGTCCAGCTCGACCCCGGAGCCGGCCAGCCAGCCGGTCGCGGGGCGGGCCCCGATGCCGACCACCACCTCGTCGGCGGGCAGGTGCGAGCCGTCCGCCAGCAGCACCGCGCCGGGCTCGACGGCGGCCACGCCGACCCCGCAGCGCAGGTCGACCCCGGCCCCGGCGTACCAGGCGGCCATCGCCGAGCCGACCTCCGTCGGCAGCGCGCCGGGCAGCGGCGCCGGGCCGGCCTCGACCACGGTCACCTCGCAGCCCGCCGCGCGGGCCGCGGTGGACACCTCGGCGCCGATCCAGCCCGCGCCGACCAGCACCAGCCGCAGCCCGGGGCGCAGCAGCGCGCGCAGCGCCAGGGCGTCGTCCAGGGTGTGCAGCAGGTGCGCGCGCTCGGCGCCGGGCAGGGCCCGCGGGACGGCGCCGGTGGCGATCACCAGCGAGCCGTACGGGAGGTCGCCGCCGTCGGTGTGCAGCACGCCGGGGGTCAGGCCGGTGGCCCGGCGGCCGGTGAGCAGCTCGATGCCGAGCTGCCCGTAGTCGATGTCCAGGGCGGTGGAGTCGGCCTTGCCGAGCAGCACGTCCTTGGAGAGCGGCGGCCGGTCGTACGGCGCGTGCGGCTCCTCGCCGACCAGCACGATCGGCCCCTGCCGGCCGCCCTGCCGCAGCTTGAGGGCGCACTGCGCCCCGGCCAGCCCGGCTCCGACGACGACCACCCGATCCGTTCCGCTCAGCTCTGCCACGCCCGTCACTGTACTCAGCGCGACGCGGCGGCCTGCGGGCCGTCCGCCCGCTGTACGGGCCTTCGGCCGGGCCGACCCCCGGCGTTAAGGTGGGGGCACCACACGGGAGCCCGGCGCACCGGGCTGAGAGGCGGGCTGGCACGGCCTGCGACCGTCCGAACCTGATCCGGGTCATACCGGCGAAGGGAGAAGAGCAGCTTTGTCACGCTTGCCATCAGGCGCCCACGCCGACGTGCTGGTGATCGGCGGGGGCGTCATCGGCCTCGCCGTCGCCTGGCGCGCCGCGCAGCGCGGGCTGCGGAACGTGATCGTGGTCGACCCCTCCCCCGGCGGCGGGGCCGCCGGGGTCGCGGCCGGGATGCTCGCCCCGGTCACCGAGCTGCAGTACGGCGAGGAGCCGCTGCTCCGCCTCGGGATGGCCTCGAACGAGCGGTACGCGGCCTTCGCCGCCGAGCTCTCCGAGGCGAGCGGCGGCCGGGACACCGGCTACCGCCGCTGCGGCACCGTCGCCGTGGCGCTGGACTCCGACGACCGCGAGGAACTGCGCGAGCTGCACGCCTTCCACCAGCGGCTCGGTCTGGACTCGACCTGGCTGACCGGCCGGGAGGCCCGCAGGCTGGAGCCGATGCTCGCCCCCGGCGTGCGCGGCGGCCTGCACGTCGCGGACGACCACCAGGTGGACCCCCGGCGCCTGCTCACCGCCCTGGCCGCCGCCTGCGAGAACGCGAACGTCCTGCTGCACCGCGCCGAGGCCGTCGAGCTGCTGGTCGAGGACGGCCGCGCGACCGGTGCCCGGCTCTCGACCGGGGAACGGGTGGGCGCCGGGCAGGTCGTCCTCGCCGCAGGGCCGCACAGCCACCGGCTGCCCGGCCTGCCCGACGGTGTGCTGCCCGCGATCCGCCCGGTGAAGGGGCAGGTGCTGCGGCTGCACGTCCCGGACGCCTACCGCCCGTTCCTGTCCCGCAACGTCCGCGCCGTGGTCCGCGGCCGGCACCTGTACCTGGTGCCCCGGGAGAACGGCGAGCTGGTGGTCGGCGCGACCACCGAGGAGCAGGGCTACGACACCACCGTCACCGCCGGCGGGGTGTACGAACTCCTGCGCGACGCCCACGAGTTGGTCCCGGGAATCACCGAACTCCCGCTGCTGGAGACCTCCGCCGGGCTGCGCCCCGGATCGCCGGACAACGCCCCGCTGCTCGGCCCGACGTCACTGCCCGGACTGGTCGCCGCCACCGGCCACTACCGCAACGGCGTGCTGCTCACCCCGGTGACCGCCGACCTGGTCTCCGAGTACCTGGCCACCGGTGAAGTCCCCGAAACGGCAAGGCCGTTCACACCCCTGCGCTTCTCCCCCGAACCCCCCGCTGCGAAGGCCTCCGCATGACCGAGATCGCCCCGAACGAGATCACCCCGAACGAGATCGCCCTGACCGTCAACGGCGAGCCCCGCCGGGTGTCCGCCACGACCACCCTCGCCGAGGTGGTGGCCGCCGTCAGCGCCGCCAACACCGGTGTCGCCGCCGCGCTCAACGAGGCCGTGGTGCCCCGCGGTTCGTGGCCCGGGACGGCGCTGGCCGGCGGCGACCGGATCGAGATCCTCACCGCCGTGCAGGGAGGCTGAACCATGGCCGACGACCTTCTGACCATCGCCGGGACGGCCTTCTCCTCCCGGCTGATCATGGGCACCGGGGGCGCCCCCAGCCTGGAGGTCCTGGAGCGCGCGCTGCTCGCCTCCGGCACCGAGCTGACCACCGTCGCCATGCGCCGGGTCGACGCCTCCACCCAGGGCTCCGTGCTCGACGTGCTGACCCGCAACGGCATCCGGGTGCTGCCCAACACGGCCGGCTGCTTCACCGCCGGCGAGGCCGTGCTGACCGCCCGGCTGGCCCGCGAGGCGCTCGGCACCGACTGGGTCAAGCTGGAGGTGATCGCCGACGAACGCACCCTGCTGCCCGACCCGATCGAGCTGCTGGACGCCGCCGAGACGCTGGTCGACGACGGCTTCACCGTCCTGCCGTACACCAACGACGACCCGGTGCTGGCCCGCAAGCTGGAGGACGTCGGCTGCGCGGCCATCATGCCGCTGGGCTCGCCGATCGGTTCGGGCCTGGGCATCCGCAACCCGCACAATTTCCAGCTGATCGTGGAGGGTGCGGGCGTCCCGGTGATCCTGGACGCGGGCGCCGGCACCGCCTCCGACGTGGCGCTGGCGATGGAACTGGGCTGCGCCGCGGTGATGCTCGCCTCCGCGGTGACCAGGGCTCAGGACCCGGTGCTGATGGCCGAGGCGATGCGGCACGCCGCCGAGGCGGGCCGGCTCGCCCACCGGGCCGGCCGGATCCCGCGCCGCTTCCACGCCGAGGCCTCCTCCGCGATGGCCGGCCGGGCCGACCTGGACACCCGCGAGCACCCCGCGTTCTGAACCGTCGCGCATGTCACAAGCCGGTCCCGGAGGCGGTGTCCTCCGGGACCGGCCGTCCCGGGCGGCTCTAGACTCTCCGAGTGGACATGGCACTGCACGACCCCTTGATCGGCGCCCTGCTCGACAACCGGTACCGGGTCGAGCAGCGCGTCGCGACCGGCGGGATGTCCACCGTCTACAAGGGCACCGACACCCGTCTGGACCGCGTGGTCGCACTCAAGGTGATGCACCCTTCGCTGGCCGGCGACGAGGGTTTCACCGCCCGCTTCATCCGCGAGGCCAAGGCCGTCGCCAAGCTCACCCACCCCAACGTGGTCACCGTCTTCGACCAGGGCGCGGACGGCGGTCACGTCTTCCTCGCCATGGAGTACGTGCCCGGCCGCACCCTGCGCGACCTGCTGCGCGACCGCGGCGCGCTGTCCGTCCGGGCCGCTCTGGACGTGCTGGAGCCGGTGCTGGCCGCGCTCGGTGCCGCCCACCGGGCCGGGCTGGTCCACCGCGACGTCAAGCCCGAGAACGTGCTGATCACCGACGGCGGCCTGGTCAAGGTCGCCGACTTCGGCCTGGTCCGGGTGCTCGGCACCGCCGACGGCGCGCCCACCTCGACCACCACCGCCACCGGCGGCACGGTCATGGGCACCGTCTCCTACCTGGCGCCCGAGCAGATCCTCCCGGACGCCCCGACCGACCAGCGGGTGGACGTCTACGCGGCCGGCATCCTGCTGTACGAGATGCTGACCGGCCGCCGCCCGCACACCGGCGACAATCCCGTCCAGGTCATGTACAAGCACCTGCACGAGGACGTCCCGGCCCCCTCGCTGGTCGCCCCCGCCGTCGGCCCCGAACTGGACGCGATAGTGGCCGGCGCCTGCGCCCGGTCCGCCGACGCCCGCCCGTACGACGCGGTCGAGCTGCTCGCCGCCCTCCAGCGGGTGCGCCGCACCCTCACCCCGGCCGAGCTGGACGCCGAGCCGCCGGCCTCCACCCGGCCCGGCCCGCGCTACCCGACCACCGAGCCGACCTCGGTGGTCCAGCCGCTGCCGCGGCCCGCCGACGCCCCGCCGACCGAGCGCACCAGCGTGCTGGACATGCCGCCGGAGCTGATGGACGAGCTGCTCGCCGAGCCCCGCCCGTACGACGAGCCGACCCCGGTGCAGCGGCGCCGGCCGGCCGCGCCGCGCCGCCGTCTCCCGCGCGGTCCGCTGATCTGGACGGCCGCGGTGGCCGCCCTGATCCTGGCGATCGGCGGCGCCACCTACGGGATCTCCGAGGGGCTGTACGGCGCGGTGCCGGGCGTGCTCGGCAAGGACCGGGCCGAGGCGCAGCGGGTCCTGGACAAGGAGGGCCTGCACGGCAGGTTCGTCGAGGTGTTCAGCGAGTCCGTGCCGTCCGGGCAGGTGATCTCCGTGGATCCCGGGGTGGGGGCGCGCACCCGCAAGAGCGACAGCGTCACCGTCACCGTCTCCAGGGGTCCCAAGCGGATCGCGGTGCCGGACCTCACCGGCAAGAGCTCCGCCGACGCCGCCTCGGCCCTGGCCGGCGCCCAGCTGACCAGGGGCGGCGTGACCGAGACCTACGACGACACCGTGCCCGAGGGCTCGGTGATCAGCAGCTCGCCGGCGGCCGGGCAGCTGCTGCAGGAGAACTCCGCGGTCTCGCTGGTGGTCAGCAAGGGCATGGTGCCGGTCCCGAACGTCACCGGGATGGGCAAGGACGAGGCACAGAAGGCGCTCCAGGCGGCGGGCTTCACCATGCAGACCAGCGGCTGGGACGTGTTCGGCGCGGTCACCTCCTCCGGCCAGAGCCCGGCGGCGGGCGAGCGGCGCCCGCAGCGCAGCGTGGTGACGGTCAAGTTCTCGCTGTTCTAGGACGCGTCCGACCCGCTCGGCCGCCGCGAGGGGTTCAGCGCAGCGGCCCGTCGCCGGGCTCCTCCTGGTAGGAGTAGCGCTGCTCGCGCCAGGGGTCGGCGAGGTTGTGGTAGCCGCGCTCCTCCCAGAAGCCGCGCCGGTCGGCCCGCATGTACTCCACCGCGCGCACCCACTTGGGGCCCTTCCAGGCGTACAGCCGCGGTACCACCAGCCGCACCGGGAAGCCGTGCTCGGCGGTGAGCGCCTCGCCGTTGCGGTGGGTGGCGAGCAGGGTGCGGGGGTCGGCGAAGTCGGCCAGCCGCAGGTTGGCGCTGTAGCCGTACTCGGCCCAGACCATGACGTGGGTGACGCCCGGTGCCGGGGGCACCAGGTCGAGCACGGCGGCGGCCGACACGCCCGTCCATTCGTTGCCGAGCACCGAGAACTTGGTCACGCAGTGCATGTCCCCGACGACGGTGGTGCGCGGGAGGGCGCAGAAGGCCTCGAAGTCCCAGCTGTGCTTCTCCGCCGAGGCGGTGGCGCCGAACACCTGGAGGTCCCAGGTCAGGGGCTTGAAGCGGGGCACCGGCCCGTAGTGCAGGGCGGGCCAGCCGCGCTGCGCGCGCTGGCCCGGGGGGAGCCTCGGGTCAGACGGCGGAAGCGGTTCGTGTTTCGACTGACCCATGGATCCATGGTGACAGACGGCGGACGAGCCTCGGCGCGCGCCCCTTTGCGCGGATTCGCGCCCCGGCCCGTACGGAGCAACGGTCGAGCCCCCACCAGCACGTTCCGTCATGAATCGGATATTCCGCCACATCTCCTAGTGAGTGTGAACTTACTGGAATTTCCTCCCGAAGCGGTGCCAGGATGCGCAGCGCAGGACCCAGCACAGGACGCAGGACAGGACTCACGCAGGAGGCATCACCATGCAGGGCGATCCCGAGGTCATCGAGTTCCTCAACGAGCAGCTCACCGCCGAGCTGACCGCGATCAACCAGTACTTCCTGCATGCCAAGATGCAGGAGAACTTCGGCTGGACGAAGCTCGCCAAGTACACCCGGCACGAGTCCTTCGACGAGATGAAGCACGCCGAGACGCTCACCGACCGGATCCTGTTCCTGGACGGGCTGCCCAACTACCAGCGGCTGTTCCACGTCCGGATCGGCCAGACGGTCAAGGAGATGTTCGAGGCGGACCGCCAGGTCGAGGTCGAGGCGATCGACCGGCTCAAGCGCGGGATCGTGGTGATGCGGGCCAAGAACGACGTCACCTCGGCGAACATCTTCGAGGATATCCTGGCCGACGAGGAGCACCACATCGACTACCTCGACACCCAGCTGGAGCTGCTGGACAAGCTCGGCGAGGCGCTCTACCTCGCTCAGGTCATCGAGCAGCCGGAGTCCTGAGGCGGTCCTTCCGGGCGGCTCGGGCGGCTCGGACGGCCCGGGCCGTTCAGGCCGCCCGCAGTGGGACCACCGGAGCGGCCTTCGGCGCGGGGACCGGGGCGGCCGGGGCCTCCGGGTCCGCGAGGCCGAGCTTCGCGGCCAGCCGGGCGGTCGGGCACGGGCGGGCGCCGTGCTCGCCGAGCAGCGCCTGGATGCGGCGCACGCAGGACCCGCAGTCGGTGCCGGCCCGGCAGCCCTTCGCTATCTGGCGCGGGGTGCTGGCGCCGCCGTCGATCGCCTTCTTCACCTGGTCCTCGGTGACCGCATGGCACATGCACACGTACATCGCGGTCTCTCCCGGGGTGGAGCGGAATGGATCTTGACTAAGGTTCGCCTTAGTTCACTGAGGCTTACCTTACCCGGGCAAACGGGTACGAAAAAGCCCCTCCGGGCTCGGGAACACCGAATCCGGAGGGGCCTTCGTCACATCCGACGGGCGCCGGGCCTACTGGCCCCGGTACATCTCCGCCACCAGGAACGCCAGGTCCAGCGACTGGCTGCGGTTGAGGCGCGGGTCGCAGGCCGTCTCGTAGCGCTGGTGCAGGTCGTCCACCAGGACCTCGTCGCCGCCGCCGACGCACTCGGTGACGTCGTCGCCGGTCAGCTCCACGTGGATGCCGCCCGGGTGGGTGCCGAGCGCGCGGTGCACCTCGAAGAAGCCCTTGACCTCGTCCAGGACGTCGTCGAAGCGGCGGGTCTTGTGCCCGCTGGAGGCCTCGAAGGTGTTGCCGTGCATCGGGTCGCAGATCCACACCGGCTTGGCGCCGGAGGCGGTGACCTTCTCCACCAGGGTGGGCAGGTGCTCGCGGATCTTGCCCGCGCCCATCCGGGTGATGAAGGTCAGGCGGCCGGGCTCGCGCTCCGGGTCCAGCTTCTCGATCAGGGCGAGCGCGTCGTCCACCGAGGTGGTCGGGCCGAGCTTGACGCCGATCGGGTTGCGGATCTTGGAGGCGAACTCGATGTGCGCGTGGTCCAGCTGCCGGGTGCGCTCGCCGATCCACACCATGTGGCCGGAGACGTCGTACAGCTCGCCGGTGCGCGAGTCCACGCGGGTCAGCGCGGTCTCGTAGTCGAGAACCAGCGCCTCGTGCGAGGAGAAGAACTCGACCGCCTTGAACTCCTCCGGCACCACGCCGCAGGCGCTCATGAACGCCAGGGCGTTGTCGATCTCCCGGGCGAGCTGCTCGTAGCGCTGGCCGGCCGGCGAGTTGCGGACGAAGTCCTGGTTCCAGGCGTGCACCTGGCGCAGGTCCGCGTAACCACCGGTGGTGAACGCGCGCACCAGGTTGAGCGTCGCGGCGGACGCGTTGTACATCCGCTTCAGGCGCTCCGGGTCCGGGATGCGGGACTCGGGGGTGAACTCGAAGCCGTTCACCGAGTCGCCGCGGTAGACCGGCAGGGTCACGCCGTCGCGGGTCTCGGTCGACTTGGAGCGCGGCTTGGAGTACTGGCCGGCGATGCGGCCGACCTTCACCACCGGCACCGAGGCGGCGTACGTCAGCACGGCGGCCATCTGGAGCAGCGTCTTCAGCTTGTTGCGGATGTGCTCCGCCGAGACGCCGTCGAAGGCCTCGGCACAGTCACCACCCTGGAGGAGGAAGGCCTCCCCGCGCGCCACGGCCCCGAGCCGGGCGCGCAGCTGGTCGCACTCGCCGGCGAAGACGAGCGGCGGATAGGAGGCGAGCTCGGCAAGGGTCTTGCGCAGAGCCTCTTGGTCCGGCCATTCAGGCTGCTGCGCCGCGGGCAGGGACTGCCAGGAATGGGCAGCCCTCGAAGTCTCAGTCGTAGCGGTCACATCGCCAAGGCTACGGGGTGACAGGAGTGACTCGTGACTATTGCCCGAGGGATGAGACACATCTCGGACAAAGACGTGACGGCCCTCACCCGCCCCGGCGCATCCGCTAGGGTCGAATCATGCACGCGCCCCACACCCACTCCTGGTGGTGGGCCTCCCCCAAGGGTGGCCCACGAACGACGCGTTCCTAGACGAACACGACGGCCGCCCCTCGGGGCGGCCGTCGGCGTCTGCGCAGACGGCCCTCCGGGAGCGGACCTTGCACCGCCTCTCACCAGCCCACCCGGAAGGAAGCCGTTTCCCGTGACCACCGCCGTCGACCTGCTCACCCGCCTCACCGGCCCGGACGCCCCCGCGTTCGCCCTGCTGCACCGCCGCACCCCCCGGCTCAGCCCGGACACCGTCGAGGTGCTGCTGGGCACCGTCGACCGCTACGAGCACCTCGCCGACCTGCCCGTGCGCAGCGGCCCGCCGGCCGGCGGCGGCCCGGTGCACGATCTGCTCGCGCTCGTCCCGTACCGCCAGATCCGCGAGCGCGGCTTCGAGGCGCACGACGACGACACCCCCCTGCAGGCCCTCTCGGTGACCGAGCAGCACACCCTGCCGTTGGCCGAATTCACCTATGCCCTACCGAAATTGCCGGTCTCACTTGCCGGTGGCGGGTTCGATGTGGACGACGATTCGTACGCGTCGATCGTCCGCAGGGTCATCCGGGACGAGATCGGCAACGGCGAGGGCGCCAACTTCGTGATCCGGCGCGACTTCCACGCGACGCTGGAAGACTTCTCGCCGGAGCTCGCGCTGACGCTCTTCCGCCGGCTGCTGGAGCAGGAGCGCGGCGCGTACTGGACCTTCCTGGTGCACACCGGTGACCGGGTGCTGGTCGGCGCCTCCCCCGAGGTGCACGTCCGGCAGAGCGGCGGCACCGTCGTGATGAACCCGATCTCCGGCACCTACCGCTACCCGGCCGGCGGCTCCGACCTCGACTCGCTGCTCCAGTTCCTGCACGACCCCAAGGAGCTGGAGGAGCTCACCATGGTCGTGGACGAGGAGCTCAAGATGATGTGCACGGTCGGCGACCTCGGCGGCCAGGTCCTCGGGCCCCGGCTCAAGGAGATGGCCCACCTCGCCCACACCGAGTACGAGCTGCGCGGGCGCACCTCGCTGGACGTCCGCGACGTGCTCCGCGAGACGATGTTCGCCGCGACCGTCACGGGCAGCCCGGTCGAGAACGCCACCCGGGTGATCAAGCGCTACGAGCCCACCGGGCGCGGCTACTACTCCGGCGCGCTCGCCCTGATCGGCCGTTCCGCCAGCGGCGGGCAGCTGCTGGACTCGCCGATCTGCATCCGCACCGCCGACATCGACCCGGCCACCGGCCGGCTGGTCGTCCGGGTCGGCGCCACCCTGGTGCGCCACTCCGTCCCGGAGTCCGAGGTCGCCGAGACCCACGCCAAGGCCGCCGGGGTGCTCACCGCGATCGGCGCCCGGCCCACGCCCTCCCGGCTGCCCCACCCGGTCGGGCCCCGGCTCGCCGACGACCACCGGGTGCAGGCCGCCCTGGACTCCCGCCGGGCCGACCTCGCGCCGTTCTGGCTGCGGATGCAGCAGCCCGCCGAGATCACCGAGACCGAGCCGACCCTGGTCGTGGACGGCGAGGACACCTTCACCTCGATGCTCTCCCACCTGCTCGGCTCGCTCGGCCACCGGGTGACGGTGGCCCGGTACGACGAGCCGGGGCTGCGCGAGCGGGTCGCGGCGCACCGGGGCGCACTGGTGCTCGGCCCCGGCCCGGGCGACCCGGCGCTCGCGGACGACCCCAAGATGATGCTGCTGCGGCCGATCGTCGCGGACGCGCTGGCCGCCGTCCGCTCCGGCGCCCGCACCTCGCCGCTGCTCGCGGTCTGCCTGAGCCACCAGCTGCTGGCCGCCGAACTCGGGCTCGCGCTGGGCCGCAAGGCCGTCCCGTACCAGGGGGCGCAGGAGCGGATCGACCTGTTCGGCGGCAAGCAGACGGTCGGCTTCTACAACACCTTCACCGCGCGCTGCTCGGACGCCGACGCGGCGCGGCTCGCCACCGAGGGCGTCGAGGTCTCCCGGGACGCCGTCACCGGCGACGTGCACGCACTGCGCGGGCCCGGCTTCGCGGGGCTCCAGTTCCACCCGGAGTCGGTGCTCACCCGCGACGGGGTCGGCATCGTGGCCGGCCTGCTGCGCGGGGCGACGGCCGCACTGCGCTGAGCCGACGGCGCGGCCCCGGGCGGACGTACACCCGCCCGGGGCCGCGCCGCAGCCGCTGCCGGACCCTCAGATCTCTTCGTCCAGGCCCTGCTCGATGGCGTACCGGACCAGCTCCACCCGGTTGTGCAGCTGCAGCTTCCCGAGCGTGTTCTGCACGTGGTTCTGCACCGTCCGGTGGGACAGCACCAGCCGGTCGGCGATCTGCCGGTACGACAGCCCCTTGGCCACCAGCCGCAGCACCTCGGTCTCCCGGGCGGTCAGCCGCGGGGCGGCCGGCGCCGAGGCCGGGGCCGGCTCGGCGGCCAGCCGGCGGAACTCGCCGAGCACCAGGCCGGCCAGGCCCGGGGTGAACACCGCGTCGCCGACGGCCGTACGGCGCACCGCGTCCAGCAGCTCCTCCCGCCCGGCCGACTTCACCAGGTAGCCGGTCGCGCCGGACTTCACCGCCTCCAGCACGTCCTGGTGCTCACCGCTGGCCGACAGCACCAGCACCCGCACCGCCGGGTCGTGCGCGACCACCTGGCGGCACACCTCGGCACCGGGCAGGCCGGGCAGATTGAGGTCCAGCACGACCACCTGCGGCGTGCAGGCGCGGGCCCGGCGCACGGCCTCCTCGCCGTCGCCCGCGGTGGCCACCACGTCCAGTCCGGCCTCGGCGAGGTCACGCGAGACGGCGTCCCGCCACATCGGGTGGTCGTCCACCACCATCACCCGCACCGGCCGGTCGGCGGTCGGCTGATCGGTCATCGGCTGGCTGGTCATTGAGTGGCCTTCCTCGGGACGCGCAGTTCGACCTCGACGCCCTCCCCGGGCGCCGAGTACAGCTCGGCCGTGCCGCCGAGGTCCAGCAGCCGGCCGCGGATGGACTGGGAGACGCCGAGCCGGCCCGCCTGCTCGGCCTCGCCCAGCCGGCCCGGGGCGTAGCCGGGGCCGTCGTCGCGGATGCCGACCGTGACGGCCTCCGGCTCGTCCTCGACCAGGATCCAGGCCCGGGCCCGCTCCCCCGCGTGCTTGCGCACGTTGTCGACGGCCGCGCCGACGGCCGCCGCGAGCTCGCCCGCCGCCTGACCGGGCAGCAGCACCGGGGTGCCGGGGGCGGAGAGCGTGATCCGCTCGTCCGCGTACGGGCGCAGCAGCACGGTCAGGTCGCAGGGCGTGTGCGGGTCCGGCGGCTCGGCGGCGTCGGACCGCGACGCGCGCCGCGCCGGCAGCGGACCGCCCGTCATCAGCGCCCGCAGCGCGCGCTCCTGCTCACCGGCCAGCCGGCCGAGCTCGGCGAAGTCCGCGCCGGAGTCCGTCCGCTCGCTCAGCTCCGCGCCGCGCCGCTGGACCAGGGCGAGCACCTGGAGCACGCCGTCGTGGATGTCCCGGGAGAGCCGCTCGCGCTCCCGGGTGGCCGCCTCGACCTGGAGCGCCCGGGTGAGGGTGGCCTCGCTGGCCCGGGCCAGCTCGATCACGTAGCCGATCGCGCAGCCGGCCACCATCAGCAGCACGATGTTGTGGATGTTGTCGCCGGTCGGCCCGCCGTGGCCGAGGATGTTGGCGACGCCGATCACCGAGCCCGAGGCCGCAGCGGGGCGCCAGCCGCCCTTCGCGGCGAAGCCCAGCACCGTGCCGGCCGCCCAGATGGTCGGCAGGGTGGGCGCGCCGTGGCTGATCCGGGCCGGGGAGTCGGTGATGCCGCTCATCACGATGCCGGTGACGGCGAGGGTGAGGTCGGCGCCCAGGACGTACCAGGTGCAGCGCTGCGGGTTGGCGAAGGCCCGGGTGCTGGCCAGGGTCCACAGGGTCAGCGCGCCGAGGAAGATCCAGCCGGCCACCGGGTGCAGGAAGTGCAGGTACGAGTTGAAGTACCGCAGCAGGGCGTAGCACAGGGCCAGCACCCGGAAGTAGGAGATCGCCTTCCACAGCGGGAGTTCGACGGACATGCCGCCGGCCGCCACCGTGCCGCCGACCGCGCCGGCTCTGCCCCCGTCGTCCGTCATCCGCCCCTCCCCTGGGCCCGTCCGGGCGGCCGAGCGGCCGTCCGGGCGCCTACTCCGGCTTCTCCTGCTGCTTCTCCGAGGTGCCCGTCCCGGCGGCCTTCTCGGCCTTCTCCGCCTTCTCGGCCTCGGCGGCCTCCGCCTTCTCCGCCTTGGCGGCGGCCCGGCGCTCGGCGTCGGCCTTCTTCTTGTCGTCCGCGATCTGCCGCTTGGCGGCGGTCGCGTAGATGTCCACGTACTCCTGGCCGGAGAGCCGCATGATCTCGTACATCACCTCATCCGTCACCGAACGGAGGATGAAGCGGTCGTTCTCCATGCCGTGGTAGCGGGAGAAGTCCAGCGGGCGGCCGATCCGGATGCCGGGGCGGATGCCGAAGTTGGGGATCACCTGGCCGGGCGGCTGCACCTTCTCGGTGTCGATCATGGCGACCGGGATCACCGGGGCGCCGGTGGCCAGCGCGACGCGGGCCAGGCCGCCGACCTTGCCGCGGTACAGCTTGCCGTCGGGCGACCGGGTGCCCTCCGGGTAGACGCCGAACAGCTCGCCGCTGTCCAGCACCGCGATGGCGCTGCGGATCGCGGCCTCACCGGCACCGCGCACGCCCGAGCGGTCCACCGGCAGCTGGCCGACGCCCTTGAAGAACGCGGCGGTCAGCCGGCCCTTGAGGCCCGGGGTGTTGAAGTACTCGGCCTTCGCGATGAAGGTGACCCGGCGCCTGATCAGGGCGGGGAAGAAGAACGAGTCCGAGAAGGACAGGTGGTTGCTCGCGATGATCGCCGCACCCTCGGTGGGGATGTTCTCCTCGCCCTCGATCCAGGGCCGGAAGAAGATCCGAAGCAGTGGCGCGACGATCATCTTCATCAGTCGGTAGAACAACCCGGGCCTCCTGTTATGCGGACCGGTCGATCCTAATGCCCCGCGGCCGTCCGCTGTGCCCGCCCCCGCCGTACGGACCGCGTCCGGCCCCTTCGCAGGGGGTGTACGACCCGGCGCGGAGCGTGGGACGATGCGATTTCGCAGCACTTCCCCCTCCAGCGTCCCCTCCCCCAGCGCCACCCGCCCGCGAAGGAGTCCGCCATGCCGTTGCTGCCCGGTGCCGAGCCGTACCGCCACACCGGCGGACCGGTGGGAGTGCTGCTCTGCCACGGCTTCACCGGGTCGCCGCAGTCGCTGCGGCCGTGGGCCGACGAACTGGCGGCGGCCGGCTTCACCGTCTCGCTGCCGCTGCTGCCCGGGCACGGCACCCGCTGGCAGGACATGCAGCTCACCCGCTGGGAGGACTGGTACGCCGAGGTCGAGCGCGAGCTGCTGGCGCTCGCCGACGAGTGCGAGCAGGTCTTCGTCTGCGCCCTGTCGATGGGCGGCGCGCTGGCGCTGCGGCTCGCCGCGCTGCACGGGCCGACGGTCTCCGGGCTGGTGCTGGTCAACCCGTCGGTGCGCTCGGACACCCCCGCGAGCGTGCTGCTGCCGGTGCTGCGCCACCTGCTGCCCAGCCTGCCCGGGGTCGCCAACGACATCGCCCGGGCCGGTGCGGTCGAGGTCGGCTACGACCGCACCCCGCTGCACGCCGCCTGGTCGCTGAGCCGGCTGTGGCGGGAGGTCCAGCGGCTGCTGCCGGAGGTGACCCAGCCGGTGCTGCTCTTCCACAGCCCGCAGGACCACGTCGTCTCGCCGGCCAACTCGGAACTGGTACTGGCCCGGATATCCTCGACGGACGTGACGGAGCGGCTGTGCCAGCGCAGTTTCCACGTCGCGACGCTGGACCACGACGCGGCGGAAATATTCGCGGCCGGCCAGGACTTCATCCAACGGCTGGCCCCCGCGCACGCGGCGGGCGTCACCCGGGTCGAATCCGACGATCACCATGGCTGAAGGGCCGGAAGTGCACGAGAGCAGCACGGCGGGCGGCGGGGACGAGACTCCCCGCGAGGACGGCGCGACCAAGGACGGCGGGACGGACGCCGCCACCCCGGGCGGTGCGCCGACGGACCGTACCGGCCCGGAGGGCGCGGCGACGCCCCCACCCGGCCGGGACGCCGCCGCCGGCTCCGCGGGAGAGGCCGCCGGCGACACCGCCGAACGCCGTCCGCGCCGTGCGCCCGAGCGCAGCCAGGCCGAGCAGGACGCGATCTTCGCCGCCCTGGTGGCACAGTTCGACGACCCGGTCGACCTCAACAACCCGAACTGGCCCGAGGTCGAGAACCTCCGGGCGCAGAACGAGCTCAAGGGCGGCTACAAGGAAGGCGGCGCCGGCGGCCGCGGCGACCAGGACGACCTGGCCGACCTCGCCCCGCAGCCCCGCCCCCGCTCCGGCCGACCGGTGATGCCGGCGGGCGGCGCGGGCCCGCGCGACTTCGAACTGGCCGAGGAGACCGACGAGGGGCACTTCGTCCCGCCGGAGCCCCCGCCGCTGCCGGCCGCCGACGTGACCGCCAAGTTCGCCTGGCTGGCGGTGCTCGGCGGCCCGGCGCTGCTGCTGGTCGACGCGGTGGTCTGGCGGGAGATCTCCGGCTGGCCCGCCTGGGTCGGGATCACCGCCTTCCTCGGCGGCTTCGTGACCCTGGTCGCGCGGATGAAGGACCGCGACGAGGACGAGCCGGAGGACCCGGACCACGGCGCGGTCGTCTAGGGCGTGTCCGGCAATTCCCGCCGGCCGCTCGGCCGGCTCGTCGGCAGTTCGAGGACGGCGAGCACCGGCAGGTGGTCGGTCGCGGCCCGCAGGTCGGCCTCGGTGACGCCGGGCAGCCCGTGCGGCACCCCACAGCCGAGGACGGTGATCCCGGGTGTGGCGAAGACGGCGTCGATCCGCTGGTAGGGGCGCTCCGGCACGGAGGTGAACTCGCCTCCCCAGGGCGCGGTCGGGTACCCGTCCTGGAGCCGCGAGGCCAGCAGCCGCCAGCCCGGCCCGTCCGGGTGCTCGTTGAAGTCCCCTGCCACGACGCCGAGTTCGGCGATCGCGAGCTGGTCGAGGAGCAGCTCGAACTGCCCGTACCGCTCCTCCTGGTCCAGGCTGAGGTGGCAGCTGGTGACGCTGAACGGCGCCGTGCCGGGCAGCCGCAGCAGCGCACCGGCGAAGCCCCGGGCGTGCAGGCCGCGGGTCTTGGGCAGCAGCCGGTCGTGCACCTCCAGCAGTTCCACCGCGCCGGGCCGGCCGAGCAGCAGCGGGCCGGCGGCGGTGCGGCCGCCGCCGGCCAGCACGGCCGTGCCGGTGCTCCGGGCCAGCCAGGCGGCCTGGCCCTCGGGCCGCCAGTAGCGCGGGGACTCCTGGACGCAGACCACGTCCGGCTCGCAGGCCCGGATCACCCGGGCCAGCGCCCGCCGGTCGTCGCGCAGCGAGCGGATGTTGTAGCTGAGCAGCCGCAGCCGGCCCGGGCCCGGCGGCGGCAGCGGTTCGGCCCGCGCGGTGGTCCCGGTCACGGCGGTGGTCGTGGTCGCGGCGCTCATGGTCCTCCCCTGGGCGGTCACCGGATCGATCCGACCGTACGCGGCCGGGCCGGGACGTGCGACGGCGGCGGTGCGTCCGGGATCGGTCGGGGCCCGGTCGCACCGCCGCCGGCGGGCTCGGAGGGGGTCAGGCGGTGCGGGCGAGGTCCGCCGCGCCGACGATGCCGGCGGCGGAGCCCATCGAGGCCAGCACGACCTCGGCGCGCGGGCGGTGCACCCCGCCGGTCAGGTAGTGCTCGAACGCCTTGGCGACCGGGTCGAGCAGCAGCCGGCCGGAGTCGGAGACGCCGCCGCCGAGCACGAAGACGCCCGGGTCGAACAGCGCGGCGAGGTCGGCCATGCCGCGGCCCAGCCAGTCGGCCAGTTCCGCGTAGCACTCCAGGGCGAGCGGGTCGCCCTCCTCCGCGGCCTGGGTGATGTGGATGCCGCGGATGGTCTCGGCCACGCCGTCGTTGAGTTCCAGCATCCGGTGGCCGCGCTGCGGGTCGGCGGCCGCCTTCTCCCGGCCGTAGCGGCGCAGCGAGCGCCCGGAGCCGTACTGCTCCCAGCAGCCCTTGCCGCCGCAGCCGCAGAGCAGGCCGTCGGGGACCATGTTGAGGTGGCCGATCTCGCCGGCCACGCCGAAGCGACCGCGGTGCAGCCGGTTGTCCAGGACGATGCCGCCGCCGATGCCGGTGCCGACGGTGATCAGCAGCATGTCGCGGTGGTCGGCGGCCGCGCCGAAGCGGAACTCGGCCCAGGCCGCGCAGTTGGCGTCGTTCTCGACGACGGTGGACAGGCCGGTGAG
Source organism: Kitasatospora sp. NPDC058063 (assembly GCF_042885395.1). Lineage (NCBI taxonomy): Bacteria > Bacillati > Actinomycetota > Actinomycetes > Kitasatosporales > Streptomycetaceae > Kitasatospora > Kitasatospora sp. NPDC058063. The sequence goes on from NZ_JBHVSD010000006.1 coordinate 52,124, forward strand.
CTCTTCGATCCGGCCGCGCAGCGGCTCGTTCTCCCAGTCGATGTTGGGAGCGAAGATCACGGTCGAGCGGTTGCTGTCGACGAACCCGGGGGCGCCGACGCCCACCGCCGTGACACCGGGGTGCTCCTCCTTGAGCTCGCGCACGGCCTGCGCGATGGCGTCGACCGCCCACTGCGGGTCGGCCGGGGTGGGCACCCTGGTCCGGGCCAGGATGGCACCCGCCTCGTCGACCACGCCTGCCGCGATCTTGGTCCCGCCGACATCGACGCCGATGGTCAGAGCCATGTGTCCCTCAGCTATTCACTCGTTCCGCTGGGCGGAACGCTACCGCCCAACCCGGCCCCCGTACACAGCCTCGCATACATTATCCGAAGACAATCCTGGGACAGCCTGGCCGTGACGCTTCAAAAGTCGTATCTAATCTCCTTCTTCGTGACGTATGAGAACAGCGCGATCACCCTCCGAAAGTCACGGTTTCACTGCTTGACGGACGACCCGTCAGCCTCGTCAACATCGCCGTCGAGGTCGCCGTCGAGGTCGAGGTCGATCTTCGCGGTCGGCGCGCCCTGCCCGGCGGTCCAGCGGCTCTCGTGCCCGGCCACGGCGGCGCGGTAGGCGGCCAGCAGCTCGGCGCCCGCGGCGGCGAGCCCGGTGCCGGCCGCGGCAAGGTGGGAGTAGACCTCCGGCTGCTGGGTGCGCAGCCGGTCGGCCAGCCCGGACAGGGTGATCAGGGTGGTGGCGCTCGCCTCCTGGGCCTTGTCGCCGAGCGCACCGGCGAACCGGCGCACCTCGTCCACCAGCGGGCCCAGCTCCGGCCCGAACGGGTGCCCCTGGCCGCCCTGCTCGCCGTCCTGCTCGGCGTCCGGCCGGCCGCCGGGCTCGGTGCGGTCGTCGGTGCTGGTCATCGCGGGCGCCTCCTCAGCCGGGGCCGCACCCCGCGGCCCCTCGGGCCCGACGCTACCCGACCGGCCGGGCGGCCCGAAAAGCCGCCGGACCGCTGCCGGATCCCTGCCAAAGCGCCGCCAAAGCGCCGCCGAACCCCCGTCAGCCCCGGGGCCAGAGCGCCGGGTCGGGCGCGAACCGCACCGAGAGCACCCCGTCGTGCAGCCCCGCCCCGGCCACCGTGCAGCGGCGCAGCGCGGACGGGAGGGTGAGCACCCGGCGGTGGGTGCCGATTCCGACCACCAGTTCGTCACCCCGGCGGACCAGGTCCAGTTCGGAGCGGTCGGCGCCGGGCAGGTCGAGGTGCCAGACCAGCAGGCCCTCCTCGGCGAGCCGGTCCTCGACCGGCCAGGGCCCGGGGGCGAGCCGCTCGGGCCCGTCCCCGTCCCCGTAGAGCCGGTCGGCGACGGCTTCCAGGGTGGCGTCGGCCAGGCCGGTGACCAGCACCGGGGCGTCGGTCTCGGCGGCGAGCGCGGTCAGCTCCTCCTGCCGGCGGCGGGCCAGGGCGGCCAGCCAGGGGTCGGGCGAGGAGACGGCGGCCCCGGGCAGCGCGCCGTGCACCACCACGGCGTCCGGCCGGTGCCCGTGCAGCGCCAGTCCGGCCCGGATCCGGCGCAGCTCGCGGTACGGGTGGCCGTCGGCCGGGACGACCAGCCGGACGCTGGTGCCGGGGCCGGTGATCGCGGCGCGGGACTCGGCGAGCGCCGCGACGGCCTTGGTGCGCCCCTCGTACAGCCAGTCGGCGGGCATCGGGACACCGGCCAGCCCGGCCAGCAGCGGGCGCAGCGCCCGGGCGGCCTGCCGCTGCTCGGGGACGAGCCGGTCCAGGTAGCGGGCGAGCTGTTCGGGCAGGGCGAGGGTGGCGATCAGCTCGGCGGGCGGCGGGGCGAGCACGACCAGGACGTCCTGGTCGGCGGCGGGCAGGGCGCGCAGCAGGGCGAGCCGGGCGATGCCGGGGAGGGCGGTGAGCTCCTCGGGGTCGAGCTGTTCGGCGCCGAGCAGGTCGAGGGCGGGCTTGAGCCGGCCGGTGAGCTCGCCGACGGCGTAGCGGAAGGCGGCCTGCTCGTCGATCCGGGAGACGGTCAGGCCCGGTGCGTGGAGGAGCGGTTCGGGCTCCAGCCGGGTGCCGAGGGCGGAGTCCAGGGCGCGGTGCGGGTCGTCGGCGGCCAGCAGCCAGGTGCGGTGGCCGCGCCGGGCGGCGTGCAGGGCGGTGGCGGCGGCCACCGCGGGAGCCCCCGCGTCGCCGCTGATCAGGATGGTGCGTGTCGCCGTCATGCCGTCCGGCCCCCCGTTCGGTCGTGTCAGCCTTCGACGCGCTTCTTCAGACCGGCCAGGGCGCGGTCGATGATGACCTTCTCGGCCTTGCGCTTGATCATGCCGAGCATCGGGATCTTGACGTCCACGGCGAGCTGGTACGTCACCTCGGTGCGGCCGCCGGCCAGCGGGGCGAGAGTGTAGGAGCCGTCCAGCGAGCGGAGCATCTGGCTGCGGACGAGGGTCCAGGAGACCTCGCGGTCACCGTCCCAGGTGTAGGCGAGGACGTGCTCGTCGCGGATGGCGCCGGCGTCGAGCAGCAGCCGGACCTCGGCGGCGCGGCCGTCCTCGCCGGCCTTGAGGACCTCGATCTCCTTGACCTCCCCGGTCCAGGCCGGGTAGGCGGCGAAGTCGGCGATCACGGCCATGACCGTGGCCGGGGTCGCGTCGATGGTGATGCTCGACCTGGTGTGCTCCGCCATGGAATGGCCCTCCGCCTCGTCCCTCTGCCTGCCGGTCCGGCCGGGGCGCGCTCGGCCCGGTCCGCCCGGAGCAGGCTATCGCGCCCGGCGGGCGGCGCGGCGGCGCGGGCCGTTCCCGGCGGGCGGCCGTGGTGCGGGCGGGCGCCGGGCGGCCGGGCATGTTACCGGCCGGTCGCCCTGCTCTGTCGTAGGGTGCCATTCGAACGACCCGGTCACGGCCTGGTCGGACCCGGCCGGGTGTGACACTTCGAACACCGGAGCCGACCCCTCTGGTCGAAGCTGCCTACCGGGCAGTAACGTCCTGCCGTCCCGCAGCGTCGCGAACGAGGAGCAGTCTTGCTCGACTTCAGCCTTCCGGCCCTCTACCAGGTACCGAGCGGCGGCAACCTCGCCGACCCGGTGCACCGGAACGCCGAGGAGCACCCGGACGTCGCCGTGCTCAGCCGGAAGGTGGACGGCCAGTGGCAGGAGTTGACGTCGGTCCAGTTCCTGGCCGAGGTGCACGCCGCCGCGAAGGGCCTGATCGCCGCCGGCGTCGAGCCGGGTGACCGGGTCGCCATCATGTCCCGTACCCGGTACGAGTGGACGCTGCTGGACTTCGCGATCTGGACGGCCGGCGCCGTCACCGTGCCGGTGTACGAGACCTCCTCCGCCGAGCAGGTCGAGTGGATCCTCGGCGACTCGGGCGCGGTCGCCGTGATCACCGAGACCGACCAGCACGTCCGGGTGGTCGGCGAGGTCCGCGAGCGGCTGCCTGAGCTGAAGCACACCTGGCAGATCGAGGGCGGGGCGCTCGCCGCCCTGGCCGAGGCCGGACAGGGCGTCCCCGACGCGACGGTCCACGAGCGCCGCCGGATCGCCGGCCCCGACGACATCGCCACCATCGTCTACACCTCGGGCACCACCGGCCGCCCGAAGGGCTGTCAGCTGACCCACGGCAACTTCCTGGCCGAGTGCGGCAACGTCGTCGAGCGCCTGGCCCCGCTGTTCCGCACCGGCGAGAGCTCCGTCCTGCTCTTCCTGCCGCTGGCCCACGTGCTCGCCCGGATCGCCGAGATCGCCCCGGCGATGGCCCCGATCAAGCTCGGTCACGTCTCCGACATCCGGGACGTCACCGCCGAGCTGGCCGCCTTCCGGCCGACCCTGATCCTGGGCGTGCCCAGAGTGTTCGAGAAGGTCTACAACACCGCCCGCGCCAAGGCCCAGGCCGACGGCAAGGGCAAGATCTTCGACAAGGCCGCCGAGACCGCGATCGCCTACAGCCGGGCGCTGGACGCCGGCGGCGCCGGGCTGGTGCTGCGGCTCAAGCACGCGGTCTTCGACAAGCTGGTCTACGGCAAGCTGCGTGCCGCCCTCGGCGGCCGGGCCACCCACGCCATCTCCGGCGGCGCCCCGCTCGGCGAGCGCCTGGGCCACTTCTACCGGGGCATCGGCTTCACCGTCCTGGAGGGCTACGGCCTGACGGAGACCTGCGCGGCCACCGCCTTCAACCCGTGGGACAAGCCGAAGATCGGTACGGTCGGCCAGCCGGTGCCCGGCGCCTCCGTGCGGATCGCCGAGGACGGCGAGGCCTTCTTCAAGGGCCCGCACGTCTTCACCGGCTACTGGAACAACCCGCAGGCCACCGCCGACACCCTCAAGGACGGCTGGATCGCCACCGGCGACCTCGGCTCGCTGGACTCCGACGGCTACCTGACCATCACCGGCCGCAAGAAGGAGATCATCGTCACGGCCGGCGGCAAGAACGTCGCCCCCGCCGTGATCGAGGACCGGATCCGGGCCCACGCCCTGGTCGGCGAGGTCATGGTGGTCGGCGACCGCAAGCCCTTCATCGCCTGCCTGATCACCGTCGACCCGGACTTCTTCCCGAAGTGGAAGGAACTCAACGGCAAGCCCGCCGGCGCCACCGTCGCCGACCTCGCCGGCGACCCGGACCTGCTGGCCGCCCTCCAGAGCGCGGTGGACGACGGCAACGCCGCCGTCTCGCACGCCGAGGCGGTCAAGAAGTTCCGGCTGCTGGACACCGAGTTCTCCGAGGAGAGCGGCCACCTGACGCCCTCGCTCAAGCTCAAGCGCAACGTCGTGCTGAAGGACTACGCGGCCGACGTCGAGGCGCTCTACCGGAAGTAGCCGCCGGACGCGGCCGCCCGACGCGGCCCGACCCGCGGGCGCCGGACGGGCCCCGCCACTCCAGGAAAGTGGCGGGGCCCGTCGGCGTCACCCGGCCAGCAGCGAGGTCAGCCGCCCGGCCAGCAGGTCCCAGCGCCAGGAGCGCTCCACCCAGCGCCGCCCGGCCTCGCCCATCCGCCGCCGCAGCTCCTCGTCGCGCAGCAGCCGCACGATCCGCTCGGCCGCCGCCGGGGCCGAGCCGCCGGGCACCACGTACCCGGTCTCGCCCTCCAGCACCGCGTCCGGCGCGCCGCCGGAGTCCCCCGCGACCACCGGCAGGCCGGTCGCCGAGGCCTCCAGGTAGACGATGCCCAGTCCCTCGACGTCCAGCCCCCCGCGCCGGGTGCGGCACGGCATCGCGAAGACGTCCCCGGCCCCGTAGTGGGCGGGCAGCTCCTCCCACGGCACCGAGCCGGTGAACCGCACCGAGTCCCGCACGCCCGTGGCGTCGGCGAGCTTCTCCAGGTCCGCCCGGTACGGGCCGCCGCCGACGATCAGCAGCACCGCGTCCGGCACGTCGGCGAGGATCTGCGGCATCGCCTCGATCAGGGTGTCCTGGCCCTTGCGCGGCACCAGCCGGGAGACGCAGACCACCACCGGCCGGTCCGCCAGCCCGAGCCGGCGGCGCACCTCGGCGCCCCCGGAGCCCGGGTGGAAGGTCGTCTCGTCCACACCCGGCGGCAGCTGGACCATCCGGGCCGCGGCCTGCGGCCCGACCGCGGCGGCGATCCGGGAGCGGGTGTACTCGCCCAGGTAGGTCAGCACGTCGGTGCCGGCGCCGATCCGGCGCAGCAGCTGCCGGGAGACCGGCAGCTGGGCCCAGGCGGCCTCGTGGCCGTGGGTCATGCCGAGCAGCCGCCCGGCCCCGGCCCGGCGCAGCGTGGGCGCCATCAGCCCGAGCGGCGCGGCGGCGCCGAACCAGACCGAGTCGCACTTCTCCGCGCGCAGGATCTCGGCGGCCCGCCGGGTGACCCGCGGTGTGGGAACCATCACCTTCGTCCGGTCCCGGATCACCGGGAACGGCTGCTCGGCGTCGAAGCGGGCCACCTCGCTGCCGTCCCGCCAGGTCGAGGCGTACACCACGACACTGCCTGCGGGCTGACGGACGGCCATGTTGTGCACGAAGGCCTGGATGCCACCGGGGCGCGGCGGGAAGTCATTGGTGACGATCAAGGTTCTGTGCATCAGGCCACGGCTCGCTCGGTCGGGGGGTGCGCGGTGTACCGCTGGGTGATCCGTACGATAGGTCAACACCATGACCCGCCGGGAACGGAACCGCGCACGGCAACCGTTTGACCCCCGGGTCAGTCCTAGTACCTAGGCCGCAGTGCGACGCGGCCCGGGCGTCCGTCTCCACGACGCCTCCGGTGGGGACGTCCGAGACGAACGAGGGAGCGCAGTGGAATTGGCCCCGGCCACCGAGCCCGGTTCTTCACGTGGCCGCCTCGGCCGCCCGCTCGGGGCGCTCGCCGCGCTCGGCGCCACCTGGATCGCCACCCGCGCGCTGCTGGTGCTGCTGGCGACGGGCGTGCTGAAGGCGCCCGGCGGCGACGTCACGGCGGACGTCTGGATGATCTACCACGCCTGGTACGGCGTGCTCCAGACCGGCACCTTCCCCTTCGACGACGTCACCTGGCAGTACCCGCCGGGCGCCGCCCTGGTGATCCTGCTGCCGGGCCTGCTGCCCTGGTCGTACCTGGTCTCGTTCTGGGTGATCTGCGGGATCGCCGACGCCGCCGCGGCCGCGCTGCTGGTGCGCACCGGCCTGCGCCGGGGCCGGGCGCTGACCGGCGCCTGGATGTGGGTGGTGGGCGTCCCGCTGCTCGGCCCGATGATCTACAACCGCTTCGACGTCATCGTCACCGCGGTCGCCCTGGCCGGTCTGCTGGCGCTGATCCGCCGCCCGGCGGTCGGCGGGCTACTGCTGGGCCTGGGCGGCATCGTCAAGATCTGGCCGCTGCTCGGCCTGATCGGCACCCCCTCCGGCCGCCGCACCCGCCGTTCCTGGACGCTGGCCGGCGCCACCGCCGTCTCGATCGGCTTCCTGCTGGCCGCCGGGATGAACGGCGCCTTCGACTTCCTGGCCTTCCAGAAGGACCGCGGCATCGAGGTCGAGTCGCTCGGCGCGCTGCCGCTGCACTTCGCCCGGCTCGCCGGCGGCTGGGACGGCAGGGTCACGATGAACTACGGCTCCCCCGAGATGCTCGGGCCGTGGGTGAGCGTGATCAGCAAGGTGATGATGGCCGGCACCGTGCTGGGCTTCGCCTGGCTGCTGCTGTGGCGCTACACCTCCAAGCGCCGCAGCGCGGCCACCATGTACGACGCGGCACTGTGCGCGCTGCTGATCTTCGTGGTGACCAGCCGGGTGATCAGCCCGCAGTACCTGGTCTGGCTGGTCGGCGTCGCGGCGGTCTGCCTGACCGTGCGCAACAGCAGCCAGCGGCCGGTGGCGATGCTGATCCTGCTCGCCTGCCCGCTGACCCTGGTCGAGTTCCCGACCATGTTCACCCAGGTGCTGGCCAGCGACCCGGTGGCGGTCACCGTGCTGGCCGCGCGCAACCTGCTGCTGCTGGCCGCGGCCGTGCTCTCCTGCGTCCGGCTCTGGCGCTCGACCCGCGGCGAGGCGCCGCTGCCGCCGACCGTGGTGCTGGACCGCGAGCCCGCCGCGCTGCCGTCCGCCGGCTACCCGGTGCGCCCGGGCATCGCCTACGAGCAGGACCTGCTGGACGGCATCGACCACCCGGGCGCCCCGGCCGAGCAGCGCCGCTGATCAGCTCCTCAGCTCCGCCATCCGCGCCAGCCACTGCCGGGTGAACTCCTCCAGCCCGACGCCCAGCTCGCGGCGCATCAGCCGGTCGGTGCGGCGCTCCCGGTCCTCGCCCTGCCCGTCGGCCGCGCCGATCGCACGGTAGAAGGCGACCAGCCGCTGCGGCCCGTGGGTGCGGCCGATCAGCTCGCAGGCCAGCCAGGACTGCTCGTAGGCCTGGGCGATGCCGGTGGCCCCGGCGGCGAAGTCCCGGTCGGCGGGCAGCGCGGTGGGCGTCCTCCCGGCGGCGACGTCCCGGGCCAGCTCGGGGGCGACCTGCTGCGGACTGCGGCCCGAGTCGCGGTACGCCGTCCAGTCGGCGACGCCCTCGGAGAGCCACAGCGGGGTCCAGGCCCGGGTGTCGGCCCTGGTCGCGACGTGGGTGGCCTCGTGGGTGATCACCACCTGGCGGCCGAAATCGCTGAGCCGGCCGTACACCTCCGGGTTGACCAGCACCCGGTCCGCCGGGGTGTGCCACGGTGCGCCGGGGGCGGCCACGGTGACCGCCGCCATGCCCGTCCAGCCGTCCGGGTCGCCCTCCAGCAGCCGGGCGAACTGCTCCTCGGTGGCGGGCCGCTCCAGCAGCAGCCGCTGCGGCCAGGCGCCGCCCCAGACCTCGGTGACGGCGGGCACCGCCCGGTCCCCCACCGCGGCCAGCTCGGCCGGGTCGGGCCCGGCGGCCGGCCCGACCACCAGGCAGTTCGCTCCCGGAGCCGACCGGAGCGGCCCGAAGTCCCACGGCGCGGGCGGGCCGTCCGCGCTCTCCTCGCGCTCGACCCGCCAGCCGTCGCCGGCCCGGAGCAGCTCGATCCGGCGCGGGTACACCACCGGGTACTCGTCGTACCCGGCGATCCGCACCGCCAGTTCGGCGGCGGCGGTCAGCCGCTCCGGCCCGCCGGAGGCGGCGAGCACCAGGTTGCGGTACCCCGCCCCGGCCACCGGCAGCCCGGCCCACGGCGGCGCCGAGCGCGCCCGTTCCGCCAGCGCGGCGGCCACCTCGGCGTGCCGGTCCGCCGAGCGGGCCGGGGGCGCCGCCGGGGCGGCCGGAGGCAGCGACAGCTGGGCCAGCCCACCGGCCGCGAGCAGCAGCGCGCCCCGCCGGGACAGCGTCCGGCGGGGGCGGGAGCCGGATATACCGGCGGGGCCAGTGGGGTCGGCGGGGCCGGACGGCGGGGCGTTCAGAGCCGGACCACCCCGGAGACCGGCATGGCGGTGACGCTCTCGTAGCGGACCTTGGCGCCCGGGCGGGGGGCGTGCACGATCACGCCGCCGCCGGCGTACATGCCGACGTGGTGCATGTCCCGGTAGAAGATCACCAGGTCTCCCGGTCGCGCTTCGGACAGGCTGACCCGCTGCCCGGCGTACGCCTGGGCCTGCGAGGTGCGCGGCAGGGTCACTCCGGCCTGCCGCCAGCTGTAGTACATCAGACCGGAGCAGTCGAACGCGTGCGGGCCGGTGGCCCCGTAGACGTACGGGGAGCCGATCATCCGCACCGCGGCGGCCAGCGCGGCGGCCCCGCGCTCGGAGGCGGGCGGGGCGGTGCCGAGGTCCAGCCGGTCGGTGCCCCGGGTGGCGCGCTGCTCGGCGTCCCGGGCGTCCTGGACCGTCAGCCGGGCCCGCTCGGCGGCGCCCAGACCGTTCAGCAGCTTCTGCGCCCTGGCCAGCCGCTGCTGGATCTGCTGCTTGCTGTCGGCGAGCGAGCGGCGGGTCCGGTCCAGCTCGTCGAGCTTGCCGGCCGCCTCGGTCCGGCGCTGGTCGAGCCGGCGCTGCCGGGCGACCAGCTCGTGCAGGGTCTCCTGCTGGCGCGCGGCGGCCTGGCCCAGGGCGCGGGCGCGGGAGAGGTAGCCCTCCGGGTCGGGCGAGAGGATGAGCTGGGCGGTCTGGGTCATCCCGCCGCCGCGATACTCGGCCCCGGCCACCGTCGCGAGGTCGCCCCGCAGCCCGTTGAGCTGGTCCTGGGCCACGGCGATCTCGCCCTGGAGGATCGTGGTCTCGCCCTGGAGCCGCCGCTGGGCCTCCTGCGCCGCGTTGGCCTTCTCGGACGCCTGCTCGGCCTCGTCGTACAGCTGTTCCACCTGCGTCTTGACGTCCTGGCGGTCACCCGGGTCGGGGCTGCCGGGGGCGGCCTGGGCGCTGCCTCCGGCGGCCACACCCAGGGCGGTGGCGGCGGCCGCGGTCAGCACCAGCGCCCGGGCGAGCAGTTGGGAACGGCGGTGCACGGGCATGGCGGCAGCGGCTCCAATCCTGCGGCGCGGCTCCCGCCGCCGCACCGGGACGGGCGGCCGTCGAGCGGGAGTCCGGTGGCAGACGTTAGCGAGTCAGGGCAAGCGAGTCCAAACCCCTGCCAACCCGAATATTCAGGCTGTTGTCGGACATTTGACCGACCCTCGGGAAAAGCCGCAGGAAAAACCGCAGGCCCGGCCTCCCCTGGGGGAGGCCGGGCCTGGAAGCGTTCGAGCGGTGATCAGACCCGCACGATGGAGGCCAGCGGCATGTTGGTGACGGCCTCGTAGCGCACCGACGCGCCCGGCTTGGGCGCGTGCAGCACCTGGCCGTTGCCCGCGTAGATGCCGACGTGGTGGGCGTCGGTGTAGAAGATCAGCAGGTCGCCGGGCTGGGCCTGGGAGATGTCCGAGCCGATCCGGGTGCCGGCCGAGGCCTGCGCCTGCGAGGTGCGCGGCAGCGACACGCCCGCCTGGTTGAACGCCCAGACCATCAGGCCGGAGCAGTCGAAGGAGCCCGGGCCGGTGGCGCCCCAGACGTACGGGCTGCCGATCTTGGAGGCGGCGGCCGACAGCGCGGCGGCACCGCGCGAGCTGCCCGGGGCCACCTTCACCGGGGAGGAGGCGGTCGAGCCGGTCGAGGCGCTCGAGCCGGCCGCGAGGTCGCCGCGGCTGTTGTCGCGGGAGGCGCGGTCGGCCTGCTGCTGCTGGGCCTGGGCGGCGTCGGCCTTGGCCTTGGCGTCGGCCGCGGCCTTCTCCTCGGCCTGGCGCAGCGCCTGGCGCTCCTGCTCGGTCAGCGTGTTGAGCAGGTCCTGGGCCGCCTTCAGCTTGCCCTGGACCTCCTCCTTGGAGGTCTTCAGCTGCTGGGTGGTCGACTCCAGCTCGGCGAGCTTGCCCTGGGCCTCGTTGCGGTCCTGGTCGAGCTTGCGCTGCTGCTCCTGGAGCTCCTTCAGCTGACCCTTCTGGGTGCTGCCGGCCTGGTTCAGCGCGTCGGCCTGGCTGAGGAAGGTGTCCGGGCTGGAGGAGAACATCAGCTGGACGGTCGGGGATATGCCCCCGTTGCGGTACTGCTCGCCGGCGATCTCGGCCAGGCCGCCCTGGAGCTCGGTGACCTGGGCCTGCTGACGGGCCACCTGGTCCTGCATGCCGGAGACCTGCTTCTCCAGCTCCTGCTGCTTGGCCTGGGCCGCGTTGTAGTTCTCGGTCGCGATCTCGGCCTGCTCGTTGAGCTGGTCGACCTGCCCCTTGACCTGTTCCTTGGTCGGCTGCGGGTCGGCGTGGGCACCTTGCGCGGAGAGGACGACGGCTGCCGCGGCGACACCGGTCAGAATCGAGACCCGGGCGCGGCCTGCGGGCTTGGGACGACGATGGGACGCCACGAAGGCGGACTCCTTCTTCCTACGTCCGCCTACCGGGTGAGCTGACGGGTTCGGGCCGGAAGCATGCCCTACGACGCCTCACGGCCGTTCCATCGGCCGACCTGGCGTCGATTCACCCCGGAGGAACGTGGTTCCCCGGCTCCGCTCCGCAGCGCCCCCAAAACACTGGGCTCCCCTGTCGGGCAGTCGCTTCGACCTGCCCCGCTGCCTCACGAACTCGACGGTAACCACCGCCGCCACCCTGGCTGGGCGATCGACAGTGCGGTGGTTCAGAGCACGACCCTAGTAACTGAACCGTGATCGGTTCAAATCCTTGTCAGAAAAAAGACCAAAGATTTCCCAAGTTCTGCTGTGAAAATGACCGATGGTGACCACCGGCACACAGAAGGCTGATCAGTTCTCAGCATGTGGCCGCGAAGGCGCGGAAAGCCGAACGCCACCCCCCGCACGAGGGGTGGCGCTTTTCACAGGCCCCGGAACGGCCCCGCGGGCGTGTCGGGCCGTCAGACCCGGCGGATGGTGTTGATCGACATCGCGTCGGCCTTCATCACCTTCACCACGTCACCGGTGTGCGGCGCGTGGACCACCATGCCGTTGCCGATGTACATCCCGACGTGGTGCATGTCGTTGCCGTAGATCACCAGGTCGCCCGGCTGGGCCTGGTCCAGCGACGGCACCCGGGTGCCGTAGTGGCCCTGCTCCTGCGAGGTGCGCGGCAGCGAGACGCCCGCCTGCCCGTACGCCCAGACCATCAGGCCCGAGCAGTCGAAGGTGGTCGAGCCGGTGGCGCCCCACACGTACGGCGAGCCCTGCTTGCCCATCGCCTTGGCCATCGCCACGGCCGCGTAGCCGCTGGCCGGCGGCAGGCTGCTGAGGTCGACCCGGTCGCTGCCGCGCGAGGCGCGGTCGTCCTGCGCCTGCTGGGCCTTCAGCGCGGCGCGGTCGGTGGCGCTCAGCGAGTTCAGCAGGTCCTGGGCGGCCTTCAGCTTGGTGTTGACGTCCGCCTTGGCCTGGTTCAGGTCCTTGGTGGTGGTGTCCAGCGAGGCGAGCACGGCGGAGGCCTCGACCTTCTCCTGGTCCAGCCGGCGCTGCTGGTCCAGCAGCCCCTTGAGCGCCTCGGCCTGGCTGCTGCTGGCCTGCTGGACGGTGGAGGCCTTCTCCAGGTAGCCGGACGGGTCGGAGGTGAGCATCAGCTGGACGGACGGGTCGATGCCGCCGGTGCGGTACTGCTCGCCCGCCACCTCGGCGAGACCGCCCTGGAGCTGGGTCATCTGCTCCTGACTGCGGGCCACCTGGTCCTGCAGCTGGTCGGCCTGCTTGCGCAGCTGGTCGGCCCGCTCCTTGGCGCCGTTGTACTTCTCCGCCGCCTGCTCCTGCTCCTCCTGGAGCTGGTCGATCTGCGCCTTGACGTCCGTTTTGTTCGGCTGCGGCGCGGCGTGCGCGGCCACCTGGGCGGAGAGGGCGACCGCGGTCGCAGCAGCAGCGGTGAGCACGGAGATCCGCGCGCGGCTCGGCTGCTTGGGACGGCGGTGGGAGGCCAAGGGTCCTGCTCCTTCTTCCAACGGACTCACCTGATGGGATGAGATTCCGGAAAATAGGTTTGACGCCAGACCCTAGTGAAGATCTATCCGTTTTGCCACTCCCCCGAAGGTGTGAACTCCGGTCCGCACACTGACGACACGGGACCCGCACATCACTCCGGAACCACTCCTGACCAGGCATCGCACAGCTGGTCGGGGTCAGGGGCGCGCCAGCCGGTTCAGCAGCAGCACCGAGGCGACGGGGCGCGCGCCCGCCTTCCGCACGCCGTCCGCGACCTCCCGGTCGGTGGACACCACCACCACCGGACGGCCCTGCGGCTCGGCCCGCACCAGACGGCGGATCAGCTCGTCGGCCGTCTCCCCGGTCCGGCTGAACCGCACCCGGACCCCGCGCGGCGGCGCCATGATCACCGGGACGTCCAGGTCCTGCCCGTCGAACACGCAGGTGACCTCCGCCTGGGTGCGCTGCGCCAGCATCGCCAGCCCGCCCAGCAGCCGGATCCGCTGCTGCTCCAGCGGCAGCGTCGGATAACCGGTCTTGGTCACGTTGTAGCCGTCCACCACCAGGTGCACCTGGGGGATCGCCAGCAGCTGGTCCAGCAGCGCCGGATCGTCCTCGGCCAGCCCGCGCCGGGCCACGTCGTGGGGCGAGGCCGCCCCCGGCACCACCGCCTCCACCAGGTCCGCCGGGCGGATCTGGGAGACCGGCAGCGCCAGCTCCCGCTGGAGCCCCTGGGCCGACTGCAGCACGGTGTCCAGCAGCAGCCGCAGCCGCATGTCCTCGACGCTGCGCCCCTCACGGGCCGACCGGCGGCCCTGCTCCACCGCGTTCTCCAGCTCCGAGACCCGGTGCCTGAGCCTGCGCGCCTCGGTCTCGGCCGCACCGCGCTCGGCCGCGGTCTGCGCCTTCAGGGCTTCCAGCTCGCCGGCCACCCGGCGGGTCTCGGCCTGCGCCCGGCGGGTGTCGCTCTCCAGCGACCGCACCTTCTTGCGCAGCGACTCGGCCTCCTTGCGGACGCCGTCCGACTCGGCACGCTGCCGGTCCACCTCCGCCCGCGCGGAGGCCCGCACCTCGGCCAGCTCGGCGTGCAGCTTCTCCACCAGCCGGGCCGACTCCGCGGCCGCGTCCTCGGCACCGGCCCGCTCGGCCTCCTCGCCGGCCTCGGCCACCAGCCGGCTCCAGCCCGCCGAACGCACCAGGTAGGCGGCGGCCGCGACGTCCATCGGATCGGCGGCGCTCGGGACGGTGCCCGACTCCAGCGCCTTCACCAGGTCCGGCTGCCCGAGGCGCAGCCGCTCCGCTATCCGCACCCGGAAGGCCGGCTCCGCCTCCAGGGCCGCCGCCAGCGCGGTGGCCGCGTACTTGGCCCGCCGCGCCGGGGTGAACTTGACGTACTGACGCAGGCTCTGCGGGAGTTCGCCCGCCGGCAGCCCGCCGAGCGCGTCCGAGGCCAGCCCGACCACGCGCCGGCGCACGCCCTCGGGCAGCGGCCGGTCGAGCTTCTCGACGGCGTGCTCCGCCGCGGGCTCGGAGGAGTCGTTCGCCGCCTCGGCCGCCGCCCCGGCCCGGGCCTCGGCCGCAGCGGGCTGAAGCCCCTGGGCTTCGCCGGGCTCCTTCGCTGCGTCCATCACGTCCTCGGCTCCGATCCTGGTCCAGCGGGGCACGGCCGCGACCTCCCCCTGTCGTCACGCTCCGTGCGTCTTGTTCTGCATTGTCCCGTGCGGCGCGGGCGGGTGCGCCGCGCACCCACCCGCCGCCGCGGCGGGGATCAGCCCTGCTCGGTGGGGGCCTGCGCCCCCTCGGCACCCGGGCGGGCCACCAGCTCGACCTGGTCCACCGCGTTGCACCAGCGGCAGCGCACCGACTCGATGGTCTCGCTCAGCACCTCGGTCTCCTCGACCTCGGACTCGCCGGCCAGGTCGAAGTGCAGGAACTCGGTCACCCGCGCGGTGCGGGTCACGTCGAAGCGGGTGAGGTTTCCGCACAGGGTGCAGCGCCAGCGCGTCTCGGCGGTCAGGGCGGGGACGGTCATCGGGGGTCCTCTCGGGTGGTCCCTTCGTGGGCTAGGCGCTCCCCCCGGAGCCCCGGCATCGGCGGCGGGAGGCGGGAATGCCCGCCCCAAGCCTATTGCCTGGGGCAACCATCGCGGCCACCGGTCGCCCGAACACCCGGACTGGTCCACCTGCCGTAAACCGCCGTGTCACCTGCGGCGCCCGGAGGGATGCTTGGCCGCATGGCGCTCGCGGTCCCCGACGACACTGCCGCCCGGGGCGGCCGCCCGGCCGCGACCGTCCCGGCGGTCAGCTACGCCCTGATCGCACTCAACACCCTGGTCTTCCTGCTCGGCCCGGCCGCCGGGCTCAACCCGCTGTACGGCACCGGCCGGGCCCGGGTCTGCGCGGAGCAGCGGTACGAGCAGCGCTGGGGCGCCGTCCCGGCCGAGGTGCTGGCCGGGCGGCCGCTGACCGCCGCGCAGCTGGCCGAGGCCCCCGACCCGGTCCCCGGCTGCCCGGCCGCCCCGACCCCGGGCAAGCACCCGGCCCTGTCCGTCCTCACCGGGCTCTTCCTGCACGCCGGCTGGCTCCACCTGCTGGGGAACCTGCTCTTCCTCCAGGTCTTCGGCCCCACCGTCGAACGGCGGCTGGGCCGGGCCCGGTACGCCGTCTTCTACCTGGCCGCCGGCAGCCTGACCACGTACGGCTTCGCGCTCGCCGAGGCGCACTCGCCGAACTCCACCCGGGTGCTCATCGGGGCCTCCGGGGCGATCGCCGCCGCGCTCGGCGCCTATCTGCGCCTCCACCCCCGGGCCCGGGTCACCACCCTCGTCCCGCTGCTGCTCTTCCTGCCGCTGCGGTTCCCCGCCTGGCTGGTGCTCGGCCTCTGGTTCGCCCTGCAGTGGTGGTCGGTGCACTCGGCCGGGCCCGGGGTGGCGTACCTGGTCCACGTGATCGGCTTCTCGGCCGGGTTCCTCTACGCCTGCACCGTGGTTCGCCACCCCCCGCGACGACCCGGCCGACGCCCGATACGCTGGCGCCACCCCACAAAGGAGCCCGAACTGTGATCACCGCCATCGTCCTGATCAAGACCAGTGTCGACCGCATCCCGGAGATCGCCGAATCCATCGCCGCCATCGACGGCGTCAGCGAGGTCTACTCGGTGACCGGGGGCTACAACCTGGTGGCGATGGTGCGGGTGCGCCGGCACGACGACCTGGCCGAGGTCATTCCGGGCCGGCTCAACAAGGTCCCGGGCGTGGCCCACACCGAGACCCAGATCGCCTTCCGCACCTACTCCCAGCACGACCTGGAAGCCGCCTTCGCCCTGGGCCTGGACGAGTAGCGCTCAGCCCTCGCGACGGCCCCGGTCGATCTGCACGGTCGCGACGCAGCGCCCGCCCTCGTTGCGGTAGTTCCAGGCCGCCCCGTCCGTGACCAGCTCCCGGACGGCGGTCAGGAAGCGGTCGACGTGCTCGTCCGGCGTCCCGGCGCCGAAGCTCACCCGGATCGCGTTCAGGCTGCGCTCGCCCGGCAGCGAGGACTCCGGCGCCCCGCACTCGGACGGGGCGACGTCCTCGTCCCCGAGCAGCGTGCGCACCAGCGGGTGGGCACAGAACAGGCCGTCACGCACCCCGATGCCGTACTCGGCGGACAGCGCGGCCGAGAAGTGCGAGCTGTTCCAGCCCCGGACGACGAAGGACAGCACGCCGACCCGGGCGGAGTCGGAGCCGAACAGGTTCAGCACCTTGACCTGCGGAATCTGCGCCAGCCCCGCGGTCAGCCGGGCGATCAGCTGCTGCTCGCGGGCCTCCAGCGCGTCGAAGCCGGCCTCGGTCAGGGCCCGGCAGGCCGAGGCGATCGCGTAGGCGCCGATGACGTTCGGCGAGCCGGCCTCGTGCCGGGCCGGGCCGGTGTGCCACTGCACGGCCACCGAGCCGTCGCTCTCCCGGGCCACCGTCCGGGTCGCCCCGCCGCCGGCCAGGTACGGCTCGGCCGCGTCCAGCCAGTCCGCCCGGCCGGCCAGCACCCCGGCGCCGAACGGCGCGTAGATCTTGTGGCCGGAGAAGGCGATCCAGTCGACGTCCAGCTCGCGGACCGAGACCCGGTGGTGCGGCGCCAGCTGGGCGGCGTCCAGCACCACCCGGGCGCCGTGCCGGTGCGCGGTCCGGGTCAGCTCGGCGACCGGCCACAGCTCGCCGGTCACGTTGGAGGCGCCGGTGACGCAGAGCAGCTTGGGGCCCTCGGGCGCCCCGGCGAGGGCGGCGTCGAGCGCGGCCACCGCCTCGGCCCGGGAGCGCGGCGCCCGCAGGTAGGTGACATCCAGTCCGGCGTGCGCCCAGGGCAGCAGCGAGGCGTGGTGCTCGGTCTCGAAGGCGAACACCCGGGTGCCGGCCGGAACGGCCGCGGCCAGCAGGTTGAGCGAGTCGGTGGTGGCCCGGGTGAAGACCACCTGGTCGCCCTCGCGCAGGTCGAGGAACTCGCCGACGGTGCGGCGGCTCTGCTCGAACAGGTCGGTGGACAGCTGGGAGAGGTACCCGGCCCCGCGGTGGACGCTGCCGTAGTACGGCGCGTAGGCGGCGACGTCGTCCCACACCCGCTGGAGCGCCGGGGAGCTGGCCGCGTAGTCCAGCGCCGCGTAGCCGACCTTCTCACCGTTGGCGAGCGGGACCTGGACGTCGGCGCCGAGGACGGCGAGCGGGGCGCAGGTCTCGGTGATGGCGAGAGCGGACATGAGGATGCACTCCTTCAGGGGTGAGGGACCCCGGGAGTGCTGCTCGTCCGGCGTCCGCGCTTGTCGCACGGACGGCTTGCCGTGACGACCCGGTCCTCACCCAGGGCACCCCGCCACGGACGGAGGGTTGCCGGACAGCCAGCTGGGGCTTCGCGCTGTCACTCATGACCTGGCGAAGACTCTAGGCCGCGTCCATCGGGTGGTCAAACGGGCATCCAGCATCCGGACAGCACGGGAGCCCGTGCCGGCGTTCCGGCACGGGCTCCCCAACTACCGCCTCAGATCCGGCTGGTGGCCTCCGACCAGCGTCGCAGCAGGTCCTGCGCGGCACCGGAGTCGATCGCCTCCGCGGCCCGCTCCATGCCGGCCGCCAGCTGCTCGGCGAGCGGCGCCTCGCCGAGGTCCAGCGCGACCAGCGCCGCCGCCGTGTTCAGCAGGACGGCGTCCCGCACCGGCCCGTGCTCCCCCGCCAGCAGCCGCCGCGCGACCTCGGCGTTGTACGAGGCGTCCGCCCCGCGCAGCGCTTCGATGCCGACCAGTTCGATGCCGACGTCCCGCGGGTCGAAGGTGGTCTCGGTGACCACCCCGTCGCGCACCAGCCAGACCTGCGAGGTGGTGGTGATGGTCAGCTCGTCCAGCCCGTCGTCGCCGCGGAAGACCAGCGCCGTCGCGCCCCGTTCGGCCAGCACCCCGGCGATCAGCCCGGCCAGCCGGGTGTCGAAGCAGCCGATGGCGTGCGCGGTGACCCTGGCCGGGTTGGTGAGCGGGCCGAGGATGTTGAAGGAGGTCGGCACCCCGAGGTCGCGCCGCGCGGTGGCGGCGTGCCGCATCGAGGGGTGGAACTTGGCCGCGAAGCAGAAGGTGAGACCGACCTCCTCGGCCACCTCGGCGACCCGCTGCGAGGAGAGGTCCAGCGCCACCCCGAGCTTCTCCAGCACGTCCGAGGAGCCGCTGGCGGAGGAGGCCGACCGGTTGCCGTGCTTGACCACCTTGGCGCCGGCGGCCGCCGCGACGATCGCCGACATGGTGGAGATGTTGACGGTCTTCGCCCGGTCCCCGCCGGTGCCGACGATGTCCACCGCCGGTCCGGGGATCTCCAGCGGCTCGGCGTGCTCGTACATCGCGTCGACCAGGCCGGCGATCTCCTCGACCGACTCGCCCTTGGCCCGCAGAGCGATCATGAACCCGGCCACCTGCACGGGGGACGCCTCGCCGCTCATGATCCGGTCCATCGCCCACGCGGTGGACGCGCGGTCGAGGTCCTCCCCCTGCAACAGCGCCGCCAGGAGGTCCGGCCAGGTGCGGATCACCTGCGCGGGGTCGCTACCGCCGTTCGCAGGGTTCACGTTCACCATGGCTGACTCCAGCTGTTTGTCGGTTCCCCGCTCCGGGGGGACGTCCGTACGGATGGAGCCAGCCTATCGAGCGAAGCGGCCGCTTCTACCCCCCTCTTTTCCAGTTGCCGGGGGGGAATTCAGCGGACGGCCGGAGTCCGCTTCGCCAGCCGCGCCCGCAGCAGGGTGGCGACCGCCCCGGCCAGCGCCACCGGCTCCACCGGGCGGGAGATGGCGGCGTCCGCCCGGCTCCAGGCGGCGAGCCAGGAGTCCTGCGGCCGGCCGATCAGCACCAGCACCGGCGGGCAGCCGTAGATCTCGTCCTTGAGCTGGCGGCCGAGCCCCAGCCCCCCGGCCGGAACGGCCTCGCCGTCCAGCACGCAGAGGTCCACGCCCCCCTTCTCCAGTGCCTTGAGCACCGCGGGGGTGGTCGCGCACTCCAGGTAGGACAGTTCCGGAAGATCCTCGGCGGGCCGACGGCCGAGCGCCGTCAGCACCTGCTCGCGGGTGTTGCGGTCGTCGCTGTAGACGAGGACGGTGAGCGTCTCATCGGTCGTGTACGCCATGGACCCTGCTCCCTCAAGTGTGATCCGGACCACGTTCGCCTGATCCGGATGCTACTCCCGATCACCGTCCGCCGAGTCCCCCTCGCGCACGATCCGTCCCGAGCCGCCGCGCCCCGGGCTCACCCGCCCGGAGGACGGCCCGTCACCCGATCCCGTCCAGTCCACCCGTACGGCCGACCCCGGGCCCGTCCCCTTACCTCCCGCGGCTGCTCCGACCGTGCAGCGACGCGCCGGGCAACGGGGTCGCGGGCCCCTCCGAGGAACCATCAGAAAAGGGACACGCCGCTGCTCAACCCCCGTCCGGGCACCCCGGCACCCCTCAAGGGGGCATACCGCACGCACCGGACACTCCGAGGGACACCCCCCGACGTGAAGACGGAATAAGGGACCGACATAATGTCCGTCGTGGCGACAGCAACAGCAGTAGAAACCGGGCACGCGCACGGATCGGTCAACCGGCCGAACATGGTCAGCGTCGGAACGATCGTCTGGCTCAGTTCCGAGTTGATGTTCTTCGCGGCCCTCTTCGCGATGTACTTCACGCTCCGCTCCGTCAAGGGGCCGGAGTTCTGGACCGAGAAGGCCCACGCCCTCAACGTGCCCTTCTCCTCGGTCAACACCACGATCCTGGTGCTCTCCTCGCTCACCTGCCAGCTCGGCGTGTTCGCTGCCGAGCGCGGTGACGTGAAGAAGCTCCGGGCGTGGTTCATCCTCACGTTCGCCATGGGCGCGGTCTTCATCGGCGGCCAGGTCTTCGAGTACACCGAGCTGGTCAAGAAGGACGGCCTGTCGCTGTCCTCCGACCCGTACGGCACGGTGTTCTACCTGACCACCGGCTTCCACGGGCTGCACGTGACGGGTGGTCTGATCGCCTTCCTGCTGGTCCTGGGACGGACGTACGCAGCCAAGCGCTTCACGCACGAGCAGGCCACCGCGGCGATCGTCGTGTCGTACTACTGGCACTTCGTCGACGTCGTGTGGATCGGCCTGTTCGCGACCATCTACCTGATCAAGTAACCAGCTGATCAGGTCGCTGGCCACCGGCTGCGGCCCCCGCCCTCACCGGCGACGGGCCGCTTCTGCCGGTGCCGACGCTCCCACCGACCGACCGCGCGCGCAGCCCTAGACAGGCAGCCTCGTGCCGGCCAGACCGGCCGCCGGGTGCACCCACCAGTCGACCAGATCCTGACACCGGGGTTATTCCGTGAAAAAGCTCTCCGCACGACGGCGCCACCCATTGGCGGCGCTGGTCGTCCTACTTCTCGCCCTGGCGGCAACCGGGGGGCTGTACGCCGCGTTCGCGCCCGCCGACAAGGCGCAGGCCGACGTCGCCGCGCAGTCGCTCGCGATCGATGAGGGCAAGAAGCTCTTCGCCGTCGGCTGCTCCTCCTGCCACGGCCTGAACGGCCAGGGCAGCAGTGACGGTCCGAGCCTGGTCGGCGTCGGCTCCGCCGCTGTCGACTTCCAGGTCGGCACCGGCCGCATGCCCGCCCAGCAGCCCGGCGCCCAGGTGCCGCGCAAGAAGAACATCTACTCGCAGGCCGAGATCGACCAGCTCGCCGCCTACGTCGCCTCCCTCGGTCCCGGCCCGGTGACCCCGACGGAGGAGCAGTTCACCTCGACCAACCCCGAGGACATCTCCAAGGGTGGCGAGCTGTTCCGCACCAACTGCGCCCAGTGCCACAACTTCGCCGGCCAGGGTGGTGCCCTGACCAAGGGCAAGTACGCCCCGTCGCTCGAGGGCGTGGACGCCAAGCACATCTACGAGGCCATGCAGACCGGCCCGCAGAACATGCCGTCGTTCCCGGACACCACCATGCCCGAGGAGCAGAAGAAGCAGATCGTGGCCTTCGTCCGCCACACCACCAACGATGAGCCCAACCCCGGCGGTCTCACCCTGGGCAGCCTCGGTCCGGTGACCGAGGGTCTGTTCGGCTGGATCTTCGGCCTCGGCACGCTCATCGCGGTCGCGATCTGGGTCGCCGCCCACACCACCAAGGCCAAGAAGTCATGAGCCACGACATGTCAGAAGAGAAGCTCCCGGAGCCGCACGGCTCCGCCGGCGAGGTGGCCGATCACGGCAGCCCGTTCGCCGACCCGGGCCTGCCGGCCCACGAGCCCCGGCGCACCGACATCGACGAGCGGGCCGCCCAGCGCGCCGAGCGCCAGGTCTCGCTGATGTTCGTGATCTCGATGCTCGCCACCGTGGGCTTCATCGCCTCGTACGTGGCCATCGACCCGGACAAGATCGTCTACATCTTCCCGCTCGGTCACGTCAGCGCGCTGAACTTCGCGCTCGGCCTGACCCTGGGCATCGCGCTGTTCATGATCGGCGCGGGTGCGGTCCACTGGGCCCGCACCCTGATGTCGGACGTCGAGCTGCCGGCCGAGCGTCACCCGATCGAGGCGTCCGACGAGGTCCGCGCGGACGTCATCGAGCAGTTCAAGACCGGCGCCGCCGAGTCCGGCTTCGGCCGCCGCAAGATGATCCGCAACACCCTGATCGGCTCCATGGCGCTGGTCCCGCTCTCCGGCGTGGTCCTGCTCCGTGACCTTGGCCCGCTTCCCGAGAAGAAGCTCAAGGAGACCGGTTGGAAGGAGGCGACCGAGGCCAAGCCGCTGCCGCTGATCAATATGA
Organism: Kitasatospora sp. NPDC058063; assembly: GCF_042885395.1. Taxonomy (NCBI): domain Bacteria; kingdom Bacillati; phylum Actinomycetota; class Actinomycetes; order Kitasatosporales; family Streptomycetaceae; genus Kitasatospora; species Kitasatospora sp. NPDC058063. Next base: position 74,186 of record NZ_JBHVSD010000006.1, read on the forward strand.
ACACGCTGCAGCCGATGAAGCCCGAGGACATCGTCATCGGCTCGCTCACCTTCGCCATGCCGGAGGGCCTGTCCACGCACAGCGAGGACTTCCAGCAGCGGATCGCCAAGGACGCCCTGATGCTGGTCCGCATCGCGCCCGAGGACATCAAGGACGAGAAGTCCAAGGAGCTCGGCTTCGAGGGCATCCTCGCCTACTCCAAGATCTGCACCCACGTCGGCTGCCCGATCAGCCTGTACGAGCAGCAGACCCACCACGCGCTCTGCCCCTGCCACCAGTCGACCTTCGACCTGGCGGACGGCGCCCGCGTCATCTTCGGCCCGGCCGGTCACCCGCTGCCGCAGCTGAAGATCATCACTGACGAGAAGGGCAACCTGGTCGCCACCGGCGACTTCGATGAGCCCGTCGGCCCGAGCTACTGGGAGCGTGCTCGATGAGTAGCGCGAGCAGCACCACGACCGGTGCCGCCAAGCCCTCCAGCACGCGTGAAAAGCCCGCCAACAAGTGGGAAGCCGCGGCTGACTGGACGGACGGCCGGCTGGGGATCTACTCCCTCGCCAAGGCCAACCTGCGGAAGATCTTCCCGGACCACTGGTCCTTCATGCTGGGCGAGATCTGCCTCTACACGTTCGTCATCATCATCCTGACCGGCGTCTACCTGACGCTGTTCTTCAAGCCCTCGATGGCCGAGGTCATCTACGACGGCTCGTACGTGCCGCTCAAGGGCATCCCGATGTCGGAGGCCTACGCCTCCACGGTGGACATCAGCTTCGAGGTCCGCGGCGGTCTGCTGATCCGTCAGATCCACCACTGGGCCGCCCTGGTCTTCGTGGCCGCGATGCTCGTGCACATGATGCGCGTGTTCTTCACCGGCGCGTTCCGCAAGCCGCGTGAGATCAACTGGGTCTTCGGCTTCCTGCTGCTGGTCCTGGGCATGTTCGACGGCTTCTTCGGCTACTCCCTGCCGGACGACCTGCTGTCGGGCACCGGTATCCGCTTCATGGAAGGCGCGATCCTCGCCGTCCCGCTGATCGGCACCTACGTCCAGATGTTCCTGTTCGGGGGCGAGTTCCCCGGCCACGACATCGTGCCGCGCTTCTTCACCATCCACGTGCTGCTGATCCCGGGCATCATGCTCGGCCTGCTGGTGGCGCACCTGATCCTGGTCTTCTACCACAAGCACACCCAGTGGGCGGGCCCGGGCAAGACCGAGAAGAACGTCGTCGGCATGCCGCTGATGCCGGTCTACATGGCCAAGGCCGGTGGCTTCTTCTTCCTGGTGTTCGGCCTCATCGCCGTCGTCTCGGCGATCGCCACGATCAACCCGATCTGGGCGTACGGCCCGTACCGTCCGGACCAGGTCTCCACGGACGCCCAGCCCGACTGGTACATGGGCTTCTCCGAGGGTCTGATCCGTGTCATGCCGGGCTGGGAGATCAGCGTCTGGGGCGGCCACACCCTCAACCTGGGTGTCATGATCCCGCTGGCGATCTTCCCGCTGGTCCTGGTCTCGATCGCGGTCTACCCGTTCATCGAGAGCTGGATCACCGGCGACAAGCGCGAGCACCACATCCTGGACCGCCCGCGCAACGCTCCGGTCCGCACCGCCCTGGGTGCCGCCTGGATCAGCCTCTACCTGGTGCTGCTGATGGGTGGTGGCAACGACCTGTTCGCCACCCACCTGCACCTGTCGATCAACTCGATCACCTACTTCGTCCGCGTCGGCTTCTTCGTCGTCCCGGTCGTCGTCTTCATCATCACCAAGCGCTGGTGCCTCGGCCTCCAGCGCCGTGACAAGGAGAAGGTGCTGCACGGCCGCGAGACGGGCGTCATCAAGCGCCTGCCGCACGGCGAGTTCATCGAGGTGCACGCCCAGCTGCCGCAGAAGGACCTGTTCAAGCTCACCGCGCACGACCAGAACCAGCCGGTCGAGCTGCCGGCCCAGACGGACGAGAACGGCGTGGCCCGCAAGGCCGGCGTCCTCACCCGCACCCGGGCCAAGCTCTCCCGCGGCTTCTACGGCGAGGGCAGCCAGATCCCCAAGCCGACCGCCGAGGAGCACCACGAGATCACCAGCGGCCACGGCCACCACTGATCCCGTAAGCGCCACCGCGCCACCCCGAGGGCCGCTGACCAGAGTTCTTCTGGTCGGCGGCCCTCGGGCTTTCCCAGGTCCGCCAGTCCCGTACCCGCCCGCCGCGCCACCAGGAGCCCCCGTGCAGCTCTCCGTCGACCCCGCCTCGGCCACTCCCCCGTACGAGCAGATCCGCGCCCAAATCGCCGACCGGGCCCGCTCCGGCGAGCTGCCGACCGGGCTGCGGCTGCCCACCGTCCGGGCCCTGGCCGAGGAGCTGGGGCTGGCCGCCGGCACCGTCGCCCGGGCCTACCGCGAGCTGGAGGCGGACGGCGTGGTGGAGACCCACGGCCGGCGCGGCACGCTGATCGCCGCCACCGGGGACGCCGCCCACCGGCTGACCGCCGAGGCCGCCGCCGAGTTCGCCGCCCGGGCGAGCCGCCTGGGCGTCTCCCGCGCGGACGCCCTGGCCGCCGTGGACACCGCCCTGCGGCTGGCCTTCCCGGAGGGCTGACGGGCCCGGGAGGGGCCCGTCAGAGGTCGGGGCGGATCATCCCCGCGGCGGGGGCCTGGGAGGGCGGTGCGGTGGTGCTGACGGGCTGTCCCGAGGCGCTGTGCTTGACCCAGTCCGTCCAGCCGATGTTCCAGTCCCCGAAGCCGTTGCCGAAGGACTCCATCGCGCCGCCCCGGCTGTTCACCACCGTCACCAGGTCCCCGACCCGGGTGTGCTGGTAGAACCACTCGGCGTTGCCGGTGCTCATGCCGGTGCAGCCGTGGCTGACGTTCTCGATGCCCTGCGAGCCGACCGACCAGGGCGCCGCGTGGACGTACTCGCCGCTCCAGGTCACCCGGGTGGCCCACTTCACGTCGAGGTCGTACGACTCCGTGCTGCCAGCGGCTATGCCGATGGTCTCGCCGTTCATCCGGACCGACCGCTCCTGGCCGAGCACCACCTTGACGCCGTTGCGGGTGTCGAAGCCGGGCTTGCCGGTGGTGACCGGGATGGTCTTCAGCACCTCGCCGTCGCGCTTCAGGGTGAGCTCGTGGGCGGCCGCGTCGATCACCGACTCCACCCGCTCGCCGATCCGCAGCTTCAGCGAGCTGCGGTCACCGCCGTAGAGACCGTCCGCGATCCGGCTGCCGGTGCCGTCGAAGGCCAGCGAGACGGCCGTGCCGGCCGGCCAGTAGTCCTCCGGGCGGAAGTGCAGGTTCTTGTCGTCCACCCAGTACCAGGCCCCGGTGACGACGGGCTGGGAACCGACCGTCAGGGCCCGCTCGACCTCCTGGCGGGCCTGCGGGTCCGTCACCGCCTCGGAGAGCTGCACGGTGAGCGGCTGGCCCACCCCGTAGACGCCGGTGCCGGAGGAGTCCGGGCCGAGCTTGGCGGTCAGCAGGCGCTGGGCGGCGACGGTGCTGAAGCTCGCGGTGGTGTCGCCGCGGCCGCCCCTGCCGTCGTCGGCGGAGATCCGCACCGTATACGCCGTCGAGGCCTTCAGCCGGCCGGTGGTCCGCCAGCTGCGCTGGTCCTCCGCGAGCTTCCCGGCGATCACCCGGCCGTCCGGGCCGACCACGGTGACGTCGGTGAGCGTGCTGCCCTGGACGGCGCTCACGGTGACCGGCTGGGAGGGATCGGCCTTGCCGTCCGCCGAGAGGTGGACCAGCGGGGCCGCGTCGATCCGGTGCGGCCCGACGGGCTCCTCCTGCCCGGCCGTGCAGCCGGCCAGCGGGGCCAGCACTGCGAGGGCCAGCGAGATGCCGCCCAGAGCTGCGATTCCACGCCTGTCGGCCATGACCGCCTCCGAGGTTCGCACGATTGATCAGATCGTAGGAACGCCCCCCGGTGAAGCGACATCCGAGGGACTTCCCGTTCACCCACCGGAGTGAGGCCGTCATCCCGGGGACGCAGCAGGACCGGGGAACGCGGCAGGCCGGTCCCCCCGTGCGGGAGGACCGGCCCTGGTGCCATGAGGCGGGAACCCTACTGGTTCTGGTTCTCGCCCCGGTAGAACTCGAAGACCCATCCGAAGATGCCGATCATGATGATCGGGGCGGCCCAGAACATCAGCCACCAGCCGAAGATCACGCCCAGGAAGGCGAGCGCGCCACCGAGCGCCAGCGAGAGCGGCTGCCAGCTGTGCGGGGCGAAGAAGCCCAGCTCGCCGGAGTCGTCCGCGACCTCGGCCTCGGGGTTGTCACCCGCGCCGCTGTCCACCCGGCGGGCGGTGAAGGCGAGGTAGTACCCGATGAAGGCACACAGACCGAAGGCCAGGAACAGCGCGGTGGTACCGGCCGCCTCGATGCCCTTGTCCGAGTGGTTGGTCCACAGGCCGTAGGTCACGGCCATGGCCAGCACGAAGACCGACAGGCCCAGGAAGATCTTTCCCTGTTCCTTCATCAGGCGTCACCCTCCTTGTTGCCCTTGCCCAGCTTCGGGGCGTCGTACTTCGCCGGGGTCACACCGGCGAGGTGCTTGGCCGGCTCGCCGTGGTTCTCCAGGTAGTCCAGCGCGGCGATCTCCGGGTGGTGGAGGTCGAAGGCCGGGGATTCGGAGCGGATCCGCGGGAGGGTGAGGAAGTTGTGCCGCGGCGGCGGGCAGGACGTCGCCCACTCCAGCGAGCGGCCGAAGCCCCACGGGTCGTCCACGGTGACCTTCTCGCCGTACTTGGCGGTCTTCCAGACGTTGTAGAGGAACGGCAGGATCGACAGGCCGAGAACGAAGGAGCCGATGGTCGAGACGGTGTTCAGGGTGGTGAAGCCGTCCGAGGCCAGGTAGTCGGCGTAGCGGCGGGGCATGCCCTCCGCGCCGAGCCAGTGCTGCACCAGGAAGGTGGTGTGGAAGCCGAAGAACAACGTCCAGAAGGTGATCTTGCCGAGGCGCTCGTCCAGCATCTTGCCGGTCATCTTCGGCCACCAGAAGTGGAAGCCGGCGAACATCGCGAACACGACGGTGCCGAAGACCACGTAGTGGAAGTGGGCGACGACGAAGTACGAGTCCGAGACGTGGAAGTCGATCGGCGGGGAGGCCAGCAGAACACCGGTCAGACCACCGAAGAGGAAGGTGACCAGGAAGCCGACCGTCCAGAGCATCGGGGTCTCGAAGCTCAGCGAGCCCTTCCACATGGTGCCGACCCAGTTGAAGAACTTCACACCGGTCGGGACCGCGATCAGGAAGGTCATGAACGAGAAGAACGGCAGCAACACCTGCCCGGTGACGTACATGTGGTGCGCCCACACCGTCACGGACAGACCGGCGATCGCGATGGTGGCCGCGACCAGACCGGAGTAACCGAACATCGGCTTGCGGCTGAAGACCGGGATGATCTCCGACACGATGCCGAAGAACGGCAGCGCGATGATGTACACCTCGGGGTGGCCGAAGAACCAGAAGAGGTGCTGCCACAGCAGCGCCCCGCCGTTGGCCGGGTCGAAGACGTGGGCACCGAACTTGCGGTCCGCCTCCAGGGCGAACAGCGCGGCGGCCAGCACCGGGAAGGCCAGCAGGACCAGCACCGAGGTCAGCAGGACGTTCCAGACGAAGATCGACATCCGGAACATCGTCATGCCCGGAGCGCGCATGCAGATGATCGTGGTGATGAAGTTGACCGCGCCGAGGATCGTGCCGAAGCCCGAGAAGGCCAGACCCATGATCCACATGTCGCCGCCGATGCCGGGCGAGTGCACCGCGTCGGACAGCGGGGAGTAGGCGAACCAGCCGAAGTTGGCAGCGCCGTTCGGGGTCAGGAAGCCCGCCACCGCGATGGTCGAGCCGAAGAGGTACAGCCAGTACGCGAACATGTTCAGACGCGGGAACGCCACGTCCGGGGCGCCGATCTGGAGCGGCATGATCCAGTTCGCGAAGCCGGCGAAGAGCGGCGTCGCGAACATCAGCAGCATGATCGTGCCGTGCATCGTGAACGCCTGGTTGAACTGCTCGTTCGACAGGATCTGGGTCCCGGGACGAGCCAGCTCGGCACGCATGACCAGGGCGAGGATGCCACCGATCAGGAAGAAGGCGAACGACGTGCCCAGGTACAGCGTGCCGATCGTCTTGTGGTCAGTGGTGGTCAACCACTTGATGATGGTCGAACCCGGCTTGCGGGTCCGCTGCGCCCCGACCGTGACGGCCTCGGCGCCCCCGCCGGCCGCGGCGGGCTCGTTGAGGATTGTCACTTCTCTTCACTTCCCATGGTGATCAGGCCGGAGGGCACCGCACCGTTCTGGCCCTTGGCGCGAAGCTCGGCCAGGTGCTTGTCGTAGTCGGCGCGGTCGACGACCTTGACGTTGAACAGCATGCGCGAGTGGTCGACGCCGCAGAGCTCGGCGCACTTGCCCATGTACTCGCCCTTGACGGTCGGCGTGACCTCGAACTTGTTCACCACGCCCGGCACGACGTCCATCTTCATCAAGAAGTTGACGGGCCAGAAGTCGTGGATGACGTCACGCGAGGTGAGGCGGAACTGAACCGACTCGTTGACCGGCAGCCAGAGCGTCGGAGCGTCCTTGGGCGTACCGACCTCGTACGCGGCGTCCCGGTTGGCCGGGTCGGGAGTCTCGGTGTTCTCGTAGTTGAACGCCCAGCTCCACTGGAAACCGACCACGTTGACGTAGTGCTGCGGCTTCTCGGAGGTGGCGGTCAGCTTCGCCTCGTCGCGGGCGACGAAGTAGAAGAGGACCGAGACGATGATGATGGGGACCGCGGTGTAGAGCGCCTCGATGGGCACGTTGTACCGGGTCTGCGGAGGGATCTCCACACCGGTGCGCCTGCGCCGGTGGAAGATCACGCTCCAGATGATCAGACCCCACATCAGTACGCCGACCACCAGCGCCGCGATCCAGGAGCCCTGCCACATCTGGAGGACCATGGGCCCTTCCTTGGTGACGGGACTCGGGAGGCCAAGCCTGGGGAGGTCGTTGGCCGAGCAGCCGGTGGCGGTCGCGATGACGAGGCCCAGTGCCAGCGCCTGAGGCAGCTTCCGCCGCATCGTGCGCCGCGGCGAGCGGTCGGAGCCGTTGGGACTCACGTAGCGCCTTCCCGAAGTCTCGCCCGCCTTCGCGTCGCCCCGGGGAGGAGTGTGAGCCTCCCCGGCGACCCGTCCACGGGCACGGTTTGAATGCTTATGCGGGCCAAACCCTACTCCAGCCTTATGCGCTCCTGACGGGCAGCCCCCGGTAACGCGCCGCCCGCTAGCCCGATCAGGCCCGGTGGGGGCTGCGTCGCAGGTCATCGTAGGCATTCGAGGTCCGTACGCCCGATCGGGGGATGACCTCGGACGACGCCCGTGACGGCCCGTCGGACGCGGACGAAGCGGACATTCGGGATGATCGACTGACGGCGGGTGAGCCGTGCGAGGGGCCCCTGACTCCGGCCGGGTGTGTCGTTAAATGTCACCGTGTACTTCGACGCGGCCTCGACGGCCCCTCTGCACCCCGTCGCGCGGCAGGCGCTGACCGCCGCCCTGGACGAGGGCTGGGCCGATCCGGCCCGGCTCTACCGCTCCGGCCGACAGGCCCGGATGCTGCTGGACGCCGCCCGCGAGACGGTGGCCGCGGTGCTGGGCACCCGGGCGGACGAGATCGCCTTCACCGCGAGCGGCACCCAGGCCGTCCAACTCGGCCTGCTGGGCGCGCTGACCGGGAACCGGCGGCGCGGCGGCCACTTCGCGCACTCCGCGGTGGAGCACTCCAGCGTGCTGCACGTCGCGGAACGCCACCTGGCGGGCGGGGGCGAGGTCTCGGTGGCGCCGGTGGACCGCGGCGGCCGGGCCGACCCGGCGGCCTTCGGCGCGCTGCTGCGCCCGGACACCGCGCTGGCCGCGCTGCAGAGCGCCAACCACGAGGTCGGCACGGTGCAGCCGGTCGGCGAGGTCGCCGAGCTGTGCGCCGAGGCCGGCGTCCCGCTGCTGGTGGACGCGGCGCAGAGCGCCGGGCGGATGGACGTCCCGGCGGGCTGGTCGCTGCTGACCGCGAGCGCCCACAAGTGGGGCGGCCCGCCCGGGGTCGGGGTGCTGGCGGTGCGCAAGGGTGTCCGGTACTCCTCGCCGCTGCCGGCCGACGAGCGCGAGGGCGGCCGGGTGCCCGGCTACGTCAACGTCCCCGCGATCGTGGCCGCGGCCGCCTCGCTGCGCGCCGTGCGCGCCGAGGCCGAGCGGGAGAACAGCCGGCTGCACGCGCTGGTGGAGCGGATCCGCACCCGGGTGCCTCGGCTGGTGCCCGAGGTCGAGGTGGTCGGCGACCCGGTGCGGCGGCTGCCGCACATCGTCACCTTCTCCTGCCTGTACGTGGACGGGGAGGTGCTGCTGACCGAGCTGGACCGGGCGGGCTTCGCGGTCTCCTCCGGCTCCTCCTGCACCTCGTCCACGCTGACGCCCAGCCACGTGCTGGCGGCGATGGGCGTGCTCACCGAGGGGAACGTGCGGGTCTCGCTGCCGTACGGGACGGCCGAGGCCGACGTGGAACGCTTCCTCGCGGTGCTGCCGGACCTGGTGGCCGGCGTCCGGGCGCCGCTCGGGCTGGACCTGCCGGCGCCCGGGCCCGCGCCCGAACCCGAACCGGCGGCCCGGGAGTCGCTGCTGGTCATCGACGCGCTGGGCAAGCGCTGCCCGCTGCCGGTGATCGAGCTGGCGAAGCGGATCGGCGAGGTGCCGCGGGGCGGCACGGTCGCGGTGCTGGCGGACGACGAGGCGGCCCGGCTGGACATCCCGGCCTGGTGCGGGATGCGCGGGCAGGAGTACGCGGGCGAGGCCCCGGCCGCCGAGTACGGCGGCGACCGGGGCTCGGCCTACCTGGTGCTGCGTCGCTCCTGAGCGGGGCGGACTACTTGACCAGGTGCGCGCTGATCTCGGCGACCGCCTCGGCGCCGTAGGCCTCCTCGAAGCGCTTCAGGAAGGCGGCCGGGCGCAGCTCGTACTCCTGGGTGCCGACGGTCTCGATCACCAGGGTGGCGAGCATGCAGCCGAGCTGGGCGGAGCGCTCCAGGTCGAGGTCCCAGGACAGGCCGGCCAGGAAGCCGGCGCGGAAGGCGTCGCCGACGCCGGTCGGGTCGACCTTGGCCTCCTCCTTGGCGCAGCCGACCAGGATCGGCGCCTCGCCCTTGCGCTCGATCCGGACGCCCTTGCTGCCCAGAGTGGTGATCCGGGTGCCGACGCGGGTGAGCAGCTCCTCGGCGCCCCAGCCGGTCTTGCTCTCGATCAGCGCGGCCTCGTACTCGTTGGTGAAGAGGTACGCGGCGCCGTCCACGATCTCGCGGATGTCGTCGCCCTCCAGGCGGGCCAGCTGCTGGGAGGGGTCGGCCGCGAAGGCGTAGCCGCGGGTGCGGCACTCCTGGGTGTGGCGGACCATGCCCTGCGGGTCGTCGGCGCCGATCAGGACGAGGTCCAGGCCGCCGACGCGGTCGGCGATCGGCTTCAGCTCGATGTTGCGGGCCTCGGCCATGGCACCGGTGTAGAACGAGGCGATCTGGTTGTGGTCCTCGTCCGTGGTGCACATGAAGCGCGCGGTGTGCCGGGTCTCGGAGATGTGGACGGAGTCGCAGTCCACGTTGTTGCGCTCCAGCCAGCTGCGGTACTCGGCGAAGTCCGCACCGGCGGCGCCGACCAGGATCGGGCGCAGGCCGAGCACACCCATGCCGAAGGTGATGTTCGGCGCGACGCCGCCGCGGCGGATGTCCAGGGTGTCGACCAGGAAGGACAGCGACACGGTGTGCAGCTGCTCGGCGACGAGCTGGTCGGCGAACCGGCCGGGGAACGTCATCAGGTGGTCGGTGGCGATCGAGCCGGCAACGGCGATACGCACGGAAGGTCTCCTCAGGATGGCTGCGGGGCCAACGGGCAGGCGGGGATGAACCCACCCACGGTACCCGGCCCCGGGGAGCGCCCAGGCAAGAGTGCCGCAAGTTGCCGCCCGCACGGCCATGGTGGCACCCGTGGCCCTCGAACGTGTACTACCTCCCGGTAGCACTGGTGGGCGGCCGGGCCCCTGCCTAGGGTCGGCCGTGGGGGCCCGTCGCGCGGGCCCCGCCGTCGACCGTGGCAGCGTGGCCACGGCCCTGGATCGGAGCGATGCCCGATGATGACCGACCACTGCTCCCCGCCCGTCCTGCGGACCGAGGACGGCGAGACGCTCGACGCCCTGGTGGACTCCTCCCGGCGGCTGCGCCGGTTCTGGCCGCAGCTCGCGGCCGGTCCGCAGCCCGCCACCCCCGCGCCGACCGGCTTCCGGGTCCCGTCCGGGGCGCAGCGGATGGTGGCCGGGATGGCCGAGTACGGCTTCTGAGCCCGCGCCGGAACGGATCCGGCCCGTACGGAACCGGATCCGACCGGAGCACGTCACATCCGCGCGGAGCGGCGAGGAAGCGGCACCGCTGAACCCTCGGGAGGATGTGCAGATGGAACCGGAGACGATGCCCCGGCGCGGTCGGCGGGCGGTGGCCCTGGCGGGTCTGGCGCTGGCGGCGGTGATGACGGTGGCCGGCTGCGGCGGGGACGGCAAGCCCGCCTCGGACGCCGCGGCGAGCGGCTCGGCCGCCGCGTCGGCCTCGGAGAGTGCCTCCCCGCAGGCCCCGACGGACTCCGCGAGCCCGTCCTCGGCGGAGCCGACCGGGAGTTCCTCCGGCGCCTCGCAGCCGAGCCGGCCGCCGGGCGGCTTCACGCCCACCCCGGCCTCGCCCGCGCCCGGGCAGCCGGCCCCCGCCACGCCCCCGGGCAACGGGATCGCGGTGGGCGAGCCGAACCCGAACGGTTCGGGCGCGCCCGTCCGTCCGCCGGTCGCCTACCGGGTGGACGGCACCACCAAGCTGACCGTCTACTTCTTCGGCGGGGTCTGCACCACGTACGCGCTGAAGGCGGACGAGTCCCAGCCGGGCCGGGTGGACGTGCTGGTCGTGCCGGGCCCGCCCACCGTCCAGCCGGGGCAGGTGTGCAACGCGCTGGCCAAGCGGCAGTCGGTCTCGGCCGACCTGCGCTCGCCGCTGGCCGGGCGGACCGTCGTCGACCGGACCAGCGGCCAGGAGCTGCCGCTGGAGGGCGACCCGCACATGGGGCCGGACCCGGTGAGCCCGGACGTCGCCGGGCGGTAGGCGTCCCCGCGGGCGCCGGGCGGCCCCGCGCGGGCGGGAAACGAGAAGGCGGCCCCCGGGTGATCCCCCGGGCCGCCCGCCCCCGCGGGCCCAGGGGAAAGCGTAGCCCCCCGCGCCGGCGCCGGGGGGGGGTGGGGTTGAGGTTGGTGATGCCCGCGTGTA
>NZ_JBHVSD010000006.1:85504-291876 GCF_042885395.1 Kitasatospora sp. NPDC058063
CCCGGCGGGCGCGGGGGGGTGGGGGCCCCCGGGGGCGCGGGGCGGCCCCGCGGGGGCGGTAACCGAGACGGGGCCCGGGGGGTGATCCCCGGGGCCGCCTTCCGCAGCGGGCCTAGCTGAACGAGTCGCCGCAGGCGCAGGAGCCGGTGGCGTTCGGGTTGTCGATGGTGAAGCCCTGCTTCTCGATGGTGTCGACGAAGTCGACGGTGGCGCCGCCCAGGTACGGGGCGCTCATCCGGTCGGTGACGACCTTGACACCGTCGAAGTCCTTGATCACGTCGCCGTCGAGCGAGCGCTCGTCGAAGAACAGCTGGTAACGCAGGCCGGAGCAGCCACCGGGCTGGACGGCGACGCGCAGCGCGAGGTCCTCGCGGCCCTCCTGCTCCAGCAGGGCCTTGACCTTGCCCGCGGCGGCATCGGTGAGGAGGATGCCACTCTCGACGGTGGTCTCGTCCTGGACGGTCATCTGCTTTCTCCCGGTCTTGACGACGGTCTGCCGCCAGTGCCAACCAACAGCCGTCCGGTTTCATTTCCCGGACGGCGATTGATTTCTGCGGCCTGTTCGCGACCGAATATCCGTGGGCCGGGTGTGCCACCCGCGTCCCCTACGCTCCCCATGCTCGCACACCCCCGCGGGACGGGTCACCGCGCGAGGTGCGGATCCGGGCGAACGGGCCCCGCGGCGGGCCGTCGGACGCCAGGATGGTTCCCATGATCCTTCGCCCGGTCAGGGACACCGCCGCGGACGCGGAGGCCGTCCAGGAGCTCGCCGACGCCGCGTTCGCCGACGCCGCCCCGACCACGGCGGCACCGGGGCCGACGCCGCTGCGGCTGGCCCGGACCAGACACCTGGCGCGCACCGATCCCGGCGGCTGCTGGCTGGCGGAGAGTGCCGGCGAGCCGGTCGGGGCGGTGCTGTCGATCCGCCGGGAGGGCCTGTGGGCGCCGTCGCTGTACGCCGTCCGGCCGTCCGCGCAGGGCAGGGGCGTCGGGCGGCTGCTGCTGGAACGGGCGGCGGCGCACTCCCGGGGCTGTCTGCGCGGGATGGTCTGCGCGGCGGACTCCCCGGCGGCGGCCCGCCGCTACCGGCTGGCCGGCTTCACCCTGCACCCGGCGATGCGGCTGGCCGGGCGGGTGGACCGGGAGGGGCTGCTCGACCCGGGGGACATCCCGGTGCACCGCGGCAACGCCACTCACCTGCACCTGCTGGACTCGGTGGACCGGCGGCTGCGCGGGTCCGCGCACGGGCCGGACCACGAGCTGATGCTGGGCCACTTCGAGGAGCTGCTGATCGCCGACGCGCTGGCCGGCAGCGGCTACTGCTACCGGGACGGCGGCGTGGTGCGGCTGCTCGCGGCCACCAGCAAGCGGATCGCCGCCCGGCTGCTGCGCGAGGCGCTGTCCCGGGTGCCGGAGGGGACCGAGGCGCGGGTGGAGCACCTGACCGCGGAGCAGGAGTGGGCGCTGGACGTCGGGCTGGAGGTCGGGCTGACGCCGCGGGCCGCAGGCTTCGTCGGGGTCCGCGGGATGCGGCCGCCGGCGCCGTACCTGCCGAGCGGGGCGTTCCTGTAGGGCGCGGGCACGCGTACGGCCCCGCCGGGACTGCCGACGGGGCCGTGACGGGAGCGGGCTCAGGCCATGGTGTCCAGGATCTCCCGGACCATCTCCATGGTGGTGCCCGGGTGCAGGAAGGCGAACCGGGCGACCGTCTCGCCGTCCCAGCCGGTGGGGGTGACGAAGCCGATCTGGTCCGCGAGCAGCTGCTGCGACCAGCGGTAGTAGTCGTCGTTGGTCCAGCCCTTGCGCTTGAAGCAGACCGCCGAGAGCTGCGGGTCGAACAGCAGCTCCAGGTGCTCGGTCTCGCGGATCAGCTGCGCGGTCTCGCGGGCCAGGGTGAGGCCGGCCTCGATGGCGTCGGTGTAGGCCTGGACGCCGTGCACGGCCAGCGAGAACCAGAGCGGCAGGCCGCGGGCGCGCCGGGTCAGGTGGTAGGCGTAGTCGGTGGGGTTCCACTCGTCGCCCTCGGTGTGCAGGACGTCCAGGTAGGAGGCGTCCTGGGTGTGCACGGCGCGGGCGAGCTGCGGGTTGCGGTAGATCAGCGCGGCGCAGTCGAAGGGGGCGAACAGCCACTTGTGCGGGTCGACCACGAAGGAGTCGGCGTGCTCGATACCCTCGTAGCGCTCCCGCACCGAGGGGGCGAACAGGCCCGCGCCGCCGTAGGCGCCGTCCACGTGGAACCACAGGTCGCGCTCGCGGGCGACCTCGGCCAGGCCCTTGAGGTCGTCGACGATGCCCTCGTTGGTGGTGCCGGCGGTGCCGACGACGCCGATCACCGTCTCCGGGTTCGGGTCGGCGGCCAGGGCGGCGCGCAGCGCCTCGCCGGTGAACCGGCGGTCGACGGTCGGGACCTTGAAGGCCTCGACGCCGATGATGTTGAAGGTGTTCTTGACCGAGGAGTGCACCTGGTCGGCGACGGCTATCCGCAGCCGCGCCTCCGGTCCGACGCCGAGTCGGCGGCGGGCGGTGTCGCGGGCGACCACGAGGGCGGAGAGGTTGCCCGCCGAGCCGCCGGAGACGAAGGTGCCGCCGGCCGACTGGGGCAGGCCCGCGCGGTCGGCGATCAGGCGCAGCACCTGGTTCTCGGCGGCGATCGCGCCGGCCGCCTCCAGCCAGGAGATGCCCTGCAGGGAGGCGCAGGAGACGACCATGTCGAACAGCAGCGCGGCCTTGGTCGGGGCGCACGGGATGAAGGACAGGTAGCGCGGGCTGTCGGCGGAGATGACCGCCCGGGACAGCTCGTGGTCGTACAGCTTGAGCACGTCGGCCGGGTTGTTGCCGTCCTGGTTCAGCAGGCCGGACAGCTGGGCGCGCAGGTGCTCGCCGTCCCCGGGGTGGTCGAGCGGGACGGGGTCGTACTGCAGCCGCTCCCGCATGTAGTCGAAAACCAGGTCGACCAGTTCGTTGTCGGGCCGGTGCATGCGGTCGGGTGCTGCGGACACGGCTGTCCCTCTCGGCGTGGGGTGTCGGGGGGCGTCCGACCGGCGGGACGCCTCACCGCGACGACCGGACGTGATCAGCGTAGGCAGCACGAGCGCCTCACCGCGCGTCGGAACGCGGCTGGTCAGGCAGGTTTCGGGCGTCTTCGGGCCGGTCCGCGCAGGATTCCTGCGTGCGGGCCCGGAAGGTCGTTTCCGGTGGGTCCCGGCGGGCCCGGCGAGGCTCCGCGGGACACCGCCCGGGTCACCCGATGAGCTGGGAGAGGACCACCGAGGAGCGGCTGCGCTGGACGCCGGGCTCGCGCCGGATGCGCTCGATGACGGCCTCCAGGTGGCGCATGTCGGCGGCCCGCAGGTGCACCAGGGCGTCCGGATCGCCGGTGACCGTCCAGGCGGCGACCACCTCGGGGAACTGCCGCAGGCTGGCGAGGATCTCCTCGGGGGCGGTGCGCTCGCGGCAGTAGACCTCGACGAAGGCCTCGGTCTGCCAGCCCAGCACGGACGGGTCGAGCACCACGGTGAAGCCCCGCACCACGCCGCGCGCCCGCAGCCGGTCGATCCGCCGGCGTACGGCGGTGGCGGAGAGGTTCACCTGCAGGCCGATCTCGGCGTACGAGGCGCGGCCGTCGCTGCCGAGCCGGGCGAGCAGGAGCCGGTCGGTCTCGTCCAGGTCGGCCCCGACCACCTCGTGCGCTCGGCTGCTGGTCATGGGTGCGGGGCTCCACGGTCGTACGGGGGTCGGTGGGGCGCTCCGGCGGCGGGCTGCCACTGCCGAAACGGTTCGTCACCATTCTGGCGGATGACCTGGACGAGTTCACCGCCGAAGGACGACGGGCCGGAGGCCGTCACGGAACAAGCAGCACGATCTTCCCCCGGGTGCGGCCCTCGGCGCTGAGCGCCTGGGCGGAGGCGGCCTGGGCCAGCGGGAAGGTCGAGGCGACGGTGACCGTCAGCCGGCCGTCGTCGGCGAGCGCGGCCAGCTCGGCGAGGTCGCCGGCGTCCGGGCGGACCCAGACGTACCGGCCGCCGAGCGCCTTGACCCCGAAGTCGGTGATCGAGGCGATCCGGCCCGGGTCGGCCACCAGGCCGGCCGAGACCTGGACGGCACCGTGGCCGACCAGGTCGAGGGCCGCGTCCACCCCGTCGGGGGCGAGCGCGCGGACCCGGTCGGCCAGGCCCTCGCCGTACACCACCGGCTCGGCGCCGAGGCCCCGCAGGAAGTCGTGGTTGCGCTCGGCCGCGGTGCCGATCACCCGGGCGCCGAAGGCCCGGGCCAGCTGCACCGCCAGGTGGCCGACCCCGCCCGCGGCGGCGTGCACCAGAACGGTCTCCCCCTCGGCGAGGCGCAGCGCCCGCAGGCCCTGCAGGGCGGTGAGCCCGGCCAGCGGCAGGCCGCCGGACTGCGCCCAGTCCAGCGCGGCCGGCTTGCGGGCCAGGGTGCGGACCGGGGCGGAGACCAGCTCGGCGTAGGTGCCGTGCTCGACGGCGTCCTTGCGGACGTAGCCGTACACCTCGTCGCCCGGGGCGAACTCGGTGATCCCGCCGCCGACGGCGCGCACCACGCCGGCCAGGTCCCAGCCCATGACCAGCGGGAAGTGCGCGTCGAGGATGCCGTCCAGGGCGCCGTCCCGGACCTTCCAGTCCACCGGGTTCACCCCGGCCGCCCGGACCTCGACCAGGACGGAGTCGGGTCCGACCTTGGGGTCGGGCAGGTCGGTGTACTCGACCACCTCGGGGCCGCCGTAGCGGTTGATCGCGATTGCTTTCATGGCTCAGCCATACCCGCGGGCTTCGAAGTATCGATTCGGCCACGCCGGACTGCCCCGAATCGGCTATCGGGCTCCGCCGGGGGTCCGTTTCGGCGAGCGGTTCTCGTCACATCGACAGGATGGCCATCGTCACTCTGACGCTAAGCGGTTAGAATAGATAGCGTCAGTTAGACGAAAAGGCCCCACCGCTAGCTCGGCCGCACAGAAGGGCACCCGCCCGTGACCACCACCATCACCGAGACCCACGGCGTCGACCCCACTCCGACGCCGCTCGCTCTGCTGCTGCTCGGCCGCGAGGCCGATCCGAACAGCGAGCGCGGCGTCGAATGCCCCGGTGACCTCCCCCCGGCCTCCGACCCGAACCTCGTCGAGCGCGCCCGCGCGGCCAAGGCCGCGCTCGGCGACCGCGTCTTCATCCTCGGCCACCACTACCAGCGCGACGAGGTGATCGAGTTCGCCGACGTCACCGGCGACTCCTTCAAGCTCGCCCGCGACGCGGCGGCCCGCCCCGAGGCCGAGTACATCGTCTTCTGCGGCGTGCACTTCATGGCCGAGTCCGCGGACATCCTCACCAGCGAGCGGCAGCAGGTCGTCCTGCCGGACCTCGCGGCCGGCTGCTCGATGGCCGACATGGCCACCGCCGAGCAGGTCGCCGAGTGCTGGGACGTGCTGACCGACGCCGGCATAGCCGACGTCACCGTCCCGGTCTCGTACATGAACTCCTCCGCCGACATCAAGGCCTTCACCGGCCGGCACGGCGGCCTCATCTGCACCTCCTCCAACGCCAAGCGCGCCCTGGAGTGGGCCTTCGAGCAGGGCCAGAAGGTGCTGTTCCTGCCCGACCAGCACCTCGGCCGCAACACCGCGGTGCGGGACATGGGCTTCTCGCTGGACGACTGCGTCGTCTACAACCCGCACCGGCCGAACGGCGGCCTGACCGCCGAGCAGCTGCGGGACGCCAAGATGATCCTCTGGCGCGGCCACTGCTCGGTGCACGGCCGGTTCAGCCTGGACTCGGTCAACGACGTCCGCGAGCGGATCCCGGGCGTGACCGTCCTGGTGCACCCCGAGTGCAAGCACGAGGTCGTCGCGGCCGCCGACATGGTGGGCTCGACCGAGTACATCATCAAGGCGCTGGACGCCGCCGAGCCCGGCTCCAAGTGGGCCATCGGCACCGAGCTGAACCTCGTCCGCCGCCTGGCCAAGGCGCACCCGGACAAGGAGATCGTCTTCCTGGACCGCGCGGTCTGCTTCTGCTCGACCATGAACCGGATCGACCTGCCGCACCTGGTGTGGGCGCTGGAGTCGCTGGTCGAGGGCCGGGTGCCGAACGTGATCACCGTCGACCCGGAGACCGAGAAGCACGCCAAGGCGGCCCTGGACCGGATGCTGGCCCTGCCGTAACCCGTCCCGCGGACAACGGCGAAGGGCGGGCCCCCTCCCACCGGAGGGGGCCCGCCCTTTCGTCTGGCAGCAGCCGCGGGCGCTACTCGGGGAAACCCGGGATCACGCCCTCGCCGTCGGCCATCAGCAGCTCGCGGACCTCGTCGATCGTCGCTTCGGCGCTCGGCAGGATCAGCTCGGACGGCTCCAGCGAATCCAGCGGCACCGGGGTGCCGTACTGCTTCACCGCGTCGATGAGCTTGCCGTAGGCCTGGCGGAAGAGCGTCTCGTCCCCCGACTCCACTGCAGTGACGAGCTCGGCGTCGAGCTCGTTGAGCAGGTTCAGGTGGTCGTCGCCCACCTCGTACTGCCCCTCACCCATGACCCTCATGATCATGCCGTGCGTCTCCCTGGTTCGTGGGTCGAGCTCAGATCACTTGTTGTAATTGATGCGCGGGGTGTCCTGCTGCGGCTGCGGCTGGACGTCCTGCTTGCCCTGCTCGATCGCAGCGGGGCCGGTCGAGGAGGGGCCGGACAGCTCGGCCTTCATCCGGGCCAGCTCCAGCTCGACGTCGGAACCGCCGGCCACCCGCTCCAGCTCGGCCTCGATGTCGTCCTTGCGGCCGAGACCGCTCGCGTCGTCGAGCGCGCCCGAGGCGAGCAGCTCGTCGATCGCACCGGCCCGGGCCTGCATCTGGGCCGTCTTGTCCTCGGCACGCTGGATCGCCAGGCCGACGTCGCCCATCTCCTCCGAGATCCCGGAGAAGGACTCGGCGATGCGGGTCTGCGCCTGGGCGGCCGTGTACGTCGCCTTGATGGTCTCCTTCTTGGTACGAAAGGCGTCCACCTTGGCCTGAAGTCGCTGGGAGGCGAGCGTGAGCTTCTCCTCCTCGGCCTGGAGCTGCTGGTACTGCGTCTCCAGGTCGGTGATCTGCGACTGCATGTTGGCCTTGCGGGTCAGCGCCTCGCGGGCGAGGTCCTCGCGGCCGAGCGACAGCGCCTTGCGGCCCTGGTCCTCGTACTTGGCGGACTGCTGCTGCAGCTGCGTCAGCTGGAGTTCGAGCCGCTTGCGCGAGGTCGCGACGTCCGCGACACCACGCCGTACCTTCTGCAGCAGTTCGAGCTGCTTCTGGTAGGAGTAGTCGAGCGTCTCACGGGGATCCTCCGCCCGATCCAAGGCCTTGTTCGCCTTGGAGCGGAAGATCAACCCCATACGCTTCATGATTCCGTCGCTCATGGGCCTCGGGTGCCCCCTTCTCCGGCCTGCGGTCTTTATCTCGTTACCAGACACGACGAGTGTATGTGCAGCGAGCCCGTCGCCGCAGTGCACCTGCCTGCAACAAGACTGCTACAGCGACCAGTGGCGTTTCCTCCTCCCCCGGGTGGATCCGCCCCTCATACCCCCCATCGTCCATCCGAGTGATCCCCTACGGGAAGGCCCCGGGAAACCCGCTTCGGACGGCGACCTGGCGGTATCGATATGCGTTTGGGTCCGAGGGCACCCGTGGAAGCCGCGTCGCACCCCGTACGCTGGTGGTGTGTTCCGACGCCGTTCAGATGATGCCGCCGCCTCCGCCACCGTGCTGGAGAAGCAGGACGAGACGACCCAGGCCCGCGATCCGCAGGCCAAGAAGGGCCGCCCCACCCCCAAGCGCAGTGAGGCCGAGGCCAACCGGCGTACCCGGGTGACCGTGCCCAAGGACCGCAAGGAGGCCGCCCGCCAAGGGCGCGAGCGGATGCGCACCGAGCGCGAGAAGCAGCGCCAGGCCCTGATGAACGGCGACGAGCGCCACCTGCCGGCCCGCGACAAGGGCCCGGTGCGCAAGTTCGCCCGCGACTACGTGGACTCCCGCTGGTCGCTCGCCGAGTTCTTCCTGCCGGCCGCCGTGGTCATCCTGGTGCTCAGCATCGTCAAGGTGCCGACGCTCCAGCTGCTCTCCACCCTGCTGTTCCTGCTGTTCTTCGTGCTCGTGATCCTGGACTTCGTCCGCCTCGGCTTCGGTCTGCGCAAGCAGCTCGCCGAGCGCTTCGCCGGGCAGAACACCCGCGGCGCCGTCGCGTACGGCATCATGCGCACCCTCCAGATGCGCCGGCTGCGCCTGCCCAAGCCGCAGGTGCGGCGCGGGGAGAAGCCCTGACCGCCGAACCGGTCGACTCCGGCTGGGCCCCCCCGTCCTGGGAGGGGCCCGGCCTCTACGCGCTTCCGGGGCAGGGGGACGGCGGCCACGACCGTCTCGCCCAGGAGCGCAGGCTGCCCTCGCGCAGCGGGTCCTTCGCGGGCGGCACCGGCGCCTGGCTGGACCGGCTCGGCGGGCTGCGCAACTTCGTCCGCCAGGAGCTCGTCGCCCGCCAGCTCGCCGAGCAGCTCGCCGGGCGCAGCGCGCAGCGGGTGCTCGACATCGGCTGCGGCCAGGGCACCCAGGCCCTGCGGCTGGCCAGGGCCGGCCACTACGTCACCGGGATCGACTCGGACCCGGTCGCGCTCGGCGTCGCCCAGGGGGCGCTCGCCGAGGAGCCGCCGGAGGTCCGCGGCCGGATGCAGCTGCTCAGCGGCGACGGCCACCAGTGCGGGCGCTGGTTCGGCCCGCGCAGCTTCGACGTGGTGCTCTGCCACGGCGTGCTGATGTACCTGCCCGACCCCGATCCGATGATCGCCTCGCTGGCCCGGCTGCTGGCCCCCGGCGGGTTGCTCTCGCTGCTGGTCCGCAACCGCGACGCGCTCGCCCTGCGGCCGGCCGCCGCCGGGGACTGGCGGGCCGCCCTGCACGCCTTCGAGAGCGACCGGTACTACAACCGGCTCGGGCTGGCCGCGCGGGCCGACCGGCTCGGCGACCTCACCGTCACCCTCTCCGAGGTGTCGGTGCCGCTGAGGCACTGGTACGGCGTGCGGGTCTTCACCGACAACGCCCCGGACGACGCGGCCCCGCCGGTGGACGGGCGGCAGCTGGCCCAGCTCCTGGAAGCCGAGTACCGGGCCGGCCGCACCGACCCGTACCGGCAGGTCGCCGCGCTCCTGCACGTGATCGGGGCGAAGTAGCCCGGGGAGAAGCCGATCCGGGCGGAGCAGCCGCCGGGCGACCGCCCCACCCCGTCGGGCCTACTCCTCGCGCAGGCTCATCGCATAGACGACGCGGTCGTCGTCCAGCAGCACCGCGGTGTCCACACCGTCCTCCGCGAGCTGCTTCCAGGTCTCCCCGATCCAGGTCTCGGCGTCTCCCTGGCCCGCGAACTCCTCCTGGCCGCCGCCGGGCGTCACCGCGCTGCCGTCCGCCTTCTCGTACCGCCACGTCCAGACCATGCCGGCTCCTCCCACTGACCACGCTGCCTGTGTTGCTGCGCACCATAGCCTGCCCGGCCCGATCTTCCGTATGCCTGGTCCGGCGGCCCGGTCCGGCAGGATGGGCGGCATGGCGACCCCCTCCGAGCCCACCCGTCCCCCGCTGCCCCGCACCCTGCTGCTCGGCGGCGCCCGCTCCGGCAAGTCCACCCGCGCCGAACAGCTGCTCGCCGACCACCCGGACGTCCTGTACGTGGCCACCGGCGGCACCCGGGACGGCGACGCCGAGTGGGCCCAGCGGGTCGCGCTGCACCGGGAGCGCCGCCCGTCGAGCTGGCGCACCGCCGAGACCTGCGACCTGGAGGCCGTGCTGGCCGACCCCACCGACCCGGCCCCGGTGCTGGTCGACTGCCTGGCGCTGTGGCTGACCTCCGTCATGGACGAGTGCGACGCCTGGGACGACGAGGTCTGGGCGGACGAAGGCGAGCGCGCGGTCCAGCGCCGCTGCGAGGCGCTGGCACGCGCCTGGGCGGCCACCGGGCGCACGGTCGTCGCGGTGAGCAACGAGGTCGGCATGGGCGTCGTCCCCGCCACCGCCGCGGGCCGCCGCTTCCGCGACACCCTGGGCCGGCTCAACATGGCCGTGGCGGACGCCTCGGAGCGGGTCCTGCTGGTCGTGGCCGGGCAGGTGCTGACCGTCAAGCCAGCCGCAGGCTGAACACCTTCGGCGTGTAGCCTTCCGGACGATGGACACGACCGTGGATCTCGATACGTTCTCCTCGCTCGTCGAGCGCCCCGACGAGAGCGCCCGGCGGGCCGCCGACGAGCGCTGGCAGGCGGCCGACCGCCCGCGCGGCGGGCTCGGCAGGCTGGAGGAGCTGGGCAGCTGGCTGGCCTCCGTGCAGGGGCGCTCCCCGGTGCGGCCGATCTCCGCTCCCAAGGTGCTGCTGTTCGCCGCCGACCACGGCGTCGCGGCGCTCGGGGTGTCCCGGATGCCCGCCGAGGGCGGCACCGCGGCCCGGGTGCGGGCCGTGCTCGACGGCAGCGCGCCGGTGTCCCGGCTGGCCGCGCGCTACGGCGCCCGGGTGCGGGTCGTCGACGTCGCGGTGGACGCCGACCCGGCCGACTTCCCGGACGAGGTGGTCACCCACCGGATCCGGCGCGGCTCCGGGCGGATCGACGTCGAGGACGCGCTCACCGCGCAGGAGACCGTCCGGGCGTTCCGGGCCGGCATGGCCGTCGCCGACGAGGAGGCCGACGCCGGAACCGACCTGGTGCTGCTCGGCGACCTCGGGGTCGGCGCCACCACGGTGGCCGGCGTGCTGGTCGGCGCACTCTGCGGGACGGACGCGGCGGCGGTGACCGGGCGCGGCTCCGGGATCGACGACCGGGTGTGGATGGTCAAGTGCGCCACGATCCGGGACTCGCTGCGGCGGGCCCGGCCGGTGCTCGGCGACCAGCTCGCGCTGCTCGGCGCCACCGGCGGGGCCGACTTCGCGGCGATCACCGGCTTCCTGCTCCAGGCGGCCGTGCGGCGGCTGCCGGTGGTGCTGGACGGTGTGGTCTCGGCGGCCTGCGCGCTGGTCGCGCAGCGGATCGCCTTCCGGGCGCCCGAGTGGTGGCGGGCCGGGCAGTCCAGCGGCGAGCCGGCCCAGGCGAAGGCGTACGACCGGCTGACCCTGACGCCGTTGCAGGACCAGGGCATCACCATGGGCGAGGGCTTCGGCGCGCTGCTGGCGCTGCCCCTGCTCCAGGCGGCGGGGGACGTGCTCGCGGACGAGGCGCCGAAGCCGTTCGTGCCGATGGCGCCGAGCGCGCCGAAGGAGCAGCCGAGGCTGCCCTCGGCGGCGGACCTGCTGCGGAAGCTGTAGCGAACCGGCCCGCGCCCCCGGCCGACGGCACGACAACCCCGGGAACGCCCCTGCCAGGGGCGTTCCCGCCGTGAGAGGAACGCGTTCATGGCGAGCGGCACCGATCGGGCCACCTGGGCCGACGGCCTGCGGTTCGGGTTCGGCACGCTGTCCGTCCTGCGGGTGCGGGTGGATCGGTGGGACCGGGCGGCGGCGGCCCGGGCGATGCTGACGGCTCCTCTGGTCGGGCTGGTGCTGGGCGCACTGGCCGCCGCGGCCGGGGCCCTGGTGGCCTGGCGGGCGGGCGGGCCGCTCGGCGCGGTGACCGCGGTGGGGGTGCTCGCCGGGCTGACCCGGGGACTCCACCTGGACGGCCTGGCGGACGTCGCCGACGGACTGGGCAGCGGCAAGCCGGCCGAGGACGCGCTGCGCATCATGAAGCAGTCCGACATCGGTCCGTTCGGCGTGCTGACCCTGGTGCTCGTCCTGCTCGCCCAGGTGGCCGCGCTGGCCGGACAGTTCGCCCACTCCCCGCTGCGCGGCGCGCTCGCGGTGCTCGCCTCGGCGACGGCCGCGCGGTGCGCGCTCGCCTGGGGCTGCCTGCGGTCGGTGCCGGCCGCCCGGCCGGGCGGGCTGGGGGCGATGGTGGCGGGCACCGTGGCGCCCGTCGGAGCCGCCGCCGCGACGGCCGCCGCGGCGCTCGCCCTGGCCGCGGCGGGACTGTCCGACGGATGGTCAGCCCTCCGTCTCCCGCTGGCCGTTGTGCTCGGCACGGGCTGCGCCCGGCTGCTGCTCGGACGGTGTGTGCGCAGGTTCGGCGGGATCACCGGTGACGTGCTCGGCGCGATGGCCGAAACCGCCGCGACCGCCTCGCTGTTCGCCCTGGCGTTGCTCGGCTGACACCGGGCGGCGCGTGATCCCAGCATGCGGACTACCATGCGTGGAGCACCGCAGCCCTGCACCGTGGCAGGTCCTGCCCGCCCGGCGCGCACCGAGGAGCCGGGGCCTCTGGTGTGCGCGGCCGCCTCGGACGGACGCGCGCGCCAGGGGGCCCGGACCCCGGAGGCCCGCCGGCGGACGGCCTGCGACGGCGGGCTGCGCCGGTGCGGCAGCCTCGCCGTGGCCGGCCGTGGACCGCGAAAGAACAGGACGCATTACGTGACTGCATTGTCTGTGAGCACCTCCTCCGCCGCCTCGCTGCGCGCGGATGCCCTGGTGATCGGTGTCGCGAAGGGCCCGAAGGGCATCGTGCTGGCCCCCGGCGCCGAGGCCGTCAACGAGGCGTTCGAGGGCAAGCTGACCGAGGTCCTCAGCACCCTGGGCGCGACCGGCGCCGAGGGCGAGGCCGTCAAGGTCCCCTCCCCCGCCGGCCTGAAGGCCGCGCTCGTGCTCGCGGTCGGCCTGGGCGAGGCCGCCGAGGACGGCTACCAGCTGGAGGCGCTGCGCCGCGCCGCCGGTGTCGCCGCCCGCACGCTGGCCGGCGCCAAGAAGGCCGCGCTGGCCCTGCCCGCCGAGTCCGCCGCCGACATCGAGGCGGTCGCGCTGGGCGGCCTGCTCGGCTCGTACGCCTTCGGCACGTACAAGGCCAACGGCAACGGCAAGGAGCCGGTCGGCGAGCTGGTCCTGCTGGCCGCCCGCAAGGGCAGCAAGGACGCCAAGGCCGCCGTGGAGCGCGCCGCCGCGATCGGCGAGGAGATGAACCGGGCCCGCGACCTGGTCAACACCGCGCCGAACGACCTGAACCCGAAGAGCTTCGCCGCGATCGCCCAGGCGGCCGGCAAGGAGCACGGCCTCAAGGTCGAGGTGCTGGACGAGAAGGCGCTGACCAAGGGCGGCTTCGGCGGCCTGCTGGGCGTCGGCGTCGGCTCGGAGAACCCGCCCCGCCTGGTGAAGGTGGCCTACACCCACCCGAAGGCCAAGGCCACCCTGGCGTTCGTCGGCAAGGGCATCACCTACGACTCGGGCGGCATCTCGCTGAAGCCGGCCGGCCACAACGAGACCATGAAGTGCGACATGGCCGGCGCCGCCGCCGTGTTCGCCGCCGTGGTGGCCGCCAAGCGCCTGGGCCTGGCCGTCAACGTGACGGGCTGGCTGGCGCTGGCCGAGAACATGCCGTCCGGCTCCGCCACCCGCCCGGGTGACGTGCTGAAGATGTACGGCGGCAAGACCGTCGAGGTCCTGAACACGGACGCCGAGGGCCGCCTGGTGCTGGCCGACGCGATCGTGCGGGCCGGCGAGGAGAACCCGGACGTCATCGTCGACGTGGCCACCCTGACCGGCGCCATGGTGCTGGCCCTGGGCAACCGCACCTTCGGCGTGATGGCCAACGGCGACGAGCTGCGCGAGGAGCTGCACGTCCTGGCCGGCGAGGCGGGCGAGCAGTCCTGGCCGATGCCGCTGCCGGCGGACCTGCGCAAGGGCTTCACCGAGTCGACCATCGCCGACCTGGCCAACATGGGCGAGCGGATGGGCGGCGGCCTGGTGGCCGGCCTGTTCCTGAAGGAGTTCGTGGCCGAGGGCATCGACTGGGCTCACCTGGACATCGCCGGTCCGGCGTTCCACGAGGGCGCGCCGTACGGCTACACCCCGAAGGGCGGCACCGCGAGCGCGGTGCGCACCCTGGTCCGCTTCGCCGAGCAGAGGGCGAACGGCAAGGCCTGATCCAGGCATGCCCTGAACCAGGACCCCCGGACCCGGGGCGCCCCCTGGTCCAGGACCCGCTGCGACGGGGCCCGGCGCGTGTGCGCCGGGCCCCGTCGTCGTTCCGGCCCGGTTACCTGCGAGTAGGGCCGGTGGCCGTGGCGCACCTCTGTTCGCTGCGGGCGAAACTTTGTTCCACAGTACGGAAGAAGCTGTGGCGGGCAACGCGGAAGACGCCCGTCCGGCGGCTGTCAACACCGCGCTGAGCTGCGATGATGCCCTTCCGTCGGGGGTGTTCGCGCCCCGGTGACCGCTCCGCGGGACACCCCTGGGGCGGACCCGGACATCAGCCACCGTGAACAAGTGCGAAGATGTATTTCCGGCACGACTGGGCGCCCCACAAAGGCTTCCGACCCACCGGACCGCGACCGGCCCGGCGACCCACCCCATGCATGGAGGACGTGACGTGGCGAACGACGCCAGCACCGTTTTCGACGTTGTCATTCTCGGAGGCGGAAGCGGCGGTTACGCCGCGGCGCTCCGCGCCGCTCAGCTGGGCCTGAGCGTCGCCCTGGTCGAGAAGGGTGAGCTGGGCGGCACCTGCCTGCACCGCGGCTGCATCCCGACCAAGGCGCTCCTGCACGCCGCGGAGATCGCGGACGAGACGAAGGAGGCCGCCGAGTTCGGCGTTCTGGCCACCTTCCAGGGCATCGACATCAACGGCGTCCACAAGTACAAGGACGACGTCATCGCCGGCCTGTACAAGGGCCTCCAGGGCCTGGTGGCCTCCCGCAAGGTCACCTTCATCCAGGGCGAGGGCAAGCTCTCCTCGCAGACCTCGGTGGACGTCAACGGCCAGCGCATCGAGGGCCGCCACATCGTCCTGGCCACCGGCTCCGTGCCGCGCTCGATCCCGGGCCTGGAGATCGACGGCAACCGCGTGATCTCCTCCGACCACGCCCTGAAGCTCGGCTTCATCCCGAAGTCGGCCGTCATCCTCGGCGGCGGCGTGATCGGCGTCGAGTTCGCCTCGGTCTGGAAGTCCTTCGGCGTCGAGGTCACCATCGTCGAGGCGCTGCCGCACCTCGTCCCGCTGGAGGACGAGAACTCCTCCAAGCTGCTGGAGCGCGCGTTCCGCAAGCGCGGCATCAAGTTCGAGCTGAAGGCCCGCTTCTCGGGCGTCGAGTACACCGAGACCGGTGTGCGCGTCTCCACCGAGAACGGCAAGCAGATCGACGCCGACCTGCTGCTCGTCGCCATCGGCCGCGGCCCGGTCTCCTCCGGCCTCGGCTACGAGGAGAACGGCGTCGCGATGGACCGCGGCTACGTCCTGGTCGACGAGTACATGCGCACCAACGTGCCCACCATCTCCGCCGTCGGCGACCTCGCCCCGACCCTCCAGCTGGCCCACGTCGGCTTCGCCGAGGGCATCCTGGTCGCCGAGCGCCTGGCCGGCCTCAAGCCGGTGCCGATCGACTACGACGGCGTTCCGCGCGTGACCTACTCCAACCCCGAGGTGGCCTCCGTCGGCATCTCCGAGGCCAAGGCCGTCGAGCTGTACGGCAAGGAGAAGGTCGTCACCCTGAAGTACAACCTGGCCGGCAACGGCAAGAGCAAGATCCTGAAGACCGCCGGCGAGATCAAGCTCGTCCAGGTCAAGGACGGCGCCGTGGTCGGCGTCCACATGGTCGGCGCCCGCATGGGCGAGCAGGTCGGAGAGGCCCAGCTGATCTACAACTGGGAGGCCCTCCCGGCCGAGGTCGCGCAGCTCATCCACGCGCACCCGACCCAGTCCGAGGCCCTGGGCGAGGCGCACCTGGCGCTGGCCGGCAAGCCGCTGCACGCGCACGACTGATCACGCCCCACCCCCTTTCCCGGTACTTCCCGTACGCAAGTACCTCCCGTACGCAAGACTTGATAGGAGTCGCTGAAACCATGGCGGTCTCAGTAACACTGCCCGCGCTGGGCGAGAGCGTTTCCGAGGGCACCGTCACCCGCTGGCTGAAGGCCGAGGGTGAGCGTGTCGAGGTCGACGAGCCGCTGCTGGAGGTGTCGACCGACAAGGTCGACACCGAGATCCCGGCCCCGGCCTCCGGCATCCTGGCCTCGATCAAGGTCGCCGAGGACGAGACCGTCGAGGTGGGCGCCGAGCTGGCGATCATCGACGACGGCTCGGGCGCCCCGGTCGCCGCCGCGGCCCCCGCTGTCGAGGCCGCGCCCGTCGCCGCCCCGGCCCCGGTCGCCGCTCCGGTCGCCGCTGCCCCGGTTGCCGCCCCGGCTCCGGTCGCCGCTCCGGCCCCGGTCGCCGCCGCGCCGGCCGCCGACGCCACCCCGGTGCTGCTGCCCGCGCTGGGCGAGTCGGTCACCGAGGGCACCGTCACCCGCTGGCTGAAGGCCGAGGGTGACACCGTCGAGATCGACGAGCCGCTGCTCGAGGTCTCCACCGACAAGGTCGACACCGAGATCCCGTCGCCGGTCGCCGGCACCCTGGTGAAGATCCTGGTCGGCGAGGACGAGACCGCCGAGGTCGGCGCCCAGCTCGCGCTGATCGGCGCCGCCGGTGCCGTCGCCGCCGCCCCGGCTCCGGTTGCCGCTCCGGCTCCGGTTGCCCCGGCCGCTCCGGCCCCGGTCGCTGCTCCGGCCCCGGTCGCCGCCCCGGCTCCGGTTGCCGCCCCCGCTCCGGTCGCCGCCCCCGCTCCGGTCGCCGCTGCCCCGGCTCCGGCCCCGGTCGCCGCTCCGGCCCCGGTCGCCGCCCCGGCCCCCGTTGCCGCCCCGGCCGCTCCGGTGGCCGAGAGCGGTGACGCCTACGTCACCCCGCTGGTGCGCAAGCTCGCCGCCGAGCACGGCGTCGCGCTGGCCTCCGTCGCCGGCACCGGCGTCGGCGGCCGCATCCGCAAGCAGGACGTCATCGCCGCCGCGGAGGCCGCCAAGGCCGCTCCGGCCCCGGTCGCCGCTGCCGCCCCGGCCGCCGCGCCGAAGGCCGCCGCCTCGCCGTCCGCCCTGCGCGGCCAGACGGTCAAGATGACCCGCATGCGCAAGGTCATCGGCGACAACATGCTGAAGGCCCTGCACGAGCAGGCCCAGCTGACCAGCGTGGTCGAGGTGGACGTCACCAAGATCATGTCGCTGCGCGCCAAGGCCAAGGAGGGCTTCCTGGCCCGCGAGGGCGTCAAGCTCTCCCCGATGCCGTTCTTCGTCAAGGCCGCCGCCCAGGCGCTGAAGGTCCACGCGGTCGTCAACGCCCGGATCAACGACGCCGAGGGCACGGTCACCTACTTCGACACCGAGAACATCGGTATCGCGGTGGACTCCGAGAAGGGTCTGATGACCCCGGTCATCAAGGGTGCGGGCGACCTCAACATCGCCGGCATCTCGAAGAAGACCGCCGAGCTGGCCACCAAGGTCCGCGACAGCAAGATCACCCCGGACGAGCTGTCCGGCGCCACCTTCACCATCAGCAACACCGGCTCCCGCGGTGCGCTGTTCGACACCGTGATCGTGCCGCCGAACCAGGTCGCCATCCTGGGCATCGGTGCCACCGTCAAGCGCCCGGTGGTCATCGAGGCCGACGGCGGTACCGCCATCGGCATCCGCGACATGACCTACCTGTCGCTCTCCTACGACCACCGCCTGGTGGACGGCGCCGACGCCGCCCGCTACCTGGTCGCGGTCAAGGAGATCCTGGAGGCCGGCGAGTTCGAGGTCGAGCTCGGCCTCTGACCCCACCAGGTCCCCGCGGAACCCCGCGCACGGAACCCCGCGTCGTCCCCGGACGGCGCGGGGTTCCGCCGTTCCCGGCCCCCGGACACGCCGAGTCCCGCAGTCGCACCGAGTCGCGGCATGCGCGGACGCGGCCGAACGGGGATGCTGGAGCGGTGATGGACGAGACGGACTTCTGGCAGATCATCGACGAGACCCGGGACGACGCCGACGGCGACCCCGACGAGCAGGCAGACCTCCTGGTGGAACGGCTCCTCCAGCTGACCCCGGACGATGTGATCGACTTCGCCCGGCTGTTCCAGGCGCGGTTCCAGCGCGCCTACCGCCACGACCTGTGGGGCGCGGCCTACCTGATGCTCGACGGCGCCTCCGACGACACCTTCGACTACTTCCGGTCCTGGCTGATCGGCCAGGGCCGGGAGGTCTTCGAGGGCGGGCTCACCGATCCGGACGACCTGGCGGACCTGCTGCCCGAGTTCGACGAGGAGGAGGACGGCGAGGCCGAGGACCTCGGCTACGCCGCCGACGAGGCGTACGAGCGGCTGACCGGGCTGCCGCTGCCCGAGGTGGGTGTGCGGCAGCCCGAGCGGCCGGCCGGGCCGGTGCTGGACTTCGACGATCCGGACGTCATGGCGAAGCGCTTCCCCAAGCTCTGGGAGCGGTACGGGGACTGAGGGCGGTCAGGTGCTGCTGCCGGAGGAGCTGTCCTGCTTGATGCCCTTGAGGATCTGGTCCAGCACCGCGAAGTCCGGCGCGGCCGGACTGTCGTCCACGCCGCCCTCCATGACCACGTAGCCGCCCCCCTTGGCCGGGAGGGCGGCCAGCAGGACGTAGCCCTGGGTGCCGTCCGTGGTGCGGATGTGCCAGCGGGTGGCGTAGCCGAGCACCCCGGCCACGCTGATGTACCCGGAGCCGGCGTCGGTGTGCGAGCTGACGCCGGAGAAGATCTGCCCGGCGTAGGAGGGCATCTGGGCGTCGGCGGCGGCCTTGGGCGTGGTGCCCTGGACGATGTCCTTCTCGACCGAGAACTGGCCGCGGATGCAGGCGCTGCCGTCCGGGCAGGTGTAGCGGTCGGTGCCGAGGTAGACCGTCGAGTGCGGCGGGTTGTCGGACACCACCCAGCCGTCGAGGACCGGCACGGTGATCGCGTGCTCCGGGTCGGGGACGGTGCTCTTGACCGCCGGCAGGGGCTTGGGCGCCGCGGGGCTGCTGGTGGACGCGGTGGGGCTGGGGCTCGGCGTGGGGCCGCTGCTCCGGGGCGCGGTGACCGTGGGGTCCGGGGTCGGGTCCGCCCGGTGGTCGCCGCCGCTGTTGAGGACGACCCCGGCGACGATCCCGGCCACCGCCAGCACGGCGACCGCGATGCCGATGATCAGACCGGTCTTCGGTCGGGCCGGCCCGGGCGGCGGCGGGTAGCCCGGGCCCGGGTAGCCGTAACCGGGGCCGTAGCCGGGGCCCTGGGGCGGGTAACCGCCCTGGGCCGGGCCCGGATAGTCGCCCTGGGCCGGGCCGGGGTATGCGCCCTGGGCCTGGTAACCACCCTGGGCCTGGGCCTGGTACGCGTCCTGGCCGGGGTAGCCGTAGGCGGGTGCCTGGTGGGCGTCCTGGCCCGGGTAGCCGTAGGTCGGGGCCGCCGGGCCGCCCGGGTACCCGTAGCCGGGCTTCCGGTCGGACGGCGACCCGGTCTGGGTGGGGGCGTCGGCGAGCCCGCCCGCGACGCCGCCCTGGAGCGGTCGGACCTCGGCCGTCCAGGCGTTGCCGTCCCACCAGCGCTCGTGACCGGGGGTGCCGTCCGCACCCTGGACCGGGTACCACCCGGGAGGCGTCGAGTTGCTCACGGGCGTACGGTACCCGGCACGGCGGCGCTCCAGACAGGTCGGGACTGTCACGACTCCGCACCGCCCGGCGAACGGCCAACCTCCCCTGGCGGCAAGCCTGTTCGAACGGCCGGCGCGCGGGGCGGGGCGAGAGGGCGGCGCCGGTGCGGGCGGGGCGGGCGAGGCGGGCGCGGGCGGGAAGGCGCGGGCAGCGCGGGCGCGGCTGCCCTGCCGCTCAGTCGGCCAGGCCGCGGGCCATCCAGATGTCGTCCACGTACCGGCCGTCGATCAGGAACTCCCCGGCCAGCGAGCCCTCGACGACGAAGCCACAGCTCTCGTAGAGGCGGCGGGCCGGAGCGTTCCAGCCGAGCACCCGCAGGCTCATCTTGCGGGCGCCCTCGGCCCGGGCCGCCGCACAGGCCGCGTCGACCAGCCGGCGGCCGATGCCCCGGCCGCGGACGGTGCCGTCGACGGCCAGGCCCTGGATCTGCCGCACGTGCCGGTTGCTCGCCAGCCGGGTGGCCGGGACCTGCCGGATGTAACCGACGATCCGGCCGTCCAGCACGGCCAGCAGGTAGTGCTCGGGGGCGTGCCGCTCGTCGAAGAGCGGCTCCTCGACGGGCGGTTGCGGGGAGACGTCGGACAGGACGGACCAGGCCGCGTGGTTGAGGGCGGCGAGTTCGCGCTCGTCCTCGCTCCGCGCCGTACGGATGATCAGATCGTCGTCAGGCATGCGCGTCATGCTAACGGCGCATGCGGAGGTGACGGCCGGTCGGGAACACCGCGGGAGCGCGCGGGAGCTGCGAGGATGGGCGCATGCGCATCGCTGTCACGGGTTCCACGGGTTTGATCGGTTCGGCGCTCGTCCGCTCCCTGCTGGCGGACGGCCACGAGGTGGTCCGGCTGGTCCGGCACCGCTCGAAGACCGGCCCGCGGCCGGACGGCAGCACCGCGATCGGCTGGAACCCGCTGCTCGGCGAGGTCGAACGGGACGGACTGACCGGGGTCCAGGCCGTGGTGCACCTGGCCGGCGCCGGGGTCGGCGACCGCCGCTGGACGGACTCCTACAAGCGGGAGATCCGGGAGAGCCGGGTGTACGGCACCGAGACGCTGGCCGTCGCCCTGGCCGGGCTCAAGGAGCCGCCGCAGGTCCTCGTGAGCGCCTCCGCGGTCGGCTGGTACGGGCAGACCGGCGACCGGGTGATCGACGAGGACTCCCCCGCCGGCGACGACTTCCTGGCCGAGGTCTGCCGGGAGTGGGAGGACGCCGCCCGGCCGGCCGAGCGGGCCGGGATCCGGGTCGTCCACCCGCGCACCGGCATGGTGCTGTCCGCGGCCGGCGGGGCGGGCGGGCGGCTGTTCCCGCTGTTCAAGCTGGGTCTCGGCGGGCGGCTCGGCGACGGGCGGCAGTACTGGAGCTTCATCTCGCTGCACGACGAGGTGGCCGCGCTGCGGTTCCTGATCGACCACGACGACCTCTCCGGCGCCTTCAACCTCACCGCTCCGAACCCGGCGACCAACGCCGAGCTGACCACCGCGCTGGGCCGGGCGCTGCGGCGGCCGACGCCGTTCCCGGTGCCGGAGGCGGTGCTCAAGGCGGTGCTGGGCGAGCTGGCGATCGAGGTGGTCGGCAGCCACCGGGTGGTGCCGCGGCGGCTGCTGGACGCGGGTTTCCGCTTCACCCACCCGGACGTGTACTCGGCGGTGCTCGCCGCGATGTGACGGGTGCGCGGGGCGGCGTCAGGGGCACGCGCGGAGCGGGTGCCGGGCGACGGGACGGGTGCGGCCGGCGAGGCGGGTGCGGCGGGCGAGGCCGGCGAGGCGGGTGCGCGGGTCGGTGCGGCTCCTGGGGCGGGTGCTGGGCGGCGGGCGCGCGGGGTGGCTGCGCGCGCCGGGAGGGTAGGCGGGCGCGCGGGTCGTGCGAAGCCCGTACGTACTCCGACGACGGTATCCGCCCTGGCCAGCGGCATATGCCGAGCGGGGCCCGAGGGGGCCCGAGGAGGGGGCGCACGGGAGCACATGGTGGGCGCGTCGCACGCCCCCGGTGACCGTACGCGCCCACCGACCCCGAACCCGGCCACCACGGCGCACTGTCCGTGACCACTCCCCCGCCCGGTGCCGCAGGACCCTCCCCGGCCTTCGGATCCGGCCCGATGCGCTTGTCTGATGCTCACACTGACTGGGCATCACCCTCCACGGACCGTGTCCCGGCACCCCGCTGCCTGCGTCGGCCGGAGCCCCGGGACCAGGGAGGGAGCACCCCAGTGCCCACGTACGACTTCACCCGCCGCGCCCGCCGGCCGTCCGACCCGGACGTCGTCGTGGTCGGCGCCGGACTCGCGGGCCTGGCCGCCGCCCGCGCGCTCACCGGCCACGGCCTCACCGTTCAGGTCCTGGAGACCACCGACCGGATCGGTGGCCGGATGGCCACCCGCGAACAGGACGGATTCCGGCTCGACGACGGCAGTCACCTGTTGAACACCGCCTTCCCCGAGCTGCGCCGCACGCTCGACCTCGACCGCCTCGACCTGCGCCCGCTCGCGCCCGGCGTGCTGGTGCACAGCGCCGGCCGCCGGTACCGCGCCGGGGACCCCCAGCTCACCGTCGCCCGGCAGGCCGCCGCCCGGGCCCCGCTCGGCAGCCCGCTGGACAAGGCCCGGCTGGCGGGCCGGCTCGGCCGGCTCGCCGCCACCCCGGTCGGCCGGCTCCAGGCCCGTCCGGAGACCACCGCCGCCCGCGCACTGACCGGCCACGGCCTGGCCCAGCGCACCGTGGACGGCTTCCTGCGGCCGCTGCTCAGCGCCCTGCTCTCCGATCCGGCGCTCGGGACCAGCAGCCGGGTCGCCGACCTGGTGCTGCGCTCGTACGCGCGCGGACGGCTCTGTCTGCCCGCCGCCGGGATCGCGGCGGTGCCGGCCCAACTGGCCGCCGCCCTCCCCGCCGGCACCGTCCGCACCCGGGTGCGGGTCACCTCGGTCGCCGCGGACGGCGTGGAGACCGCCGCGCACGGGCGGATCGGCGCCCAGGCCGTCATCGTCGCCACCGACGC
Organism: Kitasatospora sp. NPDC058063; assembly: GCF_042885395.1. NCBI lineage: Bacteria > Bacillati > Actinomycetota > Actinomycetes > Kitasatosporales > Streptomycetaceae > Kitasatospora > Kitasatospora sp. NPDC058063. Next base: position 108,006 of record NZ_JBHVSD010000006.1, read on the forward strand.
CCGCTCCGCCGCCGAACTGCTGCCCGGGCTGCGGCTACCCGACTTCCACCCCGTCACGACCTTCTACCACGCCGCCGACGCCGCCCCGCTGGGCGAGGCCGTCCTGCTGCTCGACGGCGACCGGCCGAACGGGCACCCGCCGCTGGTCTCGCACTCACTGGTGCTCAGCGAGCTGCACCCGTCCTACGCCCCGGCCGGCCAGTCGCTGATCGCCACCACCGTGCTCGGGCGGCGCGCCTTCGACGTGGGCGGCCCGGCCGGTCTGGAGCCGTCCGTCCGGGCCCGGCTGGCCGAGCTGTACGGCGGCTCGACGTCGGGCTGGCAGTTCCTCGGCGTGCGGCACGTCCCGGACGCGCTGCCCGCGATGCCGCCGCCGCACAACCCCCGCCGCCCGGTGCGGCTGCTGGCCGGGCTGTACGTCGCCGGGGACCACCGGGACACCAGCACCGTGCAGGGCGCGCTGGTCTCCGGGCGGCGGGCGGCACAGGCGGTGCTGGGCGACCTCGGTGTCCCCGCCGACGCCCGGGAGGTGGAGGCGGCGGCCTGACGGCCGCGCCTGTGCCCGGGCCCGGGCACAGGCGCGGGCACGGCGAGCGGCTTCGGCAGGCTCCTCGGCCTCGGCGGGCGTCGCGGCGCCCCGCCGGAACGGCGGGCACCGCGTGGCCGGTGCCCGCCGTTCCTGCTGCCGTCCCCGGCCGTCCGCGGGCCGCTCCGCGCCGGTGACGGCCGACGCGGAACGGCCGGAGGTCCGGGCCGGGGCCTGAGGGCCCGGACCTCCGTACGCCGGGTGCGTGGGGGCGGACCCCGTCCGCCCTTCGGTCAGATCACCCCCGCCTGCCGGGCCGTCTCCTCGAAGGCGCGGGCCACCGGGCTGCCGCGGTAGGGGGTGAGGCGGCGGTGGAAGTCCCGGACGTACTCCAGCGAGCGGGCCGAGCGCATCTCCCCCGCCGCCCGCAGCGCGTCGGTGGCCATGGTGCAGGCCTCGTCGAGGTCCCCCATGCCGAGCCGGGCGGTGGCCAGCACCAGTCGGCAGAAGATCCGGCTGCGGGCGTAGGCGGGCGAACGCAGCCGCAGCGACTTCTCGGCGTGCTGCGCGGCCGTCCGCCACTGCTGGAGGTCGCGGTAGCAGTGGGCGAACTCGTCGGAGAGCTGGGCCTCGTCGAAGTACCGCGCCCAGGAGGGCAGTTCGTCGCCCGTCCGGGCCGCCGCCAGGGAGCGCTCGGCGCGCACCAGGGCGGTGGTGCAGGACCGGACGTCGCCCAGCAGCCCGTGCCCGCGCGCCTCGGCGGCGTGCATCAGCGACTGGACGACCGGCGGCACGGCGGTGCCCACGCCCTGCTGGGCGACCCGGGCGAGCTGGACCGCCTCCCGGCCGTGGCCCAGGTGGACGGCCTGCTGGCTCATCGTCACCAGCACGTAGCCGCCGAGCGCGCGGTCCCCGGCGGCCTGGGAGAGGCGCAGCGCCTGGACGAAGTAGCGCTGGGCGAGGCCGTGCGCGGCGATGTCGAAGGACGTCCAGCCGGCCAGCCTGGTGAGGTCGGCGACCGCGCCGAACAGGGCCCGGCCGATCTGTTCCCCGTAGCGGCCGCGCAGCATCGGCTCGGCCTCGCTCTCCAGGTAGCGGACCAGCGCCTGGCGGGCGTGGCCGCCGCCGTAGGCGTGGTCGAGCGCGCGGAAGAGGTCGCCGACGGCGCGGATGGCGGCGATGTCGCCGCGGCCGACCCGCAGGGTGGGGCGGGACTCTCGGGCCGGGTCGGTGTACGGCGGTTCGACGGCGACCGGCGGCCGGCGGCTCTGGATCGGCACCCGGCCGATGGTGGGGGCGGTGCCGGTGGTCCCGGCCGTGCTGCGGGCGGTGGGGGCCCCGGGGACGCCGGGGGCGGGGCCGCGCGCCGGGCTCCCGGGGGACGCGCCGGGCGCGCCCGGCGCCGGGGCGCCGGTGATGGCCGCGGACGTGGCGCTGCCGGACGGCGGGCCGGCGGTGGCGTCCGAGCGGGTCAGGGTGGAGCCGTCCCGGGCGACCCGCTCGTCGGTGCGGCCGATCAGCCAGTCCCGGCTGGGGACGACCAGGCCGGCCGGGGTGAAGGCGATCCGGCGCAGCTCGGACTGCGGGCCGTTGTCCTTGCGCCACATGCTCGCCACGATGTCCACCGCCTCCTGCGGCGTCTCGGCGAACTCCAGGCCGGCGTAGACCGGGGCGCAGGCGTCCAGGCCGAGGTCCTGGGCGGTGAGGCGGCGGCCGAGGCGGCGGGTGAAGACCTCGGCGATCAGCGCCGGGGTGGCCCCGCGCGGCTGCTGGCCGCGCAGCCAGCGGGTGACCGAGGTCTTGTCGTAGCGCAGGTCCAGGCCGTGCTCCAGGCCGAGCTGGTCGACCCGGCGGGCGAGGCCCGCGTGCGAGAAGCCGGCCTCCTCGATCAGCGCAGCGAGCTGGCCGTTCTGCGGGGCCGGGCCGGAGTGGCCGGGGCCGCGGGGAGGGCCGGGCACGGGCGCGGCGGGGTTCTCGTGCCGGTCGGGTGTGGCCTGCACCGGCAGCCGCCGGTCGTCGGCGTCCGGGGCGTCGGCGGTCAGCGTGTCGGCGGTCAGGGCGTCGGGGGCGTCCGGAAGGGTCCGGCCGACCGTCCCTCGGTGCTGGCCGAGCGGGTCGAGCGGTCCGTACGCCGGGCTGTCGGTTGCAGGCCGTTGGGGCATGTCTGTCAACACCTCTCGGACGTCGCACCGGGCTTCACCAGCACTTCGGCGGCCCGGGGCGGCGCCCCCTGTCGGGAATCGGCGTGAATGTAGCGAGCATTCGGGCGCTATGGGTGGATCTGACCGAGCAATCCACCGAACGGGTGAAGCAACCGCGCCCATTTCGGGGAAGCGGGGCCATCTCGGGTTTGGTCGTCCGGGGTCGAACCACCGGCCGTTCCGAGGGCTTTCCCGAGGGCCTCTCCGAGGGTCGATCCGCCGTTCGGACCCCGCTCCGGTGTCATGGCGGACGGCACCACAGCCCAGCGGACTGCTGTGGCGTTCCGCCACATGGGAGCGGGGCCGCCGGATTCCTACCGTTCTCGGCCATGGACACCTCTACTGCCCGCCCGCTCGCCGGCCGCACGGCCATGGTCACCGGGGCCGCCTCGGGCATCGGCCGGGCCTGCGCCGAGGCCTTCGCCGGGGCCGGCGCCCGGGTCTACGTCGTCGACCTCGCGGCCGGCCCGGCCGAGGAACTCGCCGAGCGGATCGGCGGCCGCGCGATCGTCGCCGACCTCGCCGACCCCGGGGCCGTGGACGCCCTGCCGGACGACGCCGACATCGTCGTCAACAACGCCGGCCTCCAACACGTCGCGCCCGTGCACGAGTTCCCGCCCGACCGCTTCACGCTCATCCAGCGCGTCATGGTCGAGGCCCCGTTCCGCATCCTGCGCCGCACCCTGCCCCACATGTACGAGCAGGAGTGGGGCCGGGTCGTCAACGTCTCCTCCGTCCACGGCCTGCGCGCCAGCGCCTTCAAGTCCGCGTACGTCACCGCGAAGCACGCACTGGAGGGACTCAGCAAGACCGTCGCCCTGGAGGGCGCGCCGTACGGCGTCACCAGCAACTGCATCAACCCGGGCTACGTCCGGACCCCCCTGGTGGAGAAGCAGATCGCCGCCCAGGCGCTCGCCCACGGCATCCCCGAGGAGGAGGTGGTCGAGCGGATCATGCTCGACCGCACCGCCGTGAAGCGCCTCATCGAGCCCGACGAGGTCGCCCAACTCGCCCTCTGGCTCTGCTCCCCCACCGCCTCCTACATCACCGGCGCCAGCCTCCCCGTCGACGGCGGCTGGACCGCCCACTGAGCGGGGAACGCCCGGCGGTCAGGCCTCCCCTCTCATAGGGCAGCACGGCACATTCGACCCCGGGACTGTGTGGGCCGTCCACATAGTCCCGGGGTCGGCCGCTTCCTACCTTGTGGCGACATCGTCTCCCCCCTGGTTCTGGAAGTGGTGGCCATGAGCACCTCCGCACGAGGTACGGCGGCGAGCAGTTCACTCCCGAGAGTGGTGGCTGCGAGCCTGATCGGCACGACCATCGAGTGGTACGACTACTTCTTGTACGGAACGGCGGCGGCGCTGGTGTTCGGGAAGCTGTTCTTCCCGCACAGCGATCCGCTGACCGGGACGCTGCTGTCCTTCCTGACCTACGCGATCGGGTTCGCGGCACGCCCGCTCGGGGCGCTGGTGTTCGGTCACTTCGGGGACCGGGTGGGACGGAAGAAGCTGCTGGTGGTGAGCCTGCTGCTGATGGGCGGGTCGACCACGGCGATCGGGCTGCTGCCGACGTACGACTCGATCGGGGCCGCGGCGCCGGTGCTGCTGACGGCGCTGCGGCTGGTGCAGGGCTTCGCGCTCGGCGGCGAGTGGGGTGGCGCCGTGCTGCTGGTGTCGGAGCACGGGGACCAGCGGCGGCGGGGGTTCTGGGCGTCCTGGCCGCAGGGCGGGGCGCCGGCCGGGAACCTGCTGGCGGCCGGGGTGCTGTCGCTGATGACGGCGGTGCAGTCGGACGCGGCGTTCCTGGCGTGGGGCTGGCGGGTGCCGTTCCTGTTGTCGGCGGTGCTGGTCGTGGTCGGCATGTGGATCCGGCTCGCGGTGGACGAGTCGCCGCTGTTCAAGCAGGCGCTGGCGGCGCAGCACAAGCGCCAGGAGGAGCGGAGCACGGCCGAACGGCTGCCGCTGGTGGAGGTGTTGCGCGACCACTGGCGGGAGGTGCTGGTGGCCATGGGCGCGCGGATGGCGGAGAACATCTCCTACTACGTGATGACCACGTTCGTGCTCACCTACGCCGTCACCCACGCCCACTTCTCCAAGCAGACCGCGCTGAACGCCGTCCTGATCGCCTCCGCGATCCAGTTCGCGCTGATCCCGCTGTTCGGCGCGCTGTCCGACCGGGTCGGGCGCAGGCCGGTGTACCTGGTGGGCGCGGTCGGGGTGGGCGCCTGGGCCTTCGTGTTCTTCGGGATGGTCGACACGAAGTCCTTCGGCTCGCTGGTCACCGCCGTGACCGTCGGCCTGGTCTTCCACAGCGCCATGTACGCGCCCCAGGCGGCCTTCTTCTCCGAGCTGTTCGCGACCCGGATGCGGTACTCGGGCGCCTCGATCGGCGCCCAGTTCTCCTCGGTGGCGGCCGGCGCCCCCGCGCCGCTGATCGCCACCGCGCTGCTCAAGGACTACGGCAGCTCCACCCCCATCGCGGTGTACGTCGCCATCGCGGCGGCGATCACCGTACTGGCGGTGCTGTGCGGCCGGGAGACCAGGGGCCAGGACCTCATGGACGTCGAGGGACGGGACAACCGGGACGGCCGGGAGCCGGGCACCGCCTCGGCCGAAAAGCCCGCCGTCGCCTGAGGAGCGAGCCGATACGATCACGGTTTCTCGGAACCGACGGAACCGACGCCGATTGGCAGCACGCACCATGAACCACCCTCACGAAAGCGCCGCGCCCGCGCTGCGGCGGCTGCTCGACCTGCTCGCCTCCGGAGCCGCCACCGAGGACTTCGCCGACGTGCTGGCCGACGCCCGCCGCCGCGGGGCGCCGGCCGCCGTCCTCGCCGAGATCGACGACGCCACCTGGCAGGCCCTGCGCGTCCACCGCACCCTGCGTCAACACCGGCGGCGCGAAGCAGAGTTGACGGCCCTGTTCGACACCGCCGGGGACCTCGCCGCCTCCCGGGACCTGGACACCGTGCTCCAGGCGATCGTCCGCCGGGCCCGGATGCTGCTCGGCACCGACACCGCGTACCTGACCCTGCCGGACGAGGGCGCCGGCGACACCTACATGCGGGTCACCGACGGCTCGGTCTCCGTCCTGTTCCAGACCCTGCGGCTGAGCCTCGGGGACGGCCTGGGCGGGCTGGTCGCCCAGACCGCCCGCCCGTACGCCACCCCCGACTACCGCACCGACGAACGCTTCCACCACACCGGCACGATCGACGCCGGTGTGCTGGACGAGGGCCTGGTGGCGATCATCGGGGTGCCGCTGCTGCTCGGCGGCCAGGTCATCGGTGTCCTGTTCGCCGCCGACCGCACGCCGCGCGCCTTCTCCCCCGACGAGGTCGCGCTGCTCTGCTCGCTGGCCGCGCACGCAGCGATCGCCCTGGACACCGCCAAGGCGCTGGCCGACACCCGGGCCGCGCTCGCCGAGCTGAACGCCGCCAACGAGCTGGTCCGGGCCCACTCCTCCGCCGTGCAGCGCGCCGAGCAGGCGCACGACCGGCTCACCGACCTGGTGCTGCGCGGCGCCGAGGTGCCGGACGTCGCCGCCGCCGTGGCCGCCCTGCTGGGCGGGGAGATAGCGGTCCTGGACGCCGAGGGCGAACCGCTCGCCGGACGCTCCGCACCCGCCGCCGAACTGGCCGAGGCGGTCGCCGCCTCCCGCGCCGAGGGCCGGTCCGTACGGCACGGCGAGCAGTGGGTCTGCGCGGTGCTGGCCGGACACGACGCGCTCGGCACCATGGTGCTGCGCGGCCGGCCCGACCTCGACGACGCCGACCGGCGGCTGTTCGAGCGGGCCAGCGTGGTCACCGCGCTGCTCCTGCTGCTGCGCCGCTCGGTCGCCGAGACCGAGAACCGGGTCCGCGGCGAACTGCTCACCGACCTGCTGACCGCCCCCGAGCGGGACCCGGGCGGGCTCACCGCGCGCGGCCGCCGGCTCGGCGTCGACCTCGCCCGGCCGCACCTCGTGCTGGTCGCGGAACCCGCCGACGGGAAGGCCGACGACCGGGCCCGGCTGGCCGGTGCGGCCCGGCGCTACCTGTTCGGCTCCCGGGGCGTCAGCGCCGAGCACGCCGAGACGGTGGTGCTGCTGGCGCCCGTCGAGAGCGGCGGCACCGACGACCCCGAGGAGACCGCCCGGCAGGCCGCCGAACGCCTGGCCCGACTGGCCGGCTTCCCGGTCACCGTCGGCGCCGGCCGGCCGTCCGCCGGGCCGTCCGCGCTGGCCGCGTCCTACGGCGAGGGCCTGCGCTGCCTCCGGGCACTGCGGGTGCTCGGCCGCGCCGGGGAGGGCGCCTCGGCCCGGGCGCTCGGCTTCCTCGGCGTGCTGCTCGGCGACGGCCACGACGTGGACGGCTTCGTCGGCGCGACGCTCGGCCCGCTCCTGGCGTACGACGCCCGGCGCGGCACCGAGCTGGTCCGCACCCTGCGCGCCTACTTCGACTGCGGCGGCAGCCTGACCCGGGCCAAGGACGAGCTGCACGTCCACGTGAACACCGTGGTCCAGCGGCTGGACCGGGTCGAGGCGCTGCTCGGGCGGGACTGGAACCAGCCGGAGCGGTCGCTGGAGCTCCAGCTCGCGCTGCGGCTGCAGCTGCTCGCGGGCGGCTGAGCCCGAACAGGCCGACGGGCTCGCCCGGGCCGGGCTGCCGCCCCCGGGCCGGCTGCCGCCCCCGGGCCGAACCGCTGCCCGGGGCGGGGTGACGGACCCCGGCAGGACGGCCGGACCCGGCAGGACCGCTGCTCATGGGCGGCCGAGGGGGTTCGGCCGGGCTGGGCGTACAGTGGCGAGGTTGGTCTCGAACGCCCGGCAAGGAGCGGCAACGGTGAGCGAGAACGTGCGTTTTGTTCGCATGGGCATAGGTGAGCGCACCGTGCCCTACCAGGAGGCCTGGGAGGAGCAGCAGCGGCTGCACGCGCTGCGGGTCGCGGACGAGATCCCCGACACCGTGCTGCTCCTGGAGCACCAGTCGGTGTACACCATGGGCAAGCGCACCAACCCCGCCGACCTGCCGCTGGACGGCACCCCGGTGGTCGAGGTCAACCGGGGCGGCGAGATCACCTGGCACGGCCCCGGCCAGCTGGTCGGCTACCCGATCGTCAAGCTGCCCGACCCGATCGACGTCATCGCCTACGTCCGCCGGCTGGAGGAGGCGCTGATCCGCACCGCCGGCGAGTTCGGCATCGGGTCCACCCGGGTCGAGGGCCGCAGCGGCGTCTGGGTGCTGGGCGAGTCCATCCCGGACGCCGTGGTGGATCCGGCGCAGGTGGTGGACATCGGCAGACTGACCCTGCGGATGGGCCTGCCGCTGGGCATCGACCCGCGCCTGGCCGGCCCCGAGTACGCGCCCTCCAACGCCGGCCAGCGCGGTGACGACCGCAAGCTCGCCGCGATCGGCGTGCGGGTCGCCCGCGGGGTGACCATGCACGGTTTCGCGCTCAACTGCGACCCGGACATGACCTGGTTCGACAAGATCGTGCCGTGCGGCATCCGGGACGCGGGCGTCGCCTCGCTCACCGGCGAGCTGCGGCGCGGACTGTCCGCCGCCGAGGCCGCGCCGGTGGTCGAACGGCACCTGGCGGACGTCCTCGCCGAGCTGCCGGAACCGGCCCTCGGCCACTGACCCGCCGGGCAGCGCCGACGCACCTTCCGCCGACGGCCGCCGAAAGTCCCGGCGGCCGCTGGGAATCTACCGGCCGGTAGCCATGTTGCCCTGCGATTGCAGGGCGGCAGGCCCGGCGAAGGCCGTACAACCACAGGCGTACCCTGGGGGTACCCCGTCTAGTTCTAGGAGTCGCACGTGTCCGCTGTCGCGCCCGACGGCAGGAAGCTGCTCCGCCTGGAGGTCCGCAACAGCGAGACCCCCATCGAGCGGAAGCCCGAGTGGATCAAGACCCGCGCGAAGATGGGCCCGGAGTACAACGCCCTCCAGTCGCTGGTGAAGAAGGAGGGGCTGCACACGGTCTGCCAGGAGGCCGGCTGCCCCAACATCTTCGAGTGCTGGGAGGACCGCGAGGCGACCTTCCTCATCGGCGGTGACCAGTGCACCCGCCGCTGCGACTTCTGCCAGATCGACACCGGCAAGCCCGCCGAGTTCGACCGCGACGAGCCGCGCCGGGTCGCCGAGTCCATCGTCACGATGGACCTCAACTACGCCACCATCACCGGCGTCGCCCGTGACGACCTGGAGGACGGCGGCGCCTGGCTGTACGCCGAGACCGTGCGCCAGGTCCACGCGATGACCGCCGCCCGCGAGGCCGGCCGCACCGGCGTCGAGCTGCTCATCCCCGACTTCAACGCGGTGCCCGAGCAGCTGGCCGAGGTCTTCTCCTCCCGTCCCGAGGTGCTCGCGCACAACGTCGAGACGGTGCCGCGGATCTTCAAGCGGATCCGCCCGGCGTTCCGCTACGAGCGCTCGCTGGACGTCATCACCCAGGCGCGTGCGGCCGGACTGGTGACCAAGTCCAACCTGATCCTGGGCATGGGCGAGACCCGCGAGGAGGTCAGCCAGGCGCTGGCCGACCTGGTCGGCGCCGGCTGCGAGCTGATCACCATCACCCAGTACCTGCGGCCCTCGCTGCGCCACCACCCGGTCGAGCGCTGGGTGAAGCCGCAGGAGTTCGTCGAGCTCCAGGAGGAGGCCGAGGAGCTGGGCTTCGCCGGTGTCATGTCGGGCCCGCTGGTGCGGTCCTCGTACCGGGCCGGCCGGCTGTACCGGCAGGCGCTGGAGCGGCGCGCGCAGGCCGCGGTCTGATCGCGGTCCGATCACGCGTGTGACGGCGGTCCGACGGCGACCTCCCGGTCCACCGATCGGTTCGAGCCACGGGAAGGGCGGAGCTTCGGCTCCGCCCTTCCGGTTTTCACCACGCTTTGACTGGCTGGTCACGGGCTGGTAACACGGGGTGGGGACTCTGGACGCCTGGTGAGCGTTCGATTCTTCTCAGCCACGAGAGGAGCTGTTCGGCATGCGGGTTCAGATGCGGATCCGGTCGGTGGGGGTGGCGCTGCGGTTCGCCGAGAGCGTCCTGCTCGCTCCCGGCCAGCGGCACGCGCGCCGCAACGCGTGGGCGGCGGTGTGCGAGAACCGCCGGTACGCGGCGGACCGCAGGCACGACGACGCGGCGGCCCGGACGGCACAGCCGCGGCCGGTCCGGCGGTAGTGCTCCGGCGGTGACGCATCGGCGTCGGCGGTGGTGCTCCGACGGCACCGCACCGGCGTCGACGATGGTGCTCCGGCGGCAACGGACCGGCGTCGCCATCGGCGATAACGCTTCGACACCGCAGGGCCCCCCGGCGTCGCTCTGTGCGACGGCGTGCGGGCACACGGGTCACGGTTGGGGCGAACGGGTACCCGGGCTTGGATATCCCGTACCCGTGCCACGTACCATGAGCGTTATGGCGAGGGAAACATCCGAGAACCCCGGGCGACTGAAGCAGATCCGCCTGGCGTACACCATGACCAAGAAGGTCGACACCAAGATCGGCCTGATCATCGCCGGCGTCGGCCTGCTGACCTTCGGCGTGTTCCTCGCCATCGGCTTCGCGATCGAGCATCCCGTCTACCTGGGCATCCTGGGCTTCATCGTGGCCGTGCTGGCCATGGCGATCGTCTTCGGGCGCCGGGCCGAGCGCGCCGCGTTCGGTCAGATGGAGGGGCAGCCGGGGGCAGTCGCCGCGGTGCTGAACAACATCCGGCGCGGCTGGAGCTCCAACAGCACCCCGGTGGCGGTCACCCGTAACCAGGACGCGGTCTACCGCGCCGTGGGCCGGGCCGGCATCGCGCTGATCGGGGAGGGCAACCCGAACCGGGTCCGCCAACTGCTGGCCTCCGAGAAGAAGAAGATGGCCCGTGTGGTCGGCGACGTGCCGGTGCACGACATCGTGGTGGGCAACGGCGAGGGCGAGATCCCGCTGAAGAAGCTCCAGATCCACCTGATGCGCCTGCCCCGTGCCATCACCGCCGCCCAGGTCACCGAGACCAACGACCGCCTGCGCGCGCTGGGCGACCTGCTCTCCAAGGCGCCGATCCCCAAGGGTCCGATGCCGAAGGGCGCCCGGATGCCCAAGGGCGGCCAGGCCCGCTGATCCTCCCCCGCCCCTGACGACACGAGAACGGCCCCGCCGCGGAAGCTCCGCAGCGGGGCCGTTCCGACGTTCGTACGGCGTCGGGGGTGCATCCCGGCCTCGACCAGGGGCCGGACCTCGGCCGGACCTCGGCCGGATCCGGATCGCGGCCGGAGCTAGATCCGGACCTCGACGGTGCCGACCGCCTTGTCGTGCAGGCCGCGGGTGTCGCGGTCCCAGACCAGCGGCGGCACCACCAGGCAGAGCAGCAGGGTGCGCAGCAGGACCTGCGGGATGGTCGCGCGGCGGCCGTCCAGCCGGACCACCCGCAGGCCGAACAGCCGCTTGCCGACCGTCGTGCCGGTGGTGGCCAGCAGCAGGGCCGCGACCACGAAGAACAGCGGGCTGGTCCACAGGTTGGCCTCGGCCTGGTCGCCGCGGGCGATCAGCCCGTACGAGATCAGGGCGACCAGCCAGCCGTCCACGAACAGGGCGCCGATCCGGCGGCCGGGGCCGGCGATCGAGCCGGGGCCCTCCTTGGGCAGCCCGAGGCGCTCGCCGCGGTGGCCGAAGTCGGCGCCCATCTTCTCGGCGGCCGCCCGGGGGCCGTCGATCCACGATCCCAACGCTTCTCTGGTGTCCACGAATCCACACTAACCGGGCTGACGGCGTACGCCGCCACCGGCTCCCCTCCGGTCGGGACATCACCCCCGACCGGGTGAATCGTCGTTCCGGCACCTTTCCAAGTGGTCCAGACCACTTGCGGGAAGGCGCCCAGCCGGGCAGGGTGATTTGTACCGTCCCGTACGTCTTTGCCAGCCGCCCGGCAGCCGTGGTTAACATCTAGGAAACGAGCGGGTCACCGAGTGGAAACGACCCATTCCTATGGTGAGCCCAATTCGCACGCCGAGGAGGATGGATGTTCAACAACGCCGCCGAAGTGAAGCAGTTCATCCAGGACAACGACGTGAAGTTCGTCGACGTCCGCTTCTGTGACCTGCCGGGCGTCCTGCAGCACTTCTCCGTACCTGCGGCGACCTTCGACCCGTCCGAGATCCTGATGTTCGACGGCTCGTCGATCCGCGGCTTCCAGGCCATCCACGAGTCCGACATGGCCCTGGTGCCGGACCTCGCCACAGCCCGCCTCGACCCCTTCCGGGCCGAGAAGCACCTCAACATCAACTTCTTCATCCAGGACCCGGTCACCGGCGAGGCGTACAGCCGCGACCCGCGCAACGTCGCCAGGAAGGCCGAGGCCTACCTCGCCTCCTCCGGCATCGCCGACACCGCCTTCTTCGGGCCCGAGGCCGAGTTCTACGTCTTCGACTCGGTCCGCTTCGACACCAGCGCCAACGCGTCCTTCTACCACATCGACTCGGAGGCTGGCGCCTGGAACAGCGGCGCCGCCGAGGGCGACGTACGCGGCTACAAGGTCAAGTACAAGGGCGGGTACTTCCCCGTCCCGCCGGTCGACCACTTCGCCGACCTGCGCGCCGAGATGTCGCTGGAGCTCGCCAAGGCCGGACTGGAGGTCGAGCGCCAGCACCACGAGGTCGGCACGGCCGGCCAGGCCGAGATCAACTACAAGTTCAACACCCTGCTGCACGCCGCCGACGACCTGATGCTGTTCAAGTACATCATCAAGAACGTCGCCTGGCGGAACGGCAAGACCGCCACCTTCATGCCGAAGCCGATCTTCGGCGACAACGGCTCGGGCATGCACGTCCACCAGTCGCTGTGGAGCGAGGGCACCCCGCTCTTCTACGACGAGCAGGGCTACGCCGGGCTCTCCGACACCGCCCGCTACTACATCGGCGGGCTGCTGCGGCACGCCCCCTCGCTGCTGGCCTTCACCAACCCCTCGGTGAACTCCTACCACCGCCTGGTGCCGGGCTTCGAGGCGCCGGTCAACCTGGTCTACTCGCAGCGCAACCGCTCGGCCGCGATCCGCATCCCGATCACCGGCTCCAACGCCAAGGCCAAGCGCATCGAGTTCCGCGCGCCGGACCCGGCCTCCAACCCCTACCTGGCCTTCGCCGCCATGCTGATGGCCGGCCTCGACGGCATCCGCAACAAGATCGAGCCGCTGGAGCCGGTCGACAAGGACCTCTACGAGCTGGCCCCCGAGGAGCACGCCAACGTCCCCCAGGTGCCCTCCTCCCTCCCCGCCGTCCTGGAGGCCCTGGAAGCCGACCACGAGTACCTCCTCGCCGGCAACGTCTTCACCCCGGACCTCATCGAGACCTGGATCGACTACAAGCGCACCAACGAGATCGCCCCGATCGCCCTGCGCCCCCACCCGCACGAGTTCGAGCTCTACTACGACCTGTAGAGGGCCGCGGGGCTGACAGTGCGCACCGGGCGGGCGGTCCGACGGAGGTCGGGCCGGCCGCCCGGTGCGTGCTGTTTCGGGCCGCGGGGGTGGGGTGGGTCAGTAGGAGTCGGGGGTGTGCTGCTGCGGCGGGTGGGTGTCCCTGGGGGTGAAGGCGGTGGCCCAGGGGGTGGTGACGGTCTCCAGTACGCCGGGGGCCCGGGCCGGCGCCGGGGCGGGCTGCGGGGGGAGGGGTTCGGCGGCGCGGAGCTCGTCGATGCTCCTGGTCATGCCGGTCTTGAGACGGGGCGTCAGGGGCTTCTCGATGAGGCGGTGGGCCAGCCAGGAGGCGACGAGCATTCCGGCGGTGACGACGGCGACCGCCGTCCAGGGCTTGACGTCGCGCTCGTGGAGAGCACGCAGGGCGGTCCAGCCCATGGTCTCGTGGAGGAGGTAGAGGGGGTAAGTGAGGGCGCCGGCGAAGGTGAGCCAGCGCCACTGGATCCGGGATCCCCAGCCCAGGGCGACCACGATCATGACGAGGTAGGAGAGGCTGGTCAGCAGGACGGCGGGCCAGGTCGGCAGGTCGACGCGACCGAGGTAGGGGTTCACGTCCTTCTGGTGCTGGATGGTGTAGAGCACCGAGAGGATCCAGCTGATCCCGACAATGCCGAAGAGCATGAGGTTGGGACCGTACCGGTGGACCAGGTAGAGCGCGAGGCCGGCGACGAAGAACGAGGAGACCTGCGACATCGCGAAGAAGTCGAGGACCGGCCACTTGGTGCTCGCCGCGACGATGCCGGCGACCGTCCAGATCGAGCAGAAGGCCACGATCCGCCGGTAGGTCACGCCCCGCCAGACCACGATGGCGAACAGCAGGTAGAAGCGCAGCTCGATCCAGAGCGTCCAGTAGACGGCGTCGACGTCCTTGATGCCCAGGCCCTCCTGGAACATCGTCAGGTTGGCGAGCACCTGCTCCGAGGGGAGCGGCTGGCGCACGAGCGGCCACACCGTGACGACCGCGGTGGTGAGCAGGACGGCGAACCAGTACGCGGGGTAGAGCCGGATGACCCGGGAGCGGACGAAGTCGCCCACCGGACGGCCCCAGCTGCTCATGCAGATCACGAAGCCGCTGATCACGAAGAACAGGCAGATGCCGGTCCACAGATAGGCGCCGAGAAAGGAAGCGCGGTGGAACACCTGATCGACCGGCTTGCCCCAGGCACTGTCCTCGGGCTTGGTACCGCCGCCGTAGCCGACGTAGTGGTGGAAGACCACCATCAGCGCGGCCAGGATGCGCAATCCGTCCAGGACCGCGAGTCGGCCGCCCTTGGCGGACTTGCGGCCCGAGGAACCTGATCGTTGCCGGGGGAAAATGCTCACGGCAGAAGATAGCGCACACACGTTCAATTGCCCGGTGCAGGCCCGGAGGCGCTCACTCCGGGAGGCTCGGCGGCACGGTCCGGACGACGGCCAGGGACGCCACGGCGGCCGCGAAGCCGAGCAGCGCGCCCGCCGCGACATCTCCCGGGTAGTGCACGCCGGTGTGGACCCGGGAGTAGCCGACCGCGGTCGCCAGCGCGCCGAGCGGCAGCGCCAGCGGTGGCAGCAGCACGCCGACGGCGGTGGCGAAGGCCGTCGCCGAGGCCGTGTGCCCGGACGGGAAGGAGGCCGACTCCGGCATCGCCACCTGCCGGCCGACGGTCACCCTCGCCAGCTCCCGGTCGGGCCGGGGGCGGTGGACCAGTTGCTTGCCGACCAGGTTCGCCGCTACCGAGGCCAGCGCCACCGCGCCGACCCCGGCCACCGCCGCCTGCCGGGGGCGGCCGGGCCGCAGGGCGAGCAGGGCGGAGACGGTCAACGAGATCTTCGAGTGGTCGGCGGCCTTGGAGAGCCGGCGCAGCGCGGAGTCGAGCGTCGGGGTGGAGGTGGCGGCGACGGCCGCGTAGACGGCTCCGTCGAGCGCCCGCAGGTCGGTGAGTACGGACGGCGGCACGGGCGGCGGTACGGGCGGTGGGACAGGAGGCGGGGCGGGAGGGGTGGCGTCGTGGTCCGGGTGGTCAGTCACGGGTCGGCCCCTCCGTAGTCGGGTCGGAGCTGTGGCCGGAACCGGAACCGGGGCCGCGGTCGGAGCCGGAACCGGAGCTGTCGCCGGTGCCGGGGTCGGAGCGGCCGAACGCAAGGGCGGCCAGCCGGCGCCAGTTCACGGACGGCACGGGAGCGGGCACGCCGGGGCGGTCGCGCGGCACCAGGACCCGCAGGGCCCCCGGGCGCAGCGTGCACACGACCGGGACGGGCATCCGCAGCGTCTCGCCGTCGACCGCCACCGGGATCTCGTCCTCCTCCGCGGTCACCTCCACCCGCCGTGCGGTCAGCGCGGTCAGCCCGGTGGACTGCGTGCCGCGCACGGCCAGGTCCGCGGCCTGGGCCGCGCCCTCCACCCGGATGCCCAGGACGCCGAGCAGGCCGCTGTCGAGCCGGGGTCGGCGGCCGCCGATGCCGAGGTCGTCGGTCGAGCCGTACGGGTTGTTGCTGACCAGCAGCGCCTGCTGGGCGGTGAGCACGGTGGCGTCGGCCCTCACGTCGACCCGCCGTACGCCCTCGCCGACCAGCAGGTCGGGCAGCAGGCCGAGCGCGGTGCCGGCCTTGGCGTCGCGGTACTCGGGGCGCTCCACGACGTCGGCGTACACCCCGAAGGAGACGGTGTTGACGAAGGCCCGGCCCGCGACCTCGCCGAGGTCGACCCGCAGTTCCTCGCCGTCGGTCAGCGCGTCCAGGCAGCGGGAGGGGTCGTCGCGGTCGAGGCCGAGGTCCATGGCGAAGTGGTTGCGGGTGCCGGCGGAGATCACCAGGAACGGCAGGCCGTGCTCGGCGGCGACGGCCGCGACCAGCGCCTGGGTGCCGTCGCCGCCCGCCACGCCGAGCAGGTCCGCGCCCTCGGCCACGGCCATGCGGGCCAGCTCGGCGACGTCGGCGGGGGCGGCGGGGTCGAGCAGGACCACCCGGGCGCCGAGTCCCTCCGCCCGCTCGACGAGCCCGAAGCGGCCGACCTTCCCGCCGCCGGACTTCGGGTTCATGATCAGGACCGGTCGCAGCGGCCGGGTCGCGGCACGCCCGCGCATCGGCGGCTCCGGGCGGGCCCGGCGCAGCGCGGCACGGGCGAGGGCCAGCGCGATGCCCCAGACCAGGACGAGGAGCAGGGCCGTCAGCCACAGCTGGTGGTGGGCGAAGAGCACCAGCACCGCGACCGGCGCCGCGATCGCGACCAGCAGCCCGAACACCCGGACCGCGCCCCGGTAGGCCAGGAACCACCAGACGCCGGCGGCCCAGACGACCAGTCCGAGCAGCCCGGCCACGAGCACCAGCAGCCCGCCTTCCCCCAGCGCGAACAGCAGCACCCCGACGGCCCCCGCGGCCGCCAGCAGGGCGCAGCGGGCGAGCAGCGGCGCGCCCGCTCCCCCGGCGTGGTCCGCCGTCCGTGTCCTGTCGATCTCGTCCTCCCGTGCCGCGCCCTGGGGCGTGTCCGTCCCGGGCCCGGTCGGGCCCGGTCGTTGCCAGCAGCCTGCGCACTCCCGCGCCCGGGGGCATCCCGGCGGGCCCGTCCGGGTGACCGGGGCGACAGGTGGCGGGAAGAACGACGGGCGATGGGCGACGGGCGGGACGAGGGCGGGAAAAGCGGTTGTCGGGCCGAGTTGGATGGGGCCATGGGACACAGGGAGAAGGTCACCCCGACGGTGTACGTGTCGGTGGACGTGGAGTCGGACGGGCCGATCCCGGGGCCGTACTCGATGCTGAGCTTCGGGGCCGTGATGGCCGGATGGCACGACGGGGACGGGTTCCGGCGGCCGCCGGCGGGGGCGGCGGCGTTTTACCGGGAGCTGCGGCCGATCAGCGCGGAGTACGTCCCGGAGGCGCTGGCGGTGTCGGGGCTGGACCGGGCGGCGCTGCGGGCGGACGGGGCCGATCCGGCGGCGGCGATGCGGGAGTTCGGCCGCTGGGTGGAGGGAGTGCGGCGCGGGCCGGGCGGGCAGCGGTACCGGCCGGTGATGGTGGGCTACCCGGCAGTGTACGACTGGCAGTTCCTCTACTGGTACCTGGTGCGGTTCACCGGCTCCAGCCCGTTCGGGCACTCCGGCTGCCTGGATCTGAAGACGCTGTACGCGGCGCGGGCCGGGGTGCCGTTCGCCGGGATCGGCAAGCGGTCGATGCCGCCGGAGCTGCTGCCGGACCTACCTCATACACACCACGCCCTGGACGACGCCCGGGAGCAGGCGGAACTGTTCGCGAACCTCTGGGAGTGGTCCGGACCTACTGGACGTCCGGAGTGGTCCGGGCCTACGGGACGTCCGGAGTGAGGGCGAGGACGGCGAGGTCGTCGGCGAGCAGGCCGGCGTACCGGTGGACGTCCTGGGCCAGGAAGGAGACCACCCGGTCGGGCGCGGTGGTGCCGAGGGCGGCGAGGCGGGGGGCCAGCGGGTAGAAGGCGCCGGCGGTGTCGCGGGCCTCGCTGACGCCGTCGGTGTAGAGCAGGACGGTGTGGCCCGGCGGCAGCGCCACGGCGACCGCCTTGCTGCGCTCGTCGGCGGGGCCGAGGTGGCCGAGGCCGAGCGGGAGCTCGTCGGCGCAGGACACCGGGGTGATGCCGCCCCCGCCGAGGAGCAGCGGGGTGGTGTGACCGCGGTTGACGATCTCGACGCAGTCCGAGCCGGGCCGGTACTGGAGCAGGACGGCGGTGACGAACAGCTCGTCGTCGCCGCGGTCGGCGGCGTCGCGCAGCACCGCGCGGTCCAGCTGGTCGGCGAGTTCGACCAGCCCGGGGGTGTCGTACGCGGCCGCCCGGAACGCGCCGAGGACGTCGGCGACGGTGCGGACCGCGCCCAGGCCCTTGCCCCGGACGTCGCCGAGCAGCACCCGCACGCCGAAGCGGGTGTCGCAGACCTCGTACAGGTCGCCGCCGACCAGCACATCGGCCTGGGCCGGGCGGTAGAGGCCGGCCACCCGCAGCCCGCCGGCCCGCTCCGGCACCGGGCGCAGCACCGTGCGCTGCAGGGTCTCGGCGACCGTACGGGCCTGGAGCAGGTTGCGGTTCTGCCGGGTGCGCTGCCAGGACAGCGCGGTGCCCATGACGCCGGAGAGCAGGGTGGCGATGTAGACCCAGACGTGGTGCTGCTCGTTGACGTGGTCCGCGCGCAGCGCCAGGCCGAGCTGGAGTGCCAGGGAGCCGGCCGTCGTGACGGCGGTCAGCACGGGGCCGTAGCTGAAGGCGGCCACCACGGGCAGCGCGGTGAGCAGGAACCCGGCGGCGACGGCGTCCGGGACGACGGCCTCGGCGACCAGGTCCAGCACCAGCAGGAGCACCGGCAGCCAGGGCACCCAGCGCGGAACCCTGGGCTCCAGCGCCGCGGGGCGCGGCGGGCGGGGTGCTGTGCGCACGGTGGGACCTCCTGGCAGGTGGCCGTTCCGGGTGATCGGTCCGGATTGGCCGCTTTCGTCCCTCCATGCTCTCCCACGAACGGCCCAGCCACGAACGGCCGAACGTCCCGGTCCCCGGGGCCGGAGGAGCCAAATCCCCCGGCCCCGGGGACCGCGCGTCACCGGACGGTCACCGGACGGTCACCGGCAGGGTCTCGTAGCCGCGCAGCACCAGGCGGTCGCGCCGGGTCGGGACGCCGCCCGGGGCGAGCCGCGGGAAGCGGTCGAGCAGGGCGGGCACCGCGACCTCGGCCTCCAGCCGGGCCAGCTGGGAGCCCAGGCAGAAGTGGGTGCCGCCGCCGAAGCTGAGCGGCTGGCTGTCGGTGCGGGTCGGGTCGAACACCTCGGGGCGCTCGTACCGGGCCGGGTCGTGGTTGGCCGAGCCGATCAGCAGGGTCACCGCGTGGCCGGGCGGGATCGGCAGGCCCTCGACGCTCAGGCCCTCCTCCAGCGCGACCCGGCCGGTGGCCTGCACCGGGGAGTCGAAGCGCAGCACCTCGTCGGTGAACCCGGCCGGGGTGATCGCGCCGCTGCGCAGCCCGGCGGCCGCCTCGGGGTGGCGGAACAGCAGGGCCAGGCCGTTGCCGAGCAGGTTGGTGGTGGTCTCGAAGCCGGCCACCAGCAGCAGGACCAGGTTGGCCAGCAGCTCCTCGGCGGAGAGCCGCTCGTCGTCCGCGGCGGCGATCCGGGCCAGGTCGGTGACCAGGTCGTCCTGCGGCCGGGCCAGTCGCTCGGCGGCCAGCTCGGTGAAGTAGCGGGCCAGCTCGTCGGCGGCCTCGTCGGCGGCGGCCAGCTCGTCCAGGTCCTGGATGATCTCCAGCGCGACGGTCAGGTCGGAGGCGAGGTCGCGGAAGCGGTAGCGGTCCTGCTCGGGGACGCCGAGCAGCTCGCAGATCACCCCGACCGGCAGCCGGAAGGCGAAGGCGTCCATGAAGTCCACCGGCGAGCCGTCGGCTCCCTGCTCGGCCATGCCGTCCAGCAGCCGGTCGACCGCCGTCTCCACGGCCGGGCGCAGCGCGGCGACCCGGCGGGCGGTGAACACCGAGGCGATCAGCGAGCGGACCCGGGGCTGGTCGGGGGCGTTGCGCTGGAGGATCGAGCGGCCGAACAGGGCCAGCGAGGAGTGCACGGCGTACTCGGGGGCCAGTCCGGCCATCATCTCGGCGGTCGCCACCCCGAAGGCGGGCGTGCGCAGCACCTTGTTGACCGCCGTGTAGCCGCTCACCACGAACATGCCGTCCCCGGCCGGGGCCACCGGGCCCAGCTCGCGGGCCCTGGCGTACAGCGGGTACGGATCGGTCCTGACCTCCGTGGTCATCAGCTGTTCGATGATCGCCGCGCCGTCCATGCGGTGCTCCCCTCCCGAGATCACGCTTCCTGTCCGGTCAACCGCCTTCGGGCGCGGCGGAGTTCCCGTACCCACCGAAATCGCGCGGCGGGGCGGGGGCGGGGCGGGGCGGGCCGTTGTGCGCGGCGGGGCGGGGCGGGCGCGGGCGGCTCGGTAGGGTGGCCGGCATGGAGATCTGGATCAACCCGCGGTGCGGCAAGTGCCGGTCCGCGCTCGGCGAGCTGGACGGCGCCGGAGTCGAGTACACCGTGCGGCGCTACCTGGAGCAGCCGCCCACCGCGGCCGAGCTGGTACAGGTGCTGGAGCGTCTCGGCCTGGAGCCGTGGGACATCACCCGCACCGACGAGCAGGTCGCGAAGGACCTGGGGATGAAGGGCTGGCCCCGGGAGGCGGGTGAGCGCGACCGCTGGATCGCGGCGATGGCCGAGCACCCGATCCTGATCCAGCGCCCGATCATCACCGCGGACGACGGGCACGCCGTCGTGGCCCGCACCCCCGAGGCCCTCAAGTCCGTCCTGCCGTAGGGGCGTTGCGGCCGGATCGGCCGGTCAGTGGACCTGGATCCGCTCCACCGGCCGACCCGGGTGCCAGTTGTGCACGAGCAGGTGGTCGCCCTCCACGGAGGTGTGCACCACCTGGTCGAGCTCCAGCCGGAACGCGTGGAACGGGCCGGGCGGCGCCTCGGGCAGATCGGCGGCGAAGGCGGCGAGTTCGGTCTCGTCGGTGACCTCCACCGCCCTGCCGGAGACCTTGGAGTCCCCGCCGGCCATGGTCTCGTCCCCCGGGTGCGCGTGCAGTGCGAAGCGGGCGTCGCGCTGGAGGTCACGCGCCTTGACCGCGCCGTACATCGACCCGATCCACAGGTCGGCGCCGACGAACTCGACCTCCGTGCCGCTGACCCGGGGCGATCCGTCCTTGCGCAGCGTCGCCATGACGTGGTGCTTGTTCGCCTCGAACCGGGCCCGGACCAGGGGCGCCAGATCGGGGGCCTCGTGCTCGAAATCCTGCCAGGTAGCCATGGCGCCAGTCTGGCACCCGGCACCGACGGCCGCCGTGCGCGGACGACCGGACGGGCGGGGACGACCGGACGGGCGGGGACGACCGGACGGGCGGGGGCCGGGCCGTTGTCGGTGGCCGGTGCCACACTGGCCGGGTGACCACCACGACCACGTACATCGCCTTCCTGCGGGCCGTCAACGTCGGCGGCCGGACGGTGCGGATGGAGCGGCTGCGGGCGCTGTTCGCCGAGCTCGGCCTGGGGAACGTCCGCTCCTACATCCAGAGCGGCAACGTCTTCTTCACCACCGACGAGCCGGACCGCGCGGCGCTGACCGCGCGGATCGAGGAGCACCTGGAGCAGGCGCTCGGGTACCCGGTGCCGGCGCTGCTGCGGACGGTGGACGAGGTGGCCGGGCTGCTCGCCGCCGAGCCCTTCCGGGGCGTCGAGGTGACACCGGACGTCCGGCTGGTCGTCGCCTTCCTCTCCGAGCCGCTGCCGGGCGAATTCGCCTTCCCGTACCGCTCGCCGAAGGGCGACGTCGAGGTGCTCGGCGCCGACCCGGGGGCCGCGTACGTGGTGATCCACCTCCGGGACGGCAAGTGGGTCACCAAGGACATGTTCGGCAAGGCCTACCGGGGCACGGTCACCTCCCGGTTCCTGCACACCACGGAGAAGATCCTGGCCGCCGCCCGCAAGGCCTGACGGCCCGTACGGCGCCCCGGAACGGACCGGGCGGCACGGCCGGAGCACCCCGCCCGGGCGGCCCGGAAGGTGCGGAACCGCCCGGCCGGAAAGGGCGTCTGGACTGCCGTGACGTACGAACCCCGCACCCGTGCACGGCGTGTTCTGGACAGCCTGAGTCGGCCGCGCCGACAATTTGGCCATGACGACTCCTGAGCTCCCCACCGGCGCGGCCGGTCCGACCGGCGCGGTCCGACCCTCCGACGCCGAGCGGGACCAGGCGCTCGGGGTGCTGCGGGACGGCGCGGGCAGCGGTCGGCTCTCGCACGACACCTTCCTCGGCCGGATGGACATCGTCCTGCAGGCCACCAGCCGCGGCGAGTTGGACGCGGCGGTGGCCGGGCTGCCCACCGGCGGGCCGGTCGAGCGCTTCGTGCTGCGCACGGTCGGGCGGGCGTCCGCCTTCGGCGACCGGCTGGGCCGGGCCTGGCGCACCGAGCGGCTGCCGGGGCTGAGCCTGCCGCAGGCCGGGGCCGGGCAGTTGACGATCGGCCGGATCCCCGGTTCGGGACTGCGGCTGCACGACGCCTCGGTGTCCCGGCGCCACGCCGAACTGCGGCACGAGCAGGGCGGCTGGGTGCTGTACGACCTCGGCTCGACCAACGGCACCCATGTGAACGGGCGCCGGATAGCGGGCGGCGTACGGGTCGGCCCGGGCGACCAGGTGCGGTTCGGGAACCTGGAGTTCCGGCTCGCCGCGTTCTGACCGGCGTTCCGCGCCCGCGCTCCCGGTCAGTGCGGGAACTGCCGGGGCGGTCGCAGGCGCGGCAGCTCGTCCTGGAACTCGGCGATCACGGTGGCGATCTGGCGGGTCACCACGGTGTGCTCCAGCCGGTCCAGGTACCGGTTCTCGGCGGCCAGCGCCTCGACCGTGACGCCGAAGTAGAGCGTCATCAGCGGGTTGACGAAGAGCTGCGCGTCCTTGGTCCGCTCGGTGAAGCGGACGTCGCCGAACTCGCCGCGCAGCGCCGCCGCCACCGAGCCGTTGACGATGCTGGGGTGGTCCGGGAAGGCGGCCCTGGCGTGCTCGACGGCGTCCAGGTAGAGCACGCCCTCCCGGCTGTCGCGCGGGATGGAGAAGGCGCCGAGGTAGCCGCCGGCCCGGTCGATCGCGGCGAGGTTCTCCAGCACCAGGGAGTGGTTGACGCCGTGGTAGGCGTCGATGCCGAAGCCGAGGCAGGCGACCAGCCGCTCGGGCACCTCGGACAGGCCGGCCACCGCGCCCAGGCTCGCCATGTCCTCCTCGGGGGTGCCGAGTCCGGCCTCGTCGCCGCGCATCAGGATGTCGGTGCCGCCGTCGACCAGCAGGATCGCGTCCACGCCCAGGCCGGCGACCAGCGCGCGGTAGGCCTCGCGCAGCGGCTGCACGCCCACCGTCGGGAAGGCCCACACGGTGTCGGGCATCCCGTGCCGGTTCAGCCAGCGGGCCAGGGTGCGCTCCGGGAAGTAGCCCTCGGGGCCGGCGGTGTCCGGACCGATCCGGGCCACGTCGGGCTCCGCCCAGACGTCGAGGGGCAGGCCGTAGAGGTGGGTGAAGGAGAGGTTGGCCAGGTGCACCTCCTTGCCCGCGGCCCGCAGGGCGAGGGCGATCGGCAGCCCCGCGTACACGTCGAAGCCGCCGCCGGCTCCGGCGATCAGGATGCGCTCGGCGGCCAGCAGCCGGGTGATCAGCGGTGGTTGCAGCAGAGAAGTCACCGGCGGACGGTAGCAGGGCGGTGTCGGGACGGCGGCGCCGGAGGCCCGGGCGTCGCACCGGAGGCCCGGGCGTTGTCGGTGGCGGGTGCGAGGCTGCGGGCATGACCGAGGAGACGGTTCCCACCCCCGACGTGCTGCGCGAAGCCCAGGAGCGGGCCCGCGAGTTGATCCGGTGCGGCTTCCAGGAGCCGGACGAGATGGCCGAGTCCCTGGTCGAGCACCTCGACGACCGGGGGCTGACGCAGGAGGAGGCGGAGCGGATCCTCGCCCCGCTGTGGACCGAGCGGCTGGCCGAACAGGCGGCCTGGCCGGAGACCACCGACGTGGACCGGCTGGCAGACGCCTTCGACGCGCTGGAGGACCGGGGCATCGTCGCGGCGATGGACTTCACCTGCTGCGCGAGCTGCGGCTACGCGGAGATCGGCGGCGAGGCCGGGACGGACTCGGTCGGCTTCGTCTTCTTCCACCAGCAGGACACCGAGGCGGCGGCCGCCGGGCGGGGGCTGATGCTGCGCTACGGCGGGTTCCGCGCCGGGGAGGAGACGGCCGAGGTGTCGGAGCGCCGGACGGTGGAGGTCGGGCGGGCGGTGGTCGCCGCGCTGGAGGCGGTCGGGCTTCCGGCGGAGTGGGACGGCTCGCCGCACACGGCGATCCGGGTCGCCCCGATGGAGTGGCTCAACCGCCTGCCGGGGTAGGCGCCGGGGTAGCGCTTCGTCGTGCCGGGGCGTTCAGTCCCGCTCGATGTGCACTTCGGCGTAGTGGTCGTCCTTGTTCGTCTTGCGCAGGGTGATCCTGACTCCGCCGACGGAGGTCTCGGAGTCCTTGGTGGCGGTCTTCCTGTCGTCGCCGACGGTCACCTCGGCCGAGTTGTCGCCGATGTGGCCGACGGTCATCCGCATCGGGTTGTCGCCGCCGAAGACCTTGACGGTCTTGGTGCCGTCGGCCTTGTCGGTCTTGATGTCGACGGTGCACTTGTGGTCGTCCAGGCAGAGGGCCACGCCACCCTCGCAGGCGGTCAGTCCGGCGCCGAGCACCAGGACGGCGCCGGCGGCGAGGAACGCGGGGCCGCGTCGGAAGCGGGTCCCGAGGCGGGTCCCGGGGCGGGTGCGGTGCGGGCCGGGTGTGCTGCGCGCTGTGGTCATGCGGTCGACGGTAGTGCGGCGGGTACGGCCCGCCATCAGCCGTCGGCGTGACGCCTCCCCTGGTGCGGCCCGGAGCGGCCGGGGCGGCCCGACCCCGAGGGCGGTGGGTCGAATCCCCTAGGGGCATGGGGAGTTGAGAGCTCCCCCGCACTGGGGACCAGCTCGGCATATGCCGCAGTCCCCTGCCTCCGGCTTATGCCACGCGCGTAGATCAAAGGCCCGCGAAGAGCCCCGGGGTCAGTCCGCGATGCGCCCCAGGCCGTCGAGGCCGAGGTCGTCGAGGCCGAGGCCGTCGAGGCCCAGGCCGGCGCCGGCGGCCGGACCGTCCGGCGGGCCCCACAGCGGCGAGGTGCAGCGCTGGTAGGTCGCGTGCCAGTGCGGCCAGTTGCGGGCCACGTCGTCGTCGCACTCGGCCAGCAGCCGCTCGACCAGCTCGGGCTCCACGCCCTCCAGGAGCCAGGCCAGCGCGTCCGCCGTGCCGGGGCCGTCGGCCAGGCGCAGCAGGTCCAGCAGCTCGCCCAGCCCGCCGAGCCGGGAGCCGTCGGCGATCACCCGCTCCATCCGGGGCAGCAACTGCCGCTCCTCGATCCGCAGGTGGGTCTCCAGCCGGGCCGCGAGGTCCTCCATCGCGTACGCGACCGGCCAGGCGCTGCCGGTGTCCCGGCTGGCGATCCGCACCAGCGTGGTGACCCGGGTGAAGGAGTGGTCCAGGTTGTGGTGGTCGTCCTCCAGCCAGTTGAGCAGCAGCCGCAGCTCGGGCGCGAAGCGGCGCACGATCGGCCACAGCCGGGTGTCCTGCTGCTCGTGGTGGCAGGTGAGCATCGCGGTGATGAAGTTCCAGTGCCGCAGCAGGGCCTCGCCCTTGTGGTCCTCGTCGGGCTGGAGCAGCCGCAGCGCGTTGGGCAGCCGGGCGAGGTCCCGGCGCAGCGCGGCGTGCACCAGGCGGAGCCCGGAGAACCGCAGGACGGCCGGCTCGTCGGCCGCGGCCCGTCCGTACGCGTCCGCGCCCAGCGAGGCGGCTCCGGACTTGCCCTGCGCGGGCACGGTGGGGACGGGCTGGGGCACCAGGTGGATCGGCATGGCACTCTCTTCACGGCTTGGGGCACGGCGGGTGGCGGCGGCCGGTGGAGGACCGCCCCAGCCAAGGTGCTCGCAGTCGATCAGAAGCGAATCAATGTCCGATTGACGCGCAGGTCACGGGCCTGCGGACGGGCGGCGCGACCTGCTCGGAGCCGCCGGAAAGCAGGACCGCCGGCGTCGGGAGCGCGAACGCGTCCCGGCACCGGCGGTACGGGTGAGAGCAGTGCGGCAGTCCGAGCAGTGCGGCAGCAGTGCGGGCAGTGCAACAGCAGCACGGGCAGCGCGGGCAGTGCGGGCAGCCGAAGGGCGGGCCCTCAGTCGGCCGCCGGCCCCGCCAGGTGGGCGGAGAGCCACACCAGGGTGTCCGGGATCATCTTCTTGAAGTCCGAGGTCAGGTGCTTGCCGCCGGGCTGCTCGTGGTACTGGAGGCTCACCGGCGGGACCGCCTTGTCCACCCAGCTCTTGACCACCTTGGTCTCGTACGGGTTGGCGCCGCCCGCGGTCACCAACATGCTCACCTCGGCCTTGCCCTGGGCGACCAGCACGTCCGGGTTGTTGGCGGCCCGCTCCGCGTCGTGGCCCTTCCACAGCCCCGAGTCCGGTATGAAGTAGCCGTCGATCGGCACCGCGGCCTTGTAGACCTGCGGGTACTGGAGGGCGAGCTTGGCACTGCAGAAGCCGCCGGTGGAGGCGCCCATGACGCCCCAGCCGTCGCGGCCCTTCACGGTGCGGAAGTTGGCGCGGACGAAGTCCGGGAGGTCCTCGGCCATCCAGGTGGCCATCTTGGGCTGGCCCGGGATGTCGGAGCAGTCCAGCGCGTTCTTCTCGTCGCTGTTGAAGTTCTGCACCGGCATGATCATGATGAACGGGTGGGACTTGCCCTCCTTGACCAGCCGCTCGTTCTCCTCCTGGATCGGCAGCTGGTTGTCGGTCCAGGTGTTGTAGCCGTTGCTCTGGCCGCCCGCGAACAGGGTCAGCACCGGGAAGCCGGTCTTGGCGAACTTGGGGTCGTTGTACTCGGGCGGCAGCCAGACCCAGACCTGGCCGGTGACGCCGGACTTGGCGCCGGTCACCTTGGTCATCATGATCGGGCCGGCACCGGTGTCCCGGACCTTGTTGAGGGCGGCGGCGGGCCCGGTGGGCATCAGCACCTTGCCGGAGGAGGCCGCGGTGGCGGTGCCGGTCGCGGCCGGGCTGGTGCCGCCGGCGCTCGGACTGCCCGCCGAGCTGCTGCCGCCGGCCGGGGTGGCGTTCTTGGCGCTGTCCCCCTTCCCACCGCCGGAACTCCCGCAGGCCGCGAGCGAGGCGGCCAGGGCGAGCACGGCGGCGCCGGACAGGACGGCGCGGGAACGGGACGACTGCCTAAGCACGGTGAGGACTCTCCGACCGATGTCGCGCCCGGTCCGTCTGACCGGGCGGCGGCCCCCCGGTGGGGCCGGACAGACCGGGGGCACAGCGCTGGTGCGTCCCCCGGAGCGATGGCGCGCCGCCCCTCGCGGGGGTGCGCCTTCCTGCGATCTTATGACGTGGGCCCGGGTGGCCCGGTTGCGCGGTGGCCACCGGAAATCCAATGTTTGTTCGCGATCGGGTAAAGGCCTTCACCACTCCCCCCGGTCGGCGGGGGTCGGATGGCGGGGGTGGCCGCCGGGCTCCCGCCGAGCCGTCCGGATTTCGGCGGCTTTGACCAGTGACGGCGGGCCGCCGGTCCGCGACGATCTCCAGGGCACGCCCGGGGCCGACCGGGAACAGTCATCGAGGAGGGTGCCATGAACCAGCGGATCGCCGTCGTCACCGGAGCCGGGAGCGGCGTCGGCCGCGCCGTGGCGGTCGAACTGGCCGCGGACGGCTGGCGGACGGTGCTGGCCGGCCGGCGGCCCGGACCGCTGCGGGAGACCGCCCGGCTCTGCGCCGCCCCGGCCTACGTGGTGCCGGCCGACGTCACCGACCCGGAGGCGGTGGACGCGCTGTTCGCCGCGGCCGCCGGGCGTCACGGCCGGGTGGACCTGCTGTTCAACAACGCCGGCGCCTTCGGCCCGGCCGTCCCGCTGGAGGAGCTGTCGGTCGAGGACTGGCGGGCCGTCGTCGACCTCAACCTGACCGGCGCCTTCCTCTGCGCCCGGGCCGCGTTCCGGCAGATGAAGGCGCAGGACCCGCAGGGCGGCCGGATCATCAACAACGGTTCGATCTCCGCGCACGTCCCGCGCCCGCACTCGATCGCCTACACCGCGACCAAGCACGCCGTCACCGGCCTGACCAAGTCGCTGTCGCTGGACGGCCGCCCGTACCGGATCGCTTGCGGGCAGATCGACATCGGCAACGCGGCGACCGACATGACGGCGGCGATGGGCGCGGGCGTGCGTCAGGCGGACGGCCGGATCGCCCCCGAGCCGACCATGGACGTGGCCGACGTGGCGCGCACCGTGCGGCACATGGCCGGGCTGCCGCTGGAGGCGAATGTGCAGTTCGCCACCGTGCTGGCGACGGCCATGCCGTACATCGGGCGGGGGTGACGGACGGCCGCGCCGCCCGCCTCCCGGCCGCCCTCGCGGGGGATCCCCGCCGGAGCGGGCCGACGGGGATCCGGGACGGGCCGGGGCCCGCGGCTCACGGCCGCCAGGTGTCGTTCAGCGCGACGGTCCCGCCCGAGGGCACCGTCGCCGTCCGGTTGGCGCCGGACTCCCAGGTGACCGCGCCGCTCGCGTCCTTGCGGACGTACTTGTACTGGAAGGACGTGCCGGCCGGCAGCGACAGCGCCAGCGACCAGACCGGGTAGCCGGCCGAGGAGAGCGGCAGGGCCTTCGCCGGGTCCCAGGCGCCGAGCGCCGCGGCGTCGCCGACGACGTAGATGTTCTGCCCGACCGAGGTGGTCGCGTTGACGTTGAACGAGGCGCCGGAGACGCTCGCGCCGGACTGGACGTACAGCGCGACCGCGTCGCCGGCGCCGACCGTCGCGGTGAACTGCCCGTTGGCGCCCACCTGGTACGTCGGGCCGGTGCAGCCGCCGCCGGACTGCGGGTCGCCGTGCTGGACGTCGCAGTAGGTGCCGGCCGGCAGCCCGGTCTGGAAGGTCCGGGTTATCGCTCCGCCCTCGTGGTTGATCGCGACGTAGCCCCTGTTGCCGCGTCCGAAGGCGATCGCGTTGCCGCCGTTGGACCACCAGTCGGTCACTCCGGTGCCCGCCACCGCGTTGCGGAAGCCGACCATGTTGGCGACCTGCCGCCAGGCGTGGGTGCAGTTCCAGCCGTCCTGGTAGCAGGCGTTGACGGTGCCGCCGTTCGGCGGGCCGTCGTCCTTGTTGGCGAAGGAGTAGCCGGAGTGGATGTTGGGGGCGCCGTACGGCGAGGCCAGCAGGAAGACGTTGGCCAGCGTGTAGGTGTTGCCGTAGGTGTAGTTGAGGGTGGAGCCGTTGCGCTCGGTGTCCCAGTTGTCGACGAAGGCGCGCGCCTGCCCGCTCGGCAGGTAGCCCCAGGAGGCGCCCCAGCCGCTGAGGTTGGCGAGCTTGTCGGTGGTGAACATCCGCTTGAGGTCCGTGCCGACCCGGAACTCGTCCACGTCGCCGGTGCCGGTGTACTCGGTGGGCTGGACCGGCTCGCCGGCGCCGTAGATGACCTCCTGGACCCAGTAGGCCGCGGGGTTGGCCATCCTGGCCTTGATCGCCGCGAGGTCGGCGGCGGCGATGTGCTTGGCGGCGTCGATCCGGTAGCCGTCGACGCCGAGCGAGGCGAGGTCGTCCAGGTAGTGCGCGATGGTGGTCTGGACGTACGCGCTGCCGGTGTTCAGGTCGGAGAGGTTCTCCAGCTCGCAGTTCTGGACGTTGCCGCGGTCCTGGTAGTTGGTGATCGGCTGGCGGCAGGCGTGGAAGTCCTGGTCCTGGTACGTGCCGGGGTAGGTGTACTTGGTGTACGCGGTACCGCCGGTGCCGGTGCCGGAGCCCGCCGACATGTGGTTGACCACCGCGTCGGCGATCACCTTGACGCCGGCCGCGTGGCAGGCGGCGACCATGTTCTTGAAGGACGTGCGGTCGCCGAGCCGTCCGGCGATCCGGTAGCTGACCGGCTGGTAGGAGGTCCACCACTGCGCGCCCTGGATGTGCTCCTGCGGCGGGGAGACCTCGACGAAGCCGTAGCCCTTGGGGCCGAGGGTGGAGGTGCAGGCCTGGGCGACGGAGTCGAAGCGCCACTCGAAGAGGGTGGCGGTGACGTCCTTGCCGTTGTTGGCCGGCGGGGCGGCCTGGGCGGCGGGGGCGCCCAGGGAGGTGCCGAGCGAGAGCGCGAGCGCCGCCGAGGCGGCGAGCGCGCCGGCCGCGCGGGCGGGCCGGCGGGTGGCCCTGGGGGTCCTCCCGGCCGAAGGCAGGGGGAGGGTGGGAGCGGTGGTGACCACGTCGTCTCCTGAGGGGGTGGCTGGGGTGGGGCAGCCGGAGGTGAGGCCTGCAGGAAGTTTCTGCAACTTGCCGGAAACTTGCAGCGCCGAACCTAGAGGCGCCCGCGAGGGCCGTCAAGACCTCGGCCGAAACCCCTGAGGGCACGACAAGGGCCCGGCGGCCGTAGCCGCCGGGCCCCTCACCTGTCCTGGTTCACCGGCCCTTCAGGAGCCGGCCCGGGGTCAGCCGGTCTGGACGGAGGTGTCGTCGATCACGAAGCTGGTCTGGAGCGAGGCGTCCTCGGTCCCGGCGAACTTCACGGTGACCGTCTGGCCCGCGTAGGCCGACAGGTCGAAGGTGCGCTGCTGGTAGCCGGCCGCGGCGTCCACGTTGGAGTAGGTCTTCAGCGCGGTGCCGTTGACCGAGACGGTCAGCTTGTCGTACGCGGTGGTGCCCGACTCGGCGGTGTCGATGTGCAGCCAGAAGCTCAGCGTCGCCTTGCAGCCCGACGGGATGCTCACGGTCTGCGACAGCGAGTCCGAGTGGGTCGAGCCGTAGCCGTTCATCCACGCCTTCCAGGAGCCGCCGTGGGCCGCCTGCGAAGAGCTGTTGTCGACCACGCCGCTGGACGCCGTCCACGGGGTGGCGGTGCCGGTCTCGAAGCCCGCGTTGCCCAGCAGCTGCGCCGGGGTGCAGCTGCCGCCACCGGTGGAGACGGTCCAGGTGAAGCTGGTGCTGCCGGTCTTGCCGGCCGCGTCCTTCGCCGTGACGGTCACGTTGTAGGTGCCCGCGGTGGAGGCGGTACCGGTGATCGCGCCGGAGGAGGAGATCGACAGCCCGGTGGGCAGGCCGGTCGCGGTGTAGGTCAGCGGGGCGGTGCCGCCGGTGGCGCTGACCTGGAGGTTCACCGCACCGCCGACGGCGGTGGACTGGTTGCCCGGGTTGGTGACGGTGACGCCGCCGCTGGGCGCGGTGCCGACGTTGACGCCCGCCCAGGCGGTGCTGACCGCGGTCAGCTCGGCGCTGCCGGCGCCGTACAGGTCGGTGGCCGCCTTCTCCGTCGCGACGCGCGCCGCGGCGTAGTTGGTGCTGGAGGTCATGTAGGTGGTCAGCGCGCGGTACCAGACGGCCGCGGCCTTGTCCCGGCCGATGCCGGTGACCGTGATGTTGCCCTGGGTCGGCGAGTCGTAGCTGACGCCGTTGATGACCTTCGCGCCGCTGCCCTCGGACAGCAGGTAGAAGAAGTGGTTGGCGACGCCGGAGGAGTAGTGGACGTCCTTGTTGCCGACGGTCGAGGACCAGTAGTCGGCCGAGGCACCGTCCTTGGACGGCTTGTCCATGTAGCGCAGCGGGGTGCCGTCGCCGTTGATGTTGATCAACTCACCGATCAGGTAATCGGGGTTGTCGGTGGGGATGTTGGCGGAGAACTCGACCATGGTGCCGAAGATGTCCGAGGTGGCCTCGTTGAGGCCGCCGGACTCGCCGGAGTAGGTCAGGTTGGCGGTGGCCGCGGTGACGCCGTGGCTCATCTCGTGGCCCGCGACGTCCAGCTCGGTGAGCGGCGCGGTGTTGTTGCTGCCGTCGCCGTACGTCATGCAGAAGCAGGAGTCGTCCCAGAACGCGTTCACGTAGTTGTTGCCGTAGTGGACGCGGCTGTAGGCGCCGACACCGTCGTTGCGGATGCCGTTGCGGCCGAAGGTGTTCTTGTAGTAGTCCCAGGTGGCCGCGACGCCGAAGTGGGCGTCGACCGCGGCGGACTCGCCGTTGTTGACGGTGCCGTCGCCCCAGGTGTCGGTCGCCTTGCTGTACAGCGTGCCGGTGCCCGAGGTCCCGTGGTTCAGGTTGGTGGTGTACATCCCACCGCGGGTGGTGTCCTTCATCTGGAACGCCGAGCCCGACTGGGTCGTGCCGATGGTGACGTTGCCGACGAAGACGCCCTTGCCGGAGCCGGTCTCGATGCCGTCCCACTGCTGGATGACCTGGCCGCTGGTGGCGTCGGTGACGACGTGCATCTTGCTCGGGGTGCCGTCCGACTTGGTGGAGGAGACGACGGTCTCCCAGGCCAGCCGCGGGGTGTTGTCCCCGGCCCAGACCACCAGGCGCGGCGCGGTGTCGACCGCGGTGCCCGACTCGGCGGCGAGCGCGGCGCTCTGCGCGGCCGGCGCGGCCAGCTTCGGCGTGGTGCTCACACCGCTCAGCGAGGCAGTGCTGGCCCGGTCAACGCTCTTGGTCGCACCGGTGGGCGCCTGGTGCACCACCAGGTCCCCACCCAGGACGGGCAGTCCGTCGAGGGTGCGCTCGTACCGCAGGTGGCGGGTGCCGTCCGCGTCCTGGATGACGTCCCTGGTGACCAGCTTCTCGGTGCCGCTCAGGCCCAGGGTCTGGGCGAGGGAGGCGGTCTGCTGGTTCGCGACGGAGATCAGCTGGGCGCGGCTCGCCTGCTGGGCCGCGACGGCGGCCGGCGCGTCCGGCGTGGCCGCCTGGGCGATCACCGGAATGCCGGTGACCAGCAGCGCGGTGGAGGCGGCCATGACAACCGCCGCCTTCCGGGCGTGAGCGTAACGGGACATGCGGACTCCTTTTCCGACCGGCGCTGGGTCGCGCACGGTGGAGAGAAACCTGAGCCGCGGTTGCGGCGCAGTGGGGGCCCCCGCCGGGTGCGACGGGAGTGCGGATGCGTTGCTCACAACTCGTTTGCAGGGTCGGGACGCGCTGCACCTGAACTGGAACAGCTGCACCGGGGGGTGGGGTCCCCTCGTCTACAGCCGGGGGAATCGTGGCAGCTACCGAGCGGTTAATGACAGATGCATGCCACGGATTGGCCGATTCATTACCGAAACCGTATGCAGGACGGTTCGTCAGTTGTGTTACCCCGTGACGAACTCGTGAACACGGTTTTCATGCCCCGGACAAAGTTCGATCACTGCCGACGGTCGGTGACCAGCACTCAGGGCCGGTTCTCCCCGCGGAGAGCGGCCGCCAGCGCCAGGCAGACCCGGCACATCACAGTTCCGGCCGTGCCATCAACGGTTTCCGGCCATTGTGCGTCCGGAACGGAACCTTGCCGTCCCCGAACCGGAGCCGGGCCCCGCACCACCTGAACAGTGGTACGGAGCCCGAGAGTTGTCGCAGTGTACGAATCAGTGTTGGACGAACACCGCCACGGTGCGGCCCGGCACGGTGAAGGTGCCGGTCGCGGCGTCGAAGCCGGACCGCTGCACCACCCGGTCCGCCCCGCCCGCCTGGACGGGGTGCAGCGCCTGGCCGGTGCCCCGCAGGGCCGGCACGGTCTGCGCCTGCGCCGCGGGGGTGGCGTTGAAGACCACCGTGATGCCCTTCTCCGCCCCCGGCAGCCCGGTGCCGTCCAGGTGCAGGGTGATCACCCCGGGCGTCTCACCGGCGGTGCCGGAGAGCGGGAAGGAGAGCCGCTGCTGGACGGCGGCCAGGCTCGGCAGCGAGAACAGCGGCGAGGACCGCTTGATCCGCAGGAACTCCTGGTACTGCGCCGAGGCCGCCCGGATGTCGGCCGCCCCCACCGTCAGCTTCGGGTTCGCCAGCAGGGACCGCGCGGCCGTCCACTGCTCCTGGTTGTCCTTCGCCATCGGCAAACCGCGGCCCCAGCCGTTGCCGTCCGCGGCGTCCCAGTGGATCGCGTTGAACCAGTCCCCCGAGTCGTAGGAGTTGGAGTCGAGCGACTTGGAGCGCAGCAGGTCGCTGCCGGCCTGGGCGAAGCCCGCGCCCTGGGTGAGCGCGGTCAGCGAGAGCGCGAGCGCCTGCATCCGGGCCCGGTCGGCGGGCGCGGTGCCGGTCGGCAGCTTGTACGCGAGGGCGTCGAAGAGGTCGGTGTTGTCGTGGGCGTCCACGTACTCCACCGCCTCGCCGGGCTTCGCCGCGTACCCGGTCGGGGCGCCGTTGTAGTCGACCTGGGCGCCGGTGACGGACTTTCCGGAGCTGTCGGTGAAGGAGTAGCCGGCCAGATTGCCGGTCAGCCCGACCTTCAGCTGGTCCATCCCGTGCAGCAGCCGGGCCCTCTGCTCCTCCGGGGTGCCGTTCGCGGCCGAGCCGTTCGGGTCCGTGAACAGACCCGAGGCGAAGCCCTGCTGCGGGGCGGAGTTCAGCATGAAGTTGCCGCCGCGGGCGGCGTCCCGGATCCGGTCGTCGAAGGTGGCGATCCCGGTGCCGGCCATGTTGGCCTGGGTGGCCTGCTCGAACCGGGCGTTGTCGGCGACCGCGCCGAAGTTCCAGCCCTCGCCGTACAGGAAGACGTTCTTCCCGTCCACGCCGTCCGAGTCCGGCGTCATCCTCCGCAGCGCGGACTGCACGTCCAGCATGGTGGACTTCGGGTCCAGGCCCATCAGGTCGAAGCGGAAGCCGTCCACCTTGTACTCGCGCGCCCACAGCGTCACCGAGTCGACCACCAGCCGGTTCATCATGGCGTGCTCGGGCGCGGTGTCGGCGCAGCAGCTGTCCGTCGTCACCTTGCCGTCGGCGTCGAGCCGCTGGTAGTAGCCGGGGACCACCTTGTCCAGCACCGAGTGCTCGGCCTGGCCCGCGGCCGCGGTGTGGTTGTAGACCACGTCGAGCACCACCCGCAGCCCGGCCGCGTGCATCGCCTGCACCATCTGCCGGAACTGCACGGTGCGCGCCGTCCCCCCGGGGTCGGTGGCGTAGGAGCCCTCCGGCACGTTGTAGTGCAGCGGGTCGTAGCCCCAGTTGTACGCGTCGTCGGCGGCGACGGCCGCCACGCACTCCTGCTGCTTCGGGCCGTCCGGGGGAAGGGACTTGAGGTCGCAGGCCGGCAGCTTCTGGTCGGCCCGGTTCTCCCGGACGGT
Organism: Kitasatospora sp. NPDC058063; assembly: GCF_042885395.1. NCBI lineage: Bacteria > Bacillati > Actinomycetota > Actinomycetes > Kitasatosporales > Streptomycetaceae > Kitasatospora > Kitasatospora sp. NPDC058063. The sequence goes on from NZ_JBHVSD010000006.1 coordinate 142,781, forward strand.
GGCGATGTCGAAGGTCGGCAGCAGGTGGATCGTGGTCACCCCGGCGTCGGCGAGCTCCCGCAGGTGCCGCATGCCGGCCGAGTTCGACTCGGTGAACGCCAGGTAGGTGCCGCGCTCGGCGGCCGGGACGGTGGGGTCCTCCACCGAGAAGTCCCGGACATGCAGCTCCTGGATCTGCTGCTGCGCGGGCGGGACGGCCTGCGGTCGGGCGTGGTCGTCCCAGCCCGCGGGCTTGAGCTCCCTGGCGTCGAGGTCGGCGACCAGGCTGCGCCGGGAGTCGGTGGACAGTGCCACCGAGTACGGGTCGGTGACGGTGTTGACCACCAGCTGCTGGGTCGAAGGAGCCCAGACCTTCACCTGGTACAGGTAGTACTTGCCGTCCAACTCGCGCTTGTCACGGACGACTTCCCACACTCCGGTCTCGTCGTCGAGCTTCAGCGGCAGCGTCTTCGGGGTGCCCCCGGTGGCGCTGTCGAAGACCTGGACGGAGACCTCCTGCGCGGTCGGCGCCCACAGCGACAGCGCCACCTTGCCGTTGTAGTGGGCCGGTCCGAAGTCCACCTTGCCGGTCCGCCCGGCGTACAGGTCGTCCAGCACGCCCGGGATCTGCACCCCGGTGGCGGCCAGGACGGCGCCGCTGGGCAGGTGTTCGGTGAACAGCAGCTGGCCGCGCAGCGCGGCCGGGACGCGGGCGGCGTCCCGGCCGTCCACGGTGAAGGCCCGGTAGCCCGCCAGGTGCGGGTACTTCGCCTTCTGGGCGTCGGTCGGCCCGCCCTTGACCGGGGTGAGCCGCAGCCACTGGCCGGGCTTGGTCAGCACGCCCTTGTCGGCCTTGATGCCGCCGGCCGGGTCGTACACCAGCTGGGCGCTGGTGCCGCCGGCCAGGGCCTCGTCGCCCGCGCCGTAGTTCGCCGGGACGAGGACGGTCCGCGCGTCGATCCACTGGGCCTTGGCCCCGGTGAGGTCGATCTGCGCGGAGGCGGCCGGGTTCTGCGGCAGCAGGTAGCCCTCGCGGCCGCCGAGGATCCAGACCTCCTTGCCGTTGACGGCGAGGTCCAGCGACTGGTCGGCGGGCAGGTCCTTGTCGTTGCCCTTGTGCAGGATGTAGCTGAGGCTGGTCGCCCCGGGGGCCAGCGGCACCTCGAAGACGGCGCCGAAGGCGTCGCGGCGCACCGGTGCCAGCGGCTTGCCCCAGTCGGTCGGGGTGGCCGCGCCGGTCCAGTCGTGCAGTCCCCAGCCGTCGTAGTCGCCGTCGGCCCGGTTGTAGTGGATGACGGCGGTGTTCGCGGGCTGGGTGTTGCCCGGGCCGGGGTCGGCGGTGCGCACGGCCGGGTCGCCCTGCTTGAGCCACACCTCCCCGGTGCTGCCGACGTCGAGGTGCCGGTCGGCGTCGACGTCCTTGACGCCGTCCTTCTCCACGACGAACCCGACGTCCGAGGCGCCGGGCTTCAGCCGCACGTAGGCGAAGGCGCCGTACGCGTCCCGTCCGGTGAAGGGGTGCCCGGCCGGCCACGGGGTGGCCTCGCCGTCGGCGAGGTCGCCCCAGGCGTAGAGGTTCCAGCCGTCGTAGTCGCCGTCCGGCCGGTTGTAGTGGACGACGGCGTACGGGCGGGAGCCCGCGGTGGGCACCGGCTTCGGTGCGGGGGCGCCGGTGGTGAAGCTCGCGGTGGCGGAGCGCAGGTGGCCGCCGGGGTCCTGCACGACGGCCTTGTAGCGGACCACCGTGCCGGGGGCGACGGCGCCGAGGTCCTGGGTGACCTTGTACACGCCGTTGTCGGCCGTGCCCAGGGTCTGCCAGGGCCCGTTGCCGATCTGGGCGGCGAAGCTCACCCGGTCGAAGCCACCGCCGTCGACCTTCGCACCGACCGTGACGAGTCCGCTCGAACCGTCCGCCGGCGGCCGCACCGCGAGCTGCGGAGCCGGGCCGACGGCCGCGAGCCGGGCGCCCGCCTTGAACACGACGGAGGACAGCGCCGGCACGGTGACGGTCACCTTGCGGTCGGCGCCGCTGGTGATCCGGTCCCCCGCGGACGGGTAGATCCGGTCGAAGCCCGTTCCCGCCGAGAAGGTGTCCAGAGTGACGGTCTTCGCCTCGGCGGCGTTGTTGACCGCGACCAGGTACTCGACCTGCTGCCCGGCGTCGATCCGGGAGAAGGCGTACACGCCCGCGCCGTCGGCGGCGTACCGCTCGACCTGGGCGCCGTCGGCCAGTGCCGGGTTGTCCCGGCGCAGCCGGGCCAACCCGGCGATGCCCTGGTAGAGCTCGCCGCCCTGCCCGTAGCGGTCGGCCGGGCCGGAGGGTCCGCCGAGCACCCGGTCGCCGTTGTAGGAGGCGGTCTTCGAGGCGAACAGGTCCTGCCGGGCGTCCTTGTCGCCGCCCGCGCCGGTGAAACCCTGCTCGTCGCCGTAGTAGACGACGGGCTGGCCGCGGGTGAGGAACTGCAGCTCGTTGCCGAGCCGGTCCTTCTTCAGCAGCGTGGCGTCGTCGGCGCCCGGGTTGTCGGCGAGCAGGAAGGAGCCGAAGCGGCCCATGTCGTGGTTGCCGAGGAAGGTCGGCAGCTCGTACGCGTCGGTGTCGGCACCGGTGTAGCGGTAGTCCTGGCCGTAGACGTCGGCGAGGCCGCGCGCCGAGCCGCCCTGGGAGACGTAGGAGCGGGCCGCGCCCTGGAACGGGAAGTCCAGGGTGGCCTGGAGCCTGCCCTTGGTGACGTACGGCGAGGTGACCGCCGGGTCCCCGGAGTAGACCTCGCCGAACATGAAGAACTTCTTGTTGCCCTGCTTGGCGGCGAAGTCCTTGAGGGCGGGCGCCCACTGCTGCCAGAAGGCCATGTTGACGTGCTTGACGGTGTCGATCCGGAAGCCGTCCACGCCGGCGTCCTTGACCCACTGCTGGTAGACCTTCTCGAAGCCCTTCACCACCTTGGGGTTCTGGGTGTCGAGGTCGTCCAGGCCGCTGAAGTCGCCCTCGGTGGCGGATTCGCCGACGAAGGTCGAGTCGCCCCGGTTGTGGTAGAGCGCCGGGTCGTTGAGCCAGGACGGGGTCTTGGCCCCGGCGTCGGCCGGGGTGCGGAAGACCGGGGTGTAGGGGAAGGAGTCCTTGGTGGTCCGCGGCCAGGGGGCTCCCGCGTCGGCGACGGCGGTCTCGTCCACCGGGTTCCCGTCCGCGTCGAGCGTCGGGTAGGCGCCGGCGGAGCGGTAGCCGTACTGCTTCTCGGCGTAGTCGACGACGTCGGCGGTGTGGTTGGTGATGACGTCGAAGAAGACCTTGATGCCGCGGGCGTGCGCCTTGGCTATCAGTTCCTTGAGCTGCTCGTTGGTGCCGAAGTGCGGGTCGACCTGGGTGAAGTCGGTGATCCAGTAACCGTGGTACCCGGCCGAGGCGTCGGCCCCGCTGCCCTGCACGGGCTTGTTCTTGAAGATCGGGGCCATCCAGATCGCGGTGGTGCCGAGGTTCTGGACGTAGTCGAGCCGCTGGATCAGCCCGGCGAGGTCGCCGCCGTGGTAGAAGCCCTTGTCGGCGGGGTCGAAGCCGTTCTCCAGCCGCCCGCCGGTGATGCCTCCGCCGTCGTTGGCGACGTCGCCGTTGGCGAAGCGGTCGGGCAGGACGAAGTAGAACTGTTCGCGGGTGAGGTCGTGCCGCCCGGCGGTGGCCGCCAGTGCGGCGTCCGAGGGCGGGGCCGGCGGGGCGGCGGCGAGGGCCGCGGGGGCGCCGCCGAGGGTGGCGGCGGTCAGTGCGACGGCCAGCAGGACGGCGGTGCGGCCCGGCGGTCTGCGGCGGCCGGTGGTTCGTCGGGCGGTGCTCCGTCGGGGACGGAGCGGGGCATCGGCCACTGAGGGCTCCCTTAGGGGAAGGGGCGATCGATTTTCCCAGGAAGCTAGCGGCCTGCAATATGTTTCAGCAAGATGCTGAAACCGTTTCGTGCCGGGAAATTCCAGGTCGGCGACCGTCTCCGACCACCCCGATTACTTCCTCGGAGCGACGGGCGTGACAATGGGACGTATGTCCGTCCCACCGGTACGCACCGAACCCCAGAGCACCCCCTACCCCGGTGGGAGCCGGCCCCTAGCCCTCAAGGGGGACAGCCGGTGAAGAATCCACTTCCAGAGGATGAGCAGACGGCTACGAGCGGTCTGGCAGACTTGCCGTCCATGGGGGAACCGACCGAGATCCAGCGAGGCGACGCCGGGCGCGCCGACGCGGCCAGTGGTGGCGGTTCCGAAGCAGCGAAGGCCCTCCCCGGCCGCCTGCCCGATGGAGCCACCCGTGCCGCACAGTCCCGTACCGCCGTCCTGCGCGACCGCATCGGCGCCCAGCGCCGGTCACCGGCCAGACCGCGGATCTGGTTCGAACTGGCACTGATCGGGATCAGTTACTGGATCTACTCGATCGTGCGCAACGCGGTTCCCGAACAGGAAGCGATAGCCCAGAAGCACACGCGCTGGATCTGGGACCTCGAACAGCACCTCGGCATCGCCGTCGAGCGCTCGATCAACCACGCCGTGGACAGCGTCGGGTGGCTCATCACCGGGATGAACTACTACTACGCGACGCTGCACTTCGTGATCACGATCGGCGTGCTGGTCTGGCTCTACCGCAGCCACCCCGGGCGCTACGTCGCGGCCCGCACCGTGCTGTTCGTGACCACCGGGATCGCCCTGGTCGGCTTCTACTTCTTCCCGCTGGCCCCGCCCCGGCTGATGACCGACGGCGGCTTCATCGACACCGTGAAGGTCCACGGGACCTGGGGCTCGATGGCCTCCGGGCCCGCCGCGCACGTCTCCAACCAGTACGCGGCCATGCCCTCGATGCACATCGGCTGGTCGATGTGGTGCGGCCTGGCGATCTTCTTCCTGGCCCGCCGGACGTGGGTCCGGGTGCTCGGCCTGCTGTACCCCGCCGCCACCCTGGTGGTCATCGTCTCCACCGCCAACCACTTCTGGATGGACGCCGTCGGCGGCGAGCTCTGCCTGGCCGTGGGCTTCCTCGCCGCCCGCTGGCTCTACCACGAGTGGGTCTACAAGCTGCCCAGGGTGCCCGCCCGGGAGACGCCGGCCGAGCAGCCGGTCACCGTGCCCGAGCAGTGGAGCGAGCCCGCGGTCAGCAGCGCACGCCGCTAGCGGCGCAGCGCCGGCCGGGCCCGCACGCCGGCCGCCCGGAACACCGAAGGGGCCCCGCACGGGGCCCCTTTCGCGTGCCCGTCAGCCGGAGCCGTAGAACAGCCGGTCCACCGCGCCCCGGGCCCGCCGGGTGATCCGCCGGTAGTCGTCCAGCAGCTCGCCGCTGTGCCCGGAGCCGTACCCGAGGTAGCGGGCCACCCCGGCCAGCTCCCGGGCCTCCCCCGGGAAGCTGTCCCCGGGCCGGCCGCGCACCAGCATCACCGCCGCCCGCACCCGGGAGGCCAGCACCCAGGCCGCGTCCAGCACCTCGGCGTCCTCCGACCCGACCAGCCCGGCCTGCGCGGCGGCCGCCAGTGCCGCCCTGGTCCGGGTGGTGCGCAGGGCCGGCAGCTCGTGCCCGTGCCGGAGCTGCAGCAGCTGCACCGTCCACTCGACGTCCGCCAGCCCGCCCCGGCCGATCTTGGTGTGGGTGGTCGGGTCGGCCCCGCGCGGCAGCCGCTCGGCCTCGATCCGCGCCTTGATCCGGCGGATCTCCACCAGGTCCCGCTCCGGCACCCCGCCGCCGGGGAAGCGCAGCGGGTCGATCAGCTGCCGGAACCGCGCGCCCAGCTCCTCGTCCCCGGCCACCGGCTCGGCCCGCAGCAGCGCCTGGCTCTCCCAGGCGTGCGACCAGCGCCGGTAGTAGGCCGCGTACGAGGCCAGGGTGCGCACCAGCGGGCCGCTGCGGCCCTCCGGCCGCAGGTCGGCGTCGACCAGCAGCGGTGGCTCGGTGGAGGGCGCGCCCAGCTGGGTGCGCAGCTCGTGGCAGACCGCCTGGGCGGCCCGGGCGGCCTCCTCCTCCAGCGAGCCCAGCAGCGGCTCGTGGACGAAGAGCACGTCCGCGTCCGAGCCGTAGCCCAGTTCGTGGCCGCCGAAGCGGCCCATCGCGATCACCGAGATCCGGGTCGGCAGGTCCCCGTGCTCGGCCTCCCACCCGGCGACGCAGGCGCGCAGCGCGCCGCCCAGGGTGGCGGCGTTGAGCGCGGTGAGCGCCTCCCCCGCGGTGTCCAGCGCCTCGGCGGGGTCCTCCCCGAGCCGCCCGAGCACGTCCGCCGCGGCGGTGCGGAACAGCTCCCGGCGGCGCACCGAGCGGGCGGCGGCCACCGCGGCGTGGGTGGATCCGGCCCGGCCGACGGCGGCCAGCACCTCCGACTGCAGCGCCGCCCGGCCGCGCGGCTCCAGGCCGCGCGGATCGCCCAGCATGGCCACCGCCTCGGGGGCGCGCAGCAGCAGGTCGGGGGCGAGCCGGCCGGCCGACAGCACCCGGGCCAACTGCTCGGCGGCGGCGCTCTCGTCCCGCAGCAGCCGCAGGTACCAGGGCGTGCGGCCGAGCGCGTCGGAGACCTGGCGGAAGTTGAGCAGCCCGGCGTCCGGGTCGGCGGACTCGGCGAACCAGCCGAGCAGCACCGGCAGCAGGGTCCGCTGGATCGCGGCCTTGCGGCTCACCCCGGAGGCGAGCGCGCTGAGGTGCCGCAGCGCGGCCGCCGGGTCCGCGTAGCCCAGCGCCTCCAGCCGCGCCCGGGCCGCGTCCGGGCTCAGCCCGGTGGCGCCCTGCGGCAGTTCGGCGACGGCGTCCAGCAGCGGCCGGTAGAACAGCTTCTCGTGCAGCCGCCGGACCTCCATCGCGTGCCGCTTCCACTCGCGCTGCAGCGCGGCCACCGGGTCGGCGCGGGTGTCGTCGTTGATCAGCGCCGCCAGCGAGCGGGCCAGCCGGCGCAGGTCCTCGTCGGCGGTGGGCATCAGGTGGGTGCGGCGCAGCCGGTACAGCTGGATGCGGTGCTCCAGCGAGCGCAGGAAGCGGTACGCGGCGTCCAGCGAGGCGGCGTCCGCCCGGCCCACGTACCCGCCCCGGGAGAGGGCGGCCAGCGCCTCCAGGGTGTTGCCGCTGCGCAGCGCCGGGTCGGTGCGGCCGTGCACCAGCTGGAGCAGCTGCACGGAGAACTCGACGTCGCGCAGCCCGCCCGGGCCGAGCTTGAGCTGGCGGTCCAGCTCGGTGGCCGGGATGGAGTCGACCACCCGGCGGCGCATCTGCTGCACGTCGGCGACGAAGTTCTCCCGGGCGGCGGCCTGCCAGACCATCGGGGCGAGCGCCTCGACGTACGCGGCGCCGAGTTCCTCGTCCCCTGCGACCGGGCGGGCCTTGAGCAGCGCCTGGAACTCCCAGGTCTTGGCCCAGCGCTGGTAGTAGGCGAGGTGGCTGGCGAGGGTGCGTACCAGCGGGCCGTTGCGCCCCTCGGGGCGCAGGTTGGCGTCCACCGGCCAGATCGTGCCCTCGCCGGTGGTGTCCGCGCACAGCCGGGTGAGGGCGGCGGCCAGCCGGGTCGCGGCCCTGATCGCCTCCGCTTCGTCCACGCCCTCGCGCGGCTCGGCGACGAAGACCACGTCCACGTCCGAGACGTAGTTGAGCTCGCGGCCGCCGCACTTGCCCATGCCGATCACGGCGAGCCGGCAGGCCGCGGCGGCCTCCGGGTCCTGCTCGGCGGCGAGGTCCAGGGCGGTCTGGAGGGTGGCACCGGCCAGGTCGGCGAGTTCGGCGGCGGTCTGCGCGAGGTCGGTGGTGCCGGTGAGGTCGCGGGCGGCGATGGCGAGCAGGCAGCGGCGGTAGGCGACGCGCAGCGCGTTGGCGGGGCCGAGCGCGTTGGCGGGGCCGAGGGCGTCGCCCCGGACGCCTTCGGCGAGGGCCCGGCGGAAGTCCTCCGGGCCGGGGTGCATGTCGCGCAGTTCGAAGGTGACCAGCACGTGCCAGTCGTGCGGGTGCCGGGCCAGGTGCTCGCCGAGCGCGGTGGAGACGCCGAGCACGCCGAGCAGCCGGTCGCGCAGCGGCTTGGAGGTGGTGAGGGTGTCGCGCAGGGTGTGCCGGTCGGCCTCGTCGGCGGCCTCCAGCAGCCGGGCCAGGCCGAGCAGCGCGAGGTCGGGGTCGGCGGTGGCGCCGAGCGCGTCCAGCAGCAGCGGGTCGTCGGCCAGGCCCTCCAGCCCGGGGCCCTCCAGCAGCCGCACCGCCCGCGCCGGGTCGGTGAACCCGCGCCGGACCAGCCGGTTCTCCGGCCGGCTGACCCGGCTCCCGGCCCGTTGCTCCTCGACCGCCATCGACCCCTCCGTCCGTCCGAGGACCGCCCTCGCACCCGCGTCCTCAGGGCCCGCCCCCGGATTCCCTGCCGGGTCCGAGCCGCGGGCCCTAGCAGGCTACGCGCCCCCGGTGCCCGCCGCCGGACGCGCCCGCCGGGTGGACACGGCCGGCCCCTCGACCGCCGTAGGCGTGACCTCGTCCCGGCCGCGCTCGTTCAGCCGGGCGCCGCAGCACGGCCTGCGGCCCCGCCCCCTCCCCCGCCCCCCGGAGCGCCGATGCCCACGACCGGCCCCGCCCGCCTGCCCTCGCTCACCGGGCTGCGCTTCTGGGCGGCCCTGCTGGTGGTGCTCTACCACCTCTCCCACAAGGTGGGCACGCTTCCGGTGCTCGGCCCGCTCGCCTGGTACGGCCGTTCGGGTGTGACGTTCTTCTTCGTGCTCTCCGGCTTCGTGCTGGCCTGGACGTACGGGGCCTCGCCCGCCCCGGCCGGGGCCCTGACCTTCGCCCGCCGCCGCTTCGCCCGGATCTGGCCGCTGCACCTGCTTTCCACCGTGCTGTCCCTGGGTGCGGACGCGGCGATCGGCGCGGTGCTTCCGGTGGTGGCCGCGCTCTGGTCGCTGGGACTGGTGCACCCGTGGGCGCTGCCCACGGTGTACGGCGGCAACCCGGCCTCCTGGTCGCTGGGCGCCGAGGCCTGGTTCTATCTGCTGTTCCCGCCGCTGCTGCGCCTGCTGGCCCCGCGCCGGCGCGCCTGGCTGCCGCTCGCGGCCCTGTGCACCGCGCTCGGCCCGGTGCTCTGGGCGGCCGGTGCCCTGCTGCCCGCCGACCCGACGGTGCGCGGCTGGCTGCTGGACTATCTGCCGCTGACCCGGACCCCGCAGTTCGTCCTCGGCGTGATCACCGGCCTGGCCGTGCGGCACGGCGCGCTCCCCCGGGTGCGGTCGGCGCGGTCGGGGCTCCTGCCGGCGGCCGCCGCCGTGGCGCTCTGGCACCTGCTGCTGGTCCCCTGGCACGCCGCCGTCCCGGACGCCCTCTGGTACGGCCCGTACAGCGCCTCCCAGTTGCTCCCCGCGCCGCTGTTCGCGGCCCTGCTGGCGGCCGCCGCCCGGCGCGACGCCGCCGGGTGCCCGCCCCGGCCGCTGGCGGGCCGCACGGCCGTCCGGCTCGGCGAGTGGTCGTTCGCCTGGTACCTGGTGCACGAGATCGGCATCCGCTGCTGGCTGTCCGTCCAGGGCCGCCCGGCGCCGGGGGCCGCGACGTTCGGTGTCTGGCTGCTGCTGGCCGGCGGTTCGCTGGCCGCCGCGGGCGTGCTGTACCGCTGGGTGGAGCGCCCCTGCGAGCGGCTGCTGCGCGGTGCCGACCGGGGCCGGGACGCGGCGGCGCCGCCGGCGCCCCGCGCGGTGCGGGTGGGGCGGCAGCGGCGCCGTGGTGCGACGGGGGATCAGCCCTCGGTGGAGCCGTCCAGGTTGATGTAGGCGTAGAAGACGCCGAGGTCGTAGCCGTCCTTGTCGGTGTCGAACAGCACCTTGATGTCGGTGTCCCCGTTGCGCAGGAACGGCGAGATGTCCCAGCGGTTGGAGTCGTAGCCGAAGTTGTTGCGGTTGTACGGGGTGCGGACGAACTGGTCGGCCGGGGTCAGCTCCTCGATGGTGGAGTTGAACGCGTCGTTGGAGGCGTGGTTGAGGTCGGAGAAGAGTGACAGGGGGCCGTTGGTGGACTTGATGGCGAGGGTGTCGCCGGTCCACTTGAGGTCGCCGTCGTAGACCACGAAGCCGAGCTTGCCCGCCACCGGGCCGGCGGCCGGGGTCCGGAGCCCGGTGAGGTCGAACTCGCGCGGCGGGCTGTCGGGCAGCTCGACCCGGAAGCCGTCCCACAGGTGGACGTGCCGGTAGGGCTTGCACTCGTTCTCGTAGGCGACCACGATCGTCCAGCCGCCCCAGCTGTGCGGCTTCACCACCGAGTCCATGTTGGCGACGGTGTAGGTGCCGTTGCCGGCCTGCCTGACCAGGTCGGTGATGTCGGCGGAGGCCTGGTAGCTGCTCTCCACGTCGGTGGTGATGTAGCCGATGGAGGGCTGGTCGTTGGCGATGTTGCGGTACTCGGGCTCGCCCGGGACCTTCAGGTACACCTCGTCGATCTGGTTCTCCGGCAGCACGACGTCGTCGATGCCGCGGGTGCCGCCCCAGTACAGCCGGGCGTACTTGACCCGGGAGCCGTCGATCAGGCCGAGGTCGGCGGAGCTGGCGGAGTAGATCGCGTCACCGAGCGGGCCGACCGAGCCCGGGTCGATGTTGATGTACTTCATCTCGTACTTGTTGTTGATCGGCCTGGGTCCGAGGCCCTTGCGGGCGTCCAGGCAGGGCGGCTGCTCCGGGTCGAGCGGCGCCTTGGTCTCGTCGCAGGTCATCAGCGAGTTGCTGATCCGGGTGATGGAGCCGTGGAAGTCGCCCTCGAAGCGGGTGGTGAACGGCAGTTGGTTCTCGGCGATCGTGGTGGCCCGCTGCTTCGCGCGCTGTGCGGGCTGGGCTTGCTGTGCATGCTGGACGCCCGCCTCCGGCCCGGGGGCCGTGCCCGAGCCACGGGCGTCGGCGATGGTCGGGGCGGCCAGCAGTTGGCCGGCGACGGCGGCGAAGGCGGCGCCCGCGACGCAGGTCCGGCGGAGGAGCAGACGGGTGGCGGTGGCACGACTGACGGAGGAGATCATGTGATCCTCTTTCAGGATGGACGGACGAGCAGGCCGGTCGGACCACAACCCTCCGTCACATAAGCATCACATTCCGCCACCGGTGCGGCGATTCCGCCGCAGGTCCACTCCATAGCAGGGCCCGCTGCCGCCCTCCTGGGCGACAGCGGGCCGACGGGGGTTTGAGCGGCCGTCACCCGCTCACAGCACCTGGAGGTTCTTCCGCAGCTCGAACGGCGTGACCTCGGAGCGGTACTCCTCCCACTCCTGGCGCTTGTTGCGCAGGAAGAAGTCGAAGACGTGCTCGCCGAGGGTCTCGGCGACGAGTTCGCTGCGCTGCATCAGGTCGATGGCCTCGCCGAGGTTCTGCGGCATCGGCTGGATGCCGAGGGCGCGGCGCTCGGAGTCGGACAGCGCCCAGACGTCGTCGTCGGCGCCGGGCGGGAGCTCGTAGCCCTCCTCGATGCCCTTCAGGCCGGCTGCGAGGGTGACGGCGTAGGCGAGGTACGGGTTGCAGCCGGTGTCCAGGGAGCGGACCTCGATCCGGGTGGAGCCCTGCTTGCCCGGCTTGTACATCGGCACCCGGATCAGCGCCGAGCGGTTGTTGTGGCCCCAGCAGATGTAGGACGGCGCCTCGCCGCCGGCCCCGGCGGTGCGCTGGGAGCCGCCCCAGATCCGCTTGTAGGAGTTCACCCACTGGTTGGTGACGGCGGCGGTCTCGGCGGCGTGCTTCAGCAGGCCCGCGATGAAGGACCGGCCGACCTTGGACAGCTGGTACTCGGCGCCGGACTCGTGGAACGCGTTGCGGTCGCCCTCGAACAGCGAGACGTGGGTGTGCATGCCGCTGCCGGGGTGCTCGGAGAACGGCTTGGGCATGAAGCTCGCGTGCACGCCCTGCTCCAGCGCGACCTCCTTCATGACCAGCCGGAAGGTCATGATGTTGTCGGCGGTGGACAGCGCGTCGGCGTAGCGCAGGTCGATCTCCTGCTGGCCGGGGGCGCCCTCGTGGTGCGAGAACTCGACCGAGATGCCCATCGACTCCAGCATGGTGATCGCCTGTCGGCGGAAGTCGTGGCCCACCCCGCGCGGGGTGTGGTCGAAGTAGCCGGAGTGGTCGGCGGGGATCGGCGGGGTGCCGTCGCCGGGCAGGTTCTTCAGCAGGAAGAACTCGATCTCCGGATGGGTGTAGAAGGTGAAGCCCTGCGCGGAGGCCTTCTCCAGGGTGCGCTTGAGCACGAACCGGGGGTCGGCGTAGGACGGCGATCCGTCCGGCATCAGGATGTCGCAGAACATCCGGGCGGTGCCCGGGGTCTCCGAGCGCCACGGCAGGATCTGGAAGGTGGTCGGGTCCGGCTTGGCGATCATGTCGGACTCGTACACCCGGGCGAAGCCCTCGATCGCCGAGCCGTCGAACCCGATGCCCTCCTCGAAGGCCTGCTCCAGCTCGGCCGGCGCCACCGCGACCGACTTCAGGAACCCGAGCACGTCGGTGAACCACAGCCGGACGAACCGGATGTCACGCTCTTCGAGCGTCCGAAGCACGAACTGCTGCTGCTTGCCCATGGGGACAGTCTCACCTCTGCTCTTTACGCTCGTGTTACGCCCCGGAGGCCGTGGAAAGACCTCGTAAAGCGGTTGCCCCCATCATGGCCGATCCCCGCCCGGCCCGGCAGCGCCGACCCCCGCCGCAGGCTCCCGCCCAGGACATCGCGTCAGTTGGACGATTACACTCGGGGCATGCCCAATCTCCGTCTCGCCCTGAGCCAGATCGACCCCTGGGTCGGTGACCTCGTCCGCAACGGCGACGAGGTGGTGCGCTGGACCAAGCGGGCCGCGGAGGCCGGCGCGCAGCTGGTCGCGTTCCCCGAGATGGCCCTCACCGGGTACCCGGTGGAGGATCTCGCCCTGCGCCACTCCTTCGTCGAGGCCTCCCGCGCCGCGCTGGTCGGGCTGGCCGGCCGCCTGGCCGCGGAGGGGCTGGGCGAGGTCCCGGTGCTGGTCGGCTACCTCGGGCGCTCCGAGCACGCCTCGCCGCGCTTCAACCGTCCGGCCGGCTCCCCGCAGAACTGCGCCGCGGTGCTGCACCGGGGCGAGGTGGTGACCCGGTTCGCCAAGCACCACCTGCCCAACTACGGCGTGTTCGACGAGTTCCGCTGGTTCGTCCCCGGCGACCAGCTGCCGGTGCTGCGGCTGCACGGGGTGGACGTCGCGCTGGCCGTCTGCGAGGACATCTGGCAGGACGGCGGCCGGGTCACCGCCGCCCGCGAGGCCGGCGCCGGGCTGCTGCTGGTGATCAACGGCTCCCCGTACGAGCGGAACAAGGACGACCAGCGGCTGGAGCTGGTGCGCCGCCGGGCGGCCGAGGCGGGCTGCACCCTGGCGTACGTCAACATGGTCGGCGGCCAGGACGAGCTGGTCTTCGACGGCGACTCGATCGTGGTCGGCGCGGGCGGCGAAGTCCTGGCCCGCTCCCCGCAGTTCGAGGAGCACCTGCTGGTGCTGGACCTCGACCTGCCGGCCGCCGCGGGGGACGACACCGACGGACTGCTGCTGAGCGACGGGCTGCACCTGGTCCGCACCGAGCTGGGCGGCGAACCGCAGGCCGCGCCCGCCATGGGGGTCCCCCCGGCCGAAGGCTGGGGGAGGCTCACCGCCGAGGTGGCGCCGCGGCGGTCCGACGAGGCCGAGATCTGGGCCGCGCTGGTCTCCGGCACCCGGGCGTACGTGACCAAGAACGGCTTCTCGTCCGTGCTGATCGGCCTCTCCGGCGGCATCGACTCGGCGGTGGTGGCCGCGATCGCGGTGGACGCGGTGGGCGCGCGGAACGTGCACGGCGTCTCGATGCCCAGCCGCTACTCCTCCCAGCACTCCCGGGACGACGCGGCCGAGCTGGCCCGCCGCACCGGACTGCCCCTGCGGACCGTCTCCATCGCCCCGATGTTCGACGCCTACCTGGCGGCGACCGAGCTGACCGGCCTCGCCGAGGAGAACCTCCAGTCCCGGCTGCGCGGCACCCTGCTGATGGCGATCTCCAACCAGGAGGGGCACATCGTGCTCGCGCCCGGCAACAAGAGCGAGCTGGCGGTCGGCTACTCGACGCTGTACGGCGACTCGGTGGGCGCCTACGGACCCATCAAGGACGTCTACAAGTCACTGGTGTTCCGGCTGGCCCGCTGGCGCAACGAGGAGGCCGTGCGGCGCGGCGAGGTGCCGCCGATCCCGGAGCACACCATCACCAAGCCGCCGTCCGCCGAGCTGCGGCCGGACCAGGTGGACACCGACTCGCTGCCCGACTACGACCTGCTGGACGGCGTGCTGGCCCGCTACATCGAGGGCGACGAGGGCCGGGACTCGATCGTGGCGGACGGCTTCGACCCGGCCGTGGTGGACCGGGTGGTCCGGCTGGTCGACACCGCCGAGTACAAGCGGCGCCAGTACCCGCCGGGCCCGAAGGTCTCGGCCAAGAACTTCGGCCGGGACCGCCGCCTGCCGATCACCAACCGCTGGCGGCGCGGCTGACCGCTACGCCGAGTACCGGTAGGTGGCGGCCACCGCGAGGTGGTCGCTGCCGTCCCGGGACAGGGTGCGGGAGTCCACCGGCGTGAGCCCGCCCTTGCTCATGATCTGGTCGATCCGGGCCATCGGGAAGGCCGCCGGCCAGCTGAAGCCGAAGCCGTCGCCGGCGGCGCCCTGGGCCGAGCGCATCTGCGAGGTGACCGGCGCCAGGCTGCGGTCGTTCATGGTGCCGTTGAGGTCGCCGAGCAGCAGGACCTTCTTCAGCGACTCGGCCTGGATCGCGTCGCCGAGCGCCTGCGCGCTGAGGTCCCGCTGGTTGACGGTGAAGCCGCCCTCGGCCTTCAGCCGCACCGAGGGCAGGTGCGCCACGTACACGGCGACCGGGCCCTGCGGGGTGGTGACCTCGGCCCGGAAGGCCCTGGTCCAGCCCATCTTGAGGTCCACCGGGGAGGCGTCCCCGATCGGGTACTTCGACCAGAGCCCGACCGTGCCCTCCACGGTGTGGTACGGGTAGGCGCCGGCGAGCCCGGTCTCGTACGAGCGCAGCTGCCGGCCGGCCAGCTCCTGCAGGGCGACGATCTGGGCGCCGGAGTCCACCAGGGTGCGGACGGTGCCCGGCACGTCGGTGTTGGCGGCGGCGACGTTGTGGCTGACCACCGTCCAGTCGCCCTTGCCGCCGCTCCTGTCGGACAGCAGCCCGCCGAACAGGTTGACCCAGAGCACGACGGGCAGCAGCAGGGCGAGCAGCGCGGTGGCGGAGCGGCGCAGCAGCGCGGGTACCAGCAGCACCGGGACGGCCAGGCCCAGCCAGGGCAGGAAGGTCTCCAGCAGGCTGCCGAGGTTGCCGACGCTGTTGGGCACCTCGGCGTGGAAGGCGAGCAGCGCGGCGGTGAGCACGGCCAGCACGGCGACCACCAGGCCGCGCCGCCAGGTGCCGCTGCCGCGGGCGTCCCGGCCCCAGTGGCGCAGGCCGAGGAAGCCGCCGCGACGCACCGCGGGGGCCGGGCCGTCGGCGTCGCCCCCGGGGGCCGCGATCCGCTCGGTCCTGTCCGCCTGCGCCATGAAGTGGCTCCCGTCGCTCGTGCCGTCGCCGCTCCGGTGTCCGGCCCGTCGTCGGGCGGGCAGGCACCGGACCGGTGCCGGTTTGATCGATTGTCCGGCTCAGCCTATGCCGGGACAGACGTCGGTCCCGCTGAGCGGGTTCCGGCGTGGCCCGGTTTGGTGAGCGAGGCCACGTTCGGGGCCGGGCCGGGCCGGGTCGGGCGGGGTCAGCGGGGTGCGAGGCCTTCGAGCACGGAGTCGACCAGCTTGCGGGCCAGGTCCGGGTCCTCCAGGTCGGAGTCGTCCCACAGGATGCTGCGGTAGAGGATCGGCCCCATCAGGAGGTCGTTGAGCAGTTCCAGGTCGAGGTCGTCGCGGATCACGCCCTCGGCGACGGCCTGGCCGATCAGGCGGAGCCCGACCTCCCGGCGCGGCTTGATCACCCGCTCCCGGTACGCGGAGTACAGCTCGGGCAGGGTCTGCATCTGGCCGAGGGCGGCCTTGAGCACCCAGCGGGTGCGCTTGGCCAGGCCGCGCCGGCGGACGTGGTCGACCAGGGCGATCAGGTCGGCCCGGGCGCCGGCGCCGGTGGGCTCCGGCAGCGGCTCCTCCAGCCGGCTGACCACGTCGACCAGCAGGGCCTCCTTGTTGGACCAGCGCCGGTAGATGGTGGCCTTGCCGACGCCGCCGGCGGCGGCGATGCCCTCGATGGTGAGCTCGGACAGCGCGGTACCGCCGGCCATCAGGTCCTCGACGGCCGTGAAGATGGCCTGCTCGGCGGCCTCGCTCCGGGGCCGGCCACGGCGTACCTCCGCGCAGTGCTGCCCGGTGTCGGCGGTCGGCGTGTCCGTCTTCATCCCCGCTGTCTCTCCCTCGCTCTCCCCTGCGGCGCTGGCGCCGTGGGGTGTCCCTCGGTGGGTCCGCGGCGGGGGCCCGCCCCGGACCGAGGCCCTGCCGCCCGGGGCGCACCCGGGCGACAGGGCCATTGTCGCTCAGTCACGGTGGGCCCGGCCGCTGGTCAGGCCTCCGCGGCCGCGGCCTCGCGCTCCTGGCCGCGCTGTTCGGGGGCCGGGCCGGCGGGGGCGGCCGAGCGGCGCGGCAGCAGGAACCAGGCGACGACGGCCCCGATCACCGAGACGCCCGCCGAGAGCGAGGCCACCACGTGCATGGCGTGGACGAAGGCGTCGTTCGCCGGGGCGATCAGCGCCTGGCCGCCGGGGATGCGGTCGGCGATGGCCAGGGTGGCCTCCAGCGACTCGCCGGCCTTGTCGCGCAGGCCCTCGGGCAGGTGGGTCAGGGTGTCGGCCATCCCGTCGCGGTAGACGGTGGAGAGCACCGCGCCGAGCACGGCGACCCCGAGCGAGCCGCCGACCTGGCGGAAGGTGTTGTTGACGGCCGAGCCGGCGCCGGCCTTCTCCCGGGGCAGCGAGGCCATGATCGCGACGGTGACCGGCGGCATGACGTGCGCCATGCCGGCGCCCATCACCAGGCCGAGCACGACCAGCACCCAGATCGGGGTGGTGGCGGTCAGCACGACGTAGCCGACGAAGCCGACCGCGACCAGCAGCATGCCGCAGGTCGCGGTGGCGGCGACGCCGAAGCGGTCGACCACCAGCCGGGCCCGCGGGGCGAACACCAGCTGGGCGGCGGCCAGCGGCAGCATCAGTACACCGGCCTGGAGGGCGCTGTAGCCGCGCACGCTCTGGATGTAGAAGACGCCGAAGAACGAGACGCCCATCAGCGCGAAGAAGATCACGCCGACGACCACCACGGACGCGCTGAACACCTTGTTGCGGAACCAGGTGACGTCCAGCGCGGGGAACGCGGTGCGGCGCTCGAACCAGACGAAGGCGACCAGCGCGACCACGCCGACCAGGGTCGGCACCCAGGCCTCGACCGCGGTGAAGTCGGCCAGCTCGCCGCCCTTGATGATGCCGTAGATCAGCGCGACCAGGCCGACGATCGACAGCAGCACGCCGATCGGGTCCATCCGGCCCGGGCTGGGGTCCTTGGACTCGGGAACCAGGATCACCATCGCGATCACCGCGACGACCACGATCGGGACGTTGATCAGGAAGACCGAGCCCCACCAGAAGTGCTCGATCAGCAGGCCGCCGGTGATCGGGCCGATGGCGATGGCCAGGCCGACCGCGCCGGCCCAGATCCCGATCGCCTTGGGCTGCTCGGAGCGCTCGAAGACGTTCATGATGATCGCCAGCGTGGCGGGCATCGCGAGCGCGCCGCCGACACCCATCAGGGCGCGGTAGCCGATGAGTTCACCGGGCGAGGCGGCCAGCGCGGACAGCAGCGAGGCGATGCCGAAGACCACCATGCCGGCCAGCAGCGCGCGCTTGCGGCCGAACCGGTCGCCGAGCAGGCCGGAGGTGAACAGCAGCCCGGCGAAGACCAGGGTGTAGGAGTTGATCGACCATTCCAGGTCGCTCTGGGTGGCCCCGAGTCCGACCGGCGCGGGCGTCGCGATGGTCTTCATCGCGACGTTGAGGATCGAGTTGTCGAGCACGACGACGAGCAGGGCGAGCAGCAGGGTGCCGAGGATCGCCCAGCGCCGACGGTGGATGGCTTCCGGCACGCGGGGTGGCGCGGCTGCGGTGGTCATGGGTGTTTCCCGTCCGTGGTGGTGTGGCACTGGCGGGCATTCCGAGCCGCATACGTCTCGTAACCCCCCGCACCAGAGTAGCGGGCGATACGATACGAGACGAATCCGTTTCGTAAAGAGCGGGCAAATTCGGCGGCCGCCGGCGCACCCCGGCGGAGGTGACCCGCGCGCCCGGTGTGTCCCGGATCGCACCGGGACGCCCGCACCCCTCTTTGCGCGGGCGCCGGGGCGTGCAAGCATGGAGGTGATCCGGGGACGCCGTACGGCGCCACGAGACGACAACCCTTCAGGAGTCCGTTCGATGAACGCTTCTACGCCTTCGCCTGCCCAGAACCGGGCGTCGACCGCCACCCTCTACGGCGGGGTCACCAACCGCCGTGTCACCGTCCGCGACCTCGCCGCCGCCAAGCAGCGCGGCGAGAAGTGGTCGATGCTCACCGCCTACGACGCCCTCACCGCAGGCGTGTTCGACGAGGCCGGCATCCCGGTGCTGCTGGTCGGCGACTCGGCGGGCAACTGCCACCTCGGCTACGAGACCACCGTCCCGGTGACCATGGATCAGATGGTGATGCTCTCCGCCGCCGTCGTCCGCGGCACCGAACGGGCCATGATCGTCGCCGACCTGCCGTTCGGCTCGTACCAGGAGTCCCCGGCGCAGGCCATGCACAACGCGGCCCGGCTGATGAAGGAGGCCGGGGTCGGCGCGGTCAAGCTGGAGGGCGGGGAGCGCAGCGCCCGCTCGATCGAGCTGCTGGTCGAGGCCGGCGTCCCGGTGATGGCCCACATCGGCCTCACCCCGCAGTCCGTGCACGCCCTCGGCGGCTACCCCGTCCAGGGCCGCGGCGACGAGGCGGCGCACCAGCTGCTGCGCGACGCCAAGGCCGTCCAGCAGGCGGGCGCCTTCGCCGTGGTGCTGGAGGCCGTCCCGGCCGAGCTGGCCGCCCAGGCCACCGAGCAGCTGGCGATCCCGACCGTCGGCATCGGCGGCGGACCGGACACCGACGCCCAGGTGCTGGTCTGGACCGACATGGCCGGCATGACGGCCGGCCGGGTGCCCAAGTTCGTCAAGCAGTACGCCGACCTGCGGACCGTCCTCGGCGACGCCGCCCGGGCGTACGCCGAGGACGTGCGCTCCGGCGCCTTCCCGGCGGCGGAGCACAGCTTCCACTGACGCCCGCTCCTCGCGGCCCGCGGCCCCGTTCCGGTTCGGAGCGGGGCCGCTGCCGTACCCGGGACCGCGTCCGGAGGCCGGAGAGCGCCTCCGGCGGCCGGTGACAGCGGCCTGACAGCGCCCGGCGCCGGCCGACAGGGAGCTGACAGCGCGGGCGGACACCCTGGGGGCATGACACGAATCGCGACAGCCCCGAACGACCGGGGAACCACCTCTCGGAACGCCGTGGAGGTGCACGGCATCGTCAAGCACTACGGCGAGACCAAGGCCCTCGACGGGGTCGACCTCACCGTCGAGGAAGGCACCGTCCTCGCCCTGCTCGGCCCCAACGGCGCGGGCAAGACCACCCTGGTGCGCGTCCTCTCCACCCTGATCAAGCCGGACGCCGGCACCGCGTTCGTCGGCGGCTACGACGTGCTGCGCCAGCCCAAGCAGCTGCGCCGCACGATCGGCCTCACCGGCCAGTACGCCTCCGTGGACGAGCTGCTCTCCGGGTACGAGAACCTCTACCTCATCGGCCGGCTGCTCGACCTCCCCCGCAAGGAGGCCAGGGCCCGGGCCGCCGAACTGCTGGAGCGCTTCTCGCTCACCGAGGCCGCCAAGCGGACCGCCAAGACCTACTCCGGCGGCATGCGCCGCCGCCTCGACCTGGCCGCCAGCATGATGGGCCGCCCCCGGGTGCTCTACCTGGACGAGCCCACCACCGGCCTGGACCCGCGCACCCGCAACGAGGTCTGGGACGAGGTGCAGCGCATGGTCGCCGAGGGCAGCACCGTGCTGCTGACCACCCAGTACATGGAGGAGGCGGAGCAGCTCGCGAACGAGCTGACCGTCATCGACCGCGGCCGGGTGATCGCCAACGGCGCCGTCTCCGAGCTCAAGGCCAAGGTCGGCGGCCAGACCCTCCAGGTCCGCCCGGCCGACCCGGCCGAGCTGCCCGAGATGGCCCGCTGCCTGCACCAGAGCGGCATCCTCAACGCCACCTTCTCCGCCGACACCGGCCTGCTCGCGGTGCCGATCACCGGCGAGGAGCAGCTGACCGCGGTGATCGGGGTGCTCGGCACCCGCGGCTTCGCCGTCGCCGGCATCGACACCAAGGTGCCCAGCCTGGACGAGGTCTTCCTCGCCATCACCGGCAAGCCCGCCTCCGCCGCGGTGCCCGCCCCCAGCCTCGCCAAGGAGCCCGTCGCATGACCACCGCCACGCTCACCCCGCCCCGGGCCCGGGACACCCGGCCGCCGGCGGAGGACTCCCGGATCGGCCTGGCCGGCACCCTGCGCCACGTCGGCGCGCTGACCCGGCGCAACCTGATGCGGATCAAGGCCGACCCGGAGTCGATGTTCGACGCCGTGCTGATGCCGATCATCTTCACCGTGCTGTTCGTCTACGTCTTCGGCGGCGCGATGGCCGGCAATCAGGACGACTACAAGCAGTACCTGATCCCCGGCCTGCTCGGACAGACCGGCCTCACCCTCGCGATGGCCGTCGGCACCGGCCTCAACAGCGACTTCCAGACCGGCGTGATGGACCGCTTCCGCACCCTGCCGATCGGCCGGGCCTCGGTCCTGCTGTCCAAGATCGTCGCCGAGACCCTGCGCGGACTGCTCTCCTTCGCGATCCTGATCGGCTTCGCGATGTGCATCGGCTTCGAGGTGCGGACCGGACCGCTGGAGGTGCTGGCCACCATCGGCCTGGCCCTGGTGTTCGGCATGTCGATCGTCTGGATCTCGATGCTGCTGGGCATGGCCCTGCGCAGCGCCCAGGCCGTCCAGGGCGTGGCCATGCTGGTCCTGATGCCGATGCAGTTCGGCAGCTCGATCTTCGCCAGGCCCGACACCATGCCGGGCTGGCTGAAGTCCTTCACCGAGGTCAACCCGCTGTCGGCGCTGGCCGACGCCTCCCGCTCGCTGCTCAACGGCGAGGGCCCGGTGGCCCACCCGGTGATGATCGTGCTGGTCTGGTCGGCCGCCGTCACCGCGATCTTCGCCCCGCTGGCGGTCGCCCGGTTCCGCAAGCGGACCTGACCCCACGACCGCCGTCGGCTCCCCCTCGACTTCCGCCGGGGAGGGCCGGCGGACGAGAACGGCCGGCCGCCCGGGACAGGCGCCGGCCGCGGAACGGGCCCGTGCGGCCGGTGACCGGGGGACGGGCGCCGGCCGCACGGGCCCGCGGGATCCGCGGAGTCCGGGGCTAGCCGATCAGCCCCTCCAGCAGCTCGAAGGCCTGCTCCTGGGACGTCCCGACCCCGCCGTCCCGGGCCTCCTCGTACTCGGCGTCGCCCATCACCTCCCGCAGGACGGCCTCCGTGCGCGCCCGCTCGGACCGCTCCAGGTAGCCGCCCTTGGGGCCGTTCAGCCCGCCGTGCGCGCCCATCAGCACGGCCGCCGCCCGGGCCCGCTCCAGGTCCCCGTCGCGCCCGGCGAAGCTGCACAGCACCGCCGTCACCGCGGGCACCACCATGACCGTCATGTGCTCGGCGAAGCCGCTCGCCGCCGTCACCGCCCGCAGCTGCCGCCAGCCGTCGCGCAGCATCTCGAACCCCGCCTCCGGATCGCCGGCCCGGGCCGTGATCCAGCCCCGGGCGCTCAGCAGCATCCCGGTCACCAGGCTCGGCGCGAAACCGCCGACCCGGACCGTGTCCAGCTCGTCCAGCTCGGCCAGCGCCAGCTCGAACTCGCCGCGCTGGGCGTGCAGGCCGCAGAGCGTCAGGTGGCCGAACATCAGGGCCCCGGTGGTGGACTGGTTGAGTCCCGGGGTCTCGATCGAGGCCAGTGCCTCCCGGACGACCCGCTCGCCGCGGTCCACGTCGTGCTCCAGCAGGGCGGTGCCCAGGTTCACCCGCAGGATCGGCACCTCCAGCGGCGCCCCCAGCTCCTCGACCAGCCCGATCGCCCGCTCGTACGCCTCCGCGGCGGCCGCGGACTCGCCCCGGTTGGCCAGCGACTCGCCGTGCGCCGCCAGCGCCTGGGAGATCCCCCAGAGGTTGCCCGCCCGCTCGTACAGCTCCAGCGAGCGCTTGCCGTCCACGATGCTCTGCTCCGCGCCGCTCGGCCAGTCGTTCAGCATCCTGGCCCGCACCTGCAGGATGAACGCCAGGTCGCTCGGCCCGCCGTGCCGCTCGCAGCCGAGCACGGCGTCGTCCAGCAGGTCCTTCATCACCTCCAGGCGGCCGGCCAGGAACGCGCCGAACACCCGCATCAGCGCCGGGAAGCGGTAGGACTGCGGCAGGTCCGGGGTGTAGGCGTCCATCAGCCGCTGGGCGACCTCGACCGCCTCCGGGTCGCCGAGAACCTCCAGGTTGCCCTCGAACAGCCCGATCAGCCGGAACATCGCGAGCAGCCGGCGGGCCTCCTCGACCACCGGCGCGGACAGCGGCAGCTCGTACGCGAACACACTGTGCTCCAGCGGCACCGCCCGCGGGGCGTCCGGGCCGAACGGGTCCGGACCGAGCGCGCCGACCGCGGTGTACCAGGTGCGCGCCTCCATGCTGTAGCCGCGCAGCGACCAGTACCAGCTCATGCCGACGGCGAGCAGCAGCGCCTGCTCCTCGTCCCGCAGGTCGATCGCCCGGCGCAGCGCCGCGCGAATGTTGTCCTGCTCGCGCTCCAGCACCGCCAGCCAGTGCAGCTGCCGGGGGCCGTGGATCTGCGTGTCCGCGACCGAGATCATGGTGCGGAAGTGCGCCAGGTGACGGGCCTCGGTGGCGGCGCGCTCCGCGGCGGACGCGGCCAGGCGCTCGGTCGCGTACTCGTGGATGGTCTCCAGCATCCGGTAGCGCGGCAGGCTGGCCCCGTCCAGGTCGGCCACCAGCAGGGACTTGTCGACCAGCGACAGCAGCAGGTCGGCGACCTCGCCGGTGGCCACCTCGACGCCGTCGGCGCAGACCGCCTCGGCGTCCTCCAGCTGCCAGCCGCCCGCGAACACCGCGAGCCGGCGCAGCACCGCCCGCTCCCGCTTGCCCAGCAGGTCCCAGCTCCAGTCGACCACCGCGCGCAGCGTCTGCTGGCGCGGCAGCAGGGTGCGGCTGCCCGCGGTGAGCAGCGCGAACCGGCCGTCCAGCCGGTCGGCTATCTGGCGCGCCGTCATCACCCGCAGCCGGGCGGCGGCCAGTTCGATGGCCAGCGGCAGCCCGTCCAGCCGGCGGCAGATCTCGGCGCACGCCTCCGGGTCGCCCTGCGGGTCGAAGCCGGGACGGGCGGCGGCCGCGCGCTCGACGAACAGCCGCAGCGCGACCGGGTCGGGCAGCGGCTCCACCGGCAGCACCGTCTCCCCCGGCACGCCCAGCGGCTCGCGGCTGGTGGCGAGCACCGTCAGCCCGGGGCACTCGGCGAGCAGGACGTCGGCGAGGTCGGCGGCCGCCTGGATCAGGTGCTCGCAGTTGTCCAGGACGAGCAGCATCCGGCGGTGGCCGCAGTGCTCGACCAGCCGGCGCAGCGGGTCCTCGGCCCGCTTCTCGATCACCTCGGCGACCATGCTGGTGCTGTGCAGCACGATCTCGCGCAGGCCGAGCGCCGAGACCACGGCGGCGGGCACCGCGTCCGGGCTCTCCAGCGGGGCGAGTTCGGCCACCCAGACGCCGTCCGGCCAGCGTCCGGCGGACTGCTCGGCGCGGCCGGCCTCGGTCGAGAGGCTGGTCTTGCCGGAGCCGCCGGGGCCGGTCAGGGTCACCAGTCGACGGTCCGTCAGCATCGCGCGCAGCGAAGCGAGATCGTCCTCGCGGCCGACGAAGCTGGTCAGCCGGCCGCGCAGGTTGCCGCCGGGGCGCGGGAGTTGGGGCGCCGCGGGGGCGGGGGTGGCGGCGGGGGCGGGATCCGGGTTCCGCCCCTCCTGGGCCGCCGGGGCCTTCGGGTCCGCCGGGGACGCCGGGACCACCGGGGCCGCCGGGTCCGTCTGGTCCGTCGGAGCGAGCAACTCGGCGTACAGGGAACGGAGTCCGCGCCCCGGGTCGACGCCGAGCTCGTCGGCCAGGGCGCGCCTGGTCCGCTCGTAGTGGCGCAGCGCCTCGGCCGTCCGCCCGCCCTCGTGCAGCGCCCGGATCATCAGCAGCTGCAATGGCTCGTCCAGCGGCTGCCGTTCGCACAGCTCGGCCAGTTCGGCGATCAGCTCGGCGGCCCGGCCGAGGCCGAGGTCCGCGGTGATCCGGTGGCGCCGGGCCTCCTCGTACTGGGCCTCCAGCCGGACGGCCGGTCCGGTGCGGTCCGGCAGGTCGGCGAGCGCGGGGCCGCGCCACAGGGCCAGGGCGACGCGCAGCCGCTCGGCCGCGAGCGCGTGGTCCCCGGCGTCCAGGGCGCGGCGGCCCTCACCGGTCAGCCGCTGGAAGTCGGCGAGGTCGGTGGCCGGGCCGGTCAGCCAGTACCCGGCCGGGCCGGAGCCGACCTCGTCCCGGCCGATGGTGCGGCGCAGCCGGCCGACCAGGGTCTGGAGCGCGGCGGAGGAGTCCTGCGGCGGCTCGGCCTCCCACACCTCGTCCACGAGCAGGTCGGCCGGCACCGGCCGGCCCTGCCGCAGGGCCAGGGCGGTGAGCAGGGCCCGCAGCCGGGCGCCGCCGATCGCTACCGGCGTGCCGTCGTCGTGGTGGGCCGTCGTCGTCCCGAGGATGCCGTAGTGCACCGCACCATTCTGGTCGATGCCCGGGGGAAGGGCCGCACAATTGTGCTGGGCCCCTCCCGGCCCCGGCACGTAGGGTGGAACGCCACCGCGCGCCCGGACGTTCACCCGGGACGGCTTGTCCGGTCACCGGCCCGCCCGGCATGATCGACCCGCCCGCGCCCGCCCGCCTTCCCCTCCCCACGGAGCACCCAGACCATGACCTTCGCCGCCACGCCGCGCTCCCGCAGCGAGGACCGCCGGATCAGCCCGGTGTTCTGGGCGCTCCTCGCCGTCCTCGGCACCTCCGGCTGGGCGGTGTACCAGGGTTACGGCAACGCCTCGTTCGGGGTGTTCCTGTTCGTGGTCGCGGGCTGGATGGTCTCCCTCTGCCTGCACGAGTACGCCCACGCGCGCACCGCGCTGCACGGCGGCGACATCACCGTCGGGGCCAAGGGCTACCTCACGCTCAACCCGCTGAAGTACGCCAACGTGCTGCTCAGCTTCGTGCTGCCGATCGTCTTCGTGATCCTCGGCGGCATCGGCCTGCCCGGCGGCTCGGTCTGGATCGAGCGGCACCGCGTCCAGGGCCGGCTCAAGCACAGCCTGATCTCGGCGGCCGGCCCGCTGGTCAACCTGCTCATCGCGGCGGCGCTGCTGATCCCGATCGGCGCGGGCTGGCTGGACGACCCGACCGTGCACGCGTTCTGGAACGGCTACGAGCTGACCATCTCGCCGTTCTCCGGCGCGCTGGGCTTCCTCGGCTTCCTCCAGCTGAGCGCCGCCGTGCTGAACCTGCTGCCGGTGCCCGGACTGGACGGCTACGGGATCGTCGAGCCCTGGCTGTCCTACAAGACCCGGCGCGCGGTCGAGCCGTTCGCGCCGTACGGGATGCTCGCGGTGTTCGCGCTGATGTGGCAGCCCCAGGTGAACCAGTTCTTCTTCGGGATCGTCCACGGCCTGATGACCCTGTTCGGCGTGGACCAGGACTACGCCACGCTCGGCCGGTACCTGTTCAGCTTCTGGAAGAACTAGCTCCTCCGGGGACCGCGGGCAGGGCCTCAGCCCTGCTCGGCGGCCGCCGCGGCGATCCGGGCCCGGCGGCGGTCCATCCACAGCACGTTGCTGGCCACGCCGGCCAGCGGCAGCCAGATCAGGCCCAGCCAGAAGCCCTGGACCAGCGAGACCACCAGGGCCACGAGCGCGAGGACGACGGCGGCCAGGGCGAAGAGGGACGTGCGAGGCATGGCGGGAGGCTCCTAGAACGGGTGCGGGCGGCCGGGTCACGGCCGCCACCCATTGTCGCCGACCTCACCTCCGGAGCCGGTCCAGGGGTGAGGTCGACACGGCCCCCGCCGGTCAGACGTCGGTGATCCGCAGGCCCGCGTGGGCCTTGTAGCGGCGGTTGACCGAGATCAGATTGGCGACCAGCGACTCCACCTGGTGGGCGTTGCGCAGCCGGCCCGCGTAGATGCCGCGCATCCCGGGGATGCGGCCGGCCAGGCCCCGCACGACGTCGGTGGCGTCCCGGTCGTCGCCGAGCACCATGACGTCGGTGTCGATGCTCTCCACCGACTCGTCCTGGAGCAGCACCGCCGAGAGGTGGTGGAACGCGGCGGTGACCCGGGAGTCCGGCAGCAGGGCGGCGGCCTGCTCGGCGGCGCTGCCCTCCTCCGGCTTCAGCGCGTACGCGCCCTGCTTGTCGAAGCCCAGCGGGTTGACGCAGTCGACGACGATCTTGCCCGTGAGCTCCTCGCGCAACGCGGTCAGGGTGGCGGCGTGGCCGTCCCACGGGACCGCGATGATCACCACGTCGCTCTCCCGGGCGACGGCGGCGTTGTCGGCGCCGCGCACGCCGAGGCCCAGCTCCGCCGCCGAGGCCTCGGCACGGGCGGCGTCACGGGAGCCGATGAGCACCTGCTGGCCGGCCTTGGCCAGCCGCAGGGCCAGTCCCCGCCCCTGGTCGCCGGTGCCGCCGAGGACACCGACCACCAGCTGCGAGACGTCCGGCACCTCGTGGGCCGGGTTTGTCGCTGAATCGAGGGAAGTCATGGGCCGATCCTGCCAAATCCCCGGCCCGGCGGGACATCCTGGCCCGCATGGACGCGGTGAGAGTTTCGGCACTCCGGGAACGGCTGACGGGAACGGGCTGGCTGGAGGCGGTCGGCGGCTTCGCCGGGGCGCTGCGCCGCTCGGTGGAACGGCGCGGGGCGAGCGGGCTGCTGCTGGTCGGCACCGAGGCGTACGAGCCCTGGCACCTGGCCGCCCACCTGGACGACGAGGCCGCGTGGTCGGACGTGCCCCGGCTGGCGCCCACCCTGCTGCGGCACAGCCCGCCGGCCGGCGCCCCCGCCCACCTGCTGCACGACCTGCGACGGCTCACCGGGGCCGGGCGCGGCGACACCGTGCTGGTGGTGGTCCCGGAGGCGGCCGGCGCCCCGCTGCTGGAGCGGGTGCAGGACGCCCGGCGGCGCGGCGCGACCGTGCTCGCGCTGGACGGCGGCGCCCCGGCCGGGCCCGGGGCGGCAGGCGGCGCGGGCGGGCCCGGGGGGCCTGACGGCTCCGGTGGCCTCGGCGAGCTCGCGCACGAGCGGCTGGCCGTCGGCACCGCCGCCGAGGGGCCCTTCGACCTCGCCCAGCACCTGGTCAGCGTCGCCGCCGGACAGCGGACCGACCGCCGCTCCGTCCGGGACCGGCTCGCCCGACTCGCCGAACGGCTGACCTCGACGCCCGCGATCAGCCGCTGGTGAACCGGCGCCCGAGCCACCGGTGCGCGCGTCCCGTCCGCCGACGGGCCGAAAATCCTTTGCGGAAGCGGTGACCGCCGTCCGAGGATGACGGTTCGTGAACGTCGACGAACCCCCGCGTCCCGCCGTGCCCGGGCGCGCCCGGAGGCTGCTGCGATCGCTGACGCCCGACCTGGCACCCTGGCGCGCCTCCCGCGACTTCCGCTACCTGTGGACCTCCGGCTGCGTCACCAGCTTCGGCGGCTTCCTGACCCTCGTCGCCGTACCGATGCAGATCAAGGAGCTCACCGGCTCCTCCTTCGCGGTCGGCCTGATCGGCGCCGTCGAACTCGTCCCGCTGATCGTCTTCGGTCTCTGGGGCGGCGCCCTCGCCGACGCCCTGGACCGCCGGAAGCTGGTGCTGCGGGCGGAGGTCGCGCTCGGCCTGCTGGCCGGGCTGCTGCTGGTCAACGCCCTGCTGCCGCACCCGCTGCTCTGGCCGATCTACCTGGTCGCCGCACTGGTCGCGGCCGCCGACGGCATCCAGCGCCCGGCGCTGGACTCACTCCTGCCCCGGCTCGTCCCGCACCAGCACCTGACCGCCGCGTTCGCCCTCAGGTCGCTGTACCACAACGCCGCTTCGGTGGCCGGTCCGGCGCTGGCCGGGGTCGTGGTGGCCTTCGCCGGGGTGCAGACCGCGTACGCGCTGGACATCCTCACCTTCGCGGTCTCGCTGCTGCTGCTCGTCCGGATCAAGGCGGTGCCGCCGCCCACCGGCGCCGAACGGCCGTCCGTCCGGGCGGTGCTGACCGGCGTCCGCTACGCCTGGAGCCGCAAGGACCTGCTCGGCACCTACGCGATCGACCTCTGCGCCATGCTGTTCGCCTACCCGGTGGCCGTCTTCCCGTTCCTGGCCTCGGAGTTGGGGGCGGACTGGGCGCTCGGCCCGATGTACGCCGCCTCCGCCCTCGGCGCCCTGCTGGTCGGCGCCACCAGCGGCTGGACCTCCCGCGTCCACCGGCACGGGCGGCTGCTGGTGGCCGCCGCCGTCGGCTGGGGCGCGGCGATGGCGCTCGCCGGACTGACCGAGCACATCGGGCTGGTGCTGCTCGGCCTGGCGCTGGCCGGCGGCGCCGACGAGATCAGCGGGCTCGCCCGCTCGACCATGTGGAACCAGTCCATCCCCGACGAGTTGCGCGGGCGGATGGCCGGCGTCGAACTGCTCAGCTACTCCGTCGGCCCGCAGCTCGGCCAGGTCCGGGCCGGCACCATGGCCGGGCTGGTCGGCGTGCGCGCCGCCGTCTGGGCCGGCGGCGTCGCCTGCGTGGTCGCCGTGCTCGCGGTCGCGGCCGCCCTCCCGAAGCTGCTCGGCTACGACGACCGCACCGACCCCCACGCCGCCGCCGTCCGCGCCGAGCACGAACGCACCGAACGGGAGGCCGCCCCGACGGCGTGACGAGCCCACCGGGCCGG
This sequence comes from Kitasatospora sp. NPDC058063, assembly GCF_042885395.1. Lineage (NCBI taxonomy): Bacteria > Bacillati > Actinomycetota > Actinomycetes > Kitasatosporales > Streptomycetaceae > Kitasatospora > Kitasatospora sp. NPDC058063. The sequence continues at coordinate 171,818 of NZ_JBHVSD010000006.1, forward strand.
CTACTCGGCGTCGTCCTTCGGCTTGTCGGTCCATCGCGGGTCGTTCTGCCACTCGCGGTTGCGCTCGTCGGCGATGCGCAGCGCCTGGGCGGCCTCCTCGGGGGTGGCGTACGGGCCCAGGCGGTCCTTCGCCGGGCACTCCGGGCCCTCTTCGACCTTGTTGTGCTTGATGCAGTAGAACCACTCGCCGGGTTTGCCGGTCGGCTTGCGGTTGAATCCGAGGGGCATGGCGCTCTCCCGTTCAGAAGGCCAGAAGGATGGGTCGGTACCGATCATTCCCCGCCCCGGCCCGGGCCGCACACCCCCCGGGGCCCCGGGGACCGGCGACTAGACTCGCGGCATGGCTCTCGTACCCGGCATCCAGTCCCCCACCCGCAAGGTCCCGGCGCACATCGCGCGCCCCGAGTACGTCGGCAAGTCCGCGCCGACGCCGTACACCGGGCCCGAGGTGCAGACCGCCGAGACGATCGAGAAGATGCGGATCGCGAGCGGGATCGCCGCCCGGGCGATGGAGGAGGCGGCCAAGCTGATCGCCCCCGGCGTCACCACCGACGCGCTGGACGCCGTCGCCCACGCCTACATGTGCGACCACGGCGCCTACCCGTCCGACCTCGGCTACCGGGGCTTCCCCAAGTCCGTCTGCACCTCGATCAACGAGGTGATCTGCCACGGCATCCCGGACTCGACCGTGCTCCAGGACGGCGACATCGTCAACATCGACGCCACCGCGTACATCCACGGGGTGCACGGCGACCTCAACGCCACCTACCTGGTCGGTGACGTGGACGAGGAGTCCCGGCTGCTGGTCGAGCGCACCCGGGAATCCCTCGCCCGGGCGATCAAGGCGGTCAAGCCGGGTCGTCAGATCAACGTCATCGGGCGGGTCATCGAGTCCTACGCCAAGCGCTTCGGGTACGGCGTGGTGCGGGACTTCACGGGACACGGCATCAACACGTCGTTCCACTCCGGCCTGATCATCCCGCACTACGACAGCGAGCGGGCCACCGAGGTGATCAAGCCGGGCATGACCTTCACCATCGAGCCGATGCTGACCCTGGGCACCTACGACTACGAGATCTGGGAGGACGGCTGGACGGTCGTCACCAAGGACCGCAAGCGCACCGCCCAGTTCGAGCACACCCTGGTGGTCACGGCGGACGGTGCGGAGATCCTCACCCTGCCGTGACCGGGGCGCGGCCGACGTGAGCCGCGCCGCCCGGCGTGACCCGCGCCGCCCGGTGGGCGCCCTAGCCGATCAGCCACTGCTCCTCGGCGACGGCGCCCACTTCGGTGCAGGCGTCGGTGAGCACGTCCAGTACCCGCAGCGGGTCCGGCAGTGGCTGCTCGGGCCCGCGCAGCCACCTCACGTGGGAGCCGTCCGGCAGCGCGGCCGGCGGCAGCAGGGTGTACGAGCCGCGGCAGTGCCAGCGCAGGCCGGGGTGCTCGGACATGGTGTCCGGGGTGGAGTCGAGCGCGCTCGGCCACCACTCGTCCTCGTCCTGCGGGGTGCCGCGGGTGGCGGTGAAGAACAGGTAGCGGTCCTCGCCGACGGCGGCGACCGGGCCCTCGACGCCCAGTGCGGTCAGCCGCTCCAGCGCCAGCCGTCCGGCCTCCGCCGGGACGTCCAGCACGTCGTGCACCCGGCCGGTGGCGGTGATGAAGTTGGCCTGCGGGTCGCGGGCGAGCCAGCGGGAGAGCTGCTCGGGGTCGGTGGTGGCCTGGGTCTGCCAGGCGAAGGACACCGGGTGCTGGGCGGGGGCCGGGCAGGCCACCCGGTCGCAGGAGCACCGGTAGCCGGCCGGGTGGGCGGCGGGCGCGAGCGGGAATCCGGCGCGCGCGGCGCCGAGCAGCTGATCGAGTCCGGCGGCCGGGTCGTCGGCGCCCCCCGCCCGCTGACGTTCACGCTTCTGCCACCAGGTCGTCCACCTGCTGCCGGCTTCCATCGGGCCCCTTCCGCGCAACTGCCGTGCCTGGTGCGACACAGCGTTCGACGTACCACTCGACGCAACGCACGGCGCCCCCGACTGCTTCCCGGGGTGCTCGGCCCTGACGTCCGCGCCCTGCCGGCCGTGGACCGGGGTCACCGGGCGGCCGACGCCCGGGTCACGGTACGCAGTCGCGGCAGCACGCTGTCCGCGCCAAATCGGCCGGAGGGCGCGCGGATTCGCGCCTCGCCCGGCCCGTACGGGCCCGCTGACCCGGGTGGACCCCGAGGGCGTAACAGGAAGGATAAGGGTGCGGAGGGCCTCCGGATGACCGGGGGCGGTGCCTCTCCGGTCACACTCGCGGTGACGCCCACGGGCGCACCCCGGGCACACTCCCGGCACGCCGCTCGCACGCGACGTCCCGCCCGCCCTCCCGTCCGGGAGCCCCCGGTCGTCCCGGCGCTCCCCCGCCGGCACCCCGTGCGGCGCCCCGGGCACGGCCCCGGCCCTGGTCCCGGTCCCGGTCCGGCGCGGAGGTGAGACCCTGGGGGGATGAAGAGCGCGGACACCGAATTCGTCGGCGGCCCCCTGGACGGGACGATCCTGCCCATCCCCCTGGGGCCGATGCTCGGCGTGCCCAAGAAGTACAAGGTTCCGGTCCCCGCGCACGGCGAGGCCGCCGCGCGCACACTGGTGTACGTCCGGAGCAAGCAGGTTCGGGGCCTGAGCTGGTTCTGGCGCTACGAGTACGACGAGGCGGCCACCGTCCGCGCCTCCGGCTGACGGGCCGCGCGCTTCGCCGTCGCCCTGCGTCGCCCTGCTTTGCCCCTGTTGCCCTGCGTTGCCCTTCGTTCGCCTCCTGGGGAGGTCGGCATGGCGAGGACGGTTCGGCACCCGAGGAGCCGCTCCCGGGCGGTGGAGCACCACAACCGGCAGGCCGCCGGCGTCACCGGGGTGCTGCTCCTGGTGGTGTGCCTCTACAGCGTGGCCATCGGGCCGAACGCCTGGCTCTGGTTCGGCTGGGTGGTGCTGCTGCTGGTGTCCGTGGCGCTGTTCACGGTCCGGCCGTGAAGCCCGTGAGGCCCGTGGGCCCCGCGAGGCCCGTACGACCCTCCCCCGGACCGCCCGGGCAGCGGCACCGCCCGTCCCGTTCCCCGGCGGGCTGCCCGGCGGCGCCCCCCGCGGGTTCTTTCCCGGCTTCTCCCCCCCGGGCCGGTCAGTCGTCCTCGGCGAGGATGAGGTACAGCTTCTTGCGGGCCTCGGTCAGTACGGTCAGGCCCTTGGCGCGCTGCGCCTCGGTGCCGGTGGCCATGACCTGCCGGATCGCCTGGTCGACGGCGGCGAGTGCCTGGCCGACCTCCTGGACGGCCTCCCAGTCGACCTCCCGGCCGGCCTCCGCCCACGGTTCGGCCGGCCCGGCGTCGGCCTCGGCCCGGCCCGCGTCGGTGAGCGAGACCAGCCGCTTGCCGCCGACCTCCTGCGCCGTGATCAGGCCCTCCTCCTCCAGCAGCTGGAGGTTGGGGTAGATCGACCCCGGGCTGGGCCGCCAGGCCCCTCCGGTCCGCTCGGTGATCTCGGCGATCATCTCGTAGCCGTGCATCGGCCGCTCCTTGAGCAGCGCCAGCAGCGAGGCCCGGACGTCACCGCGCCGGGCCCGGCCGCCGCGCCGCCCGTGCGGGCCTCCGCGCCGGCCGCCGTGGCCGCCGAAGCCGTGCCCGAACGGGCCGCCCATCGGCCGGCCGGGGCCGCCGCCGCCGAACGGCGGGCCGAACCCGCCGAACGCCTCCCGGCCCTCGACGCCCTCCCCGGGCATCCCCCGGAACTCCGGGCCCGGGCCGCGGCGCCGGCCGCCGCCCGGGCCGCCTCCGCGCGGGCCTTCCCAGCGGAATCGCATTCCTTGACCTTCCGAGCGCATCGCGCCCACCTCCGTCTCCACGGTTCGACGAGGCAGTCGAGTTACTGTCTCGATAGCTCGACGATATATCGGTGACTGTCGCTCGTCAACGGATTCCGACACGCCCACGGAGCACGACGCATCCCCCGTCCAGCCGCTACGGTGGCGGGCATGGCCGCAGAACGAGACCTCGCGACGCTGCTGCGCGCAATGAGCCCGCAGCTCAACCCGGGGCGGTACGTCTACTGCACGCTCCCCGCCCGGGTGCCCGCCGGCATGCGGCCGGTGGTGACCGTCGCCGAGCCCGAGGGGGTGACGATGGTGGTCGCCCAGGAGGAGGCGGACGCGCTCGGGCTGCGCTACGAGTACGTGGCGGCCTGGATCACCCTGCGGATCCACTCGGCGCTGGAGGCCGTCGGGCTGACCGCCGCGGTGTCCGGCCGGCTCGCCGAGGAGGGCATCAGCTGCAACGTGGTGGCCGGTTTCCACCACGACCACCTGTTCGTCGCCGCCGACGACGCCGACCGCGCCGTCCGCGCCCTGGAGGACCTCTCCGCCCGCTCCGCCTGAGCCCCCGCCGCTCGCCCCGGGTGGCCGCCGCCGACCGGGCCTTCGACACTGGGAGACGAGCCGCCCCGCCGGGACGGCCCCACCGGAAGGAGACGGCCGCCATGGCCATCTGCGTCACCTGCGGCAACGACTACTGGCTGGCCTTCGAGATCAAGACGGTCACCGGCGACACCTACACCTTCGACAGCTTCGAGTGCGCGATGGAGAAGCTCGCCCCGCGCTGCGAACAGTGCGACGTGCGCATCGTCGGCCACGGCGTCGAAGTCGCCGGCATGTTCTTCTGCTGCGCCAACTGCGCCCGCGTCAACGGCGGCCTCGGCGACCAGATCCGCGACGCCGTCGGCGCCCGCCCCGCCTGACCGGCGGGGCCCCGCGCCGGACGGCGGGGAGGGAAAGGGGCGGAAGAGTCGGCCTGTACGCCGGGTTCTGTCTCCCGGGTTGCTTGCGCGGCCCGGGGAGGCGGCCATCCATCTAGGGCTGCCGTTGCCGACAGCCTCGTGCGGTCCACCCGCGGACTCGGGCGAGCAGCCTTCAAACATCCGCGCACGGTGCCCGAGGGCACCGATCTTGACCTTGCTCCAGGTGGGGTTTACCTAGCCGGCCGGGTCACCCCGGTCGCTGGTGGTCTCTTACACCACCGTTTCACCCTTACCCACCACGAAAAGCGGTGGGCGGTCTGTTTTCTGTGGCACTGTCCCGCGGGTCACCCCGGGTGGGCGTTACCCACCACCCTGCTCTGTGGAGCCCGGACGTTCCTCGGCGGGTCTGGGACCCGTCGCGACCGCCCGGCCGACTCTTCCGCCGTAGTGGTCATGGTAGCCGCTCGGGCGGCGCCTCCCGTACACCGGACCGGACGGACGGCGCCTCGGCGCCGAGGCGGGCGGCCACCCGGGCGGCCGTCGCGCTCGCCCAGGCCGTGGTGGTGACCAGACCCAGGACGAGGACGGCGCCGCCGAGGCCGACCAGGATCCACCAGCCGGCGTGGCTGGCCCGGGCGAAGCCGGTCGCGACCGGCCCGACCACGGCCGAGGCGACGACCGTGCCGATCACCGCCACACCCAGCGACTGGCCGATCTGACGGCTGGTCGAGGCGACCGCGGCCGCCACGCCCGCCTGGGCGCGCGGCATGCCGGACACCGCGGCGTTGGTGATCGGCGCGTTGACCATGCCGAAGCCGAAGCCGAACAGCCCGTACGCGGCCAGCAGCAGGGCGGGCGGGGAGTCGGCGGCGAGCCGGGTCAGCAGCAGCCCGCTCGCGGCGAGGCCGAGCCCGGCCGCGACCAGCGGCAGGCGCGGGCCCCGGCTCGCGACGATCCGCCCGGACAGCGGCGCGCAGACCAGCATCATCCCGGCCATCGGCAGCGTCCACAGGCCGGCCTCGACCGGGCCGTAGTGGCGGACGTCCTGGAGGTAGAGGGTGTTGAGGAAGAGGAAGCCGCCGAGCGCGGCGAAGGCGCAGACCGCGGTGACGGTGGCGCCGGTGAACGGCGCGCTGGCGAAGAACCTCGGGTCCACCAGCGGCTCGGCCACCCGGCGCTCCCAGAGCGGGAAGGCGATCAGCGCGGCCCCGGCGGTGGAGGCCAGCGCGAGGATCAGCGGGGACGTCCAGCCGTTGGCCGGCCCCTCGATGATCGCGGCGGTGCCGCAGCCGAGCAGCACGATCATCAGCAGCTGCCCGACCGGGTCCAGCCGGCGCGCCCGGGGCGCCCGGGACTCGGGCACGAAGCGGGCGGTCAGCGCGATGGCGGCGAGCGCCACCGGGACGTTGATCAGGAAGATCGACGGCCAGCCCGCGCCGTCCACCAGGAAACCGCCGAGCAGCGGGCCGAGCGCCATCGAAATGCCGACCACGCCGCCCCAGACGCCGATCGCCCGGGCCCGCTCCTTCGGGTCGGTGAAGGTGTTGGTGATGATCGACATCGCCACCGGGTTGAGCATCGAGCCGCCCACCGCCTGGAGCGCCCGGAAGGCCACCAACCAGCCCAGGCTCGTCGCCTGGCTGCACAGCAGCGAGCCGAGCGCGAAGCAGACCAGCCCGGTCTGGAACACCCGGCGGCGACCGAAGCGGTCGGCCACCGAGCCGAACAGCATCAACAGCGAGGCCAGCACCAGGGTGTAGGCGTCGATGATCCACTGCAGCCCGGACGCCGGGGCGCCCAGGTCCCGCTGGATCACCGGCAGGGCGATGTTCACCACGGTGTTGTCGAGGCCGACAATGAACAGGCTCAGGCAGCAGATCGCCAGGACGAGCAGACGGCGGCGGGGGCCGGGCGCGGGCCCGGGGGCAGGCACGGGCGCGGCGGCGGCGCGGGGCTGGGGGGCGGGCACGGACCGATCCTCCCACCGCGGGGTGGCCCGGGGCGGGTTGGCGGCGCGTCCGGGTGGCGCGTCCGAGTGGCGCCTCCCGGGCCGCGGCGCCCCCGGCCGGGGGGGTGGCGCGGCCCGGCGGCCCCGGCGGGCTCAGCGCCCCAGCAGGGACTTCAGGTCCTTGGCGGCGAGCGCGACCGCGCCGTCGTAGCCCCCGGTGGCGAGCCGGAGCATGAAGGCCACGGCGTCGTCCGGGTGCGGGTCGGTGTACGGCTCGCCGTTGTAGTCCAGGAACAGCAGCATCGCCTCGAAGGCGGTGCGCTTGTTGCGGTCGATCAGGGGGTGGTTGCGGGCCAGGCTCTGGCCGAGGGCCGCCGCCTTGGACCAGAGGTCCGGGTAGGCGTCCTCGCCGAACAGGCTCGCCTGCGGGCGGGCGATCGCCGAGAGCAGGCCGCCGAGGTCGCGGACGGTCTCCGGACCGCCGGCGAGGTAGGTGACGTCGTCGAGGTCCAGGTACTCGGTCACAGGTCCTTGAGCCTCTCCAGCGTCTCCGCGTTGGCGGTGCGGATCCGGGCCACCATGGCCGCCCGGCGCTCGGCCCTGCTCTCCCGGCCGGCCTCGCGGCCGGCCTCCGGAGCGGTCTCCGGAGCGGTCGGCCCGGTGAGCGCCCTGGGGACGTCGGACTGGCGGACCTCGAAGGCGAGTTCGGCGGTGTCCGCGCCGTCCGGCGCCCCGGTCACCCGCACCCGCCCGGCCATCACCGCCTGCGCGGCCGCCCGCAGCGCGAACTCCAGCGCCGTCCGGGTCTCGGCCGGCAGGCCGGCGGGCAGGCGCACGGACAGGGACTCCTCCACGGCGTCGTCGTCGCCGGGCACCAGGTCCAGGGGTCGCAGGGTCATCGCACTCACTCTCCTCGCCGCTCACCGTACTGGTGAACAGCCGGGTGCCCCACCGAATTGCCTGCCGCTCCCGCCCGCGGCCGGGCAGTCGAGGGCGAAGGGGCGGGAGCGGGAGCGGCGGGGTCCGTACGGCGGGCGCAGTAGGGTTGCGGGGTTCGTGTGCCACAGATTGTCGAGGAGTCCGCTGTGCTGGTGCTGTTGCCGCCCTCGGAGGGCAAGGCCGGATCCGGGGACGGCGGGCCGGTGGCGCTGGAGCGGCTGTCGCTGCCCGGGCTGACGGCGGCGCGCGGCGCGGTACTGGACGCGCTGGTGCGCCTGTGCCGGGGCGACGAGGACACCGCCGCCGAGGTGCTCGGTCTCTCCCCCGGCCTGCGCGGCGAGATCGCCAAGAACGCCGGACTGCCGACGGCCGGGGCCCGCCCGGCGGGCGAGGTGTACACCGGGGTGCTGTTCGACAACCTCGGCCTGGCCACCCTGGACGCCGCCGCGTACGACCGGGCCGAGCGCTCGCTGCTGGTCTTCTCCGGCCTCTGGGGCGCCGTGCGGATCTCCGACCGGATCCCGTCCTACCGCTGCTCGATGGGCGTGAAACTCCCGGAGCTGGGGGCGCTCGGCGCGTACTGGCGGAGCGTGACGGCCACCGTGCTCCCGGAGGTCGCGGACGGGCTGGTGCTGGACCTGCGCAGCTCCGCGTACGCGGCGGCGTGGAAACCGGCCGGCGAGGTGGCCTCCCGGACCGCGACCGTCCGGGTGCTCCAGGAGCGCGACGGCAAGCGCACCGTGGTCAGCCACTTCAACAAGGCGACCAAGGGCCGGATCGTCCGGGACCTGCTGCTCGCCGGGGCCGAGCCGAAGACCCCCGGCGAGCTGATGGACGCGCTGCAGGAGCTGGGCCACCACGTCGAGCTCGCGGCACAGGGCACGGCGCGCAAGCCGTGGCAGCTGGACGTGGTGGTCACGGACGTGCACTGAGCACGTCCGTGACCGGCGGATCAGCGCAGGTGCGAGGTGTCGTTGAGCAGCCGCAGCGAGGCGTTGCCGTCCGCGTAGTACTGGACGGCGCAGATCGAGGCGGCGGACAGCTCCATCCGGTACATGGAGTCCGGCGGGGCGCCGAGCGCCAGCCGGACCAGGGTCTTGATCGGGCTGACGTGCGAGACCACCAGGACCGTCTTCCCCGCGTACCGGGCGATGATCTTGTCCCGGGCGACGCCGGCCCGGTGGGTGAGCGTGGTGAAGCTCTCCCCGCTGCCGGTCGGCCTGGCCTTGGCGGAGCCGAGCCAGGCGGTCAGGTCGTCCGGGTACCGCTCCCGCACCTCGGCGAAGGTCAGGCCCTCCCAGTCGCCGAAGTCAACCTCGCGCAGCCCGTCCTCGTACCGGACCTCCAGGCCGAGCCGGGCGGCGACGGTCTCGGCGGTCTGCCGGGTGCGGCGCATCGGGGAGGCGACGACCGCCTGGACGCTGCCGCGCGCGGCCAGCGCCTCGGCGGCCCGCTCGGCCTGCCAGCGGCCCTTGTCGGAGAGCTCCGGGTCGCCGCCGCCGCTGCCGGAGAAGCGCTTCTCCGGGGTGAGCGGGGTCTCGCCGTGGCGCAGCAGGACGAAGGTGGTGGGGGTGCCGAGGTCGGCCGGGGCCGCCCAGCCGGCCTTGGGCGCGGCGGTCTCCAGCGGGGGTTCCTCGACGGCGGCCGCCGGCTTGCGGGGCTCCCACTGGCGCCCGGCCTTGCCCGCGTCCATCGCCTCGTTGGCCAGCCGGTCGGCGTCCTTGTTCCGCTCGCGCGGGATCCAGGTGTACGTGACCCGGGCGCGCGGGAGGACGGTGCGCGCCTCGGCGGCGAGCGGCTGCATGTCGGGGTGCTTGATCTTCCAGCGCCCGGACATCTGCTCGACGACCAGCTTGGAGTCCATCCGGACGTCCACCGAGGCGTCCGGGTCCAGCTCGCGGGCCGCCTTGAGCCCGGCGATCAGGCCCTTGTACTCGGCCACGTTGTTGGTGGCGTGGCCGATGAACTCGGCGGCCTCGGCGACGATCTGCCCGGTGTCCCCGTCACGGACCACCGCGCCGTAGCCGGCCGGCCCCGGGTTGCCCCGGGACCCGCCGTCGGCCTCGACGATGAAGCGGGCCGCCACCGGCTCAGACGCCCGAGTCCGAGGTGCGGACCAGGATCCGCGAGCAGTTCTCGCAGCGGACCACCTTGTCGGCCGGCTCGGCCTTGATGGCGTTCAGCTCGGTGATGGAGAACTCGGTGCGGCAGCCCTCGCAGCGGCGCTGGTAGAGGCGGGCCGCGCCGACGCCGCCCTGGGTCTCGCGCAGCTTGGCGTACACCTTCAGCAGGTCGGCCGGGATGACGGTGGCGACGGTCTCGCGGTCGCGCTTGACCTTGTCGGCCTCGCCGTCGATCTCGGCGAAGGAGGCGTCGCGGCGACCCTCGGCCTCCTTGAGCACGATGGTGGAGTGCTCCAGGCGGGCGGACAGCTCCTCGACCCGGGTGTTGGCGCTCTCCTGGCGCTCCATGATCTCCAGCACGACCTCCTCCAGGTCGCCCTGGCGCTTGGCGAGCGAGCCGATCTCGTGCTGGAGGTTCTCCAGGTCCTTCGGCGAGGTGATCGCGCCGGAGTCCAGGCGCTGCTGGTTGCGGGCGGCACGGGAGCGGACCTGCTCGACGTCCTGCTCGGCCTTGGTCAGCTCGCGGGCGGTGTCGCCCTTCTGGGCCTCGGCGGCGACGACGAGGTCCTTGAGCGCGGTGTGGTCGGCGGTGGCCTTGTCGATCTCGGCGTGCTCGGGCAGGCTCCGGCGCCGGTGGGCCAGCTGGTCGAGCTTCGAGTCGATGGCCTGGAGGTCGAGCAGGCGGATCTGGTCGGCGGGCGCGGCGTTCAAGCGGAGAGCTCCTGTGAATCGGGTCAGGCGGTGAAGGACATGGGGGCGTGCGCGGTCCACGGGTCGGTGACCCGGTGGGAGACCTTGGTCTCCACGGCCCAGCCGCGCTTGTCGGCGACGGCCAGCAGGGCCCGCTCGGCCAGGGTGAGCCAGGGCCACTCGGTGGCCCAGTGGGCGGCGTCGAGCAGCGCGACGGGCGCCGCCTCGGCGGCCTCGGAGGCCGGGTGGTGACGCAGGTCGGCGGTCAGGTAGGCGTCCACGCCGGCCGACCGGACGTCGGCGAAGAAGCTGTCGCCCGAGCCGCCGCACACCGCGACGCGGCTGACCAGCCGGGTCGGGTCGCCGGAGACGCGGACGCCGGCGGCGGTGGCGGGCAGGCCCTTCGCCACCTGCGCGGCGAAGGCGGAGAGGGTCAGCGGGGGCTCCAGCAGGCCGATCCGGCCGGTGCCGCGGCGGCCCAGCGGGTCGGTCGGGTCCGGTACCAGCGGGCCGGTGACCCGCAGGCCCACCGCCTCGGCGAGCGCGTCCGAGACGCCGGGGTCGGCGTGGTCGGCGTTGGTGTGGGCGACGTGCAGGGCGATGCCGTTGGTGATCAGCGTGTGCACCACCCGGCCCTTGAAGGTGGTGGCGGCGACGCTGGTGGTGCCGCGCAGGTAGAGGGGGTGGTGGGTGACCACGAGGTCGGCGCCCCACTCCACGGCCTCGTCGACGACCGCCTGGACGGGGTCGACAGCGAAGAGCACGCGGTTGACCTCGGCCTGAGGGTCCCCGCAGACCAGGCCGACGGCGTCCCAGGACTCCGCCCACTGCGGCGGGTAGACCTCTTCGAGCGCGGTGATGACGTCGGACAGTTTCGGCACCTGTCGAGACTACCGTGCGCGCGGGCGCGGTCGGGCCTCGGCCGTTCGGCGGGCTGCCGGGGGAGTCGCGGCGGCTGTTCGGACGCGGGAGCTGCGGGCGTACGGGTGCGCGTCAATCTGTGACGGGAGGCGCCCGACGGGCCCGCGCGCTCCGTACGCGGCCGCGCGCCGGGCGCCCGTTACTCACAGCAGGGTTCTCGTACGAATTCGAAACCACGCCTTGATCACCCTTACGAGTGAAGTGACCGGCTCTGCGTTGAGGCTTCGGTTGGCTCGAAAGTAACTTCACTCCTGCGAACGGGAGTTGCACCGGCGGCAGCCACGACCCGGAGTCGGGCGGATGCCGCGCGGGCCGGACGGGATCCGGGTGAGCACTCCCGTGCCGGGGCGGCACCGCCGCCCCCTCCGGGGAAACCGATCAGGCCGGGCCGCCGCCCCGGGTGCCGCGAGCAGTGGGCACCCGGCGCGGCGGCGGAGACGAAGGGATGTGGTGGCGAATGAGGGCGGGCACATCGCTGCGTGCGGCCGGGGACAGGGGATCGGTGGAGCGCGGACCGGATGCGGCGGGTTCGTGGCCGGGGACGACACGGGCGGCACCGACCGGTGCCGGAGGCCGGAGAGGCGGCGGTGACCGGGACGTCACCGCCGGCGGCTTCCGGCGCGCGGCCGGGCCACCCGTGTCCTCGCCGCGCGTTCCTGCCCCTCCTTCCGGCGCCGCCCCTTCTTCCGGCAAGGCGCTTCGCTCCGCGCCTGCCCTTTCCTACGCTTCCGCTGCGGCCCCTTCGGCCGGGGCGGGGTGCCCGGCCGGCGCCACCGGGGTGAGCGGAGCATGAACGTGGCCACCCGGACCGTGACCCAGGCCCTGCGCCGGCTGAACTTCGCCTTCGCCGCCGACGGCAGCCACGCCGCCTGCCTCGCCTCCTCGGCCGACAGCGGCTGGTACGTGGAGAGCTGGCGGCTTCCGCAGGACGGCGGGCCGGCCGAGCCGACCCCACTGGCACTGCCCGGCAACCGCTCGGAGAGCCTGCGCTCGCAGCTGGTCGCCCTGCCGGACGGCTCGGTGCTGATCTGTCGGCACGACGGCGACCGGCACGACCTGGCCCGCCTGGCGCCGGGCGAAAGCTCCGCCGCGGAACAGCGGCTGGGTGCGCTCAGGATGGCCGGACTGCGGGTGCTGCCGCTCCCGGCACCGGCCGGGGCCGGGCCCCGGACACCGGTGGCGGTCGCCCTCGGCAGCGACACCCGCCCGGCGACCACCGCCTGGCTGGTGCGGACGGACGGCAGCGAGCCCGAACAGGTCGCCGAGATCCCCGGGTTGCACGGCGGCGGCACCTGGCTCGACCGTACGGGCACGCTGCTCGCGCTGGACCGGGTGAACGACGGCCTGGTCCGCAGCGTGGTGCTCGACCTGCGCACCGGCCGCACCACCCCGCTGCTGGAGATCGGCCCGCACAGCAACGACCGCCTCGTCCTGTTCGACCCGGAAAGCCGGTTCGCGATGGTGCGCAGCGACGCGCCCGGCACCGACCGGCTCGGCTGGGGCCTCCTCGGCACCGGGGAGCCGCTGCGGTTCCCGGAGTGCCTGCACGTCGCGGGCATGCTCCTGCGGCCGGTGGCCCTGCGGGTGGCGGCGGACGGCCCCCGGGTCGCGGTGCAGATCGACCACGGCGCGGGCTCGACACTCGCGCTGTGGCGGCCCGCCGCCGGACGGCTGGACCCGCTGCCGGCGCCGCCCGGGCGGCTCGGCGCGGTCGGCCACTGGGGCGAGGCCGGGCTTCGGCTGCCGTACTCCTCGCCCGACCGTCCGACGGCGCTGGCCACCCTGGACGTCGACGCGCTGCTGGCGCACGGCCCGCTCCCGGCCGCCTCCGCCCCGGTGCCGCTGCCGCTTCAACTCGCGCCACTGGCCTCGGGGTTGCCCGGCCCGTGGCGGGACACCGTCCTGCCCTGGCAGCCCGGCGGGATGCGCCCGGTACGGACCGCACCGCCCGGCTGGCGGCTGGACGGCAGCACCCCGCCCGGCGACGGCGGCCGCTGGCAGCCCGCGCAGAGCCTCGAACTGGCGGGCCCGGCAGGCCCGTTGGAGGCCGTGGTGTACGGCGGGGACAGCTGGCTGAGCAGCCCGCACCTGGTGCTGGCGCTGCACGGCGGCCCGGCGGACGCCTGGCGGCTGGAGTTCGACCCGGCGCTGCAGCGGATGGCCGCCGAGGGCCTGGCGGTGGTCGCGCCCAACCAGCGCGGCTCCACCGGCTACGGCGTGGCGCACGCGCTGGCCATCCGGGGCGCCTGGGGCGGCCCCGACCTGGACGACGTCCTGTACCTGCTGGACGGCATCGCGGGCCAGCGCGCCGCCCTGGGCCTGGAGCCGCCCGCCCTCTTCGGGGTCAGCTACGGCGCCTTCCTCGCGCTGCTGGCGGCCGCGCACGCGCCGGCCGGGCAGGTCGCCCGCTGCGCGGTGGTCGCACCGTTCCTGTCCGGCGCCCGGCTGCTGGCCGAAGCGGCGCCCCCCGTAGGGGCGTTGGCCACCCGCCTGGGCGGTGGCGAGCCGATCTCCGACGCCCGCGGACCGCGCGACGTCCTGCAACTCGCACACCGGCTGAGCGCGCCGCTGCTGATGGTGCACGGCAACCGGGACGAGGTCGTGCCGGTGAGCCAGTCCCGGTCGCTGCGGCACGAACTGCTGCGGATCGGCCGGGTCGAGGGCGAGGACTTCCGGTACGTCGAGGCGGCGGGCTCCGGGCACGAGGTGCTCGCCGACGAGGGCGCCGCCGTCCTGCACGAGCTGCTGGCCACGTTCCTGCGGACCGGCCGTCCGGGCTGATCCGCCGCCCGCCCGCCGAAGACCACGGACTCCCGGACCCTCCCGCACGACCAGGCGGCCCCGGCGCCGTGCTGGGCGATCCGAGTGAACTCTCCGCAGGTGAGTGCGGGCCGTCGGCCCGGCCCGGCGGCCTCCGGGCACCGCCCCGGTCCGCCGCGAGCCGGTGCGCCGACGACCCGGCTCCGGGCCCCGGACCAGCACGGGACTCGCGTCAGGATCTCGATAGGATCTCGCCCGTCCCGGCCGTTATGGTGGCCGGGGCACGGGCCGTGATCACCGGCTACGGGCGCGTACCGAGCACCCGATCGGGGACCCGACCGTGCGCCACCGGCGCCGGCCGGGCGCCGATGACCCGCACCCTCCGCACGGAAAAGACGAATCTCATGTCCGACACCCTCACCGACACCACCGGACCCGCGGTTACCGGGACCGACGCCGACGAGAAGACGGCCAAGGACACCGGGTCGCACGGCCGCCACCGCGGTGGCTCCGCCGACGACGACAGCCCGGAGACCGACCCGCACGGCCGCCACCGCGCGGCCGGCGCGCGGGGCTGACCGCACCCACCGCCAGGGCGTCGGCGCCAAGGGCACCGCGCAGCAGCACCGCACGGAGGCGCCACGCCCGAGGGCCCGCCGGGAGAGCACGGACTCCCCCGGCGGGCCCTCGCTCTTTCCCGGGCCCGCCCGGCCGTGCCCGCACCCGCACCCGGCCCGGCCCTCAGTCCATCGTGACGACCGTCCGCAGCGCCTCGCCGCTGCGCATCTGCGCGATCGCCTCGTTGACGTCGGCGAGCCCCACCCGGTGGCTGACCATCCCGTCGAGGTCGATCCGCCCGGCCCGCCAGAGGTCCACGACCAGCCCGATGGTGCGCGTCACCGTCGCCCCGCCGTACAGCGAGGGCAGCAGGCGCTTCTCGTTGAAGAACAGCTCGCCCATGGTGAACTGCGCGAGGTCGTCCTGCGCGCCCGCGCCGATGACCACCACCGCGCCGCCGCGCCGGGCGGCCTCGTAGCCGGCCCGGACGGTGGCCGCGCGGCCGACCGCCTCGAAGACGTAGTCGAAGCCGCCGCCGGGCAGCGTCCTGGCCGCCGCCTTCAGTTCCTCGGGCGCGATCGCCTCGGTGGCGCCGAAGGCCAGGGCGCGCTCGCGGCGCGAGGCCACCGGGTCGACGACGGTGATCCGGCCGGCGCCGCAGACCCGGGCGCCCTGCACGGTGGCCACGCCGACCCCGCCCGCCCCGATCACCGCGACGGAGGCGCCGGGCTCGACCCGGGCGGTGTTCACGGCGGCGCCGATGCCCGTGGTCACGCCGCAGCCGATCAGCGCGGCGGCCTCGTAGGGGAGGTCGGCGGGCACCTTGATGACGGCGTTCGCCGCGACCACGACCTCCTCGGCGAAGGCCCCGGTGCCGTAGAAGCCGGAGGCGTTCAGCTCGCCCTCGGCGATCCGGAAGCCCGGGGCGCCGAGGCCGCGCAGGCTGGCGATGCACAGGTGGCCGCGGTCCCGGCGGCAGTGGTCGCAGCGGCCGCACGGGGCCATCCAGCAGAGCACCACCCGGTCACCGGCGGCGAGGCCGGTGACGCCCTCGCCCACCTCCAGCACGTCCCCGGCGCCCTCGTGCCCGGGAACGAACGGCGCGGGCTGCGGCAGCACGCCGCTCATCGCGGAGAGGTCCGAGTGGCAGAGGCTGGCGGCGCGCATCCGGACCCGTACGGTGCCCGGCCCGAAGCCCACGGCCGTCACGTCCTCGCGGACGTCGAGGGTTTCCTGGCCGGTCTTGTGCAGGACGGCTGCGCGCATGGTGCTGCTCCCTGGGTGCCTGGTGTTCCTCGGATCGGCGGTCGCGCCGATTCTGGCACGGGCGGCGCGGCGCGACGAGAACGCGTTCCACAACATCCGACCGGCGGAACTGTGCGAAGCCGCTGTCCTTCCGCCACCGGAACACGCCATGATCACCACCGTGTCGATACCCCCACCGATGTCGTCGCCGACGTCGCCTCCGATGTCTGCGCCGACCTCCCCCGAGCGGCCCGCCCACGGCGGGCCCTGCCCCCGCTGCGACGCCGCGCTGACCGCCGACCGGCGCTTCACCGCCTGGTGCCCGGCCTGCGACTGGAACCTGTCCCCCGGCCAGGACGGCACCGCCGCGCCCACCCGGCGCGAGCGGGCGGCGGCCGAGCGCACCGACCGGCTGTTCGAGGAGCAGGCCGCGGGCGGCGACTCCCCCACCGCCCGCCGCGACTGGCTGCTGGCCTCCGCCGCCGCCGCTCCGGTCCACCTGGTCACCGTCGGCCTGTTCTGCCTGGCGCTCTGGCTGCTCGTCACCGGGAGCACGGTGCAACGCTGCGCCGGCGCGGTGGCGCTGGTGATCGCGGTCGCGCTGCGCCCCCGGCTCGGCCGGGTGCCGCGCGAGAACGTCCTCGACCGGGCCTCGGCCCCGGCGCTGTACGGGCTGGCGGACCGGGTGGCCGCCGAACTCGGTGCCGCGCCGGTGGCCGCGATCGAGGTCACCGACGAGTTCAACGCCTCCTACGGGCTGGTCGGGCTGCGCCGCCGTCCCGTCCTCCACCTGGGTCTGCCGCTCTGGGAGGTGCTGGACGACCGGCAGCGGATCGCCCTGCTCGGCCACGAGTTCGGCCATCACGTCAACGGCGACCACCGGCGCTCGCTCTGGCTGCACAGCGCGATCGTGGCGCTCGCGGCCTGGTACGACATGGTCCGGCCCGACCGTCCGGGCCGCGGCTCCGGCGACGAGGTCTCGCTGCTGATCCGGATCGGCGCGATGGTCGGCGCGGTCGTCCTGCGGGCCGTCGCCTGGCTGCTGCTCCAGGGCCTGTACCTGTTCGACCGGCTCACCTCCCGTGCCGGGCAGCAGGCCGAGTACCGCGCGGACGCCCTCGCCGTGCGGGTCGGCGGCAGCGAGGCGGCCGGTGGCCTGCTCGCGACGTTCCTGCTGTTCGGCCCGGTGTGCACGGCCGTGGACCGGATCCGCGCCGAGGAGCGCCGGCGTCCCCGGACGGTCCGCCGCGGCCGGGGCCGGACGGCCGAGCAGCCGGAGCAGCCCGAGCAGCCGAAGCCGCCCGCCCCGGACCTGCTCTGGGAGCGGCTGCGCGAGCACCTCGGCTCCGTCCCCGCCACCGAGCGCGAGCGCCTGCTGCGGCTCAGCGCCCGTGACCGTGCCGCCGTGGACTCCACCCACCCGCCGACCCATCTGCGGATCGCGCTGGTCGAGCGCGCGGAGGCCCGGCCGGCCGCCGTCACCGCCGCCCCCGCCGAGGTCGGGGCGATCGCCGCCGAGCTGGCCCCGCACCGCGCCCGGATCGCCGCCGACCTGCTCGCCGGCTGACCGGCGACCGGGCGGCGAGCAGGTCGGCGGCCGGGCGCGGTGAGCCCGCGCGGTACCGGCCGCCCCGGCGCCGCCGCCACCGCTACCGTCGAGTAGGGTCCGTGCACGTCCGCCCGCGTCCCGACCCCCGAGGAGCACCGCATGTCCGACCTGCTGCTGAGCGCCGAGCCGGCGCCCGAGGTGCTGGCGGCGTTCGAGGAGGCCACCGGGTTCATGCCGGTGGACGAGGGGCTCGCGCTGTACGCGGCGGCGGTGGCGGTGGCGCGCGGCACCGGGCTGCCGGTGCTGGAGATCGGCACCTACTGCGGCCGGTCGGCGATCCTGCTCGCGGCGGCGGCGCGGGAGGCCGGGACGGTCGCGCTGACCGTCGACCACCACCGCGGTTCGGAGGAGCAGCAGCCCGGCTGGGAGTACCACGACTCGACGCTGGTCGACCCCGAGGTCGGGCTGATGGACACCCTGCCGAGGTTCCGCCGCACCCTGCACGCCGCCGGGCTGGAGGAGCACGTGGTGGCGCTGGTCGGCCGTTCGCCGCGGATCGCCGCCCTGTGGGGGCGCCCGCTGGGCCTGGTGTTCATCGACGGCGGGCACACCGACGAGCACGCGACCGGCGACTACGAGGGCTGGGTGCCGCACCTGGCGCCGGAGGGCCTGCTGGTGGTGCACGACGTCTTCCCGGATCCGGCGGACGGCGGCCAGGCCCCGTACCGGGTGTACCTGCGGGCGCTGGCCGAGGGCTTCGAGGAGGTCTCGGTGACGGGCTCCCTGCGGGTCCTGCGCCGAGCCGCCCGGTAGCGCGTTCGTTCCCGCGTCCCCGCACCGATGCTCTAACGTCGTGCCAGGGCTGTCGGGCGGGGGTTCGAACGGTACGGTGGCCGCGCAGCACCAGGCAGAGCGCAGAGCATCGGCGGACGGTGGGGGCCAGCAGCGACATGACGGACCAGCAGAACAGCGCTCCGGCGGTCTGGGACCCCACCGCGCGAGGCGGCGCCGGCGGCTGGGTGCGCGGCCCGCAGCGCCCGGCCGACGCGCAGTCCGCCCCCGGGGCTCCCGCCGCCCCCCAGCCTCCCGCCGCCTCGCAGTCAGCGGCTCCGCAGTCCGCCGCCCACCCCGGCCCGATGGCCCCGCCGCCCGGGCCCGGCGCCGTCGGCGACCAGGGCCCGCCGCTGGGCGCCCGCCCGTACCTGGCCGCCTCGCCCGGCTACGATCCGCCGACCGCCCGGCTGTTCCCCACCGCGCCGCCGCCCCCGGCCGCCCCGCCCCCGGCCTCGCCGTTCCCCTCCCACGCGGGTCCGCAGTCCCACGCCCCGCAGCAGGCACCGCAGCAGGCCCCCGGCTACGACTACCTCCTGCAGCCGCCCGCCGCCCCGCCGCAGTCCCCGTACGGCGCCCAGCCCCCCTACGGCACCCAGCCCGACCGTCCGACCGGCCACGGGGACGACGAGGACCGGCCCACCAACCGCAGGACCCCGCTGCTGATCGGCCTGGCCGTGCTGCTGGTGCTGGCGCTCGGCGGCGGCCTGCTGTTCGCCCTCCAGGGCGGCGACAAGGACGACCGGGCCGCGCCCGCCCCGGCCTCCGCCCCGGCGACCGGCCCGGACAACCTGCCGCCCGCCCCCGCGCCCACGGGCGCGGACGGCGCGCCGAGCGCCTCCGCGAGCGCCTCCGGCCCGCCCACCGGCACGCCGTCCCCGACCGCGACCGGCCCCGGTCCGGCCGCCGGCGCGCAGGCCCAGGCGCTGGACAGCCTGCTCAGCGAGGGCGAGAACGCCAAGGCCCCGATCGGCAGCGCCGTCGCCAAGGTGACCAGCTGCCCGCCGAAGGCCGACATCGAGAGCGCCGCGCAGGACTTCGACAACGGCGCGAGCCAGCGGGCCGCCCTGCTGGCCAAGCTCTCCCAACTGACCGTCACGGACGTGCCGGGCGGCGCGGACGCGGTGAACTCGCTGAAGTCCGCCTGGCAGCTGTCGGCCGACATCGACAAGGCGTACGCGAGCTGGGCGCGCGCCGTCGCCGCCCAGGGCTGCACCGGCAGGGCCCCGGCCACCCCCGACAAGAAGCGCGCGGACGAGCTCAACCCGAAGGCCACCCAGGCGAAGACGGACTTCATGACCAAGTGGAACGTG
The DNA here is from genome assembly GCF_042885395.1 of Kitasatospora sp. NPDC058063. Lineage (NCBI taxonomy): Bacteria > Bacillati > Actinomycetota > Actinomycetes > Kitasatosporales > Streptomycetaceae > Kitasatospora > Kitasatospora sp. NPDC058063. The sequence goes on from NZ_JBHVSD010000006.1 coordinate 191,443, forward strand.
ATCGCGAAGAACTACGGTCTGACTCCGCGCACCCAGGACAGGATCTGACCGACCAGTGACCGGTTCCGCCGCCCGACCGCCCCGCCGCTCCGCCCTGCTGCGCGCCACCACGGCCGCGGCCGTGGCCGTTCCGCTCTGCACGGCGGGCTGGTTCGGCTGGCGGGCCCTCGACCACTCCGGCCCGGCGGGCGCCGCGGCGGCCCCGGCCAGGTCGTCCCCGGGCTCGGCCCCGGCCACCGAGCCCCCGGCTCCGAGTGCGGCTCCGACGGCCACGGACCAGCCGGCCGCCACCGGCACGCCCCTCACCCCTCCGGTCGCGCCGGCGCCCACCGACAGCGGCCCCGCCGGCAGCGCCCCCTCGGCCGGGACCCCGGCCCCGCCCGCCGACACCGCCACCGTCCTGGCCGGCCGCACCGTCCTGCTCGACCCCGGCCACAACCCCGGCAACTCCGCCCACACCGCCGAGATCAACCGTCAGGTGGACATCGGCAACGCCCGCAAGGAGTGCGACACCACCGGCACCGAGACCAACGCGGGCTACTCCGAGGCCGAGTACACCCTGGACGTCTCCCGCCGGGCCCGCGCCATCCTGACCGCCCTGGGCGCCAAGGTGGTGCTGGCGCAGGACGGCGACCGCCCCTGGGGCCCGTGCATCGACGAACGCGCCCGCGCGGGCGCCGACGCGCACGCCGACGTCGCGCTCTCGGTGCACGGGGACGGCGGCCCGGCGAGCGGCAGCGGATTCCACGTGATCATGCCCGCCAGGGTGGTGGCCGGAAAGGCGGACAACGCGGCCGTCGTCGATCCCTCGCACCGGCTCGGCCTCCTGCTGCGCGAGCGGTTCCACGCCGCGACCGGCGAACCGTACGCGGACTACATCGCCAAGGACGGCCTGGACACCCGCTCCGACCTGGGCGGCCTCAACCTCTCCACCGTCCCCAAGGTGTTCATCGAGTGCGGTAACATGCGCAACTCGACGGACGCGAAGCGGATGACGGACCCTCAGTGGCGCCAGCAGGCGGCCCAGGGGATCGCCGACGCGCTGACCGCGTTCCTGACGACCCAAGAGAAGACCGAAGAGCGACACGGGAGTTGAACCGCACACCCCCGGAGGACGACGCTCCGCCCGGACCGCACGGTTTGCAACGACTTCGCCCCATTCCCGGTCCCGCCGTGCACCGGCAGGACGGTTGGGCCTAGGCTTCTGGTCCGTTCGGGAGTTTCGGCCGGTCGGCCCGACCGTACGAACCACCGTCCACGACACGTCAACGAGGGGAACGTTAGTGAATCTGCGCGCTCTCACCAGGGGAGACGCCGCCGTCGCAGGCGCGGCCGTCCTGCTCTTCATCGCCTCCTTCCTGCCCTATCTGGCCGCGGACTGCAGCGGCCGGCTCTGTGCGGACGCCTCAAAGAACGCGTGGAGCACCGATCTGTTCCCCGTCCTGCCCTCGATCTACCTGCTCGGCATCGTCGCCGCCGCGCTGATCCTGGTGCAGCGCTTCCAGGGCCAGGCCGCGGCCAACCGACAGGTCCTCGGCCTGCGACTCGACCAGTGGGGCATCGCCTTCGCGGTCGCCGCGCTGTGGACCTCGGTCTGGTCCCTGGGCGCCAGCCCGTACGGCCCGAACGTCAGCCACGGCTTCGGCGCCTGGCTCGGCTTCATCGCGCTGATCGTGCTCGCCGGCGCGGCCGCCGCGAGCCCCCTGGTGCCCGCGCTGAAGGCCCCGCTGGTCTCCGACCGCCCGGCGGCCGTCCCCGGCCAGTACGGCTACCCGGGCCAGCCCGGTCACCCGGGTGCGCCCGGCCAGCCCGGTCAGTACGGCTACCCGGCCCAGGGCCACGACCCGGCGTTCGGCGGCCAGGGCGGCTACGGCTACCCGGGCGCCGGCCAGCCGCAGCCCGGCCAGCCGGTCCAGCCGCACGACGCCGGCGCCCCGGTGCCGCAGCCGGCCCCGGCCGCGCAGCAGCAGGCGGCCGCCCCGGCGGCGGACTTCCAGCCGTTCTGGTTCGCCGTCCCGGCCCCGCGCCAGCTGGCCCCGAAGGACAACCCGGCCGGCGCCCCGGTCGGCGAGGTCGTGCCGGGCACCTGGTACCTGGCCGTCGAGCAGCGCGGCGCCGCGCTGGTCGCGCAGCTGCCGGACGGCAGCCAGGGCGTGCTGGCCGACACCACGGGCATCCAGCGCGGCTGACCGCCCGCGGGCACGTACCGCGAAGGGGCGGGACCGGTTCTTCGGTCCCGCCCCTTCGCATGAGCGCCCGCCTTCCGTACGCGCGCTCGACCGCCGTACGCGTCCGCACGCTCGATCGCCGTACGCGTCCGACTGCGCGCCCGCCTGCCCGCTCGCGCGCACGGCTGTCGCACGCGCGTCCGGCTCAGCAGCAGTCCTCGACCACCAGCCCGGCCGGCAGCTGCTCCCCGCCGAAGACCGAGACCGTCGCCGGGTCCCCGCCGAGCGCGGCCACCGCGAGCAGCAGCGCCCCGGCCGTCCAGGTGGTGCGCTCCTCCGGCCAGATCGCGTCGTCCTCGAAGACGTACCCGGTCCAGTACGAGCCGTCCTCGTGCCGCAGGTGCTTCTGGATCCAGCGCAGGATGTCCACCGCGCGGTCGGACTGGCCGATCGCCCAGAGCGCGAGCGCCAGCTCGGCGCTCTCCCCGCCGGTCACCCACGGGCGGTCGCTGACGCAGCGCACGCCGAGGCCGGGGACGACGAAGCGCTCCCAGTCCCGCTCGATCCGGGCCACCGCCGCGTCGCCGCGCAGGCCGGTGCCGAGCACCGGGTAGTACCAGTCCATCGAGTAGCGGTCCTTGTCCAGGAACCGCTCGGGGTGGTGGGAGACGGCGTGCCCCAGCCGCCCGGCCGCGAGCTCCCAGTCGGGCTGCGGCTCCTCCAGGTACTCGGCGACGGCCAGGCCGCAGCGCAGCGCGTGGAGGATGCTGGACGAGCCGGTGAGCAGCGCCTCGTCGGTGGCGGTGCCGTCCTCGGAGACCCGCCAGGCGATCGGGCCGCCGGGCAGCCGCAGTCCGACGATGAAGTCCAGGGCGCGCCGGACGACCGGCCAGATCCACTCCAGGAAGGCGTCGTCGCCGGTGCTGAGGTGGTGGTGCCAGACCCCGACCGCGACGTACGCGCAGAAGTTGCTCTCCTTGGCCCGGTCGGTGACCACGCCGTCGGTGTAGGCGGCGTACCAGGAACCGTCCGGGTTCTGGGCGGCGGCGAGCCAGCGGTAGGCGGCCTCGGCGGCGGCGTGCTCGCCGGCCGTGTCGAGGGCCATCGCGGCCTCGGTGTGGTCCCAGGGGTCGAGGTGGTGGCCGGCGAACCACGGTATGGCGCCGTCGGGGCGCTGCTCGGCCAGGATGCTGCGGACGGTGTCGGCGGCCTGCTCGGCGTCGAGCACCCCGTCGAGCAGCAGCACCTCGGGGACGGCGGCGGTCATGCCGTCCTGCCCGGCGCGCGGTTGGGCTTGGAGGCGTACGCGACGAAGCTCTTGCCGATCACCGGGTTGAGCGCCCGCTCGGCGGCCTTGGTGAGGCTGCTGATCACCGGGGTGCCGACGATGTCCCAGACCAGCAGCTGGTGGTACGCCTTCACCGGCAGCGCCTTGTCGTTGTCGACGCCGACCGCGCACTTGATCCACCAGTACGGCGAGTGCAGCGCGTGCGCGTGGTGGGTGCCGTACGGCTCCAGGCCGGCGTCCTTGAGCTTGCCGAGCAGCTCGTCGCCCCGGTAGATCCGGATGTGGCCGCCCTCGTTCGCGTGGTACTCGTCGGACAGGGCCCAGCAGATCTTCTCGGGCAGCCAGCGCGGCACGGTGACGGCGAGCAGGCCGCCCGGCTTGAGGACCCGGAACATCTCGTCGAGCACGCCCTTGTCGTCCGGGATGTGCTCCATCACCTCGGAGATGATGATCTTGTCGAAGGACTCGTCCTCGAACGGCAGGGCCAGCGCGTTGCCCTCCATGGCGACCGCCGACGCCCCCTCGGGGGCCTCACCGGCCTGCTCCATCGCCGCGAACCACTTCCTGACCTCGGCGATCTCCCCGGCGTTCTGGTCGAGGGCGATCACGTTGGCGCCGCGGCGGTAGCACTCGAACGCGTGCCGGCCCCCGCCGCAGCCCAGGTCGAGCACCCGGTCGCCAGGGGCGAGCGGGAAGCGCGAGAAATCGACGGTCAGCACTGCTGGACTCCCATTCCTATTGCTGCCAAGCGTTCTTGACGCCTCGTCAGGCTTCGTTCAGCACGTCGCGCTGCGCCGGGCGGGCCCCGACCCGCCGTCACCGACCCGCCGTCACCGACCCGCCGTCACCGGCCGGGCCGCCGACCGGGCCGCCGACCTCCCGTGCGCGTCGACAGGGCCCTAGGCCACGTACCGCCAGCCCGGCCCCGACCGGGCCCGGGCGCCGGCGCCGGTGGCGATCGCCGCCCGGTAGGCCTCGGCGGTCAGCTCGGCCGCCCGCTCCCAGGTGAACCGGGCCAGCACCCGCCGCCGTCCGGCCGCACCGAGTCCGGCCCGCAGCTCGGGGTCGTCCAGCAGCCGGCCGAGCGCGGCGGCCAGCGCGTCCGCCTCCCCCGGCGGCACCGCCAGGCAGGTCTCCCCGTCCGGCCCGGCCACCTCGGGGATCGCCCCGCCGGTGGTGGCGACCAGCGGGGTGCCGGTGGCCATCGCCTCGGCGGCGGGCAGCGAGAAGCCCTCGTACAGGGAGGGGACGCAGGCCACCTCGGCCGAGCGGTAGAGGTCGACCAGCTCGCGGTCGGTCAGTCCGCTGCGGAACTCGATGTGCCCGGCCAGCCCGAAGCGGCGCACCGCCTCGGCCACCGGCCCGTCCTCCTTCTGCGGCTTGCCGACCACCACCAGGTGGGCGTCCCGCTCGGTGCGCACCTTGGCGAGCGCCTCGACCAGGAAGACCAGGCCCTTCAGCGGGACGTCCGCGCTGGAGGTGGTGACGATCCGGCCGGGGACGCGCCCGATCTCCGCCGAGGGCGACCAGAGCCGGGTGTCGGCGCCGATCGGCACCACCGAGATCGCGTCCGGCGCGGCGCCCAGGTGCTCGGCGATCTCGCGCTGCGAGGTCCCGGAGACGGTGATCACGTGGTCCAGCCGGGCGGCGACCCGGCGCTGCATCCGGGTGAAGGCGTACCAGCGGCGCAGCGAGAGCCGCTTGCCCCGGGTGGTGGCGGCGTCCAGCTCCAGCTGCCGGTCCACGGTGATCGGGTGGTGGATCGTGGTGACCAGCGGGAAGCCGTGCCGGGCCAGGCCGAGCAGGCCGTAGCCGAGGGTCTGGTTGTCGTGGACCACGTCGTAGCGGCCCTTGTGGGCGGCCAGGTACTGGCGGGCGCGCAGCGAGAAGGTGAGCGGCTCGGGGAAGCCGCCGGTGCGCATGGTGGCGAACTCCAGCACGTCCACCGGGCCGCGGAACTCGCCCCGGGCCGGGGTGCGGAAGGGGTCGTCGGCGCGGTAGAGGTCCAGGCTGGGCAGCTCCACCAGGCGCACCGAGCCGGGGCCGTCGACCTCGTCGAGCACCGGGTAGGGCTGGGCACCGATCACGTCCACGTGGTGGCCGAGCCGTGCCAGCTCGCGGGAGAGGTGTCGTACGTACACGCCCTGACCCCCGCAGAAGGGGTCACCGCGGTACGACAGCAGGGCAATCCGCAGCGGCTGCGCGGTCATCCTGGGCCCTCTTCTCTAGCTGCTATCGGTGCTGCCGGTCGTGCTTCCGGTCGCTAAAGTAGATCAGGTTTCAGTGGCTGGGGAACTCGTCGTCGACCACGTGAACAATGAGAGACCTCGAAGATACCGGCCCGTAGCTTTTCCCCAGGAGCCAGGGCTGGTGATTCCCGCCACGCCGAATCCTGCCGACCTGTGGAGCACGCCGCCACTCTCGCCCGCCCGGGAGCCCCCTTGCCGCCACCCCCTCCTTCGACGTTGCCGCCGGTCTCCCCTCCGGGCGAGCCGCCGCTGACCGCGCGCCAGGCCGAACGGCGCCGGCGCATCCTGCGGGCCGCCACCGCACTGGCGGTGCGCGGCGGGTACGAGGCGGTGCAGATGCGGGAGGTCGCGGAGAGCGCGCAGGTCGCCCTCGGCACGCTCTACCGGTACTTCCCGTCCAAGGTGCACCTGCTGGTGGCGGTGATGCTGGAGCAGCTGCAGGGCCTCCACGAGCACATCCGGCGCCACCCGCCGACCGACCTCGAACCGGCGCTGCGGGTCGCCGACACCCTCACCCGGGCCTTCCACGCGCTGCAGCGCGAGCCGCTGCTGGCCGAGGCCATGGTCCGGGCGCTGTCCTTCGCGGACCGCTCGGTCGGGGCCGAGGTGGACCAGGTCAGCGTGGCCACCGGACAGCTCATCCTGGACGCGATCGGCCAGTCCGGACCGCCCACCGGGAGCCAGCGCGCGGCGGTGCGGGTGATCGAGCACACCTGGCACTCGGCGCTGGTCGCCTGGCTCTCCGGCCGCGCCTCGATCGCCGAGGTACGGGCCGACCTGCACACCGCGGCCCGGCTGCTCACCCTGCCGTGAACCGTCCTCCTCCCGCCGCCGACTGGAACCTGTTCCTGCCCGCCCCGGGCAGCTCGTCGTGCTCCGGCGGCTAGAGTCGACAGTCGGCACAACTCCATCCCGCTCCTCCCCCGGGGAAAGCCGGTGCGAATCCGGCGCTGACCCCGCAGCCGTGAGACCGGCGCCGCCCTCGGCCGCCCGGACGAGTCGGAGCACCCGGGGAGGGGCGAGCGGCCCGTCCGGACGCCCGCGCCCGGCACCGTCGAGGACTACGGAACGGCCCCGCCCGGGCCACCACCGCTCACCGAAAGGCACACCCGCACCATGCTGACCGCCGCCCGCCTGGGCGCCGCCGCCCTGTCCGCCGCGCTGCTCACCGGCATCGCCGCAGGACCGGCCCTCGCCGACAGCCCCGCGCCGACCCCCGCCGCCCTCCCCGACGGGCTGTACGGCAAGGGCGACCCGACGTACGACGGCGTCTGGCGACAGTCGCTGGCGCTCACCGCGCTGACGGCGGCCAAGGTCACCCCGGCCGACTCGGCCGTCGGCTGGCTCACCGGCCAGCAGTGCGAGGACGGCGGCTGGCCGTCGTACCGGGCCGCCGGCGCGGCCTGCGACCCCAAGACCGAGGACAGCAACGCCACCGCCGTCGCCGTCCAGGCCCTGGTCGCCCTCGGCGGGCACCAGGAGGCCGTCGACAAGGGCGTCGGCTGGCTCAAGGCCAACCAGAACGCCGACGGCAGCTGGGCCTACAACCCGGGCAGCCCCGGCGACGCCGACTCCACCGGCCTCGCCGTCAACGCGCTGTTCGCCGCCAAGACCGACCCGGCCGGCGTCGCCAAGGCCGGCCGGTCCGCCTTCGACGGGCTCGCCCTCTTCCAGCTCGGCTGCGCCGCCCCCGCCGACCAGCGCGGCGCCTTCGCCTACCAGTTCGACACGGCCGTCGGCGCCCTCACCCCGAACACCCTGGCCAGCGCCCAGGCCGCGCTCGCCGCGAGCGGCGGCCACCTGCCGGTCGCCGGCTCGGTGCACGCCGACGCCGCGCCCAAGGCCCTGGCGTGCGCCTCCGACGCCCCGGCCGCCCAGGGCTCCTCGGCCTCCTCGGCCCCGGTTGCGCACGCGGAGTCCGGCGAGGCCGTCGGCGCCTACCTGACCGCCCAGCTCGCGGCCGGCGGCGACCACCTCACCCTCACCACCCCCGGCGCCGCCCCCACTCCGGACTACACCGCCACCGCCTGGGCCGCCCTCGCCCTCACCCAGAGCGGCCACCCCCAGCAGGCCGCCGGCGCCGTCGACTGGCTCACCAAGGAGGGCGCCACCTGGACCAAGGGCGGCACCGACGCCGGCGCCACCGCCACCCTCCTGCTGGTCTCCCAGGCCGCCCACCGCGACACCGCCGCCCTGACCGGCCAGCTCACCGCCCTCGGCCCGGCGCCCAAGGCCGCCGAAGCCGCCGCCTCGGCGACGGAGGCCCCGAAGGAGAAGAAGGACGGCGGCATCGGCCAGTACTGGCTCATCGGCGTCGGCCTCCTCGTCGGCATCGGCGGCGGCCTCGTGCTCAGCCTCCAGCGCAAGCGCAACCCCCACCTCTGATGCGCCCCGCACCCCGCCCCGCCCCGGCGGGCGCCGGCGTCCGCAGCCGCCGGGCCGTCGCCGTGCTGCTCCTGCCCCTCCTCGGGGCGGTCCTGGTGCTCGCCTCCGCCGCCCCCGCGCAGGCCGCCGGCTACCGCTACTGGTCGTTCTGGCGCGGCGCCGAGGGCGGAGCCTGGACGTACCAGCAGCAGGGGCCCGCCATCGCGGTGCCGCCGGACGGCGCGGTGGACGGGTGGCGGTTCGCGCTGAGCCCGGACGGCGGGCAGGACGCCGCGAAGCCCCGGACCGCCGGGGGCTTCACCGAGATCTGCGCGGACACGCCCGCCCAGGAGGGCCGCAAGCGGGTGGCCGTCGTGCTGGACTTCGGGACCGCCGAGGACGCCGGTTCGTCCGCCGCCCCGGCGCCCGGGCAGCGGACCGCCTGCGCCGCCGTCGCGCCCCGCGCCACCTCGGCCGAGGTGCTGGCCACCGTCGCCCCGCCGCTGCGCTACGACACCAACGGGCTGCTGTGCGCCATCGCCGGGTACCCGCAAGCGGGTTGCGGCGACCCGATCGGCGCGGCGGGCGCGGCCCGGCCCGCCGACCAGGGCGGCGGCAGCAGCGGCAGCGGCCCCGACATCGGCCTGATCGCCGGTGGCGCGCTGGTCGCCGTCCTCGCCGGCGGTGCCGTCCGGCAGGCGCGCCGCCGCCGTCACCCCTAACGTCCCCCACCCAGGAATCACCGTGAGCAGCACCGCCCGTAGCACCCGGCCGCCCACCGGCCCCCGTCAACTGCACCCCGGGGCCTGGTGGTTGTGGGCGCTCGGGCTGGGCGCGGCGGCCACCCGCACCACCAACCCGGCGATCCTGCTACTGCTCGCCGCCGTCGCCGGGTACGTGGTCGCGGCCCGGCGCGGCGATGCGCCCTGGTCGCGCTCGTACGGGGCGTTCCTGCGGCTGGGCCTGCTGGTGCTCGGCATCCGGCTGGTGTTCGCCGTGTTCCTCGGCTCGCCGGTCGCCGGCACCCACGTGCTGTTCACCCTGCCCGAACTCCCGCTGCCCGTCTGGGCGCAGGGCGTGCGGATCGGCGGCCGGGTCACCGCCGAGGGGCTGCTCGCCGCACTGTACGACGGGCTGCGGCTGGCCACCCTGCTGATCTGCGTCGGCGCCGCCAACTCCCTCGCCAGCCCCGCCCGCCTGCTGCGCACCCTGCCCGGCGCGCTCTACGAGGCGGGCGTCGCCGTCGTCGTGGCGATGACCTTCGCGCCCAACCTGGTCGCGGACGTCCGCCGACTGCGTGCCGCACGGCGCCTGCGCGGCCGCACCGACAAGGGCGTCGCCGCCGTGCTGAGCGTCGGAATCCCGGTACTGGAGGGCGCGTTGGAGCGGTCCATCGCGCTGGCCGCCGCGATGGACACCCGGGGCTTCGGCCGCACCGCCGACGTCCCGCGACGGCTCGCCCGGGCGACGGCCGCGCTCACCCTGGCCGGGCTGCTCGGGGTCTGCCTGGCCGCGTACGGGCTGCTGACGGCCGGCGGCGCGGGCTGGGCGCTGCCCGTCCTGCTGCTCGGCCTGGCCGCCGCCTTCGCCGGACTGCTGCTCGGTGGCCGACGCTCCGTCAGGAGCCGCTACCGGCCGGACCCGTGGGCCCTCCCGGAGTGGCTGACCGCCGGTTCCGGCGTGGCCGTGGCGGCCCTCACCGTCTACCTGGCCGCGCGGGACCCGGCCGCCTTCGCCCCCACCGTCGTCCCACCGACCGTCCCCGCGCTGCCCCTGACCGCCGTGCTGACCGTCCTGCTCGGCCTGGTGCCGGCGTTCGCCGCCCCGACCCCGCCCCGGAGGGCATCGTGATCACCTTCGAGCAGGTCTCCGTCCGGTACGCGGACGCCGCCGCGCCCGCGCTCGGCGGCGTCGACCTCACCGTCCCCGAGGGCGAACTCTGCCTGCTGGTGGGCCCGTCCGGCTCCGGCAAGTCCACCCTGCTGGGGACGGTCAGCGGCCTGGTGCCGCACTTCACCGGCGGGGTGCTGCACGGCCGGGTCACCGTCGGCGGCCGGGACACCCGCGAGCACCGGCCGCGCGAACTCGCCGACCTGGTCGGCACCGTGGGGCAGGACCCACTTGCGCACTTCGTCACCGACACGGTGGAGGACGAACTCGCCTACGGCATGGAGTCCCTGGGCCTGCCGGGCGACGTGATGCGCCGCCGGGTCGAGGAGACCCTCGACCTGCTCGGCCTCGCCGACCTGCGCGACCGCTCGCTGACCACCCTCTCCGGCGGCCAGCAGCAGCGCGTCGCGATCGGCTCGGTGCTCACCGTGCACCCCCGCGTACTGATCCTGGACGAACCCACCTCGGCACTCGACCCGGGCGCGGCCGAGGAGGTGCTGTCCGTCCTCCAGCGGCTGGTGCACGACCTCGGCACCACCGTGCTGATGGCCGAGCACCGGCTGGAACGCGTCGTCCAGTACGCCGACCAGGTGCTGCTGCTCACCCCCGGCGCCCCGCCCGTCCTCGGCGAGCCCGCCGAGGTGATGGCGCACTCCCCGGTGCACCCGCCGGTGGTCGGCCTCGGCCGGCTCGCGGGCTGGCGGCCGCTGCCGCTCTCGGTCCGCGACGCGCGCCGCAAGGCCGCCCCGCTGCGCGCCGAACTGGACGGCCGGACGCCCGCCGCTGTCGGCTCCTCGTCCGGCACCCCCATCGCCGTTGCCGACCGCCTCGCCGTCCGGCGCGGGCCGGTCCCCGCCCTGCGCGGCGTGGACCTCGCGCTTCGCCCCGGCGAGATCACCGCCCTGATGGGCCGCAACGGCGCCGGCAAGTCCACCCTGCTCGGCAGCCTGGTCGGCCTGCACGCCCCGGCCTCCGGCAGCGTCAGGGTCGGCGGCCGCACCCCGCACCGCACCCGCCCCGCCGAACTGATCCGCGAGGTCGGCCTCGTCCCGCAGGAACCGCGCGACCTGCTCTACGGCGAATCGGTCGCCGCCGAATGCGCCGCGGCCGACACCGACGCGGGCGCCGCCGCCGGCACCTGCCGCGCCCTGGTGGAACGCCTGCTGCCCGGCATCGCCGACGACGCCCACCCGCGCGACCTCTCCGAGGGCCAGCGGCTCACCCTCGCCCTCGCCGTCGTGCTCACCGCCCGGCCCCCGCTGCTGCTCCTCGACGAGCCGACCCGCGGCCTCGACTACGCCGCCAAGGCCCGGCTGGTGGAGATCCTGCGGGCCCTCGCCGCCGAGGACCACGCCGTGCTCCTCGCCACCCACGACGTCGAACTGGCCGCCGAACTCGCCCACCGCACCGTGATCCTGGCCGAGGGCGAGATCGTCGCGGACGGGCCGACCGCGGAGGTGGTGGTCTCCTCGCCGGCCTTCGCCCCGCAGGTCGCCAAGGTGCTGGCGCCCGGGCCGTGGCTCACCGTCGGGCAGGTCGCGGAGGCGCTGGGCGCATGAGCACTCGTCCCGTCCCCCTGGGGCGCCGGTCCGTCACGGCGCTGCTCCTCGTCACCGCCGTCGGCGTGACGGCCTTCGGCTGGCCGCTGCTCGCCTCCACCGGGTCGGCGCTGGTCGGCCACTCCGCGGACGCGCCGTGGCTGTTCGCCCTGCTGCTGCCGCTGCTGCTCGCCGTCGTCATCGCCCAGATCTCCGAAGGCCGCTCGGCGGGCGGCGGGGCGCCCGGGCTGGACGCCAAGTCCGTCGCCCTGCTGGGCGTCCTGGCCGCGGCGGGCGCGGCGCTGCGGCCGCTCGGCGCGGGCACGGCGGGGCTGGAGCCGATGTTCTTCCTGATGGTGCTCTCCGGGCGGGTGCTCGGACCGGGCTTCGGGTTCGTGCTCGGCTCGCTGTCGATGTTCGCCTCCGCGCTGCTGACGGGCGGAGTGGGGCCGTGGCTGCCGTTCCAGATGCTGGCGATGGGGTGGGTGTGCCTGGGCGCGGGGCTGCTGCCGGGCCCCGCTTCCCTGCGCGGCCGCCGCGAACTCTGGCTGCTCGCGGCCTACGGCGCCGTCGCGTCCCTCCTCTACGGCACGATCATGAACCTCCAGGGCTGGCCGTACATCGGCGGCCTGGCCGGCTCCATCTCCTTCCACCCCGGCGACCCACTGCCGGCCAACCTGGTCCGCTTCGCCGCCTACTGCCTGACCACGTCGCTCGGCTGGGACCTGCCGCGAGCCGCCCTGACCGTCGTTCTCTGCCTCACCCTCGGCACCCCCGTCCTGCGCGCCCTGCGCCGCACCACCCGCCGCGCCGCCTTCGACGCCCCGGTCACCTTCCGGCCGCCGGAGCGCTAACGGCACGCCCCGCACACCTGCCCGGCCCCGGCCACGGGCCGCCCGCACATCCCGCCCCGCCCGGGGCACTCGTGCCGGCGCGGCCCGTCTGTCGCACCTCGTGCCGCCGGAACGGCCGGCAGCTTGGTGATCCGCCCCGCCAGGACCGCCCCCACGCTGTGCGTGACCCTCCCCGGCAGCGGCGCCGACAGGATCCCGGTCAGTGCCTCCCGCGTCCACCCGCCCGCCAACAGCCCCTCCACCCGGGCGGCCTGGTCGCACAACGGCTTCCCCGCCAGGGCCAGCCGGGGCTCCCTGTGCCCGAGTTCGAGCAGCAGTGCCATCCCGGCCGTCAACTTCTCGGAGGGACGGACGGAAGGTTGTTCCGCTTCCTTTGATTTCAGTTCCTTGGAAGGGCTTCCCGCCTTCCCGGCGACTGGATCGCCTGGACCTGGAACACCGGCGGCCGGGGACGCGGGAAGCGGCGGCACCGTGTGCACCGCCTTGCCCGTCACCGGCGCCTCGTGCACCGAAACGACCGTCCGCACCTGCCCGGTCAGCGGATCGCGCTGGGTCCGCCGCACGTAGTGCCCGGCCGCCTCCAGCTCCCTGAGCGCCCGCGCGACGGTCGTCCGCCCCTCCACGCTCTTGGCGGCGAGCGTCCGCACGTCCTCGCGTGCGCCGTCCGGCAGGCTGAGCAGGTAGCTCAGCAGCCCGCGCGCGGCCCAACTCAGCGAGTGCTTACGGACGACGTGGCCGTTGTCGAGGATCGTGTACCCGGGGGCATGCATGGGGATACGATGAATCTGCATTCGGGAGCCTTTACTCCTGGTGCCGAACCCCGGGGTGTTGGCGCACCGCCGGGGTAACTTCTGCTCACGCACCGAGCGCCCCTTCCGAGAGCGCCCGGCACCGCAATCTTCACCGTAATTCCGTAACGTCCCGTCACACTTCTTTCCTGATCACCCATTCGGGCGGCGCGAGCGCGCACAAGCCAGCGCGCCCCAGGCTCGTAAGCCCAGGACGCGCTTCGCACCACCCCACATCAACCGACCACGTGGTCCGGCTCGTCCAGCCACACCCGGTGCTCGCCCGCGACAGTGACGGTCAGGCCGAACCGGTCGAGACCCGGCTCACCCTGGCGCCGCCACCAGGCGTGGGCGGCGGTCAGCTCGTCCCACAGGCTGCGGGGGCCGGACTGCGCGACGGCGTGCCTGCCCTCCCAGTCGGCCAGGCGGCAGTGGGCGTACGAGACCCCGTCCCACACCTCCAACCGGCCGGTACCGAGCCGGTCGTAGCCCGCCGACACCTCCTGCCGGAACAGCCCCGGCAACCGCAGCCCGATCGCGAAGGCCGCGTCGGTGCCCTCCGCCACCACAGCGGGGTCGAGTTCGGACGGGCCGTGCCGGACGTCCTCGATCTCGAACTCGCCGCTCCCGGGGCGCTGGCCCCGCACCCACATGAAGGCGACGTCCTCGACGAACGGCCCGCTCGCGGAACGGCCGTCGTCGGCGACGGTGAGCTTCAGCAGCCCGCCGTTGCAGAACGCCGTGCCGTACGGGACGACAATCACACCCCCGGGCAGCGTCTGCTCGATCAACGCGCCGGGGACACGCTGCACGGCGGCGGTGACGTGAACCCGGTCGTACGGCGCGGCCGCCGGATGGCCGAGCATGCCATCGCCGACAACCGTCCTTGCCAGCAGGCGATTTACCTCCAAACGGCACCGCGCAGCAGCGGCGAGTTCAGGATCCAGCTCGACGGTGGTGACGTGCTCCGCCCCGAGCCGACGGGCCAGCAGCCCGGCCGTCCAGCCCGTACCGGTGCCGACGTCCAGCACCCGCATGCCGTCGGAGACTTGCAGGTGCCGGAGCATCTGGGCCACGACGGTGGGCATCGAGCTGGACGAGGACGGCGTGCGCCCGTCCTCGTCCAGCCGGGTCACCAGCGGGATGTCGGATTCGACCAACTCGCCCCACTCGACCGGGCATTCCGACCGGTCGATCCACCCACCCCCGTGGCGGATCCGGTCCGGAACGAACAGTCGGCGGGGCACGCCCCGGAACGCCGGCTCCCAGTCGGCCGACAACGCCCCGGACTCCCGGAGGTCGTCAGTCAGCGCGTCCCATTTCACGCGACAGTCCCCCCTCAAGGCTTCGACGGCTTGGGCAGGTTGGTGGGCGACGCGTCCCGCTTGCCGTCCTGCGACGCCGTGTCCGGCTTCCCGGAGTGGCTGCCGCCCTTGCCTCCGCCCGCCGTACCGGGCCCGTCGCCGCCGGGCCCTCCACCGTGCTTGCCCATGTTCTGCTCCTCTCGACGTGCTGGAAATCGTGATCGCCGGCCTACCGGTCCGGCGGGCGGGGGGTGCGCGGGCCCACCGGCCTCGGCGGCGGCGGTTTCGGCTCCTGACAAGGCATCGCAGTACTCCTTTCGGGGCGAGAGGCGGACGAGTTGGGCCGCCGGCCCGGCAGCGCCGCCGGGCAGGCGGCCGGAAGGACCTGGTGGCCGAAGCCCGATGACCGCAGCGCGACGTTTCACGGACAGACGCTTCCGCTTGTGCCGGAACTCTGTCGGCGTGAGTCGAGTACAGCCCAAGTCGCGGTCGCCGAACAGGCATTGTCCGTAGTCCCGGGGTTGTCCCGCCCTCGCCGACAGTAAGCTCTCGGTCACTGTCGATGATGGGATTGGCCCCGTGGACGACCCGATCCGGCACCCCCTCGCCTACGCACGTGAGCTGCGCGGCTGGTCGCAGGGCGACCTCGTCGCGGAGCTGAACAAGGCCGCCCGCCGTCACGGACTCCTCTCCGGTGCCGACAAGACGGCCATCAGCCGGTGGGAGCACTGGCGCAAGACGCCGAACACCGACTCCCAACTCCTCATCGCCGAGGCCTTCGACGTCCCGCTTTCGGACCTGGAGGCGTACGGCTGGCCCTACTGGCTGCCCGGACGCGACGAACCGCTGCCGCTGGGGGCCGCTCACACCGTTCACGCACTCCACGACGCACAGAGGGCCGCCATGGACCGCCGCACCTTCATGACCTTCAGCGCGATCTCACTGGGCGGCCTGGCCGCCCAGTGGGCCGCCGCCGAGCCCGCCGAGCCCGAACGCCTCGCCTCGGCCCTGAGCGGCAAGCGAGTGGACGGCGCACTCGTGGACTGGCTGGAGGGCACCGGCAGGACGCTGACGGCCATGCCCACCGAACAGCGTCAGCACACCGCCCGGCTGGTGGACGCCCACCTGACCACCGTCACGGACCTGATCGAGGAGGGCCATTACGACGAGGGGACGGGCCGCCGCCTCCACCGCCTGGCCGCCTCACTCGCCACCACCAGCGGCTGGCACCGCTTCGACCGAGGCCGGCACTGGGCGGCCGGGAAGCTCTGGGAAGCCGCTCTCCAATCCGCGAACGCCGCCGGCGACCGTGACCACGGCGCCGGAGTGCTGTCCGACTTCGCCTACCAGGCCAACTGGCTCGGCGAATCGAAGGTCTCCGTCGACCAGCTCGGACACGCCCTGTCCGGCGTCTCGCACCCCACCGCCCGCTCCCTGCTCCTCCTCCGCCGCGCCAGGGCCCATGCGGCACTCGGCGACCGCTCCGCCTGCTACCGGGACCTCTCCGACGCCGAATCCGCCCTCGCCGTCGACGTCACCGACCCCGCTCCCGGGTGGTGCGCCTGGATGAGCCCCGCCGACCTGGCCGTGGACTCCGGCCAGTGCCTCCTCGACCTGGACCGGTCGAGCGAGGCCCATGCCCTCATCGCAGAGGGGATGGCACTGCTGCCCCGCGCCAGGGACAAGACACGCGGCATCTTCCTGACATACCAGGCCCGGAGCCACCTGAAGGCCAAGGACATCGAGCAGGCGCTGTCCGTCACCACCGAGTCCCTCGACCTGGCCACCCGCATCGGCGCGCCCCGCTGCGTCGCCCTGGTCCGCGAACTCGCGCCTGCCTTCAAGCCCTACCGCCGGGTCGACGGCGTCCCGGAGTTCCTGGACCGCCTGCGGGCCACATGAACCGATCCGCCGGCACGGCTCCCGATGCCAGACTGGCGGGGCTTGATCGTCCTGATCGGCCGCACAGCCCCGACTTCCTTCACCAGGAGACGTGTTGAACGAGATCATCCTCATGTCCGACCCGAAGGTCGCCGCGATACCCGTCGCGCCCCGCGACGAGCAGCTGCTGGACGTACGGAGCGGCAGCGGGCTCCTGGTCGACGAGCGCAAGCAGGACGGGACCGGCGCCTTCGCGCGCCTGCGGGCCGGGGTGCTCGACCGCCTGCTCGACGCGCAGGCCGCGCTGCCCGACGGCCTGCGGCTGCTGTTCGTCGAGGGATACCGGCCACCGGCTCTCCAGAGCCGCTACTTCGACGAGTACGCCGCCGAGTTGCAAGCCGCGAACCCGGGTTGGCCCGCCGACCGGATCAGGTCGGCGACGAGCCGCTACGTCTCGCCGCCGGAGATCGCGCCGCACAGTGCCGGGGCCGCCGTCGACCTCACCCTCGTCGACGCCGACGGCCGTGAGCTCGACCTCGGCACCAGGGTCAACGCCGGCCCGGAGGAGAGCGCCGGGGCCTGCTACACCGACGCGGACGGCATCGGCGCCGAGGCCCGCGCCAACCGGCGGCTCCTCTGCGACGTCCTGACCGGCGCCGGGCTCGTCAACTACCCCACCGAGTGGTGGCACTGGTCGTACGGGGACCGCTACTGGGCGCTGGCCACCGGCGCACCGGCCGCGCTCTACGGGCCGGCGCACGGGTAGCCGACACGACACGCGGCCCGTGGAGCCTGCCGAGCGGGCCTGCGGTCCCGGGCCAGGATGGCGTCGACACCGTTGCCCGCCCGAGGAGCAGAGCGATGACCGAGCAGACCCCCGAGCGACTCCCCGCCGTCGCCGTCGCGATCGTCGTCAAGGACAGCCGGGTGCTGATGGTGCGGCGGCGGGTCGCCGAGGGCGAGCTGTCCTGGCAGTTCCCGGCCGGGGAGGTCGAGCCGAACGAGTCCCCCGAGGCGGCGGCGGTCCGCGAGACCGCCGAGGAGACCGGCCTCCACGTCGCCGCCGCCCGGCTGCTCGGCGAGCGGGTGCACCCGCAGAACGGGCGGCGGATGGTGTACACGGCCTGCGAGGTGGTCGGCGGCACCGCCACCGTGGTGGACTCCGACGAGCTGGACCGGGTGGTCTGGGCGTCCCGCGCCGAGCTGGACCGCTACGTGCCGTTCCCGCTGTTCCCGCCGGTGCGGGAGTACCTGGACGGCACGCTCGCCGGGTAGGGCGTGGGCGGCGGCGGACGAGCCCGCGCGAGAAGTCGGCCTGTCCGACTTCCCGCTCAGCAGCGCCCCGGTGTCCGGAACTCATCCTCGGTGTACGGACGTTCGGACGGGAGACCGCTCGTCCCCGCGCTGGAAGGAATCGCGTGACAACCGCGCACGGAGCCCCGTCCGACCACGACCACGCCGTACCGCGAGCCCGCCGCCCGGGGCGGGAGCCGGTCACCGACGAGACTGTCGCCCGGCTCCGGGCCCAGGCCCGCACCGACCCCGCCTCGGGCCTGCCCGCGCTGGCCGAGGCGCTGCGGGGCCGGGCCTACGGCCGGCCCAGGCCCCGGCCCGAGGACGCCGTCCCGTTCCTGGAGGAGTCCGCCGGCATCTACCGCGCCCTGGTCGCCGACGGCGGCACCGAACACCTGGCCGCTGCCGCCCGCGCGCTGTCCTCCCTCGCCCAGCACCACTCCCTGGCGCACGCCGACGGCCCCGCCCTCGCCGCCCGGCAGGAGGCGGCCGATCTGGCCCGGCGCGCCGAAGCGGACCAGCCGGTGGAGGGCCTCGGCCAGGCCGCCGTCCTGTACGCCGACCTCGCCCACGGCCTCGCCGAGGCGGGACGGTTCGACGAGGCCGTGGACGCCGCCCGCGCGGTGGCCGACCGCTCCCGGGCGGTGACCGAGGCCGGCGGGAGCGACCTGACGTGGCGACTGCTCGACCTCACCGTGCTGCTCCGCCTCGCGGACCGCACCGAGGAGGCCGTGGCCGTCGAACACGAGGCCCTCGCCTGGCTGCGCGAGGGCCGCACGGAACCGGCCCGCAGTCCCGTCCCGGCCCTACGGGAGGCCGGCGCCGCCCTGTGGTTCGCCGATCTGGGCCGCACCGAACAGTCGCACCGGCTGCTCGCGGACGCCGCCCGCTCCTGCGAGCGCCTGCCCGCCCGCGGCGACACCGGCAACTTCGGCTTCAACGACGGCCTGCGGAGCGCCTTGTTCGCCCGCTCCGGCGTGCGGGACGAACAGGCCGCGGCCGACGCCCCGGACCCGCTCGCGCTCGGCGTCGACCCGGGACGGCGCCTCCAGCCGGTGCTGGGCCTGGACCTCCACCACTGGTCCTTCAGCCTGCGCGCGTCCTTCGAGGACGGACTGGTCACCCTCGCGCGGGCCGTCGAGGCCATCACGGGCGAGCCCGAGCCCACCGACTGCCTGCCCGACGAGGAGGACCCGTCCGAGCACGCCGACGGCCCACTGCCCCTGCCGGAGGACCGCGACCTGCTCGCCGCCCTCGGCACCCTCACCCGGCGGCTCGACCTGCGCCGGGCGGTCCGTGGCGACCATCCCAGCTACTACGCCCACCTCACGCTCCCCCGGCTGCGGCGGAGCGTCCGGATCGAACGCCGCCTCCACGCGACCGGCCCCGCCCACGACACCCGGCGCCTGGTCAGGGCGCTCACCGACCTGGCGATGGCCCAACTCGTCCACGGCGACCACACCGAGGCGACCGGCACCCTGCACGAGGCCCACGCCCTCGCCGTACGGACGGAGAACCCGGCCGGGTGACCACCGCCCTCGGTGCCCCGCCCGGCACCCACCGGCCGGGCGGGGCACCGAGGAGGAGTCCCCTGCTCGCTGCAGGAGCCCGAAGCCCGGCCTGCGGGCCGCGGCCGGGCAGCACGCGGTCCGCCGAAGCCACCGAACCGACCGGAATCCCCATCCACCCCCCGGTACACCCCCGTACCCTGTCCCGCAGCACTCGCACGGGCACGGTACGGACCTTCGGGGGAACCGGGGAAACCAGTGGAACTACGTCAGTTGCGCGTCTTCGACGCCGTCGTCACCCACCGCACCGTCACCGGCGCGGCCGTGGCACTCGGACTCGCCCCGGCCTCCGTCTCCGAACAGGTCCGCACCCTCGAACACAGCCTCGGCACCGACCTGTTCGACCGGGCCAGGCGCGACCTGACCCTCACCTCGGCCGGGGAACGGCTGCTGCCCTGGTCCCGACGGCTCCTCGACCAGGCCGAACAGGCCCGCCGCGAGGTCGCCGTCACCCGGACCCGCCTGCGCCTCGGCGTCCTGAGAGCCGTCGCCACCGCCCACCTCCCGGCCGTCCTGGCCCGCCTCACCGACCGCCGCCCCGGCCTGGACATCTCCCTCCACACCGACGCCACCCGGGACGTCCTGCTCGACGGCGTCGCCGCCGGAGCCCTGGAAGCGGCCCTCGTCCTCGACGCCCCCGGCCCGCTCGGCGCACTCGGCTTCCCCCTGCCGCCCGCCCCGCTCGACCACCTCGACCTCCAGGCCGTCCCCCTCGCCCTGGTCGCCGCCCCCACCCACCCGCTCGCCCGCACCACCACCCTCACCCCCGAGAACCTCCGCGGCCACCGCCTCCTCGTCGACACCCCCGCCTGCTCCTACCACCTCGCCGGCGAACGCCTCCTCGGCCACCACGTCCAACGCCTCCGCACCGGCGCCGTCCCCACCACCCGCGCCTGCGCCGCACAGGGCCTCGGCATCGCCCTCCTCCCCACCCACGCCGTCCACGACCACCTCACCACCGGCACCCTCACCCGCCTCCCCCTCGACCCCCCACCCCTCCACCTCCGCCTCCTCTGGCGCGCCGACCACGCCCCCTTCGCCGCCTGACCGCCCGCCCCCGCACACAGCAGCGCGCCCCGGGGTTCCGTGAACCCCGGGGCGCGCAACTACCGTACGGACGTCAGGCCTTGGGGCCCGCCGACTGGACGACCTCGAAGGACCAGAGGGTGGAGCCGGAGGCGGCGGGGCGCTTGGGGGCCTCGCCGGAGGGGCCGTTCTGGTGGGCCGCCTTCATGGGGCCCTCCATCCAGGCCTTGAAGTCCTCCTCGCTGCGCCAGCGGGTGTAGACGAGGTACTGGTCGGTACCCTCGACCGGGCGGAGGAGCTCGAACCACTCGAAGCCGTCCGAGTTCTCCACCGCGCCGGCGCGGGAGGCGAAGCGCTGCTCCAGCACCTCGCGCTGCTCGGCCGGTACCGTCAGCACGTTGATCTTGACGACGGACATTGGGCGCACACTCCTTCTGCTCCGGTGACTGCTTACGGGGAGCAGTCTGCTACACCTCACAGGCTGCGGCTCAGGCGATCCACGGCGGCAGGACGCGCTGGTCGTCGCGCGGGGCGAGGCCGCAGGCGCCCTCGGGGGTGCGGGCGTCGGGGTTGTAGGCGTGGGCGGGGGACGGGGAGGCGACGACGGCGGTGAAGCCGTCGGTGGTGGCGACCTGGCGGGCGGTGTCGGCGGGGAGGACGGCGGTGTCGCCGGCGGCGAGGGTGAGGGCCTCCCCGGCCAGGTCGACCCGGGCGGTGCCGGTGAGCAGGGTCCAGACCTGCTCGGTGTCCATGGCGTGCAGCGGGCCCTTGGTGCCGGCGGCCATGTCGACGTGCCAGACGGCGAGGGCGGCGGAGCCCTGGGTGGGCGAGGCACAGGTGGTCATGACGGCGTTCGGGGTCGCGGTGCGGCGGGCGTCGGTCCGGCGGATCACGGGCATGGTGAAGGAACCCCCTAAGATGGTCAATGAAGTTGTCTATATGGTCAATGAGGTTGTCTATCGTGTCAAGTGAAGCGCCCCCGCCGGGCTTCGAGCTGCCGCTGCGCCTGCTGCTCGCCTTCCGGACGATCATCGACGAGCTGCACGAACGCATCGCCCGCGAGGGCCATCCCGACCTGCGCCCGATGCACGGCTTCGTCTTCCAGGCGATCGGCCCGCACGGCACCACCGCCTCCGAACTCGGCCGCCGCCTCGGCGTCACCAAGCAGGCGGCGGGCAAGACCGTCGACACCCTGGAGCAGCTCGGCTACGTCGAGCGCGCCGCGGACCCCTCCGACACCCGGCGCAAGCTGGTCCGGCTCACCGGGCGCGGGGTGGACTGCCTGGTCCGCTCCGCCCGGATCTTCGACGAGCTGCGCGAGGAGTGGGCCGCGACCCTGGGCGAGGAGCAGCTGCGGCAACTGGAGGACGGCCTGCGCCGGCTCGCCCCCGGCGACCCGTTCCGCCTCGACACCCCGCGCTGGTTCGGGGCACCGTAACCCCGGCACCGAGGTCAGGACCCGGGGAGTCCGAGGGTCGCGAGGGTCTGGTTCTTGTACGCCTTCACGCCGGTGATCTCGGCGCCGAACCACTCCGGCGCCGAGAACGCCTCCGCCTCGGCCTCCGAACCGAACTCGACCTCGACGGTGCGCAGCCCGGCCAACTCCCCCTGGTAGACGTCCGCGTAGACGGTGACGCCGGACGCCTCGAAGGTGTAGCGGTCCTTGACCAGGCGGGCGCCCTCGGTGGCCGGCCAGAGCTCGGTGAACTCCCGCTCCCCGAGCTCGCGTTCCACCTCGATCCGGACCGGCGCGCCGGCCGAGGAGTCCTTGCGCTTGACACCGAGGACGCAGCTGCCGGCGATCCGCCGCAGCCGCACCTCCGTCCCGTCGTCCTTGATCGCGATGTACCCCTGCTCGATGTGCTGCCGCACCGCCGTGTCCGGCGGCTCGAAGTCACCCAGCAGGAACTTGCGCTCGATTTCGAGCGGCATTCCGCACCACCCTTCCGGCAGGCCGTCAGAACGACCGGCCCTCCCCACGGTACGGCGGCTCCGGCCCCGAGGAGTCCGGCCGGTCCCGCAGGTCCGCGCAGAGCGAGGAGCTGAGCCGGTTGAGCACCCCGGCGAGCTCGGCGTACCGCTCCTCGTCCCAGTCCCCCAGCAGTTCGGCGAGCTGGGCGCGCCGGGCGGCGACCAGCCGCAGCGCCACCTCCTCCCCCGGTTCGGTGAGCCGCAGCGGCAGCCCGCCGGACCGCGCCGCCAGCCCCCGGCCCTCCACCTCCCGGGCGGCCTCCTCGACGACGGCCACCGGGACGATCCGCCGCTCGGCCAGTTCGGCCGGCTCGACCGAGCCGTGCTGGTGCATCTGGAGGAGCAGCCAGCTGGAGGCGGGCCGCAGGTCCAGTCCGGCGGTCTCGGTGATCCGCCGGAAGAGGTCGCGCCGGGCCTCGCGGCTGTTCAGCACCGAGAGCGCGCGGGCGATCTCGTCCAGCGAACTGCGCTCGACCGGATTGACGCCGATGGACTCGCTGAGGTCCGGCGCGGTGACGGTGGAGCGCAGCTTCTGTTCGCGCAGGAACAGCGACAGCACGAAGGCGACCACCGCGACCGGCACCGCGTACAGGAACACCCGGGTGATCGACTCGGCGTACGCGTGGTAGACCGCCGGCTGGACGGCGGCCGGCAGTTGGGGGATGACCCGCGGGTCGGCCGTGATGGTCTCCGGCTGGAAGCCGGGTGGCAGCGGCACCCCCGCCAGCGCGTCGGCGAGCCGGCTGCGCAGGCCGCTGGCGAAGACCGTCCCGAAGATGGAGACGCCGAAGGAGGCCCCGATGGAGCGGAAGAAGGTGGCGCCCGCGGTGGCCACGCCGAGGTCCTCGTAGCCGACCGAGTTCTGCACGATCAGCACCAGCACCTGCATCACCAGGCCCAGCCCGAGGCCGAAGACCAGGAAGTAGAAGCTCATCTCGGCGGTGCTGCTGTGCTCGTCCAGCCGGGAGAGCAGCAGCAGCCCGACGGTGGTCACGGCCGTCCCGGCGATC
Source organism: Kitasatospora sp. NPDC058063 (assembly GCF_042885395.1). NCBI lineage: Bacteria > Bacillati > Actinomycetota > Actinomycetes > Kitasatosporales > Streptomycetaceae > Kitasatospora > Kitasatospora sp. NPDC058063. The sequence goes on from NZ_JBHVSD010000006.1 coordinate 214,635, forward strand.
GGGAAGATCCGGTAGTGGCCGGTGCGGGCGACGATCTGGCCGGAGCCGATCGAGGTGAGCAGCATGCCGAGCACCATCGGCAGCATGTGGATGCCGGACATGGTCGGCGAGACCTGCTGGACCACCTGGAGGAAGGTCGGCAGGTAGGTCAGCGCGCCGAACATCGCGAAGCCGATGACGAAGGAGATCACCGCGACCAGGCTGAACGTCCGCGAGCGGAACAGCCGCAGCGGCAGCACCGGCTCCACCGCGGTCCGCTCGACCAGGACGAAGGCGAGCAGCAGCACCAGGCCGAGCACGCCGAGGCCGACGGTCTGCCAGGAGGTCCAGGCCCAGGTGGTCCCGCCGAGCGAGGTCATCAGCACCAGGCAGGTGGCGACGGCGGCGATCAGGACGGTGCCGAGGTAGTCGATCCGGTGCTCGCGCCGGACCTCCCGCCCGTGCAGCACCGTCGCGATCACCACCAGGGCGACGATGCCGATCGGCAGGTTGATGTAGAAGACCCAGCGCCAGCTGAGGTGGTCGACGAACACTCCGCCGAGCAGCGGCCCGAGCACGCTGGTGACGCCGAACACGGCACCGAAGAGGCCCTGGTAGCGGCCGCGGTCCCGGGGGGCGACGAGGTCGCCGACGATCGCCTGGGAGAGCACCATCAACCCGCCGCCGCCCAGGCCCTGGAGCGCGCGGAAGGCGATCAGCTCGCCCATGTTCTGGGCAATCCCGCACAGCACCGAACCGAGCAGGAAGATCACGATGGAGGCCTGGAAGAAGCGCTTCCGGCCGTACATGTCGCCGAGCTTGCCCCACAGCGGGGTCGCGGCGGTGGAGGCCAGCAGGTAGGCGGTGACCACCCAGGAGAGGTGGTCGAGGCCGCCGAGGTCGCTGACGATGGTCGGCAGCGCGGTGGAGACGATGGTCTGGTCGAGGGCGGCCAGCAGCATCGCCAGCAGCAGGGCGCCGATCGGCACCCAGAGGTTGGGGACGGTGACCGCCGGCGGGCCGGTCCCGGCCGCGGTGCTCCGGTCGGACGCGGCGTGCGGCTCCGTCATGACGTCTCCGTCATGGCTTCTCCCTCATGGCTTCTCCGTCGGCCATGGCTTCTCCGTCGACATCACGACGTCTCCGTGGGCATGGCGTCTCCGTACGGGGTCGCGGGCCCGTCGGCCGGGCCGGGCAGATGATCACTCCCAGCTCACAACGCTCGCTGGTTCGTCCCGATTTGTTCCACCGGGTTGAGCCGAGCGTAAGCGCCGGGGACAACCGCCGCGCCCCGGGCGTTCTCCGGAGAGCCAACCGGCACCAATCGGCACAACCTCCCCGCGGGGGGACGGACGCCCCTGTCCACCCTTCGGGCGGTCCTGCATAATCAGGCGCGATCGTGCGCCCGGTTCCGCCCGGACGGCGCACCGAACGACCGAACAGCCGAACAGCCCGACGACCGAACAGCCGCCCGCGAAGTCGACGCGAAACCGAGGAGGACCGGCCGATGCCGGACCAGCACTGCCCGACGTGCGGCACCGCACGCTCCACCGGGTGCGGCTGCGTCCCGGACCCGAGCCTCACCGAGACCGCCGTCCTGCCCCACATCGAGGGCCCGCCGCTGGTCCGCCCGTACGTCCCGCAGACCGCCGACCAGCTGGCCGACGAGACCCACCCGAACGCACCGGTGGTGGACCCGTTCGCGACCACGGTGCTGCCGCCCGTACCCCCGGGGCGGCCCGGGCCGCCGGCCGCTCCGCCGCTCGGACCGGACGCGGACGCGTACGCCACCACCGTGCTGCCGCCCGTCGCCCCGGGGCAGGCCCCGTTCGGGCCGGGCGTCGGTGCCCACCCGGACGCCGACGGCTACCCGGACGCCGACGGCTACCCGGACGCCGACGGCTACCCGGACGCACCTGCCTACCCGGACCCGCATGCCTACCCGGGTGCCGACGGCTACCCGGCAGGCGACGGTTACCCGGCAACCGACGGCTACCCGGACCTCGGCGCCCACCCGGAGGCGTACGCCACCACCGTGCTGCCGCCGGTACCGCCCTCGGGGCCGGCCGGGAACGAGATCGGCCTCTTCTCCTTCGGGCAGGCGCCGGACCTCGGGCCGGCCTCGAACGCCGGTCGGGCCCCGAACGCCGGTCAGGCCGTGCCCGGGCCGGAGGCCGGTGGCGGCCGGGCCGCCAGGAGGGCGGCCGAACAGGCCGACCGGAACCCGCTCGCCCAGCGCAAGGGGCTGCTCGCCGGGGCCGGCGCCGCCCTGGTGGCGCTCACCATCGGTGTCGCGTACGCGGTGACGCCCTCCAACGAGCCGCCGGCCAAGCAGGCGCAGCCGCTGCCGACGAGCACCCTGGCGCCCGCGCCGGTGGACCCGCCCACTCTGGCGGTGCCCGCTCCGAGCGCCGCGGCGCCGACCAGCGAGGCACCGAGCCCGACGGCCGCCCCCACCCGCAGGCCGAGCCCGACGAAGACGACCACCCCGCCCCCGGCCGCCACGCCGACGCCTCCGCCGCCGCCTCCGGTCCAGGCGCCCGTTCCGGTCCCCACCCCGACGCCCACACCCACGCCCACGCCGACCCAGGCGCCGAGCCCGCGGCAGCTCCAGCTCGGGATGAGCGGGGCCGACGTCAAGGACATGCAGCAGCGTCTGTACGCCGCCGAATGCGGATTCATCGACAAGTCGATCGTCACCGGCACCTTCGACTACTGGACCCAGTCGGTGCTCACCAGCTACCAGCGCGACAACCGGATCAAGGGCGAGAACGGCGTCTACGGCCCCAAGACCCAGGCCTCCCTCACCGCCGACCCCGGCTGCTGACTCCGAAAGCTGACCCCGGCTGCTGAGCCGGGCTGCCGCCCCCGTCCGAGCGCAGGGCACAGGAAAGGGGCGGCGGCCGCCCGTCGGCAGCCGCCGCCCCGCCCGTGACCCCGCCGGCCGGTCAGCCGGTGATCGCCCCGAAGATGCTGATGCCCGCCAGCACGACCATGATCGTCGCCGCCACCCGGATGATCAGCTTCATCGGCACGTACTTGAGCAGCTTCTGCCCACCCACGATGGCGACCCCGCCGACCGCGCACAGCGCCAGCCAGGAGCCGAGGCCGACGGCCAGCGGGTCGGCGTACTTGGCGGCCAGGTTGGCGGTCATGATCTGGGTCAGGTCACCGAACTCGGCGATCGCGACGACCACGAAGCTGGCCCCGGCCACCTTCCAGAAGCTGTTCGAGGACGGCTCCTTGGCCGCGTGCTCGTCCTCGTCCTCGCCGCCGTGGAACAGCAGCATCGCCGCGCCGACCAGGAACAGCAGGCCGGTGACGCCCTCCACCCAGCGGTGCGGCAGCAGCGTGAGCAGGTGCCCGGCGACGAGCGCGAGGCCCACTTGGAGGGCGAAGGCCGCGGCGATGCCCGCGAAGACGTAGCTCGCACGGTACTTGGTGCCGAGCACCAGGCTGGCCAGCGCGGTCTTGTCCGGCAGTTCGGCCAGGAAGATGATGCCGAAGGTCAACGCGGCAACGGTGATACTCATAGGAGTCCTCGGTCGGGCTGCCCGGCCTCCGCAGGTCCGTCAGGGGACGCTTCGGCCCGACAGCACTGGTCATGGTCACAGCACTGCGGCCGAAGGTCTCGCCGGCACCGCTCATCGAGCGGTACCCCGGGCGCCGGGCCCCTGGGGGCCAGTATGTCGACGGTCCGGTGGAGGGCTACTCCCCTTCAACGGCCCCAAGCGTACCCGACGGCGTCGACCGACCCGCCCCGAGAGATCCACGGCGGCCGACGGGGATCGACGGAGTCCGACAGCGGTCGACGGCGGCCGGCGGCGCTCGACGGCTGTCGACCCGCCTACCGGGCGCCCCCGTCCGGCTCGGCCGCGATCAGCCCGCGCCCGACCAGTTCCAGTACCACCACGATCGCCACCGACTCCACCGCCAGCAACCCGATCAGCACGAACAGCTGCACCGCCCCCGCCTGGACCGGCGAGGCCCCGCCCAGCAGCATCCCGACGAAGGCCCCGGGCAGGGTGACCAGGCCGACCGTCCGGGTCTGGTCCAGCGCCGGGACGAGCGAGGTCGCCGCCGCCGTCCGGCAGATCTCCAGCCGGGCGTCGCGCTCCTCGAAGCCGAGCGCCAGCGCGGCCTCCACCTCGCCGCGCCGCAGCCGCAGCTCGTCCAGGGCCCGCCGCCCGGCCAGCGAGGTCGCGCTGAGCGCCCCGCCGATCAGGATGCCCGCGACCGGGATGACGGACAGGCCCTCGGGCGGCAGCAGCCCGACGCCCAGCAGCAGGGCGAGCACCGGCAGCACCCCGGCGCCGATCGGGGCGGCCGCCCAGACCCAGGCCGGGCCCCGGGTCATCCGCCGTCCGGCGGTGCGCACCGCGACCGAGAACATCAGCACCACGAACAGCGCCGACCACCAGAGCGAAGCGACCACCCAGGTGATCACCGCGGCGACGGCGGCCAGCTGCACCACGGCCCGCAGCCCGGCCCGCAGCACCGCGTGCCCGTGGCCGAGCAGTCCCCGCCCGGCCACCGCGACGGCGGCCAGCAGCAGCACGGCGGTGACCACCCCGAGCACCGGGGTGACCGGCAGCAGCTGGCCGCCGGAGGCCGCCAGGTCCGCCGGGGCCATCAGATCCGGCCCTTTCGGATCCGACCCGCGAAGATCCCACCCGCGCAGATCCGACCCGCACAGATCCGACTCGCGCAGATCCAATCCGTCCAGATCCGGCCCATCGGGCGCGGGCCCTCAGATCCAGCTGGTGAACCACATCCGGTCCTGCCAGGACGACATCGGGATCACCTCCGCCGTGTACAGCGGGTAGAAGAAGGCGAAGCAGCCGACGATCGCGAGCACGACCGCCCCGGCCCCGATCGCCCCGATCCGGCGTCGCTCGGGGGTGCACCCGGGCGGACCGAGCATCGCGCCGAGCATCTGGGCGACGGCCAGGCACAGGAACGGCACCAGCACGACCATGTAGAAGGAGAAGATCGTCCGCTCCTGGTACCGGAACCAGGGCAGGTAGATCCCGGCCACCGCGCACAGCACCGCGCCCGAACGCCAGTCCCGCCGGAAGAACCAGCGCCACAGCAGGTAGACCAGCGCGAAGCAGGCCGTCCACCACAGGAAGGGCGTACCGAGGCCGAGGATCTGCGAGGCGCAGCCGCCCGAGGAGGTGCAACCGCGCTGCCCGTACGGGATCTGCTCCCAGTACATCGAGACGGGGCGGCCGTCGACCAGCCAGGCGAAGGGGTTGGACTGGTAGGTGTGCGGGGTGCTCAGACCGGTATTGAAGTCGTACATCTGCGAGTGGTAATGCCACAGGCTGCGCAGCGACGCGGGCACCCAGCTCATCGGGACCTGCGGCAGCGGGATGCCGAGGACGCTGTCCGGGGAGAGCCCGGCGCGCCCGTCGGCCCAGTGCCGGTCGTAGCCGCCCCCGCCGGTCGGGCCGGAGCCGCCGGTGGCGAGCCAGCCGCTCCAGGCGCCGACGTACACCACCACGGCGGAGCCGACCATGGCGAGGAAGGCGGGGACGGCGTCCCGGCGCAGCATGGAACGCCAGGGACGGCGGGCGCCGGCGGCGCGGCGGCCGGACTGGTCCCACAGGACGGTCAGGACGCCGAAGGCGGCGAGGATCGGGGCGCCGTTCCACTTGACCGCGCAGGCGGCACCGAGGAGCACCCCGGCGGCGATCCGCCAGGGGCGCCACCCGAGCCGGACGGCGTCGCCGCCGACGCTCTCGCCGCCGACGGTCTCGGCGGCGACGGCGAGCCGGGCGCGGACGTGGTCGCGGTCGATCAGCAGGCTGCCGAAGGCGGCGAGCACGAAGAACATCTGGATGCCGTCGAGCAGGCCGACCCGGCTCATCACCAGTTGGAGGCCGTCCACCGACATCAGCAGCGCGGCGGTGCAGCCGATCAGGGTGGAGCCGAAGAGGCGGCGGCCGATCCGGGCCAGCATCAGCACGGTGACGGTGCCGAGCAGGGCGGTCATGAACCGCCAGCCGAAGGGGTTCAGTCCGAACAGCTGCTCGCCGACCGCCATCACCCATTTGCCGAGCGGCGGGTGGGCGATGAACTCGGGCGCGGAGGTCAGCGGGATCGACTGCGGAGCGGACAGGATGTCGGCGTTGGCGTGGTCGGGCCAGGTGCCCTCGTAGCCCTGCCGGAGCAGGGACCAGGCGTCCTTGGGGTAGTACGTCTCGTCGAAGACGAAGGAGCCGGGGTGGCCGAGGTTCCAGAACCGCAGCAGGCCGGCGAAGAGCGCCACGGCGATCGGTCCGAGCCAGCCGGAGCGGTCGGCCGCCCAGCGGACCAGGCCCCCGCGCGGGGCCGGGGCCGGGGCGGCGGTGGCCGGGGCCGCCGGTGGGTGCGTGAGCGCCGCTTGCGTCATAGCCTCGCCGATTCGCCTGTCTGCTCTGTCCGGGTCCTGGCTCCGCCCGGGTCGTGCCGCTCCGGCCGGGGCAGGGCGGTCAACAGCCACTGACACTATGTGGCGGTGCGCGCGAAGCCAAGCGCGACGGGCGCCGACCAGGTGACCTGGTCGGCGCCCGTTTCGAACCCCCTTGCCGCCCGTTCCGCTAGGCGGCGGTCTGCAGCTCCCGGACCGGGACGGCGTGGACGACGGCCGGGGCCGCGTTGTCCTGCTCCGGCGTGAGGTACGGGCGCAGCCGCAGCGCCATGGCGACGATCAGCAGCGTGGAGCCCGCCATGGCCGCCAGGTAGAGCGGCCAGGTGCCGGAGCCGACCAGCAGCACGCCGACGGCCGGGCCGACCGCGATGGCGATCTGCTTCACCAGGGCGTACCCGGCGTTGTAGGTGCCGAGCAGCCGGGCCGGGGCGAGGTCCGCGACGATCGGGCCCATGGTGGGCGCGAGCAGCGACTCGCCGACGCCGAAGAGGGCGTAGATCGAGACGATGGCGACCGTGGCGGCCATGGTCTCGGTCCGTATCAGGCCGGCCACCAGGGCCATCGCCCAGGCGCCGAGCCAGACCACGCCGGCCGCGGCCATCGCGGTGGTGCGCCGGCGCTTGGCGGTGATCCGCACCATGAACATCTGCAGCACCACGATGGTCAGCGCGTTGGCGCCGATCGCGAAGCCCAGGGTGGAGGGCGCGGTGCCGACGGTGTCGGTGGCGAAGGCCGCGACGCCGGACTCGAACTGGCCGTAGCAGGTGAAGAAGATCAGCCCGGCGAGGATGCTGAGCCGCACCATCGCCTTGTCGGCGAGCAGGGCGCGCAGACCGGTCGGGCCGTCGGCCTTTCCGTGGACGGCGGTCAGCTGGGTCCTGGGCATCCGGGCGGTGCCGGTGACCAGGGCGAGGCCGAGGAACGTCACCGCCTCGATGGTGAACAGCCGGGTCAGGCTGGCCGGGTCCGACACGTTCACGATCTGCCCGCCGACCAGCGCACCGATGCCCATGCCCAGGTTGACCAGGGTGAACTGGAGCGCGAAGGCGTGCGAGCGGGTGGCCGCCGTGGAGCAGCGGACGATCATCGTGGCGAGCGCCGGCTGGCAGGTGGTGACACCGGCGCCGAACAGGAAGGAGGAGACCAGCAGGGCCGGGGTGCCGGTGGCGTGGCCGAAGGCGAACGCACCGGTGGCGGCGAGCGCCGTACCGGCCAGCAGGACCGGGCGGGGACCGTACCTGTCGATGCCGCGGCCGGTGAACGGCAGGACGGCGAGGGCCGCCAGCGCGAAGACGGTGAACACCATCCCGGCCGCCAGCGAGCCCAGCCCGCGCACCTGGTCCACGTACACGAACATGTACGGCATCGTGAACCCGCTGCCGAACGCGCTGAGCGCGTTGCCGATCTGGACGCGGCGCAGCGGGCCGCCCGCTCCCCGCCGCTGCTGCCTCTGCTGCTTCACCGTGCCGGTCACCGTGCACATCCCTTCCTGGTTTCAACTGGATACTCTTAAGTCCAGAAGATTTCAGAGCTAAAGTTTGACGAGATAAAGTCTTAGCACCCGAAGACTGCGGAGTCAAAGGCTTAAGGAGTGCACCCTCGTGCGACACTGGTCCGCATGACTACGGACAAGCCGCCGCCGGCTGCCGGCAAGCCCGCCCCGGCCACCCCCCTGGAGTTCGGCATCGCCGAGCAGGTGGCCCTCTACCAGCGGGAATTCCCCACCGTCGACCCCCAGGTGGAGACGATCGTGCAGACCCTCAACCGGGTCTCCCGGCGGATGGGCGTGGCGTACGACCGGCAGCTGACTGTGCTCGGAATCACCTCCGCCGAGTGGGAGGTGCTCAAGGCGCTGGTGGTGTCCGGCAGCCCGTACCGGCTGGGCCCGGGCGAGCTGGCCAAGCGCCTCGGGCTCACCCCGGCGGCGATGACGCACCGGATCGACCGGATGGTGGCGGACGGACTGGTCACCCGGGAGCGGGACGAGACCAACCGGGTGCGGGTGATCATCGAGCTCACCGAGACCGGCCGCGACAAGTGGCTGGAGTCGATGCGGATGGCCGCGGTCTTCGAGGAGGAGCTGCTCCAGGACGTCGTGGGCGAGGAGCGGACCGCGCTCTCCGCGATGCTGGGCCGGATGCTGCGGCGGATCGAGGAGAGCCGGCCGGACGCGCTCGGGCGCACCGCCGGCCTGGACTGACCCCCGGGAGGCCGGGGAACGCGAAACGGGTCCGGCCCGCCGGGAGGATGCTCCTCCCGGCGGGCCGGACCCGTCGCTTCAGGTGCTGCGGGGGTCCGTCGGGCCCTCGGCGGTCCGGTGGACCGTCAGCAGGGGCCGTTGTCGGTCCAGACGCCCCACTGGCCGCTCAGGCTCGGGTCGTCGCCCTTGGTCCACCACTTGTTGGTGTAGTAGTGGCCCTTCCACGAGACCTTGGTGCCGCCGGCCGCGTAGGTGGTGTCGGTGTCCCAGCTCGGGGCGGCCGGGCAGGAGGCCGGCGTGGTCGGGGTGCCGGTCGGGGTGCCCGTGGGGGTACCGGTCGGCGTACCCGTGGGGGTGCCGGTCGGCGTGCCGGTGGGGGTGCCGGTGGAGGTCGGGGTCGGCGTGCCGGTCGGCGGGGCCGGGCAGGCGGACGCGGAGCCGTTGGTGGCGCTCACCATCTTGTCGAACAGGGCGGTCTTGGTGCCCAGGTCGTACAGCGAGAAGGCGAAGGAGCCGCCGAGGCCGTTGCAGTGCGCGTAGTCGAGCTTGGCCTGGATGGACTTGGCGTCCTCACCGCTCCAGAAGGTGTTGCCGTCGTAGAAGTACGTGGCCTGGGCGCCGTCGTCCCAGAAGGTCTTGGACGGGTTGTCGACGAAGCCCGCGAGCTCCTTGTACATCTGGATGCCGGGCTGGTTGCCGGACATCGCCGCGCCGGCCGCCGGCTGGGTGGCGGGCTGGAACAGGCCGTGCTTGCCGTTGTCCTTCACGCCGGTCCAGCCGCGGTAGTAGAACGGCACACCCATGTTGATCTTGTTGGCGGGGAAGCCGCCGGGGATGCCGTACTCCTTGTCACCGGCCGTCCAGGCCTTGATCGCGTTGTCGATCGAGTACTTCCCGTTGCCCGGCTTGGCCGGGGTCGACGGGTCGTCCGGGGTCGAGTAGAGCGCGGCCTGGTGGTTGGTCGGGCCCTGGGCGTCCCAGCCGCCGTGCATGTCGTAGGTCATGACGTCGAGGAAGGTCAGGTACTGACCGATCTTGTCGGTCTCGACGTTCATGATCTTGTCCTGGCCGGCGCCGACCGCCGCCGACAGGGCGTAGGTCTTCTTGTCGGCCGTGCCCTGCGCGTCCAGCTGGGTGCGGAACTCCTTCAGCAGCGCGGTGAAGTTCTGCTTGTCCGCCGGGCTGGAGAGGTTGCCGGTGTGGCCGCCACCGCCCGGGTACTCCCAGTCGATGTCGATGCCGTCGAAGACGCCGGCCGCCGAGCCCGGGCCGCCGAAGCCGGCGTCCTTGGGCAGGTTGCCCTTGATGAACATGTCGATGCAGGACGACACCAGGTGCTTGCGCGAGGCGTCCGTGGCGGAGGCCGGCGAGAAGTACTTGGAGTAGGTCCAACCGCCCAGCGAGAGCAGGACCTTGAGGTTCGGGTTCTTCGCCTTCAGCTTCTTCAGCTGGTTGAGGTTGCCCGCGATCGGCTGGTTCCAGACGTCGCCGACGCCGTCGACCGAGATGTCCGGGCCGAAGCTCTTCTGGTAGTCGGCGAACGCATCGCCCGCGCCGTCACCCGCGTTGGGGTTGTTGTCGTTCGTGTCGGCGGCCTTGGTGGCCTCGAAACACCCCAGGTCGGTCGGGTGGATGTTGGCGAAGGAGTAGATCAGGTAGTCCAGGTTCTTGGCGACGCCGGTGTCCTGGATCGTCTTGGGGTAGTACGCGTTCGCGTAGATCGACCACTGGTCGAAGTAGGCGACCTTGATGCCGCCGCTGGTGGCGGGCGCGCCGGTGGAGTTGGTGGTCGCGGCGTTGGCCGCGCCACCGCCGGACAGCGCGAGGCCTGCGCCGAGCAGCAGGGAGGCGGTGGTGCCGGCCGCGATGGCGGCCATGCTCTTCGGGCGGCGTCGGCGGCCGCCCTGCGGCGCCGGGGTCCCGGCCCTTTCAATGCGTGAGCGCAGCATGGGTGCGTGACTCCTGGTTGTGGGGGTTCCCGTCGGCCCGGGGGCGCGCGTCCGGGGTGGGGCCGGACGACCGGGACATGACAGGTGTGGGTGGGGAATCGAGCGGGATCAGACCATGACGGACTACCGGGATGTGCCGAACCGGCGCCCGCGGCACGAGGCCGCTGACGCCGGTTCAGGGGCTCCCTGCACCTGGGCAATAAAAATGGACTAGACCAACTCCCCCGTCAAGGGGTGCCGTTGGGCCTTGAGACCCGCTTAAGGTTCCACCCCCGCGCTGAGCTGGGCGGCCGCGCCCCGAGCCGGCCCCGGAGTCAGTAGCGGACGGCGTTGGCCACCTCGGCCTTGACCGTGCCGGAGAGGTCCCGGTGGGCGTGCGCGGTGGCCTGGGAGCTCTGCCCGACCGCCACGTCCTGGATGGTCACCGCGGCCGCGTCCAGCACCTTGCCCGACCCGTCGGTGAAGTTCACCTGGATCACGTACCGGTACGACTGCTGCCCGTGGTTGGTGACGGTCAGCGGCACCTGCGGCTTGCCGTCCGAACCGGTGGTCACCGCCCCGGCGGTGACGTCCCCCTTGGCGTCCAGCCCGCCCTTGATCCCGGAGACGGCCGAGGAGGCCGCCGACACCGCCGCCGAGGCCCGCGCCTCGGCCGAGGCGATCGCGGACCCCGCCCCGCCGGCCGCCGAGCCCAGCGCCGAGGCGGCGGAGGCGACGGCGCTCGCGCCCTTCTCCACCGCGGACGCCGCGGCGGAGGCCACGCCGCTCACGCTCTTCGAGGAGGAGGAACAGCCCGCGAGCGCCGTCGCGCCGACCACCGCCGCGACCAACACCCCCGCCAACGCCCGGCGTTGGTGACGCACCGGTGGTGCGTCCAGGTCCTGCGCGGTGACCCTCGGCGGGGTCGGGGAGCTGGCTCGGGTGAGCGGCTGGCGGTCCATGCGGTCCCTCGTTTCCGGTCGGCGCCGGGCTGCCCGGCACACCTCCACGCCCACCCTCCGAGGGCCGCGGGGCCGCCGCCAGCAGGGCTGCTGCCTCCGGGTGAGCCGGGCCGGGAGCGCGCGTCAGGACAGCCCCGAGCCCTCCTGGGAGTCCGACTCCACCGCGGCCCGCTCCTCGCGCAGCCGCACCACGTGGCGGCGCCGCGCGACGACGCCGTACGCCCCGGCGGCGCTCGCCACGAAGGACGCCAGGCCGAGCCACGGCCGGTCGAAGACGTGGCCGGTCAGGTGGTCCAGCGAGTACCGGCCGGCGCCCGCCAGGCCGAGCGCCAGGCCGGTCGCACCGAGGAAGGCCGGGTACTCGTAGCCGCCGGACATCGCGAAGAAGCCGGCCGGGGCGTGCACCGACACCGCGCCCGCCATCGTCCCCGCCACCACCGCGCCGGCCGCCGGGGTCGCCAGCCCGGCCACCAGCAGCGCACCGCCGCCCGCCTCGCCGAGGCCGGCCGCCAGCGCGCTCTGCCGGGCCGGGTGGAAACCCATCTGCTCCATGGCGTGGGTGGCGCCCTCCAGGCCGCCGCCCCCGAACCAGCCGAACAGCTTCTGGGTGCCGTGCGCGATCAGCACGCCGCCGACCGCGCCGCGCAGGGCCAGCAGGCCCAGGTCCTTACGGTTCAGGCACATGTCGCATCCTCGCTTCCGCGGCGGAGTGACCCCGCTCGGTGACAGTGGTGACGGTCCTGCCTCCATAGCAACCGAGGGCGCCCGTCCCTTCGAGCCGGGGCCGCCATCCGGGCGAATTCGGCCCCGACCGGGAATGAACCGCCGGCGGGGTGATCCACGCCGCGCCCGGCCGCGGGGCGTGGCGGACCGGCTGCCCGGGGCCCCGAGGTCATGCTTGGCCCATGTTCGTCTTCAACCTGGGCAGCGCCTTCATCACCTTCTTCGCCGTGGTCGGCCCGCCGAAGACCCTGCTGGCCTTCGCCCGGCTGGCCGGGACCCGCAGCAACCGGGAGCTGCGCCGGCTCGCCGCGCTGAGCACGGCCATCGCGGCGGTGATCGGCCTGGTGCTCGGCTTCGGGGCCGACGAGCTGACCACCCTCTTCCACATCAGCGACCAGTCGCTCCAGCTCGCGGGCGGGGCGATCTTCTTCGTCTACGCCGTCGCCCTGGTCTTCGGCGTCCACCTCGGCTCGGACGCCGACGACGACGAACACCTGTCGAACCCGCTGGTGGACGGCATCCGCGAACTGCTGCTGCCGTACATCGCCAGCCCGCTCGCCATCACGGCCGTCCTGGTCGCCTCGCTCAACCAGGACAACCTGGGCTGGAAGGCCGCCGTCTCCGGGGCGTACGTGGCCGTCGCGGTGATCAACTACCTCTGTGTGGCGGTGCTCGCGCCGCTGATGCGACGCACCCACCGCACCTCGCTGGAGGTGCTGTCCCGGCTGCTCGGGCTGCTGCTGGCGGCGGTCGGCGTCGAACTGTTCCTGGAGGGCCTGGCCGGGCTGGGAGTGCACCTGCCGGAGGGGCACTGAGCCCGCACCGTACCCGCACCAGGCCCCGACGGGTGCCGAACGGCGCTCACGGGCCCTGAACGGAGCCGGGCCCGGCGCCCGCCCGGGTCAGCCGGCCGCGAGGCGTGCCAGCACCTCGCCGATCCGCTCGCGGACCAGTGGATCGGCGACCAGCCCGTCCGGGCCGACCGCGCCGCGCTCCAGCGGAAGCCGGACGCAGGCCTCGTCCAGCACGGCCGCGCCGGTGTAGCCGAGGACGGTGCGCAGGGTGGCCTCGGCCCCCTGGCCGCGGCCCGGACCGGCGGCGTTGATCCAGCCGGTGGGCTTGTCCGAGATCTCGATCCCGCCGACCGTCCAGTCCAGCAGGTTCTTGAACGCGCCCGGCAGCGTCCCGGCGTACTCGGGGGTGCAGACCAGCAGCGCGTCGGCCGCCTCGATCGCGGCCCGCAGCTCGGCCACCGGCTCCGGCAGCGGGTCGGTGTCGTGGTCCGGGTTGAAGTGCGGCAGCCCGGCCAGCCCGGCGTAGTACGTGGTCCGCAGGCCCGGGGCGGCCGCGGCCACGGCGGCCGCGGTGCGCAGCACGGTCTCGTTGGTGGAACCGGCTCGCAGGCTCCCGGGCAGCAGCAGGATGTGGCGCTCGTTCGGCATGCCGGGCAACCTACTCCTTGACGTCCGCGTCAAGGACAGCCGCCCGCCGCCCGCCATCGGCACCGGCCGTGGACCAGTGGCAGTGGCAGCGGTCAGCGCGGCACCACCGGCCGCCAGGGCACCGGGCTGGAGAGGATCATCGAGCTGGACGGCTGGCCGTAGCCGCCGAGCCGGTCGCACACCGCCTCGAACTCGGCCATCGTCGACACCGCGACCAGCAGCACGCAGCACGCCCCGCCGGTGACCCGGTGCAGCTGGACCACCTCCGGCCAGGTCGGCACCTCCGGATCGCGCAGCACGCAGCGCGGGCCGTAGCACTGGATCTGGACCAGCGCGGTGATCGGCAGCCCGGCCCGGGTGAGGTCCACGTGGGCGTGGTAGCCGCTGATCACCCCCTCGGATTCCAGCCGGCGGACCCGTTCGGCCACCGCGGGTGCGGACAGGCTCACCCGGCGGGAGAGTTCGTTGTACGAGAGCCGGGCGTCGGCCTGGAGCTCGGCGAGCAGGCGGCGGTCAACGGCGTCCAAGGCGACCTCCCGGGTGGTCGGGATCAAGAGATTTCCATTCGTAAAGCGAATCGGCGGAACGCATCGCGAACAACAGCTCCGAAGGCGGTTGCGATGCCCGTCGACCATTCAAACGGGGGGCACCGCCACCGCACAATGGGCACCCGGTGGAACCCGGCAGTCCGGCTGGTTCACCGGACCGGGCGATGCGGCCCGGAGGATCAGGAGGATCGGGATGGGGCACGACACGGTGGAGACACCCAACCTGTCGTTCGGTCGGGGCGGAGCACCGGGCCGGGGCACCCCGTACGCCCAGTACGTGCGCCTGGAGGAGCTGCACGGCCTGCAGCACCCGCGCAGCAAGGAGCCGGCCGAGCTGTCGTTCATCGTCACCACCCAGGTGATGGAGCTGCTGTTCGACCTGCTGCGGCACGAGTGGACGCTCGCCCGGCAGGCACTGCGCGAGGACGACCTGCCCGCCGCGCTGGCCGCGCTGCGCCGGGGCACCCACGTGCAGGACGTACTGGTGGAGTCCTGGGACCTGCTGGCCACCATGACCCCGCACGAGTTCAACTCCTTCCGCTCGCTGTTCGGCGAGGCCTCCGGCTTCCAGTCCGCCGCCTTCCTGCGGCTGGAGTTCCTGCTCGGCAACAAGAACGCCGCGCTGCTGAAGATGTACGACGGGATGCCCGACACCCAGGCCGAGCTGACCGAGGCCCTGCGCTCCCCCGGCCTGTACGACGAGGCACTGGCGCTGCTGGCGCGCCGCGGCCTGGCCCCGCACCGGGCGCCCTCCGAGGAGCGCCACCAGCCGTCCGCGGAGGTCGAGGCGGCCTGGCGGCGGGTGTACACCGAGCCGGAGTCCGCCGCGCTCCAGCCGCTCGGCGAGGCCCTGCTGGACGTGGCCGAGCGGGTCACCCGCTGGCGCCAGCGCCACCTCTCGGCGGTCAAGCGGACCATGGGCGGCAAGCCCGGCTCGGGCGGCTCCAGCGGACTGACCTGGCTGCGCAAGTCGGCCGAGCAGGACGTGTTCCCGGAGCTGTGGACGATCCGGGACGGGCTGTGACGGAGCGGGCCGTGACGGAGCGGGCCGTGACGGAGCGGGCCGTGACGGAGCGGGCCGTGAGCGAGGGTAACCAGGGGAACGAGAGGACGGGCATGATCACGCGCGAGGACTGCGCGGCGCTGGACGCCGTCGACCCGCTGGCGGCGTTCCGCAAGGAGTTCGCCCTGCCGGACGGGGTGATCTACCTGGACGGCAACTCGCTGGGCGTGCTGCCGGTGCGCACGCCCGAGCGGGTGCGCCGGGTGGTCGAGGAGGAGTGGGGCCGGGAGCTGATCCGCAGCTGGAACGACGCCGGCTGGTTCGAGCAGCCGTACCGGCTGGGACGGCGGATCGCGCCGCTGATCGGCGCCGGTCCGGCGGAGGTGGTCGTCTGCGACACCACCTCGGTCAATCTCTTCAAGGTGCTGTCGGCCGCGCTGCGGCTGCGTCCGGGCCGGCGCACCGTGCTCGGTGACGCCGAGGCCTTCCCCACCGACCTGTACATCGCCGAGGGCGTGACCGGTCTGGTCGAGGGCGCGCGCAGCGCGCTGATCCGCCCCGAGGAGCTGGACCGCCACCTGGACGGGGACGTCGCCGCGGTCGTCCTCTCGCACGTGGACTACCGCACCGGCGAGCTGCTGGACATGCCCGGCATCACCGCCCGGGTGCAGGCCGCGGGCGCCCTGATGATCTGGGACGTGTGCCACTCGGTGGGCGCGCTGCCGGTCGAACTCGGCGCCGCCGGCGCGGATTTCGCGGTCGGCTGCACCTACAAGTACCTGAACGGCGGCCCCGGTTCGCCGGCCTTCCTGTACGTCGCCGAGCGGCACCTGGCGGCCGGCCCGCTCCAGCCGCTGAGCGGCTGGTTCGGCCACGCCCGGCCGTTCGCCTTCGAGCCCGGGTACGACCCGAAGCCGGGCATCGGCCGGTTCCTCACCAGCTCGCCCTCGCTGCTCGGGCAGGCCGCCCTCGACGCCTCGCTGGACGTCTGGGAGCGGGTCGACCAGGCGGCGGTGCGGGCGAAGAGCCTGGCGCTGACCGATCTGTTCGTCTCGCTGACCGAGGGGCTGGACGGCGTCGAGGTGGCGACCCCGCGCGAGCACGCCCGGCGGGGCAGTCAGGTCGCGCTGCGGCACGCCGACGGCTACCCGGTGGTGCAGGCCCTGATCGAGCGCGGGGTGATCGGCGACTTCCGCGCACCGGACCTGATGCGTTTCGGCTTCACGCCGCTCTACGTGTCGTACACCGAGGTCTGGGACGCGGCCCGGCAGCTGGCCGAGGTGCTGGAGAGCGGTGAGTGGCGGGCGGAGCGCTTCTCCCGCCGGGGCGAGGTGACGTAGGCCGGGGACCGGGACTGGGCCCACCTCCTTTGCCATTAATAATGCGCAGCATTAATCTTGCGCGCATGGCAAGGACATCGGCGGGCCACGAGACCCGCGAGAGGCTGCTGCGCGCGGCGGAGGAACTCTTCGCCACCCGCGGCGTGGAAGCCGCCCTGACCAGGGACATCACCCGACTGGCCGGACAGAGCAACCCGTCCGCCGTGCAGTACCACTTCGGCTCCCGCGAGGGCCTGCTCGACGCGATCATGGCCGGCCGCCAGGAACGCGCCGAGCAGGCCCTCGCGCCGCGTCTGCCCGCCCTCGCGGACGCGGACCTGCCCGGACTGCTCGGCGCGCTGGTCGCGGCCGAGGCCACCGAACTGCGCACCGAACAGGGCCGGCACTGCCTGCGGATCTCCGCGCAGGTCAGCCACAACAGCGGCGTCCGCACCCGGACCCCGCACCCGACGCTGGCCGGCGGCGGCTACTGGCGCCTGATCGAGCTGGTCGAGGACCGGATCTCCGCCCTGCCGGAGCCGATCCGGCTGGAACGGATCGACCTGGTCCTCACCCTGATCGGCGCGGCCCTCGCCGACCGGGCGCAGCAGTACCTCGCCGGCTCCACCCCCCTGACGGACGAGGAGACCTTCCTCGCCGACCTGGTGACGATGTCCGCCGCCATGCTCTCCTCCCCCACCCCCCGAAGGAGCAGGTCATGAACGACCTCACCGGCAAGACCGTCATCGTCACCGGCGGCGCCCGCGGCCTGGGCGCCGAGGCCGCCCGGCTCGCCGTGGCGTCCGGTGCCAACGTGGTGATCACCGACGTCCTGGAGGAGGACGGCAGGACCACCGCCGCCGAACTCGGCGAGCGGGCGCGGTTCGTGCGCCACGACGTGACCTCCGAGGAGGACTGGCAGCGCGTGGTGGACTTCGCGGTGGCGGAGTTCGGCGCCCTGCACGGTCTGGTCAACAACGCGGGGATCTCCACCGGCACGCTGCTCGCGGACGAGAGCGTCGAGCACTTCCGCAAGGTCCTGGACATCAACCTGACCGGCGTGTTCATCGGGATGAAGACCGCCGTCCCGGCGATGCGCGCGGCCGGCGGCGGCTCGATCGTCAACATCTCCTCGGCGGCCGGCCTGATGGGCCTGGCGCTGACCGCCGGCTACGGCGCCTCCAAGTGGGGCGTGCGCGGCCTCAGCAAGATCGGCGCGGTCGAGCTGGGCACCGAGCGGATCCGGGTCAACTCGGTGCACCCGGGCATGACCTACACCCCGATGACCGCCTCGGTCGGCATCCGGCGCGGCGAGGGCAACTACCCCAACACCCCGATGGGCCGGGTCGGCGAGGCGCCCGAGATCGCCGGCGCCGTGGTCTACCTGCTCTCCGACGACTCCTCCTACGTCACCGGCGCCGAGCTGGCGGTGGACGGCGGCTGGACCACCGGCCCGACCGTCAAGTACGTCATGGGGCAGTGAGCCCCGCGGCCGCCCGGGCCGCCGTGACGCAGCTCATGTCCGGGCCGAGTTCGACCGGCATCGCCCCTGGGGAAGCTTCCGACCGACGGAACGTCATACCCTGGGGAGGTAGCGCGTGACCCTCGCACTCGGCCCGCTCAAGCCCGAACCTGCCCCGCTGATCCTCGGCCTGGCACTGTTCTTCCTGCTGCTGTGGCTGCTCGGCCGCCACCTGCTCCCCCGGATCGAACGGGTGCAGTCCGAACGCTGGGAGGCCACCGAGGGCCGCACCGAACGCGCCGAGGCCCTGCTCGCCGAGGCCGAGGCCACCCGGGAGGCCCGCCTGCGGGAGCTGGCCGAGGCCCGCCACGAGGCGGCCCGGATCCGGGAGGAGTACGCCGAGCGCGGCGCGGCGGCGATGGTCGCGGCCCGCGCGGAGGGCATCCGCGACCGGGACGAACTGCTCACCACCGGCCGCGCCCGGATCGCCGCCGACCGGGCCGAGGCGGCCCGCCTGCTGCGGCAGGACGTCGGCGAGCTGGCCGTCGCCCTGGCCGGCCGGGTGATCGGCGAGCCGGTGGACGCCGTCGCCGCACAGCGCCGCACGGTGGAGCGCTTCTTCGAGGCGAACTAGCGGAGCCGGCCGGCTCTCGTCGGCCCGCCGCCAGCCCCTCGTCAGCCCATCGTCAGCTCCTCGACCAGCGCGCGGTACACCGCGAAGGCCGGCTTGGGCGTGTAGTCGTCGCGCACCAGGCCGAAGTGCGGGAACAGCCCGGCGGCCGCGCTGTCCGCGTCCCTCAGGGCGAAGAACGCGTAACCGGTGACATTGAGTTCGGTGGCGAGCCCGGCGACCGTCCGGACCACCTCCGCCACCACCTCGGCCTGCCGCGCCTCGCTCCGCCCGGGGCCGGTGGGCCAGCCGTTCTCGCAGATCCGCAGCGGAACACCGGGCCCGATCCCGGCTCCGGGCAGCGTGTCCCGGCGGAAGCCGGTGAGCACCGCCCGTACCGCGTCGGCGAGTCGACCGGGCGGGACGGGACGGAAGACGTCCGGGAAGAAGTCCAGGCCGACGTAGTCCAGAGCACGGTGGAAGCGCTCGTCGGCGAGCCGGCCGAGCTCGGGCCAGAAGGTGTCCGCGGGGTCGAAGGAGGGCACCGCGTTGAAGCCGACGGCCAGCCGGTCGAATCCCCGGGCCAGCGCCTCCTCCTTCGCCGCGATCACGCCCTCGACCAGCGCCCGGCGGACGTTGGGGATGCTGCCGTCCACGGGCGGGAGGTCCAGGTTGGGCTCCTCGCAGATCTGGAGCAGCCCGAGACGGTGCCCCTCGGCGCGGACCGTCCGCCGGACGAAGTCCAGCCAGCCCGCCAACTCCCCGCCGCCGTCCCGGTACTGGACCACCAGGTCGAGCCGGCGTCCCTCGGCGGCGTACTGCTCGGGCCGCGCGGGGGTGTGCTCGCCGCCCGGGTACGAGCGGTAGGCGCGGACCAGGAACTCCGCCGCACCGCCCTGGAGTTCGCGCAGGGCCGCGGTGATCCGGGCCGGGTCGTCGGGGCGGACGGGCGCGATCACGCCGGTGTCGCCACCGGTCAGTCCGCCGGGGTAGATGCCGAAGGTGAAGGTCATGCCGTCACCGTAGCCGATATTTTTGGTGTCACTGCAACTTTGGAGTGACCGCATGAACTGCGGATAGGATCCGGCCATGGGACTTCGCGAACTCAAGAAGCAGCAGACCCGGGAGCTGCTCTCCGACACCGCCATGGGCCTGTTCGCCGAACGCGGCTTCGACCGGGTCACGGTGGTCGAGGTGGCCCGGGCCGCCGGGGTCTCGCCGAACACGGTCTTCAACTACTTCCCCACCAAGGAGGACCTGTTCTTCGACCGGCAGGAGGAGGTCGTCGCCCACCTGGCCGAGGTGGTCCGGCGCCGCCCCGCGGGCAGCCCGGCCGTGGACGCCGTCCGGGCCGACCTGCTGGCGGCCTTCGCGAGCGGGGAGCCGACAGTCGGACTGCACCCGGGGATGGCGGCGTTCTGGCGGATCGTCGAGGACAGCGCCGCACTCCGGGCCCGGCTGCTGGAGCTCGGCGAACGGGCCGAAGCGGCACTCGCGGCCGCCCTGGCCGAGGAATCGGGAGCCGCACCGGAGGACCCGCTCCCCCGGATCGTGGCCGGAGCCGTCACGGGGGCCCACCGGGCGGTGCTCGGCGAGATCCGGCGGGCCATGGTGGCCGGGGAGCCGGCCGAAGCCGTGCGGGCCCGGGTCGAGGCGGCGGTCGACCGGGCCTTCGGCCTGCTCGCCTCGGGCCTCGCCCACTACCCGGCCGAGCGGTAGGCGGCCGGGGCCGGGACGGCGCAGGCCGCCCGGTCGAGTCGACCCGGGCGGCCTGCGCCGCTGTTCAGCTGTTCGGCTGTTCGGCTCCTCAGCGGTACGGACGGTCAGCCGTGGCGGCCGCGACGACGGCGGGCGGCCAGCACGGCCAGGCCACCGAGGCCGAGCAGGCCGACGCCCGCCACGCCGAAGACCACCGGGGCGTTGCCCGCGCCGGTGGACGGCAACTCACCGCCGCCACCGGGGTGGTGGCTGGTCGGCTGCCCGGTCGGACGGTGGCTGGTCGGGGCCGGACCGGCACTCGACGTCGTCGCACTGGCCGACGGCGAGGTGGGCGCGGGCGAGGTGGGCGAGGTCGGCGACGGGGACGTCGGGCTCGGAGACGTCGGCGACGGTGACGTGGGGGACGGCGAGGTCGGCGACGGCGAGGTCGGGCTCGGAGACGTCGGGGACGGCGAGGTCGGCGAGGGCGAAGGCGTCGGTGAGGTCGGCGACGGGCTGGGCGTCACGACGCAGTCCGGCAGGTCGCCGTCGAACGGGTAGCTGTGGATCTCGTAGCCGCCGGTGCCGGTGTGGATCAGATTGCCCGCGAGGTACACCCGGCCGTTCATGCCCGGCTGGGCGATGGTCGTGGTGCCGCCGGGATTGCCGGCCATGACCGAGCCCTGGAACTGGGCGCTGCCGAGGATCTGTGCCGAGGTGGCGGTCGGGAAGTTGTACATGAGCTTCGAGCGCATGTCGGTGGTCTGGTCGCCGGCCAGCCCGGTGCCGGTGTAGGTGTTGATGATCGGGCTGTCCCCGAGCATGTTCACCACGACGGTGGCGCCGGCCGGGATGTTGTTGAAGACCAGGCCGATCTGCCCGCCGGACGGCGAGGCGAGGTTCTGGGTGACGTTGAAGACCTGCTTCATGCTGGTCCCGTCGCCGGTGAAGGTCGCCTGGCTGGACGAGATGTCGACGGTGCCGGTCGCGGTGGCCCGGCCGACGCAGTCGGAGACCTCCTCGATCTGGGTCAGCACCGCCTGGTACGGCGCGGCGGCGTTCGGGTCCTGGATCGACTCGCCGGTGGGGTCGATGTTCACGGTGCCGGTGACGGAGCCCGCGTGCCGCAGGTTGCCGAAGGCCGGCCCGTGCGAGTCGCTGCCGCCGATCAGGATCGCGTTGCCGGTCACCACGTCGACGTTGCCGCCGGTGGTCACGAAGTCGCTGCCGTTCGGCGGCACCACGCGCGAACCGACACCGACGACGCCCATGTTGTAGATGCCGCCGCCGTTCTTGTCGACGGTCAGGTTCCCCAGTGCGACGATCTTGCCCTCGGCCTCCGCGGCCCGGCCGTTCACGGTGTAGTTGCCACCGGTGAAGACGTTGATGGTGGAGTCGCGGCCGGTGAAGTCGCCGTTGTTGGGCGGCGGCCAGGTGGCGGGGCAGTCGGGTCCCGTGCAGGCGCCCAGCGGCGGGGCCAGCGGAGCGGCCGAACCGACCGTCAGCACCGCGGCCAGCGGCAGCGCGGTGACGGCGGTCGCCACCGCGATCCTGATGGCCCGGCGCCCGCGCGTCGCCGGAGTTCTCACGGCGGTCGTTCTGTGATCCGGCGAACCGGTGGCCTGATCCATCGACAATTCCTCCGTGCACGAGAAAGGGCGAGACCGGATGACCCGCCATGTTCCATACGATCTGCTGGCGATCCCATAGATCCGGGATATCCAATACCAAAACGGACTTATCGCAGCCTACAGACCCTCAGATCGGATCCGAAACTCATACGTACGGAGCAGGGATCCCCAGGGCGGGCGCCGACCGGCGGCAAGGGCCTAGGTTGGGAGGCATGACCACCGAGGCCCAGGAACAGAGCGCGCCGCTCGTCTCCGTCGCGTCCGCCGACGCCGTACTGCGGCACCCCGAGGCGGGCGAGCACCTGCTGACCGCCATGGAGCGGGAACGCGCCGCGCGCTTCCGGCACGAGTCCGGTCGGATCGACTTCACCGCCGGGCACCTGCTGGTCCGGCTCTGCGCCGCCCGGCTTCTCGACGTACCGGTGGCCGGCCTCGTCCTCGCCCAGCAGTGCCCGGACTGCGGGCTCGCCGACCACGGCAAGCCCTACCTGCCGGACCACCCCGGGGTGCACGTCAGCCTGTCGCACACCCGGGGCGTGGTCGCCGCCGGCGCCGGGTTCCAGCCGGTCGGGGTCGACGTCGAGCTGTCCGCCCGGAGCGGCTCGCTGCGTTCGGTCGCCCGCCGGGTGCTGGCCCCGGCCGAGCTCGCCCTGGTCGAGGCCGACCCGGAGCCGGAGCAGGCCTTCCTGCGGCTCTGGGTGCGCAAGGAATCGCTGATCAAGATCGGACGGGCCACCCTGGACACCCTCGGCCGGGTCGACCTCTCCGCCCTGCCGCTCTCCGTCCCGCCGGGCCCGCCGCTGCGCAGCCGGTGGGAGGACCTGCACCTGCTCGACTGGACCGACCCGGAGCACGCCGCCGCCGTGGGCGCCGTCAGCACCGCCCCGCCCCGGATCGTGGAGCTCACGGCGGCGGGCTGAGCGGCCGGGCCGGAGGGGGCTCGGCGCCGGGCCGGAGCCGGCTCAATGCCGGGACGGGCCGAGTACCGGGCCGGGTACCGGGCTGGGCGCTGGGCCGGGTACCGGGCCGGAGCGGGCTTCCCGGCGCCCACCCGCGCGGTGGGCCGGGAAATAAGCGGTGTTAGCGTGCCTGGTCGTGGGCACGCCGAACGCGGGTGCCCGCCCACCAGCTGCCCACCGGATCCAAAGGGTGCCCCGCCATGGCCAAGTTCCTGCTGAGCCTGCACGTCCTCGTGTCGGTCCTGTTCATAGGCCCGGTCGCGGTGGCCGTCAGCATGTTCCCGCGCCGGGCGAAGGCCGCGCTGGCCGGCGGCCCGGACCGGGCCTCCGACGCCGGCGTGCTGCGCGTGCTGCACCGGATCACCCAGGTCTACGCGCTGCTCGGGGTCGCGGTGCCGGTGCTGGGCATCGGCCTGGCCCAGGTGATGGACGTGCTCGGGCAGTCCTGGGTGATCGTCTCGATGGTGCTGACCGCGATCGCCGCGCTCTCTCTGCTGCTCTTCGTGCTGCCCGGTCAGCAGGCCGCGGTGGACGCGCTCGAACTCGACCCGTCGGACGAGCAGCACACCAAGGCCGTCGGCGGCCTGAAGATGCTGCCGATGACCGCCGGGGTGTTCAACCTGCTGTGGGCCGTGGTCGTGGTGCTCATGGTCATCCGCCCGGGGTCGAGCACCGGCGTCTGAGGCCCTGCTCTCCCGGCCCCTCCCGCTCTCCCGGTTCCCCCCCGGTTCCTCCCCACTTCTCCTGAGCTCTCCGGTCCGCTGCTCCCGCCGTTCCCTCCCGACCCCCGCGCCCCCTCCCGCCGACCGGGCCCGTTCGAGTACCGTCCTGGGCCATGACGATCATGGCGGGCATGAGCAGCCCGACGGGAACCGGCGTCGGCCCGCTGCTGCGCGGCTGGCGGGAACGACGGCAGCTCAGCCAGCTGCAACTGGCACTGCGGGCGGACTCCTCGGCCCGCCACCTCAGCTTCGTCGAGAACGGCCGCTCCCGGCCGAGCCGGGAGCTGGTGCTGCGACTGGCCGAGCAGCTGGACGTCCCGGTGCGCGAACGCAACACCCTGCTGCTCGCGGCCGGCTACGCCCCGCACTACCGCGAGACACCGCTGGACGACCCGTCGATGGCCGCGCTGCGCGGCGGACTGGAACGGCTGCTGGCCGCCCACGACCCGTACCCGGCGGTCGTGGTCGACGGGTCCTTCCGGGTGCTGGCGGCCAACCGCTCGCTCGGGCTGCTCATCGACGGCGTCGCCCCTCACCTGCTGGAACCGCCGTTCAACGCGATCCGCGTCACCCTGCACCCCGACGGGCTGGCTCCGCGCATCGTCAACCTGCGGCAGTGGCGGCAGCACCTGCTGGAGCGGATGGAACGGCAGCTGGAGCTGGTCCGCGCCGAGCCGCTGCGGCGCCTGTACGAAGAGGTCCGCGGCTACCCCGAACCGCCCGCCGAGGACCCGGCGGGCGGACCGGACGGGAACGGGTCGGCCGCGGGCGGACCGGTCACGGGCGGACCGGTCGTCGACGGATTCCCGTTCGCGCTGCCGATGCGGATCCGGTACGAGGGACGGGTGCTCTCCTTCCTCTCCACCATCGCGACCTTCAACACGCCGGTGGACGTCACCGTCTCCGAGCTGGCCATGGAGACCTTCCTCCCGGCCGACACGGAGACGGCACGGTTCCTGCAGGCCGTCGTCGGGCCCGAACGCTAGGCCCGAACGCTAGGCCCGAACGCCAGGCCCGAACGCCAGGCCCGAACGCCAGAGCCGAACGCTAGGGCCGCTCCCGGGTTTCTCGCCGCAGGGCGGTGAACTGGAGAACGGCGAACAGCGCCACCGCCGCGGCCTGCACCGGGATCCAGACGGACCCGGCGGTGGTCGGCTCCAGCCACACCTCCATCGCGACCAGGCTGAGCACCACCCAGGCGAGGTTGACGTCGATCACGGCCCGCACCCCGAGCACCGGCGGCCGTCGGCGGGCGGCCAGCGCGCCGACCGCGAGCGCGTAGCCGAGGAGCAGCAGCCCGACATCGACCAGGGTGGTACGGCCGGCGCCGAGCAGTTCGCCGAGCGGGCCGGAGAGGACCAGGTAGGCGAGGCCGTTGCCGCCGGTGACCAGGGCGTCCAGGGCGAGGGCGCCGCGCACCGTCCGAAGCGAGAAGACGGAACCGGGCCTGGCGGGGGTGAGGGTGTTCACGTGGGCGGACACGGCGGATCGCCTCCTGTCGGGGGTGGGAGCCCGGGACCGTGGCGGCCGCACCGGGTGCCACCACCCTGCCCGGTGCGGCGGCGGGCGTCGATTACCCCGCGGGTAACGGCCGTCGGATGCCCGGCGGACGCCTCCGCGCCGCACTCCCCCACGGGCGCCGGCCCGCGGGCCAGACACGCCCTACGGCCTCCGGGGCGGCTGCCGGAGCAGCACGCCCGCCCGCTTCACCGCGCGGGCGGTGATGGTGGTCTCGGCACGGGCGACGCCGAGCGGGCCGAGGGCGTCGGTGAGGAACCGGTACAGCTCGCCGTGGTCCGGGCAGAACACCGTGGCCAGCAGGTTGGCCGGACCGCTGGTGGCGAACACCCCGTGCACCTGCGGGTGGCGGGCCAGCGCCGCCCCGACCTCGGCGATCCGGCCGGGCGGCACGTCCAGCCAGAGGTTGGCGTCCACGGCCATGCCGAGCAGCCGCGGGTCCACGGTGGCGTGGGTGCGCAGCAGCCCCGCCCCGTCGAGCCGGTGCAGCCGGCGGCGCACCGTGGACTCGGGCGCGCCGACGGCCGCGGCCAGCACGGCGTGGGACTGCCGGGCGTCCTCGCCCAGCCGCTCCAGCAGCGCGCGGTCGAGGCCGTCCAGCGGCGGGGGTGCGGCGGGGCGCGGGACGGCGGGCCGGGCGAGCGCCGCGGCCTCCTCCTCGGTCAGGTGCCCGGCCCGCCACTGCCCGGCGTCGGCGAAGGCGTGCAGCACCGCGTGGGTGGTGGTCTCGGTGACGGCGCCGGTCGCGGGCAGCTGCCCGTACAGCAGCCGGTCGCGGGAACCGGCGTCGGTGAGCATCACGGCGCCGACCTCGTGGCCGCCGAGCATCACGTCGACGAACGGGACGTCGGGGCGGTCGGCGAGGGCCCGCGCGATGGCGTCCACCCGGCCGCTCAGCACCCGGACCCGCAGCAGCAGCGCGCCCACGGCCGCGTCCTCGACGTCCGGCAGCCGGACCACCCGCAGCACCCCGGCCTGCCGCAGCCGGCCCA
Organism: Kitasatospora sp. NPDC058063; assembly: GCF_042885395.1. Classification (NCBI taxonomy): domain Bacteria; kingdom Bacillati; phylum Actinomycetota; class Actinomycetes; order Kitasatosporales; family Streptomycetaceae; genus Kitasatospora; species Kitasatospora sp. NPDC058063. The sequence continues at coordinate 240,746 of NZ_JBHVSD010000006.1, forward strand.
GCCGGCGGGTGACCGTCCGCGCGGACACGCCCAGGACCTCGGCGATCCGGCCAGGCTCGGCCCGTCCGTCCACCTGGAGGGCGCACACCAGGCGGCGGTCGAGGACGTCCAGCACGCTGTCCGGATCGGCGGTGGAGAGGTCCATGGTGTCCGATCTCCGTCACTCTCGGCGGCTTCTGCGTCCTGTTCGGCAGTCCTGACGGTACTCCTTGTCCCGGGCGGCCGGAGCACACCGGCCCCGAGCCCCGGCCGGAAGCCCCGGTGCGGGAGCTCCGGTGGGGCGCGTCGGTCCGGGAGCTCCGGTCGGGCGCTTCGGCCCGGGGGCGCCGGTGGGGCGCGTCGGCCCCGGATGAGCAATCGAGGAGGAGGGAGTCACCGTGACGAACGAGCTGTGGACGCTGGCGGAGGGTGTGGAGGCCGCGGTGCGGGAGGTCGGTGCGGGGCTGGCGGCACGCCGGTCCGCCGACCCGGTCACCGCCCGGACCGCCGAGGAGGCGGCGGCCCGCTTCGCCGAACTGGACGGCCCGGCCGCCGCCGTACTGCGGGAGCGGCTGACGGCCCTGCACCCGCAGGCCGGCTGGGTGCCCGAGGAGCTGGACGGGTCGGTGCCCCCCGAGGGCGAGTGGTGGCTGTGCGACGCGACCGACGGCGCGGTGCAGTACCTGCTCGGGCAGCCGCACTGGGCGGTGACCGCCACGCTGGTGCGGGACGGCGCGGCGGTGCTGGCCGTGGTGCACGCCCCGGAACAGGACGGCCGCACCTACCGGGCGGTGCTCGGCGGCGGCGCCGAGCTGGACGGGCGGCCGATCGCGCCCCTGGAACGGGAGTTGGCCGTCACCGTCGCCGCCACCAGCCAGCCGCCCCGGGTGGCCGCCGACCCGGTGGCGCTGCGCCGGGCGGGCGAGTCGCTGTCCGCGATGGCGGGTGCCGTCCTGGCGGTGCGCAACCTCGGCCCCACCGCGCTCCAGGTGGCCCAGGTCGGCTCCGGCCACCTGGCACTGTTCTGGGAGTACGGCCTCGACGCGGGCAACCTGCTGCCCGGCGCGCTGATCGCGCGCGAGGCGGGCGCCGCGGTGACGGACGCCGCCGGGTCGGCCTGGACGACCGGCTCCGACGGCTTCCTCGCCGCCGCGCCCGGGCTGCACGCCCGGGCGCTGGAACTGCTGCGGACGGTGCGGTGATCAGTCCCCGGACTTGATGCCGAAGAGGACGGCCGCGTTGTCGTGGCAGACCGCCCGCAGCCACTCCTCCCCCAGCCCCAGCCCGGCCAGTGCCTCCAGCTGGTGCACGTACCGGTAGGGGATGTTGGGGAAGTCGCTGCCGAGCAGGACGCGCTCCCGGAGCCCGCGCAGGCGCGGCAGCTCCCCGCGCGGGAACGGGACGTCGGCCTCGGCGAAGTCGGTGAACGCGATGGTGGTGTCCAGCCGGACGGCCGGGTGGCGCTCGGCCAGGTCGAGGAAGCCGCGATACTCGGGCATCCCGAGGTGGGCGACCACCAGGACCAGAGCCGGGTGCCGCTCCAGCACCGCACCGATCGGACCGGGGCCGGTGAACCTGCCCGGCACCGGCCCGGACCCGCAGTGGGTGACCACGGGGGTTCCGGTCTCGGCGAGCAACCCCCAGACCTCGTCCAGCAGCGGATCCGCCGGATCGTAGCCGCCGACCTGGAGGTGCGCCTTGAACACCCGGGCACCGTCCTCGATCGCCCGGGCCACGTAGCCGGGCGCCCCGGGCTCGGGGAAGAAGGTCGCGGTGTGCAGGCACTCCGGGGTGCGGGCGGCGAATTCGGCGGCCCAGGCGTTCAGCCAGCCGGCCATGCCGGGCTTGTGCGGGTAGAGCATGGACGTGAACGCCCGGACGCCGAAGTCCCGCAGCCGGCGGACCCGTTCTTCCTCAGCCTCGCGGTAGGTGATCGGCCAGGGCCGGTTCACCAGCGGGCCGGCCGCGTCGAAGTACGCCCACACCTTGTCGAGGACGTTCTTCGGCATGAAGTGGGTGTGCACGTCGATCAGCCCGGGCAGGCCGAGCTCCTGCCAGAACCGCCGTACGCCGTCCGCTTCCTGGCCGCCCGTCCGGTCCTGGTCGTTCTCCTGACCCTGGTCGCTCGCCCGGTCCCGGTCGCTTGCCCGGTCCCGGTCGCTCGCCCGCTCCTGACCGCTCACACGATCACCGGGCGGGCGCGGTCGATGATCGCCGCGGTGTCGACCCCGGCCGGCAGGGTGCCGAAGGCCGCGCCGTGGTCGCCGCCCAGCCGGCTCGCGCAGAACGCGTCGGCCACCGCCGGGCTGCCGAACCGGACCAGCAGCGAGCCCTGGAAGGCCAGCGCCATCGACTCGACCAGCCGGCGGGTGCGGTACTCCAGGTCGCCCAGGTCGGTCAGCTCCTTGCGCAGCGCGGCGACGGCCGCGTCCAGCCGGCGGTCCGCGCCCGCGGCGGCGTCGAGTTCGCCCAGGAACGCCTCGACGCTCTCCGGACTCCTGGCCATGGCACGCAGCGCGTCCAGGGCGGCGACGTTGCCGGAGCCCTCCCAGATCGACACCAGCGGCGCCTCCCGGTAGAGCCGGGGCATCCCGGACTCCTCGACGTAGCCGTTGCCGCCCAGGCACTCCAGCGCCTCGGCGGAGTGCGCCGGACCGCGCTTGCACACCCAGTACTTGGCCACCGCCAGGCCCAGCCGCCGGACCAGCGCCTCGTTCCCGTCCCCGGCGAGGGTCAGGTCGGTGGCCCGGGCGAGCCGCATGGCCGTGATCGTGGCCGCCTCGGACTCCACCACCAGGTCGGCGAGCACGTTGCGCATCAGCGGCTGGTCGACCAGCGCCTTACCGAACGCCCGCCGGTGCAGGGCGTGGTGGACCGCCCGGGTGGCGCCGTAGCGCATGCCGGAGGCGGCACCGATGGTGCAGTCCAGCCGGGTCATGTTGACCATCTCGATGATGGTCGGAACGCCCCGGCCCTCCTCGCCGACCAGCAGGCCGACCGCGCCGTCGTACTCCAGTTCGGCCGAGGCGTTGGACTTGTTGCCGAGCTTGTCCTTGAGCCGCATCAGCTGGAGGCGGTTGCGGCTGCCGTCCGGCAGGACGCGCGGCAGCACGAAGCAGCTGAGGCCGCCCGGAGCCTGGGCGAGGGTCAGGAAGAGGTCGGACATCGGCGCCGAGGTGAACCACTTGTGGCCGGTGAGCCGGTAGGTGCCGTCGGCGTGCGGGACGGCGGTGGTGGTGTTGGTGCGGACGTCCGAGCCGCCCTGCTTCTCCGTCATCGACATGCCGGCGATCAGCCCGCGCTTGGTGCGCGGCTCGCGCAGCCCGAAGTCGTACTCCCGCGCGGCCAGCAGCGGCTCCAGCTCGGCGGCCAGCGCCGGGTTGGCGCGCAGCGCCGGGACGGCGGCGTAGGTCATCGAGACCGGGCAGGTGTGGCCGGCCTCGACCTGGCCCCAGACGAAGAACCTGGCGGCACGGGCGGAGTGGGCACCGGGGCGATCGTCGCGCCAGGGCGCGGCGTGCAGGCCGTACGAGACGGCGGTGCGCATCAGCTCGTGCCAGGACGGGTGGAACTCGACCTCGTCGATGCGGTGGCCGAAGCGGTCGTGGGTGCGCAGCACCGGCGGGTTCTCGTTGGCCAGCCGGCCCCACTCGGCGGCCTGCTCGGAACCGGCCAGCCGGCCCAGCTCGCGCAGCTCGGGCTCGGCCCAGCCGGCGTCGGCCCGCCGGAGGGCGTCGAGCAGGGTGGGGTCGGCGGCGGTGTCGTGGCCGTACGGCAGGGGCACCTGGTTGGTGACCTCATGCGTCGCTGTCATCGCGTCCTCCCAGGGCACGCAGGGTGAAGGAGACCAGGGCGGGGACCACCGCGGTGCTGTCGCTCCTGGTGGCGCCGCTGGTGGTGCTGCTGCTTGTGGTGGTGCTGGTGCTGCTGCTGGTGGTGCTGGTGGCGCTGCTGCTGGTGGTGCCGTCGCCGCACTCGGGCCCGGCGGCGGCGACCGGTGCAACCGGTGCGGCCGCGAGGGGGCCGGCCAGAGCCTCGCCGACCGCGCCGACCAGGGCGGCGGCGGTGAGCACCGGATCCTGCTCGGGCAGTTCGCCGCTCGCCACGGCGGCGGCGATCTCGGTGGCGATCACGTCCCGGAACGCCCGCCGGAAGACCAGGCGCTCCTCGTCCACGACCGCGTCGGCCGGCTCGACCAGCAGCGCGTACGCCAGCCGGGGCGCGCGCAGGGCACGGGCTGCGAAGGTCTCGACCACGGCGGCGATCCGCTGCCGCGGGGTGTCCCGGAGGGCGACGGCGGCGTTGACCGCGTCGATCTCGTGCGTGACCACCCGGCGGAAGAGCTGCACCGACAGCTCGGCCTTGCCGGAGAAGTGCTGGTAGAGGCTGCCGGTGGCGATCCCGGCGCGGTCCGCCACGGCGGCCATCGTGCAGCCGCCGTAGCCGCGCTCGGCGAGCAGGCCGACCGCCGACTGGAGCACCGCTTCCCGCTGGGCGTCCAGGCGGGCTTGTACGGCGGGGGTGCGTCGGTAGGCCATGGAAGCATTGAAGCACTGATTCACTGCTTCGGGGAGGGGGTCGGCCAGGCCGTTCCCGGCCCTGTGTCCCGGCCCTGCGTCCCGGCTCCGCGACCCGGCGCTTTCCGGGACGACGCGAGGAGGCCGCCCCCCTGGTACGCGGGGGGCGGCCTCCTCCTCGTGCTTCGTGGCGCGGCCTACTGCGCGCGAACGCTACAGCGGGCGGCGCTCCTGCTCCAGCCGCTGGCCCTCGACGTCGAGCGGGCCGAACTCCGCGCCCGCCTGCGGCGACTTGGCGAGCGAACGGGCGGCGTTGGGGTCACCCAGGCCCGCCCACTCCAGCACCTTGGCGGTGGCCTCCGCCGACTGCGCGGCCGGCAGCTGCTCGATCTTCGAACCGTGGTTGCCACCGGGGACGGTGTAGACGTAGCTGTCCTCGCTGCCCCGGCCGAGACGGAACGGCTTGGCACCCCACGGGTCGTTGCCGCCGTAGACGTACATGATCCGCTCGCCCTCGCGCTTCACCCAGCGGTCGATGTCGGGCATCGCGTTCGGGTTGAAGACGGTCGGGATCTCCTTCGGCACGTAGCTGCGGACCGAGTAGAGCTCCTTGTAGTCGTAGTGCAGCACGCCCTTGAGGTGCGAGACGTCGAAGAACGGCGCACCCAGCTCGGTCGCGGCCTGGTAGTAGTACGCGGTGTACTTCGCCAGCGACTGGTCGCTGTTGCCGGTGATGCCGGACTGCGAGTCGAACCAGGCGTACAGCTCGTCGTCGGTCGCGGTGGCGGCCACCGGGACCTTGACGCAGTCGGCCTCCAGGCTGTACTGCCAGAACGCCCAGACCACGTCCAGCACGCCGGCCTCGTACGCACGGTCCGGGGTGCCGAGGGTGTTGAAGGTGGACCCGGCCGCCGTGTTGTCGGCGACGAAGCGGGCCTCCAGACGGTCGCGGCGCACCAGCAGCTCACGCTGGGCAGCGTTCAGCCTGGCCCGGCACTCGGGGGTGCCGACGGTCCGGAAGAACTCGCTGTACGCCGCGTAGTCGTTGACGTTCGTGTTGTTCGGCGCGACGTAGGCGATCGTGCCGGCCACGTCGTCCGGGTAGAAGCGGCGGTAGAAGGTGGAGGACATGCCGCCCTTGCTGGCGCCGGTGGACAGCCACTCCTCCTGGTAGATCCGCTTGAGCGCGGTCACCAGCCGGTGCGAGTCCGCGGCGCCCTGGCGGATGCCGGCCTTGGACCAGTCCGCCGGGTTCGGGCGGGAGGGGGTGAAGAACCGGTACTCGATGGACACCTGGTTGCCGTCCACCAGCCGGGTCGGCTCGGTGCGGGACGGGTTGGTGCCCAGGGTGTAGCCGTTGGTGTAGAAGACGGTCGGGCGGTCGTAGCCGCGGTGCAGCAGGCTGAAGCGCTGCTGGAAGGTGCCCAGCCAGGGGCGGTTGTGGTCGATCGGCTGGGTGTACGTGGCGATGAAGTAGCGGTGACCGGTGGTGGTCGGCTTCTCCTCGGTGATGGTCACCCCGGGGATCGCCGCCAGACGGTCCTTGATGTCGGCGGTCGGGTCGTCGGCGGGGCTCCGGCCGTGGCGGGACCCGTTGCCCTGGCCGTCCTGCGCCCCCTGGGCACCCTGCGCGCCCTGGCCGTCGGCGGCGGACGCCGGGCTCGCCAGGGCGCCGAACGCGAGCAGCGGTATCAGCAGGGCCGACACCAGCAGCCTTCTCACGGTGGTGGTCATCAACTCTCCATCTGTTCAACTGACATGAATGCCGCCTGCCGGTGCGGCCGTGCGGCGCGGGTCGTGCGGGTCGTGCAGGTTGTGCTGGTTGTGCGGATAGTGCAGGTGGTGCGGTGGCCGACCGATGGACGGCCGAATGGGCCACCCGCCGTTCGCGGATGGCCCATCGGGGGAAACGTGCTGGTCAGCGGGGTTGTCCTGGCTGCCTACGGGCGGGGCAGGGTGCAGCCGGGGAGGGTGAGGTCGAAGCGGTTGCCGGCGGCGAAACAGGCCGGGATCCCGTAGGTCTCCTGGGCGTAGCCGATGCCAGGACGGACCGTCACGGCACCGTTCTGGTCGACCTCACAGGGGTTGTCCAGGGTGCAGGTCTCGCCGCTCTCGTTGATCGTGTTGTTGACGGCGACCACCTGGCCGGTCGAGGCGTCGACCACCGGCGAGCCGGAGGTGCCGCCGATCACGTTGCAGGTGGAGGTGTAGCGGACCGAGTCCTTGAAGGTCCAGTCGGCTTCCTTCAGTCGGTAGGCGAAGCCGTCGACCGAGCAGGAGTAGATCTTCTTCCAGTAGCCGGAGACGACCCGGATCGAGGTGCCCTGGACCGGGTGGGTGGCGGCGAGGGTCAACGGGGCTATCCCGTACCGGGACTGGATCGACGCGTAGGTGGTGTTCAGCTGGTAGATCGAGACGTCGGTGTCGGTCATCGCGCCGTAGACGATCTTGGTGGCACGCAGTGTGGCCGCGCTGCCGCCGCTCGCGTTGAGCAGGGTGAAGCTCCGGCTGGAGGACCGGTTGAGGACGACCTGGCCCGGACCGGGCATACCGGTCTCCAGGCAGTGGCCGTTGGAGAGCACAAGGGCCGGGTCGCTCGCGGCCGAGCCGGGCATCCGCACCAGCGAGCCGGAGCAGTTGCTGAGCGCGACCGTCCCGGCGAAGGTGACGGCGGCGACAGGCTTCGCGGCGGGCTTGGCGGCCGCGGCTGCGGCCTGAGCCGGAACGGCTCCGACGAAGGCGGTGGCCCCGGCGACCAGGAGTGTGGCAACCGTGCCTATGAGCGGCTTCTTCATGAGAGACCTCTCGGTGTGGGGGGTCCACGGGTGGGGGTCCACCAAAGCTGGCGCGGACATGACCCACTGTCAAGAGTCAAAGCAACACCAAGAACCTCCCAAGACGCATTGGCCGGTTACCGCCGCCGCTCGGCACGCGACTCGGGGTGGGTGCGGCACGCGGACCGGGGTGCGGTCCGGGGTGCGGTCCGGGGTGCGGTCCGGGGTGCGGACCGGGGGTGCGGACCGGAGTACGAACCGGCAAGCAATCCGGGACACAGGCCGGCCGGACCGGAACGCCGCCGGATTCACAACCCCACCGCGGGCCGGCCACACGCCGGCCACGCATCCCCGCCGGCCGGTCAACTGCCGCGCCCGTACGGTCAACCCGCCCGCCAGTGCTCCCGGCCGAAGCTGATCAGGCGCAGCTGGAAGCGCGCGGTGGCGGCGATCCGCCGCTCCCGCGCCGGGTCCGTCTCCAGCGCCTCCAGGAAGGCGGCGGCCGTGGAGACCATGTGGTCGACGTACAGCTCGGCGAGCATCCGCAGGTCCCGCTCGCTCCACCCCCGTGACTCCGGCTGCAGCGCCAGGGCGGCTCCCACCTCGGCGGCGAAGCGGCCGAGTTCGGCATCGATCGCCTCCCGCACCTGCCGGACCCCGCCGTGCCGCTCACGCGCCAGGAAGCGGACGTGCCCCCGGTGCTCGCGGACGTGTCGTTCGATCACGTCCACCGCACGGTCGATCAGCTCCTCGGCGCCACCGGCCTCGGCGAGCACCGCACGGATCATGATGTGCAGGCTGGCCAACGACTCCTCCACCAGCGCCACCCCGAGGGCCGCGAGGTCCGGGAAGTGCCGGTAGAAGGCGGCCGGGGAGAGCCCCGCCTCACGGGTGACCTCGCGAACGCCCAGGCTCGCCAGGTTCTGATCGGCCAACAGGTGCAGTCCGGCGTCCAGCAAGGCCCGCCGACTCTGCTGCTTCTGGGCCTGCCTGGCCCCAACGGTGTGACTCACGCCATTCAGTAAACAATCGTTTGCTGAACTTGGCCAGCCGAGCGTACAGTGGGGCCGAAGTCAGTGAACACTTGTCAACCGAAATCGGCGCAGTCCCAGCCGCAGCCGAAGGAGCCAGCCGTGATCCTGCTCTCCGCCCTGGTCGCCATGGGTGTCCTGATCGGCACCGCCGCCCACACCTCGCTCCCGGTCTTCCTCGCCGCCTCCGCCGGCATCACCGCCTGGCTGCTCGCCTTCGGCGCCCGCGAGGGCATCGCCCGCCTCCGGCACCGCTGACCCGGCCGCTCCGCGGACCGCACCCGCGGCCACTCCACAGAGAGGACCCGCACCACCATGAGCACCGTCACCGACCACCCGGCCGCCTCGCTTCCGGCCACCGTCCGGCGGATCGTCAGCCGCCCGGCGAGCCTCGGCCGGGCGACCGACCGTCAGGCGGACATCCGCCGGACGACCGACCGTCAGGGACCCGGCCGCCAGGGAGCCGACCGTCAGGGAACCGCCGAGGCAGACGGCCTCGCCATCGCCTCCTTCCTCCTCGGCCTGCCTGGCCTGCTGCTGTTCAACATCGTCCTCGGACCGATCGCCATCACCCTGGCCACCCTGGCGTTGGTCCGCGGCACCAGCCGGCGCGGCCGCGCCCTCCTGGGTCTGGCCCTCGGCATCGCCTCACTGGCGATCCTCGCCGTCACCCTCGTCACCTCCCACGGGGTGCTCATCGACATCGGCTCCTGAATCCGGCCCAACTCCCCTTCCGTTCTTGGCTCCTGCACTCGCCCCTCGCTGCTCTCCGTTCCCGATCCACCCTTCGCCCTTGATGCGCCCGGCAATTCACCTAGCGATTCACCCGGCGATGCGCCCGGCGATGCGCCGGCGGTTCTCCGTGGCGGCTCACTCGGCGGATCCCGACTGCCGGAGCGACTGTTCGAACGACTGATCCCGTCAACCCGCCCCGTTCCTCCGGCCCGCCCCGTAGGGTGGGCCCCATCGGCCGGACGACCTCAGGGGGCAGGAGTGACTACCGAGAACCGCAGCGACACGCAGCCGGAACGACCCACCCCAACGGGTGGACGGCTGCTCGCCGTAAGCGATCTGCACATCTCCTACCAGGAGAACCGCGACCTGGTGGAGAAGCTCCAGCCCTCCCACCCCGGCGACTGGCTGCTCGTCGCCGGTGACGTCGCCGAGCTCACCACCAGCATCGAGTGGGCCCTCGGCCTGCTCGCCGAGCGCTTCGCCCGCGTGGTGTGGGTGCCCGGCAATCACGAGCTGTGGACCCACCCCGAGGACCCGGTCCAGCTGCGCGGGGTGGCCCGCTACGAGCACCTGGTGGAACGCTGCCGCCGGCTCGGTGTGGTGACCCCCGAGGACCCGTACCCGGTCTGGGAGGGCCCCGGCGGTCCGGTCCGCATCGTCCCGCTCTTCCTCCTCTACGACTACACCTTCCGTGCGCCGGGCACGACCACCAAGGAGGCCTCCCTGGCGGCCGCCTACGAGACCGGCGTCGTCTGCGCGGACGAGCGGATGCTCTACCCGGACCCGTTCCCGGACCGCGACTCCTGGTGCCGCGAGCGCGTCCGGCTGACCGAGAAGCGGCTGGCGGCCTGCGACCCGGACGTCCCGCTGGTCTTCGTCAACCACTACCCGCTGGTCCGCCAGCCCACCGATGTCCTCTGGTACCCCGAGTTCGCCCAGTGGTGCGGGACCGAGCTGACCGCCGACTGGCACACCCGGTTCAACACCGCGGCGATGATCTACGGCCACCTCCACATCCCGCGCCGGACCACCTACGACGGCGTCCCGTTCACGGAGGTCTCGCTCGGCTACCCGCGCGAGTGGCGCAAGCGCGGACTGCCGAACCCCCTGCTGCGGGAGGTTTTCCCGCAGACGGCGGACTGAGCATCCGGCTCAGCCGCTCCCACCTCCTTCTCCACCGCCTCCACCGCCCCTGCTCTGCCGTCTCCCGTTCCAGCGCCTCTCCTACTCCGTCGCGATCGCCCGCAGGATGTCCAGCCGCGCCGCCCGGCCCGCCGGGCGGAGTCCGGCGACCGCGCCCGCCAGCAGCCCGGCCACCAGGACCACGGCCAGCTGGAGGGGCGGTATCGCGAACGATCCCGTCCCGGCGCTGTCCGAGGCCCGCACCAGGGCCCAGCCGAGGAAAGCTCCGAGTCCCAGACCGCCGACCGTCCCGAAGGCCGCCACCAGCACCGACTCCCAGCGCACCATGCCGCGCAGCTGGGCGCTGCTCTGACCGACCGCCCGCAGCAGCCCCAGCTCCCTGGTCCGCTCGTGCACCGCCAGCGTCAGGGTGTTGGTGATGCCCAGCAGCGCGATCAGCACTGCCAGCGCCAGCAGCGCGTAGACCACCGAGAGCATCGTGTCGACGCCGGAGGCCGCGCTCTTGGCGTACTCGGCGCGGTCCTGCACCTGCGGGCTGCCGTACGGGACCAGCGCCCGTTCCACCGCCGCCTTGCCCGCGGCGGCCGGCACGCCGTCGCGCAGCCCGACCGCGACCATGGTGTCCGCGTCCTGCCCCCGGTGCGGAGCCCAGGCCTGCCGGGTCATCAGGTAGTCCCCGGCCAGGCTGCCGCCCTCGTACAGAGCACGGATCGTGAACGGACCGCTCGCACCGTCGGTGAAGCCCACGGTGACGGACTGTCCGAGCCGCCAGCCGCGCTGCTGCGCCTCGCTGCGGGAGACCGCCAGCCCGTCCGTGCCGAGCGCGGCCAGCGAGCCGTCGACCCGGCCGAGGTCCACGATCCCGGACAGCCGGGCCGGGTCGGTCACGTCCAGCGTCCGGCCGTGCCCGTCGATCCGGGCCACGCCCCGGCCGAGCCCGACCGTCTGCCGCACCTCGGGCAGGTCGGCCAGGGCGTCCGCCACCTTGGGGCTGATCCCGCTGCCGCCGGCCCCGAACGAGGCGGTGGTGACGGCGAGATCGCCCGCGAAGGACCTGCTCACCGTGGAGTCCAGGGTCGCCTTGATCGAGGCGCCGAAGACGGTGAACAGCGTGACCACCGCGACCCCGATCATCAGGGCGCTCGCGGTGGCCGCCGTCCGGCGCGGGTTGCGGGCCGCGTTGCGCCGGGCGAGCACCCCGGAGACCCCGCGCAGCCTGGGCAGCGGCGCGCCCAGCGTCCGCACCGCGAGGGCCGCGGCGACCGGGCCGAGCACCACCGTGCCGGCCAGTACCGCCAGGGCCCCGACGGCCGTCAGCACCACGGACGGGCCGTCCGTCGCTCCGAGGACGGCCACCGGCACTCCCCCGGTCAGCAACAGGCCGCCGAGCACCACCCGGACGGCGCCCGAGCGCCCCTGCGCCGCCCGGTCGACGCCGGTCTCCCGCAGGGCCGCGAGCGGAGCCGTCCGCCCGGCCCGGACGGCCGGCAGCAGCGCGGAGCCCACCGCGACCAGCGTGCCGACCAGCAGCGGCAGCAGGACGGCCGCCGTGCCGATCACCATGCCGCCGGTCGGCAGGGCGAAGCCGAGTGCGGAGAAGAGCGCCTTGAGCCCGGCGGCCACCCCGATCCCGCCCAGCAGCCCGCCGAGCGAGGCCAGCAGGCCGACCGCCAGCGCCTCCGCCAGGGTCGCCCCGAGCACCTGGCCGCGCACCGCCCCGAGTGCCCGCAGCAGCGCGTTCTCCCTGGTCCGCTGGGCGACCACGATGGCGAAGGTGTTGTGGATGGTGAACGTCGCCACCAGCAGTGCGATCCCGGCGAAGACCAGCAGCAGCGTGGTGAACATGGTCAGGAACCGCCCGGACACCAGTTGGGTGGACTCCTGGGTGGCCGCCGCGCCGGTGATCGCCTGGACGCCCGCGGGCAGGTGCGGGGTGATCCGGTCGACCAGCTCCCGCTGGGAGATCCCGCCCGCGGCGCGGACCTGGATCGAGCCGGCCTGGCCCTCGCCCTTGGGCGTGAGGTACCGCTCGGCGTCCGCGAAGGTCATCGCGGTGAAGGTGCTCGGCCCCATGCCGTCCGCGTCCGCCCCGAAGGTGGCGATGCCGACGACGGTGACCGGCACCGGATCGGGGGTGCGCAGCACGGTGGTCGAGCCGACGCGCAGCCCGCCCGACTTCGCCGCGCCCCGGTTCACCACCACCTCGCCCGGGGCGGCCGGCGCCCGGCCCTCGGCCAGCCGGTACGGATTGAGCCGGCCGTCGACCAGCCAGTTGCCCGCCAGGGTGGGCGGGCCCTGACCGCCGATCGGCTTGCCGTTGCTCCCGATGAGCTGGCCCGCGCCCTGGACGGACGGCTCCGCGGCCGCCACCCCCGGCACGGTGCGCAGCCGGTCGGCGAGCGTCACCGCCACCGGCGCCCGCACCCCGCCGACCGTGCCCGCCGAGTCCAGCACGTCGGCGCTGCGGACCACGACGTCGGTGCCGGCGTTGGCGTCGGCGAAGAGGGTGTCGAAGTTGGCCCGCAGGGTGTCGCCGAGCACCATCGTGCCGGTCAGGAAGCTCACCCCGAGCACGATGGACAGGAGGGTGCCGGCCAGCCGCCGTTTGTGGGCGCGCAGCGAGCGCAGGCTGAGCCGGAGGGGAACGGCGTTCACGACCGCCCCCGTTCGAAGGCCTTCATCCGGTCCAGCACCAGGGCGGAGGTGGGCTGCCGCATCCGGTCCACCAGCCGTCCGTCGGCGAGGAAGAGCGCCTCGTCGGCCCAGCCGGCGGCCGTCGGGTCGTGGGTGACCATGACCACGGCCCGGCCCATCTCGTCCACCGCCCGGCGCAGCAGGCCGAGCACCTCGCCGCCGCTGCGGGAGTCGAGGTTGCCCGTCGGCTCGTCGGCGAAGACCACCCGGGGCCGCCCGGCCAGCGCCCGGGCCACCGCGACCCGCTGCTGCTGGCCGCCGGAGAGCTCGCTCGGACGGTGCCGCAGCCGGTCGCCGAGTCCGACCACGTCGACCAGCGTCTCCAGCCAGGCCTGGTCGGGGGCGGCCCCGGCCAGGTCGAGCGGGAGGGTGATGTTCTCCAGGACGGTGAGCGTGGGCACCAGGTTGAAGGCCTGGAACACGAAGCCGATCCGCTCCCGGCGCAGCAGCGTGAGCCGCCGGTCGTTGAGCGGGCCGAGTTCGGTGTCGCCGATCCAGGCGCTGCCGGCGGTGAGTCTGTCCAGCCCGGCCGCGCAGTGCATCAGGGTGGACTTGCCCGAGCCGGACGGGCCCATGATCGCGGTGAACCGCCCGGCCGGGAACTCCACCGTCACGTGGTCCAGCGCGCGGACCTCGGTGCCGCCGACTCCGTAGACCTTCACGGCGTCGGCGACCCGGGCGGCGGTGCCCCGTACGACGTCCAGGGTGGTCACCTGGCGCCACCTCCCTTGGCGTCGTCCCGCGGCGACTCGCTGAGCACGGCCCGCTTGGCGCGGTACTCCTCGGCGTCGATGTCCCCCTCCGCGTAGCGCCGGCCCAGGACGGCCAGCGGATGCTCCGCCGCGACTCCGGCTCCGGCTCCGGCTCCGGCTCCAACCCCGTAGCCGTACCCGAATCCGCAGCCGTGCCGCCGCCAGACCGTGCGGCGCAGCACCGCGATCACCAGGACCACCACGGCGATCCAGATCAATGGGATCAGCAGGATCCATGGGCCGGGGCCGTGCCAGTCGGCCAGCTGGGTGTACATGGTGGTTCAACTCCTCGGTGGTGGGCCTCCAGGACCTCGGACGGTTCCCGAGGTGACTGGAGCGTCCCGCACCGAGGTCTCATCACGCGTCCTACCAGCAGCGGCCGTTGGGATACTCCCGGGAGAGTAGGAACCGCCCACGACACGCGGGGCCGGAAGCAGCCGCGCGACGGCGACGCCTCCGGCGCACCCGCCCCGTCGACCACAACCGCCCACGGACAAACCACCCGTGGACCGAAGCCGCCCACGGACCAACCACCCGCGGACCGCAACCGCCAGGAGCCGCTCAGCCCAGCCAGCCCGGCCGCACCAGCCCCGACTCGTAGGCCAGCACCACCAGTTGCGCCCGGTCCCGCACGCCGAGCTTCACCATCGCCCGGCTGACGTGCGTCTTCGCCGTCAGCGGGCTGACCACCAGCCGCCGGGCGATCTCCTCGTTGGAGAGCCCCATCCCGACCAGGGCCAGCACCTCGCGCTCCCGCTCGGTCAGCATCGAGATGTCCGAGAGCCCCTCCGGCACGGCCTCGGGCGCCTTCGAGCGGGCGGCGAACTCGCCGATCAGCCGCCTTGTGACGCCCGGCGAGAGCAGCGCGTCCCCCGCGACGGCGACCCGGATCGCCCGCAGCAGTTCGGCCGGCTCGGTGTCCTTGACCAGGAAGCCCGCGGCCCCCGAGCGCAGCGCCTCGAACACGTACTCGTCCAGCTCGAAGGTGGTCAGCACGACCACCCGCACGGGGGACAGCGCCGGGTCCTCGGCGATCCTCCTGGTCGCCTCCAGCCCGTCCATCCGCGGCATCCGGATGTCCATCAGCACGACGTCCGGCACGAGTTCACGGGCGAGCCGCAGCGCGGCCTCGCCGTCGTCCGCCTCGCCGACCACCGTCAGGTCGTCCTGGAGGTCCAGCAGGGCCCGGAAGCCCGCCCTGACCAGCAGCTGGTCATCCGCCAGCAGTACCCGAATCAATCGCTCTCCGCCTTCGGTGTCGGCAGCTCCGCCCGGACCCGGAAGCCGCCGTCGGGCAGCGGCCCCGCGGCGATGGTGCCACCGAACGCCGCCGCGCGTTCCCGCATCCCGACCAGCCCGCTGCCCGACCCGCCCGCGTCCGCGAGCACCGCGGGCCCCGGGTCCTCCACCCGGACCACCAGCACGGCCGGGTCCGTCCAGTCCAGCACCACGACCGCCTGGCGGGCCGCCGAGTGCCGGACCACGTTGGTGAGCGCCTCCTGGACGATCCGGAAGGCGGTGAGGTCGACGGCGGCGGACAGCGCGCGCCGCTCGCCGCGCTCCTGCACCTCCGCCGCCAGGCCCACCCGGTCCGCCTGCTCGGTGAGTTCGTCCAGCCGGTCCAGCCCCGGGGCCGGCCCGCGCGGCGCCGCCCCGGGCCCGCGCAGCGTCGCGAGCACCTGGCGGACCTCGCCGAGCGCCTCCTTGCTGGTCGACTTGATGGTGACCAGCGCGCCGCGGGCCTCCTCCGGCCGACGGTCGAGCAGCGCCAGCGCGACCCCGGCCTGGATGCTGATCAGCGACAGGCTGTGCGCCAGGATGTCGTGCAGCTCCCGGGCCATCCTGAGCCGCTCCTCGTTGGCCCGGCGCTCCTCCAGCTGCTGCCGGTAGGCCCGGTGGGCGGCGATCCGCTCACGCCGGAACCGGACCAGCTCGCCCCCCGCCATCACCAGCAGCAGCCAGGCCAGCAGCCCCAGCTCCTGCAGCCAGACGCTGCCGGACGGCGGGGCCGCGCGCTGCCAGCTCTGCGGCAGGACGAAGGTGCCGAGCAGGTGCACCAGGTAGACGCCCCCCGCGCCGGCCCAGGCCGCCCGGCGGTGGCCGGAGCCGATCGCCACGCAGCAGGCGATCAGCCAGCTCACGAAGGCCGGCCCGTACGGGTATCCGGCGGCCAGGTACCCGGCGGTGACCACCGAGGTGCCGGCGACCACCGCGACCGGCCGGCGTTCGCGCAGCACCAGCAGCGCCGGCCCGAGCAGCAGCAGGAGGTAGCCGAAGGCGTCCAGCGGGGCCCGCCCGTGCTGGTTGTGCCCGGCGAAGGTCGAGCCGACCACCTGGAGCACCGCGACCGCCGCCGCCGTCCCGAGCGGGTAGCCCGCCTTGGCCGCGCGCACCCACGGCGGGCGCCACGGCTCGGGCGGCTCCTCCGGCGGCTGCGCCGGTGGCCGTTCCGCCGAAGGCGGCTCGGTCGGCGGGGACATGGGCGGCATCATGCCCACAAGCTAGACCCGCGACGCGTCCCCGCGCGTCCTCCACCAGTGGCGTTCGGGCGTACTCCCGCTGGAGTACGCCCGCCCCCGGTCGTCCTCAGTCCCCCGCAGCGGCCGAGCCGGCCCGGGCCTTCGCCTCCGCCTCCTCGAAGGTCGCCGACGCCTCCGGCCGCGCCAGCGTCACCACCAGCTCCCCGTCGCTCACGTCCGCGATCAGCGTGTCCCCCTCCCGCACCGAACCGTCCAGCAGCAGGTTGGAGATCCGGTTGTCCAGCTCCGACTGGATCGTCCGGCGCAGCGGCCGGGCCCCGAACTCCGGCTGGTAGCCCCGGTTGACCAGGTACTCCTTGGCCGTCCCGGTGACGTCCAGCTCGACGTCCTGGGCCCGCAGCCGGCGCCGGCTGCGGTCCAGCAGCAGGTCCACCACCGAGAGCAGGTCCTTCCGGGTGAGCGCGTGGAAGACGATCACCTCGTCGATCCGGTTGAGGAACTCCGGCCGGAACTGCTGCCTCAGGTCGCGCATCAGGTCGTCACGGATCTCGTCCACGTTGCCCGCGTGGTCGAGGATCCGCTGGGAGCCGATGTTGCTGGTCATGATCACCACGGTGTTGCGGAAGTCGACCGTACGCCCCTGGGAGTCGGTCAGCCGCCCGTCGTCCAACACCTGGAGCAGCAGGTTGAAGACGTCCGGGTGCGCCTTCTCCACCTCGTCGAAGAGCAGCACGCTGTACGGCTTGCGGCGCACCGCCTCGGTCAGCTGCCCGGCCTCCTCGTAACCGACGTACCCGGGCGGGGAGCCGACCAGCCGGGAGACGGTGTGCTTCTCCTGGAACTCGCTCATGTCGAAGCGGATCATCCGGTCCGGGTCGCCGAACAGCAGCGCCGCCAGCGCCTTCGCCAGCTCGGTCTTGCCGACGCCGGTCGGCCCGAGGAAGAGGAAGGAACCGGTAGGACGGTCCGGGTCGCCCATCCCGGCCCGGCCGCGGCGCACCGCCTGGGCGACCGCCGTGACCGCCTCGTCCTGGCCGATCACCTTCTCGTGCAGGTGCTCCTCCAGCTTGAGCAGCCGCTCCTTCTCGGTCGCGTTCAACTCCGCGACGGGGATGCCGGTCCGGGAGGAGAGCACCTGCGCGATGTCGTCGGCCGTCACGTCGACGACCTCCTCGCGGGACTCGGCCATCGCCGCCAGCTCGTCCTCGGTCTGCCGCAGCTCGGTCTTCAGGTTGGCGGCCCGGACGAACTCCTCGTCCACGACGGCCTCGTCCAGCTCCCGCTTCAGCTTGGTGATCCGGTCCTGCACCCCGGTCGCCTCGGTCGACCCGCTCAGGCTGCGCAGCCGGACCCGCGCGCCGGCCTGGTCCAACAGGTCGATCGCCTTGTCGGGCAGGAAACGGTCGCTGACGTACCGGTCGGAGAGCGTCGCCGCCGCGTCCAGCGCCTCGTCGGTGAACCGCACCTGGTGGTGCGCCTCGTACGCGTCGCGCAGCCCGTGGAGGATCTCGACGGTCTCCTCGACGCTCGGCTCGGGCACCAGCACCGGCTGGAAGCGGCGCTCCAGCGCGGCGTCCTTCTCCACGTGCTTGCGGTACTCGTCCAGCGTGGTCGCGCCGACCACGCTCAACTCACCGCGCGCGAGCGCCGGTTTGAGGATGTTGCCGGCGTCCATCGAACCCTCGCCACCGCCGCCGGCGCCGACCACGGTGTGCAGCTCGTCCAGGAACAGGATCACGCTCTTCTCGGCCGCGGTGACCTCGTCGATCACGTTCTTCAGCCGCTCCTCGAACTCGCCCCGGTACTTGGAACCGGCCACCAGCGCGGTCAGGTCGAGGGTGACCACCCGCTTCTCCCTGAGGCTCTGCGGCACGTCCCCGGAGACGATCCGCTGGGCCAGTCCCTCGACGATCGCCGTCTTGCCGACGCCCGGCTCACCGATCAGCACCGGATTGTTCTTGGTCCGCCGGGAGAGGATCTCGACGGTCTGCTCGATCTCCTCGGCCCGCCCCACCACCGGGTCCAACCGGCCCGAACGCGCCTCCTCGGTGAGGTCGCGCCCGTACTCGTCCAGCGTCGGCGTCTCGCTCGGGCGGGCACCCGTACTGCTGCGCTCGCCGCCGGTGCCGCGCCCCTCCAGCACCGACTTCAGCGCCTCCTGCGAGGGCGCCGCGTTGCGCAGCGCCACCCCGGCCCCCGAGCGCTCCTGGTCGAGCAGCGCGCCGAGGATGTGCTCCGGGCCGATGTACGAGGCGCCCACCGCCTGCGACTGGGCGTGCGCGGCGAGCAGCGCGCGCTTGGCCGAGGGGGTGAGCGCCGGCCGGCCGTCCACCGCCTCGGGATCGCCCGCGGGCAGGGCGTGCTCCAGGTCCCCGGAGAGCCGGTCCGGATCGATACCGGCCCGTTCCAGCATCCGGCGCGAGGGTTCCACCCGGGTGGCCGCCCAGGCCAGGTGCGCGGTGTCGAGGTCACTGGAGCCGTCCTCGGCCGCCCGCCGCGCGGCCAGCGCGAGCAGCTCCTGCGAGGACTCGCTGAGCAACCGTCCGATCGGCACCCGCTGCACGGCGGGCGGGGAAGCCAGCGGGCTCATCCCGAAGAACCGGCTGAGCAGATCGGAGAACGGATCGTTCGATCCGAACGGGGGCACGGTCACGGCGTTTCACCTCTCCCAAGCGGTTTGCAGCCACACAAACACAGGCCGCGACACCTCGCCTGTCGAGCCGGACGGCGCCGTCACCCGGCGTGCCCGGGCCTCGCCGCCGGCGGGACGGGCGGGCAGACATGCGGGCGGACGTGCGGGCGGACGTGCGGGCGGACGTGCGGGCCCGCCGTAGAACCGTTCACGGGGCCGGGAACTCGCGTTCACCCGGTGACCCGATCCAGCAGCACACCGCCGCTGTACGTCACCCCCATCGCCAGCAGCCCGCCCACGACGTTGCGCATGATCGCCCGCCCCGGGCCGGCCCCGCCCAACCGGGCACTCGTCCAGCCCGACACGGTCAGCGCGACCGCCACCGCCACCACCGTCACCAGCAGCCGCCACGACTCCGGCGGCAGCAGCACCGCCAGCAGCGGCACCAGCGCGCCCAGCGTGAACGCCGCCGCGCTCGCCAGCGCCGCCTCCCAGGGGTTGGTCAACACGTCCGGGTCGATGCCCAGTTCGGTCTGCGCGTGGGCCGCCAGCGCGTCCCGCTCGGTCAGCGCCGTCGCCACCTCCCGGGCCAGTCCGTCCTCCAGCCCGCTGCCCCGGTAGTAGTCGGTCAGCTCGTCGAGCTCCCCCTCCGGATCCTCCGCGAGCTCCCGCCGCTCCTGCGCCAACGCGGCCCGCTCGGTGTCCCGCTGGGTACTGACCGAGACGTACTCGCCCGCCGCCATCGACATCGCCCCCGCCAGCAGCCCGGCCACCCCGGCCGCGAGCAGCGCCGTCCGGGAACCCTCCGCGCCCGCCACACCGGTCACGAGGCCGGCCGTCGACACCACGCCGTCATTGGCCCCCAGCACGGCCGCGCGCAGCCAGTTCAGGCGCGAGGAAAGCTCCGCCCGCGACTCCCCGACCTGCTCAGCCATCCGCCACCGCTCTCAGGGGTCCGCCCGGTCCCCCCGATCCTCGCCCGCCACCCCCACCCCCGCCACCCGCGGCCGCACCACCCGCTGGCCCAGCACCGGCGCCAGCGCCCGCCGCAGGTCCTCAGGTCCCCGGTAGCGCACCCCGGTCATGCCCAGCGCCACCGCCGCATCCACGTTCTCCTGCCGGTCGTCCACGAACAGGCACCGCTCCGGCACCACCCCGGCCCGCCCGGCGGCGATCTCGTAGATCCGCCGGTCCGGCTTGGCGCTGCCCACCCGGGAGCTGTTCACCACGGCGTCCGCCAGATCCGTCAGGCCCAGCAGCGCCAGATCCTCGTCCAGCCACGCCGTCGCATTGGTCACCAGCACCACCCGGCAGTGCTCCCGCACCCGCCGCAACAACCCCACCACCACCTCGTCCGCCCGGAACGGCGAGTTCGCGAACGCCTCCGCCAGCCCACGCGCCTGCGCCCCCGTCACCCGCCCGGCCAGCCCCCGCGCGATCGACTCCACCCACTCCGCCTTCCCGATCCGCCCGAGCAACAACGGCAGGTCGTTCTCCGGCGCGAACCCGACCTCCGCCGTACTCCCCTCACCCACCCCGGCCGCCCGCTCCAACGCCGCCACCTCGGCCCCGTCGAAGAACCGGATCACCCCGTCCACATCGCACAACACCGCATCGAACGCCCTGGTCAACATCCCCCCTCCCTACCACCCCGGCCCTCGTGGTGGTGGGCCCGGACGGTTTCGAACCTCCGACGTCTGCTCTCGGCCGTCGCACCGCCGGCACCCGCAACCGACCGCCGCGCAGCACCCGGTCTGGCGAGCCGGTCGCAGGCGGCCGCTCAGTCGAGAAGGATCTCCTCGGGCCTGCGGTTGACCACTTCGAGTGAGCGACTGTGCAACAGGGCATCAACGCATGTCATGAGGTCGCCGCCGTGATCCTTGCCTGCTATTTCGTACAGCTCCTTGATCAGGTCCTGCCCGTTGATCAGCACCACTGGATACTGGTCCTCGACCATCTCCAACTGCGCCGGCTCCGAGTAGGAGCCGGTGGTGACGTACACGCCGATCCATCCACGCCTGAGCCTGGCCACTACTCTGGCGATCTGCTCGGCAGATACCAGGCTGTCCGGCCTGATGCACTTCGCCTGCCCCAGAACGACCAGTTTGGTACCGGCCAGACCGCTGCCGATATCCAACCGACCGACGAAGTCCGCCCCGCCGTCCCCCGACCGACGGGTCAGCCAACCTTCGTTGTACTTGTGACCGGACGCCCGCATCACCTTCGCAGCAACGACCGCGGCCAAGACCTCGAACGCGTGCTTGTCGTTGTCGAACCGCTTGTAGACCGCCTGGAGGTCCGCCTCGACCGAGCTGCCCGGAGTCGGCCGTTGGTCACGAACCTTGACGACCTGCGACCGTGCCACTCGCCGGCGCACCTTCGGCAGCACCGAGTGGCCGTGCTTCACCCACTCCCGCCATGCTGCGGGCGCCAGTTTCAGGACTTCGGCATCGGTCCGATCGGGGTCACGCCGCGCGGTGATCCAGTCCCAATCCAGTTTGTCGTCCTCCGCGGTGAGGTCGATCACCACAAGATCGAAGGCGTAGTTGGTGAACGTCGTCCGCGCCGGCCCACCCCACTGGACCACGCGCTCCGTCCGCTCGAGCAGAGCGACACCACAGAACTGGACATGCCCCTTGACCTTGCCGTTCTTCGGCACCGACCGGAACAGCAGCAGCGGCGCTGCACCGGCCCTCTCCTCAGCTGTAGGCGCTTGGTGGCAGCCGAACGCCTCCAGCAATGCCGCGTTGCCCGTGGTGGTACCGACCGGCTTCGCCATCTCCGGCTTGTGGTCACCGAAGTAACGAACATGTCCGTTGTCGATGTCGAACACGTCGTGCCACGGTGTCTGTTCCGATCCTGCCTTCCACGGACTCGACCGGATCATCACCGCCGGCCGCCGCATCCCCTGGTCCGCCTTGACCTTGGCCATCGCATTGATCCCCGCTTCGAGCAGGGCCCGCTTCTGACCGGGACTGTCCGTGACGAAGTAGAAGTTGTCGAACCCGTCGACTGTCGCCGGCACCGTGTCCTTCGAAGCCGTGTACCGAAGCACGTCACCCACACGCAACGAACGTCCCACAGTGCCCCCTCGACGAACAGACCGAACTGCCCGCGATCTTGGCACGCTAGTACGACAATAGATCCGCCTGCTCCCTCGATGGGCGGCGGGACAGGGACGCGGAAACGATCAAGGGCCAGTTCGGGAGGATGTTGCCTCCGAACTGGCCCTTCTCTTCTGTGGGCGCGGACGGTTTCGAACCGCCGACATCTGCTTTGTAAGAGCAGCGCTCTACCACTGAGCTACGCGCCCCCTGCCGTATGCCCGGTGGGCGTACGACGAGTGCCTAGGGTACCTGGTCCCGGGAGGTGGTGTGGGCCGGGTGTGCGGTGGGGTGGCGGGCGGGTGGGGGTGCGGCGGGGTGCGGGGCCGTGAGGTGGATGGGGTGGGAGGGGGTGCCGGGCCGGTGGGGGGATCGGGGAGAATGGAGGCCGGATCAGCGGGTCGGAGCAGGGAGCGCGCAGTGACGGTGGCCGGCGGGAGCGGGCGGGGGCGGCGTCGGGCGGGGAGTGCGCTGGCCGACGCGTTGATGTTGCCGGTGGTGCTGGCGGGTGCGCTGGGGGCGGTCGGGCTGGCCTCGGCCGGGACCGGCGGCTGGTGGGGCCGGCGCGGCGGAGGTGAGGGCGGACGAGCGCAGGCCCGGGAGGCCCGGGCGGCGGCCCAGGAGGCGTTCTACGAGCTGGAGGAGACCCAGCGCGAGGTGCAGCTCGCGGTGGAGACGGTCCGCGCGGCGGAGGAGGGCCAGGCGGCGCAGCGCGCGCTGGCCGACCTGGCGGCGATCTCCGGCCGGGTCGACCAGGTCACCGTGAACTACCTCGCCGCGCTCGACGCCCACAACCTGGACAGCGAGACCCTGGACGCGGGCACGGCCGCGCAGGCCAAGCGCCAGTTGGAGGACGTGAAGGGCCAGCTGGGCTCGGCCCGGGCGGAGCTGAACGACTTCCTGCGCCGCCTGCAGCCGACCGTCCAGCACGCCGAGCAGCAGCTGATGCGGGTCACCCCGGCGGTCGAGCAGGCCAAGCGCGCGCTGCTCGCGGCCACCACCGCGCTGGACGAGGCGCGCGGCGCCGGCCTGCGGGCGGACGACCTGGCGGCCCGGCTGGCCGAGCTGGCGCCCGAGCTCGGCCGGCTGAACGAGGGCCCGGCCCGGCACGGGGTCGCGGACACCCTGCGGCGCGCGGACGACGTGAAGCACCGCGCCGAGGCGATCGCCGCCGACGCCGGGCAGTTGCCGGAGCGGGCGCGGGAGATCGACCGGCGGGTGGCGAGCCTGCGGACCCGCATCCAGGCGCTGGAGACCAAGGCCACGACGGTCGAGCCCGCTCTGAGCGAGCTGCGCCGCCGGTTCAGCACCGCCTGCTGGCAGGACCTCCAGCGGGTGTCGGACCAGGTCGCGGAGACCGGCCGCGCCGCCGAGCGCAAGCTCGCCGAGGCCGCCCGGGCGCGGGACGAGCAGCGCTGGGCGGACGCCACCGCCGCGATCGGGACGGTCCGCGCGCTGCTGGAGACCGCCGACGGCTCGGTGTCCGCGGTGAACGACCGGCTGCGGCAGCTGAACGAGGTGCAGCACGACCCCAACCGGGAGATCGAGCGTGCCCGCTTCGCGATCCGGGACGCGCAGCGGCTGGCGATGGCCGGGCGCAGCGCGCCGGACCCGCGGCACGCCGCCCCGCTGGACGAGGCGGTGGCCCGGCTGGACCGCGCGGTGGCCGCGCTGGAGGCGGCGGGCCGGCACCCCGACTACTGGCACTTCCTGACCGAGCTCGCGGGCGTGCGGGACACGGCGGCGCGGGTGATCGAGCTGATCCGCGGGGACCTCGGCGGTCACCGGTAGGACGACCGGCAACGCCGGTAGGACCAGTAGGACCGGTGGCGCCGATAGCACCGACGGCTCCGGCGGCGCCGGAACAGGGCTCCCGGCAGCCACCCCCGCTGGGTACGCTGCCGGTATGCCACGCTACGACTTCCGCTGCCGCTCCTGCGGCGCCACCTTCGAGCTCCGCCGCCCGATGGCCCAGGCCAACGACCCCGCCGTCTGCCCGCAGGGCCACGAGGACACCGTGAAGCTGCTGTCCACCGTCGCCGTCACGGGTGGTGCGGCCGCCGCCCAGCAGGCCCCCGCCGCCGGGGGCGGGGGCGGGGGCGGTTGCTGCGGGGGCGGTTGCTGCGGCTGACAGGGGCCGGTCCCGGTCCCGGTCAGGCCCCGACCGGCAGGACGGACGCTCCGGCGAGGAACCGCCGGACGATCTCCTCCCCCGCCGTCACCCCCACCTCCGTCAGGGCGGTGACGCCGGGGGCCGTCCAGCCGCTATCGGCGAGTTCGCCGTGTCCCGGGCGCCAGCCCGCGTCCGCCGCGAGCAGCAGGTCCGCGTCGAGCAGTGAGTCCCCGGCCGCCAGCACCGTGTCGGCGCCGGCGCGCCGGACGACCTCGGCCAGTGCGGCGCTCTTGGTGAGCGGCGCGGGCACGGCGTACACCTTGCGGCCCTGCAGGGAGACCGTCCAGCCGCGTTCGGCGCACCAGCCGGTCAACTCGTCGAGCCAGCCCTCCGGCAGTGCGGCGCGCTCGACCACCAGGTAGGCGAACAGCTCGTCGGCGACCCGCCGCTTGTGCGTCCACTCCGGGTCGGCGCAGAGGGCGAGCCGCCGGGTCACCTCGTCCAGCGGGGCCGAGCCGGCCGCGATCCGCGTGGTGATCTCGGCCCGCCAGTCGCGGTCCGGCACGCCGTCCACCAGCAGTTGCCCGCCGTTGGCGCAGATCGCGTACGCGGGAACCCAGTCCGGCGTCGGGCCGGGCAGGTTGACCCGCCCGTACTGCTCCGGTGTCCGGGTGGTGGCCGGGACGAAGCAGACCTCCCGGGCGAGGTCGGCGAGCAGCCCGGCGGCCCGCTCGGTCATGAAGGACAGCGGCCTCCCCTTGTACACCTCGACGCAGAGCAGCCGCGGCGCGAGCCGGTCGGGCTCGGCCAGGGCCATGGCCCGTTCGGAGTAGATCAGCGTCCGGTCGAGGTCGCTGGCCACCAGAACACCCATCAGGATTCCCTCCCCGTAGTCTCGGTCGCGACGCGCCCATCGGTGAAGGCACGCCGGTCGGTCACGGCACTCCCGTCGGTGCCGGGGCGCACGTCGGTGCCGGGGTGACGGTCGGTCACGGCACGCCCGTCGCCCCCGGTCGCCCCGCGGCTGTAGCGGGGGTGGATCAGGCCGACGCAGGTGTACGGCAGGCCGTCCACCTCCTCGACCTCGACTCCGCGCTGGGCGGCGAGCAGCCGGACGTGGTCGAGGTCCGCGCCGGCGCCGCGCCGGGCGAGGATCCGCCAGGGGACGCGCCGCAGCAGCACCCGCGTCGTCTCGCCGACGCCGGGCTTGACCAGGTTGACGTTGTCGATGCCGTACTCGGCGCTGATCCGCTCGACCGCGGCCCAGCCGGCCCAGTCGGGCTCCCGCTGCGGGTCGTCGGCGAGCCGGCCGGCGCCCTCGGCCACCGCGGCACGGACCTCGCCGAAGCGGGCGGCCACCGCGTCCAGGAAAGCCGCCGAGACGTCGCTCCCGGCCAGTTCGGCGTAGTGCTTGGCGCCGTGGAAGTCGTCCGGCCCGATCAGCCCGGCCCGCAGCACGGTGCGCGAAACCAGCCCGGAGACGGTGGAGTTGAGGCAGGCGGACGGGATCAGGAAGTCGTCCCGGGTTCCGTACGTCCGAACGCAGCGGCCCGGGTCGGCCAGCACCGCGAGGTCCGGGTCGAAGTCGGTGCCGGCCAGCGCGCCGGCCAGTTCGCGGGTGATCGCGCCCTTGCCGGTCCAGCCGTCGACGAACACCACGTCCTGCGCGCGGTGGTGGGCCGCCAGGTACCGCAGCGCGACCGGGTCGATGCCGCGGCCGCGCACGATCGAGACCGCGTAGTGCGGGACGGACAGGCCGTGCGCGAAGGCCAGCCAGCGCCGGACCAGGATGCCGACGGGCGTGCCGGCGCGGGCCAGCGAGGCGAGCACCAGCCCGGGGCCACGCTCGCGCAGCAGCGTCTCGGCGACGGTGCCGACGGCGAGCGCGATCCGGCCGGCGGAGCCGCGCAGTGCCTGCTGGAACAGCTCCTGGTACTCGGGGCTGGGCTGGTACTCGACCGGCAGCGACTCGGCGTAGTGCGCGCCGCCGTTCTGGACGGCCTCCTCGCGCTCCTCGGTGGGGGCTTCGAGCTCGACCCCGGAAAGGTCCTTGAGCAGCCAGGCCACCTCCTCGGCCGGGTACGAGGAGAACGCCGGCCCGTACAGCGGCACGGGCAGCGACGGCGACAGCGGCGAGGGCGACGGCGACGGCGACACGGACGGCGCAGCAGGTCCGGCCGGCGAAGCGGCACCCCCGGCCACCGGCCGGTGCGAGGGCAGCACGGCGAGCACCACCCGGTCGGTCACCTGCCGCAGCTGGCCGAGCAGCGCCCGCTCGCCCTCGTGCAGCGCCGGGGTGTCGGCCATGTCGTCCACCACCAGCACCACCGCGTCGAAGCGCCGCGCCGGGTCGCTGCCGGGGGCGACGTTGTACGCGTACCGCTCGGGCGAGCCGCCGTCCTGCGGGTCGTCGTGGGCGGGGAAGGCGAGCCGGGTGCGGATGGCGTAGCCGGGGTCGTCCACCGCCAGGACGGGCGAGCGGGTGGTGGTGGAGAACCGGACGCGGTTGCCGCCGAGCCGTTCGTCGAGGGCGTCGGCCAGGCGCAGCGGCGCGTACATCAGCTCCTCGAAGCCGAGCACCAGCACCCGCCGTGCCCCTGCGGGCAGGGCCTCGGCCAGCTGTCCGGCGAGTCGGGGCAGTGCGGTGTCCAGCCGGGCGCGGTCGCGGGCGGTGAAGCCGTGCCGGCCGCCGTCCGGGAGTCCGGCGGGCCAGTCCAGCGCGATCCGGGCGAGCGGCGCCGCGGGGGCCGCCGGGGGCGCCTCCTCCGGTGCCGCCCCGGCGATCAGCCGCTCGGCCCGGACCACGACGTCCTCGGGCAGCTCGACGGTCCCGCTCGCGGTGGCCACCAGGTCCAGCCGGACGCCGAGTTCGGCGGCGGCCTCGTCGAGCCGGCGCCGGTCGGCCGCGGAGCGCAGGTCCACCAGGGCGACCACCACGTAGTGGCCGCGGGGGTGGCGGGCGTGCAGGTCGCGGATGGTGTTGAGGACCGTGCGGCCGGTGGAGAACTCGTCGTCCACCAGCACCAGCGGCCCGTCCCCGGCGAGGAGTGCGGGGTCGGCGGGGAGCAGCAGATGCGAGGTGGCGTGCGAGTGCTCCTCCTCGAAGCCGCCGACCGGGGCCAGGCCGGGCACCGGTCGGCGGGTGGAGTGCAGGTAGGGGGCATCCAGGCCGTCGGCGACGCTGTGGCCGAGGCCGGTGGCCGTCTCCGCGTAGCCGAGCACGACGGCGCGCGCGGTGGCCGCGGCGCCGAGCAGTTCGCGGACCCGGCGGCCGAGTTCGAGCCCGGTGCCGTGGACCACCGAGGGCCGCTGCGGTACGTGCTTGCCGAGCACGTTGGAGACCAGCAGGTGGGCGCGCTTGGGGTTCCCCGAGCGCAGCGCCAGGCCGACGAGTTCGGGGAGGCGCTCGGATCCGGTCAGCGCGATCCCGGCCCGGTCGGCGACCCAACGGCCGGTCCACGTCTGCGGTGTTGCTGTCACTGCTGGTCCTGCCTTCGATGGTGCGCTGGTGCGTTCGTGCGCTGGTGCGTCGGTGCGTTGCTTCGTCGGTAAGTCGGTGCGTCGGTGCCCCGCCACTCACGGATCCGTCATATCCCCGCCGGGGGAACCGGAGGGAACGGCTCGGGTTCGGTCGCGGAAACAGTCAGCCGCACAGGCAGGCCGACAGCAGTTCCGCGAAGCTCACGTCCTCCCGGGCCACCCCGAACACCTCCGCCCGCAGCAGCACCCGCTCCGCCCAGGCCCGGTGCGGCCGGGCCTCGTTCATCTTGTTGGTGTACGCCGAGCGCAGTACCCCGCCGCCGTCCTGCTCCTGCCGGAGGATGTCCCGGGCGTCGCAGTACTCCTCGTGCGTGACCACGGAGAGGGCGTGCACGGCCGGCACATGGCTGGGGTGGATGCAGGTCTTGCCGAGCAGGCCGTTGGCCCGGTCGAGTTCGACCTCCCGGATCAGCCCGTCCAGGTCGTGTTCGATGATCCGTCGGCGGACCTCCTCCCCGGAGGCCCGCAGTGTCCCGGCAACCCCGGCAACCCCCGCAGCCCCTGCCGCAGCCCCGGCCGCAGCCCCGGCCGCGGCGGAGACGGACGCCCCGGCGAACGGGGTCCGGCGCAGCTGCGGCTTGAACATCCGCTCCTGCACCGGGAAGTACTCCCAGACCGGTCCGGTGACGGTGTACCCGGTGCCGTCCGCCCGGCCGAGCACGTTGACCACGTCCCCGATCACCGACGCGACCAGCGCCACGTCGTACGCGGTGAGGTCGGGCGAGCGCCGCAGGCCGTACGCGGAGCAGAGGTCGGTGACGCCGAGCCGGACGGCGAGCACCCGCTCGCGGTGGCCGGCGAGCAGCTCGGCGATGCCGAAGAGCTGGTCCCGCCTGGTCTCCAGGTGGGCGAGTTCGGGCGACTCCAGGACGGGCATGGCGAACAGCCGCCGCCCGGTCGCGGCCTCGGCGGCGGCCAGCGCGGCCAGGTACTCGCCACCGTTCTCGGGGGTGAACTTCGGCAGCACGAAGCCGCTCAGCAGTTCGACGGCCGGTCCGAGGCGCCGGGCCAGGTCGAGGATCTGGGTGGCGGTGCGGACCCTGATGAAGAGCAGGGGATGGCTCTGTGCACAGGAGGTGAAATCCTTGACCAGGTCATTCAGTTGCTCGACCAGATTCCGCTCGCCCGCGTCCACCTCGTGGTCGGCGATCGCGTCCTCCAGGCAGAGCACCATCGACACCACGCCCCGACCAGCGAGTTTGCGGATGTCGGCGGCCAGGGCGGGCCGGGTGGCCGGGCTGTAGAGGGTACCGCCGAGGGCGGTGGCGAGCACCGTCGGCTCGCTCCGCACGTCGAACGGGCGCGGCTGTTCCAGGAAGAGCCGGCCGCGTACGTCCTCGGCGAGGTGGCCGAAATGCCGCAAGGTGCTCTCCTCCAGGAAGTGGACCGGCCCCCGGCCGGTTGCCGACGACACCCTGGTCAACCGGCCGACCGGGCGCCTTGGTTCCCGGGGCGCCTCCGCCGGGCGCCCCTGCGTCGAAACCCCGGGGACCTTTCGACCGCCCATCGTACGGACGGGATCCGGCCGGTCCCGGTTCCCCGGCACTGAACTCCCGGAACATCCCGGTCCACTTGGACGATCATGGGCGGAACGGCGGCGAACCCCGGAAACGACGGCGGCAAACCTCGGAAAGCGCAAGTCTTGGCAAAGTCCGACCCGGCACGGACCGGTCCGGTCACGTTGTCCGAAGGGGTGGCGAACAGGCAGGATGGTCGGCTATGACGCACGTGATGGCCAAGGGCGCCAACATCGCACTGCCGGCGGCGGCGGTCCGCGCCGTGCTGCGCTGGAGCGCCACGCCCGGTGCGCCGGACGTGGACGCGTCGGCGCTGCTGCTCGGCGCCTCCGGCAAGGTCCGCTCGGACGCCGACTTCGTCTTCTACAACCAGCCCCGCCACCCCTCCGGCCTGGTCCGCCACCTGCCCAAGCAGCAGACCTCCGGCGGTGCCGAGATCATCGACACGGTCGAGGTCGAGCTGGGCAAGCTGCCCGCCGAGGTGGACCGGGTGGTGCTGGCCGGCTCCTCCGAGGGCGGACCGTTCCGCGCGGTGCCGGGGCTGCGCCTGCTGCTCTTCGACGCCACGGCCGGCGAGGGCGTGCCCGCGCTCGCCGAGTTCGGGATCGACGACGCCGAGAACGTCACCGCCCTGGTCGCCGGCGAGCTGTACCGCCGGTCCGGGTCCTGGAAGTTCCGGGCGATCGGCCAGGGCTACACCTCCGGGCTGATCGGTCTCGCCACCGACTTCGGCATCATGGTGGACGACGAGGCGGAGGCCGGCCAGGTGCCCGCCCAGGTGCCTGTGTCCACCACCCCGTCCGGCACTCTCGACCCGCGCAGCACCGCGATGCCGGACCCGCGCTCGACCACCCCCGAGCCGGGCACCTTCACGCTGGCCCCGGCCGTCCCGCAGTCGCCGCCGGCCCAGCCGCCCGTCCAGCCACCGGCCACCGCCCCGGCCCCGGCCACCGCCGCCGCGAGCGCCTCGCCCGCACCGGCGACCCCGCCGCCGCCCGCGGCCCCGCCGACCATGCCCCCGCCGCCCACCGCACCCCCGGGCCACCAGCCCGGCACCGGCTACGGCTACCCCCAGCAGACCGGCCCGGCGTACGGCCACCCCCAGCAGCAGCCCGCCGGCGGCTACGGCTACCCGCAGCCGGGCACCGGCCAGCAGCCCTACCAGCAGCAGCCGGGCGGTTACGGCTATCCCCAGCCGAACCAGCCCGTCCCGCCGCAGCAGCAGCGCCCCGCCGGCTACGGCTACCCGCAGCCCGGCACCGGCCAGCAGCCGCCCGTCCCGCCGCAGCCGCCGACGGCCCAGCCCCCGGCCGCCACCGGCGAGGAGTTCGCGCTGCCCCCGCAGGGCCCGCAGTTCCAGCCCCGCTGACGCCCCCGGCGGGGCCGCCCGACAGCCCCGGCCCCGCCGATACCCGGCCCCGGCCCCGCACGACCCCGGCCCCGCCGTGAAACCGCCGTGGAACCGCCGACCGCCGTCAGTCGCTCTTGTACCCGCGCTGCCACTGCAGCCCGAAGCCGTACAGCCGATCGATGTCCGCCTGGAACCCGTTGACGTACCGCACCTCACGCCGCACCGTCAGCTGGTTGTCCCCCGAGTTCTCGATCAGCACCACCGCGCAGGAGCGCGCCGCCCGGGCCCGCTCCTCCAGCTTGATCTCGATCCGCGGCCCGGTCTGCGGCACGATCGTGACCACCGCGTGCGACTGCTCAAAGGCCGGCGTGCCGTCGTAGATGTAGACGAAGATCAGCAGCCGCTTGAACTTGTCCTTCTTCTCCAGGTTGACGTACATCGTCTCGCCGGACGGCGCCCCGTACTGGTCGTCGCCGCTGAGTTTGATGTACGGCGCGTTCTGGAGGTCTCCGAAGAGCCCGCCGAGCGGCTGCACCACGCCGGTGCTCCCGTCGGAGAGCTCGTACATGCAGGCCAGGTCGAGGTCGACGTTCGTCGGCTCGGTGCCCTGCGGCGAGTCCGGGTCCTGCGGCCGCAGGATCCGCGGGCTGAAGAACCGCTTCACGGACTCCCGGGTGCTCGGCCGCGCGGCGCCTCCGGCGCTCATCGTCCAGTGCAGGTTGACGTAGAGGTAGCCGGTGGTGGCGGCCGACCCGGTGATCGCGTGCTGCGGGGCCGACTTGGTGAGTATGACCTTGTGCTGACCGCCGGGGTTGTCGAAGGTGTAGCTCTTGTCCCCGCGCAGGTACTCCCAGATCGAGACCATGCAGTCCTCTCCCCCTGCTCCCGCCAGGCGTTCTGACGGTCCGCCGACCAATGATCGGGCATCGGCCCGGCCGTCGGATACCCAGTCCGCGCCCTCCTCTACCCAACTGGGCGCGACCGGCGGGTCGATTGGCGGGAGGAAGCCGCCCTCCCGTAACATGCCGCCCCTTCGGACGCGATATCGTCTAGCCGCACAGGTGTCCCGTCCGCCCCTGCGCGGGCGCGGCGGGCCCGTCGTGCGGCGACGAACGAATCGTCAGGCAGCTCCCGCTCGGCGGGCCCTGACCGCCTGTGTCGCGCTGTGATCCTGTCCCCTGCGGAAACCCGAGGCCCGACCCGCAATGAACCTGACCTCCATACAGCTGGTCTGGACCGTCGTCGGCGGCGCAGCCCTGCTGTTCGTCGCCGTCCTGATGGCGACGCTGCGATTCAAGAGCTCGAAGAAGGACGAGTCCGGCGACTCCTGGGAGCGCAGCGAGGAGCGCCGTCGGCGCAAGGAGATGATCTACGGCATCTCCTCGTACACGCTGCTGTTCTGCTGCGCCGGTGTCGCGGCCGCGCTCTCCTTCCACGGCCTGGTCGGCTTCGGCAAGGAGAACCTGGGTCTGTCCGGCGGCTGGGAGTACCTCGTCCCGTTCGGTCTGGACGGTGCCGCGATGTTCTGCTCGGTGCTCGCCGTCCGCGAGGCCAGCCACGGTGACGCCGCGCTCGGTTCGCGCCTGCTGGTCTGGGTGTTCGCGATCGCCTCGGCCTGGTTCAACTGGGTGCACGCCCCGCGCGGCGTGTCGCACGACGGCGCCCCGCAGTTCTTCTCCGGCATGTCGATCTCGGCGGCGATCCTGTTCGACCGGGCGCTGAAGCAGACCCGCAAGGCCGCGCTGCGCGAGCAGGGCCTGGTGCCGCGCCCGCTGCCGCAGATCCGCATCGTCCGCTGGCTGCGCGCCCCGCGCGAGACCTACGCGGCCTGGTCGCTGATGCTGCTGGAGAACGTCCGCAGCCTGGACGAGGCGGTCGACGAGGTGCGCGAGGAGCGCCAGGCGAAGCTGGACGCCAAGGCCCGCGCCCGTACGGCCGACCGCCGCGAGCGGGCCGAGCTGAAGGCCATCTCCCGGCAGGGCGGCATGCTCGCCCGGACCCGCGGCGGCCGCCAGGTTCCCGCCCTCACGGCTGCCGGAGACGGCCCGAGCGCTACGGAGCCTGCCCTAGCCGCGGGATCCGACGCCACCACCTCGACCTCGGCCTCGCTCCTGTCCGGCGACTCGCCGGAGCCGGCCGCCCTGGACGCCGGCCGCCGCCCCCGCGCCGCCGTCGGCTCCTCGTACTCGTCCTCCTCCTACTCGTCCTCCTCCTACTCCTCGTCCTCGTACTCGTCGTCCTCCTCCGGCACCGGGTCGTCCCGCAGCGGCTCGGCCATCGACCTGACGGCCGACGACGACACCCTGTCGATGCCGAAGCTAGACTCGCTGGAGCGCAAGCTGCGCGCGATCGAGCAGCAGCTCGGCTGACCCCGGCACCCCGCGGGTACGACCGCGGAGCACGAGGAACGGCCGCCCCCGGGAGATCCCGGAGGCGGCCGTTTCGCTTGCCCTGCGGACTACTTTCCGGTGCCGACCAGCTCCGGTTCCTCGTCCGCGCCCTCGCGCCGGTTGCGCAGGATCGACGAGCCGAGCGCCAGCCCGATGAAGGCGACGCCGATCAGCCCGGTGACGATCTCCGGGATGTGGTACTTGATCCCGATCAGCAGGATCGCCGCCAGCGCGCCGATGGCGTAGTGCGCGCCGTGCTCGAGGTAGACGTAGTCGTCCAGGGTGCCCTTGCGGACCAGGAAGACGGTCAGCGAGCGGATGTACATCGCGCCGATGCCGAGGCCCAGGGTGATCTGGAAGATGTCGCTGGAGATGGCGAACGCGCCGACCACGCCGTCGAAGGAGAACGAGGCGTCCAGGACCTCCAGGTAGAGGAAGAGGAAGAACGCGGCCTTGCCGCCGACCTGGATGATCGACTTGCCGGCCTTCTCCGCCTCCTCCTCGCGCTCCTCCTCGGCCTCCAGCCCCGACTCGAAGATCGAGGAGAGGCCGTTGACGGCGAGGTAGGTGACCAGGCCGAGGACACCGGCGAGCAGAACGGTTTCCGCGTGCTCCCCGGCGAAGAAGTTGGAGGCGAGCAGCAGGGCGACCAGGGCGACGACGGTGGAGAAGGCCTCCAGCTTGCCGACCTTCTCCAGCGGGCGCTCGATCCAGGCCAGCCAGTTGTAGTCCTTCTCCTCGAAGATGAAGTCGAGGAAGATCATCAGCAGGAAGACGCCGCCGAAGGCCGCGATGGCCGGGTTGGCCGCTTCCAGGTACTGGCCGTAGGTGAGGCCTTCGTAGGTCTTCTCGGAGTGCAGCGCGAGGTCGATGACCGTCGTGGGGTTGAGCTTCGCGGTGAGGCCGACGACCAGCAGCGGGAAGACCAGGCGCATGCCGAAGACCGCGATGAGGACACCGACGGTCAGGAAGATCTTCTGCCAGTACGGGTTCATCCGCTTCAACACCGTGGCGTTGACCACCGCGTTGTCGAACGACAGGGAGATCTCCAGGATGGAGAGCATCAGCACGATGCCGAAGCCTTGGGCTCCCCAGAGCAGTCCGGCCGCGATCAGGCCGATGACGGTGATCGCGAACGACCAGCCGAATGTGCGGAGGAACACGGGAGTTGGCTACCTTTCGGGTTCTGGCCGTGCCGGGGGCGGCCTCGTCCCCGAGACGTCCTGACCGGGCCCGGCCCGGTCAGGTCACCCCCGCACTGCCCTCTGTTCTCATGATCGGGTCGGGTACGACAAGTCCGATTTCCGCCTTTACTGTACGTTCACGCCGAAGTCGAGCGCGATGCCACGCAGGCCGGAGGCGTACCCCTGGCCCACTGCGCGGAACTTCCACTCGCCCGCGTAGCGGTACAGCTCACCGAAGATCATCGCGGTCTCGCTGGACGCGTCCTCGGACAGGTCGTAGCGGGCGATCTCCTGGCCGTCGACCGAGTTGACGACCCGGATGTAGGCGTTGCGGACCTGACCGAAGTTCTGGAGCCGCGCCTCGGCCTCGTAGATCGAGACCGCGAAGATCACCTTGTCGGCCTGTGCCGGGACGAGGTCCAGGCTGACCAGGACCACCTCGTCGTCACCCGTTTCGTCGCCGCCGGTGAGGTTGTCGCCCTGGTGCTCCACCGAGCCCTCGGGGCTCTTGAGGTTGTTGTAGAAGACGAAGTACTCGTCACCGAGCACTCGCCCGCCACCGCAGATCAGGGCGCTCGCATCGAGGTCGAACGGGGCGCCCGTGGTCGAACGGGCGGACCAGCCGAGGCCGATCTGGACCTGCGTCAGGTTCGGCGCGGCCTTGGTGAGCGAGACGTTGCCACCCTTGGCGAGCGTGACCACCATGACGTTCTTCCTCCCTTGCTTCTCCCGGGGCGCCATCCAGGTGTATCCCCCGCGGCCCCGGCCGACCGGTTCTGGTCGGCTGAACTTCCTGAACTCACATCCTCGCAGTGCGAGGAACCGCCGCGGCACCGGGCCGGACGAAGCCGGGGCGGCCCCGGACCTCGGAGGTCCGGGGCCGCCCCGGGAGAACGGCGCGCAGCCCGCGCCGCAGGGCGCCGGCGCGGGCTCAGACGTTGACGCCGAAGTCCTGCGCGATGCCGCGCAGGCCGGAGGCGTAGCCCTGGCCGATGGCGCGGAACTTCCACTCCGCGCCGTTGCGGTACAGCTCGCCGAAGACCATCGCGGTCTCGGTGGAGGCGTCCTCGGAGAGGTCGTAGCGGGCCAGCTCCGTGTTGTCGGCCTGGTTCACCACGCGGATGAACGCGTTGCGCACCTGGCCGAAGTTCTGGCCGCGGGTCTCGGCGTCGTAGATCGACACCGGGAAGACGATCTTCTCGACGTCCACCGGCACGCCGGCCAGGTTGACCTTGATCGCCTCGTCGTCGCCCTCGCCCTCGCCGGTCAGGTTGTCACCGGTGTGCTCGACCGAGCCGTCCGGGCTCTTCAGGTTGTTGAAGAACACGAAGTTGCCGTCCGAGGTGACCTTGCCCTGGGCGTTGCACAGCAGGGCGCTGGCGTCCAGGTCGAAGTCCGCGCCGGTGGTGGTCCGGACGTCCCAGCCCAGGCCGACGACCACGGCGGTGAGGCCGGGTGCCTCCTTGGTGAGCGAGACGTTGCCGCCCTTGCTGAGGCTGACTCCCACTAGTCCTCCAAGAATCGGGAGGCACGTCCAGTGGTGCCCCCGGTGGTGCGGTCCGGGGCGGCGGGAGGCCCATCGGCTCCCGCATCCCACCCCGCCAACGGCCCGAGCGTAGTACGGGGTTCCCGTCCGCACCCCTGATCAGGCCGGACACGGCCCCGGGGCACTCGGCCGGCGGGTGCCGCGGGGCGCCCGCGACCCGGCCGAGGCGCGTACGGGGCCCGGGCGGGGGTCTCAGAGCGCCGCGAGGACCTTCAGGTACTCCTGCTCGTCCCGGGCGTCCGGGAGGCCGTTGACGACGCTCCAGCGCACCGTGCCCGTGGTGTCGATCACGAAGGTGCCGCGCAGCGGGCAGCCCCGCTCCTCGTCGAGGACGCCGTAGGCCCGGGTGACCTCGCCGTGCGGCCAGAAGTCGGCCAGCAGCGGGAACTCCAGGCCCTCCCGGTCGGCGAAGACCCGCTGGGAGAACTGCGAGTCGCAGGAGAGGCCGAGCACCTGCACGGTGTCGTTCTGCAGGCCCGCCAGCTCCCGCTGGATCGCGCCCAGCTCGCCCGTGCACACGCCGGTGAAGGCGAACGGGTAGAAGACCAGGACGACGTTCCGCCGGCCGCGGAAGTCGGAGAGCCGGACGGCCTCGCCGTGCTGGTTGTTGAGCTCGAAGTCCGGAGCCGGGGTGCCGACCTCGATGGCCATGAGCGGGACCTTTCTGACGCGACCGCGCCGCGCGGCGGGCGCGGCGGGCCACATCCTCGCATTCGTTTACGGCCGTTGCGCCGAACGGATGAGGCGGGCGGCCGCGGCCCGCCGCGTTCGCCGTCCGCGAACGCCCCGGCGGGCGGGCCCGCCGCATGTGCTTCAGAGCCCGCTCAGCGCTTGGCGCCCTTCGCCGTGGACTTGGTCGCGAGCCTGGTGGCCGCCCAGTCCTTGACGATGTTGATCGAGCTGGTCTGGGAGAGGCCCGCGGTCTTGGCCGCGTCGCTGATGTCGGAGGCCTCGATGTGGCCGTCCCGCCCGGTCTTGGGCGTCATCAGCCAGATCAGGCCGCCTTCAGCGAGGTACTCCAGCGCGTCGACGAGGGCGTCGGTGAGGTCCCCGTCGTCGTCGCGGTGCCACAGCAGAACGGCGTCGGCGACGTCGTCGTAGTCCTCGTCGACGAGATCCGTCCCGATGAGCTCCTCGATTCCCTCGCGGAGTTCCTGGTCAGTGTCGTCGTCGTACCCCAGCTCCTGGATGATCTGGCCCTCTTCGAAGCCGAGACGGGTCGCCGGGTTGGACTTGTCCGCGGGGTCCGCGGTCGCGCTCACGGGAATAACCTCCAGTATTCGGCCCGGCATCCATGCCGAGGCTGTGGCCGTAGTCCACACGGGCGCGGCGGTTCGCGCAAGTACCCGACCCCCGATCCCCTCCAAAGGTTGACGTGTCGCAGGGGGACACGCCGCTCGACGTGGCGGGAATCACACCGATTTGCCCTTTTCTGCATGGTCCAAGGATGCTTCGGGTGGTCCCGGCCCACAGGCCGTACGCACGCCCGAGATGCGAACGGCATTCGGGTCCGCGCGTGCGCGGGCGTAGAGTCTCCTGTTGGCCCTCACCCCGGCCGCCCGCCATCGGGCGGACGGGACACCAGGTCGGACCACCTCTTTTCGTAACACCCGGGGGTGTGCGGAGCGGACGAAGACGCCCGCACCGCACGCCGCCAGACCGGGCCGCCCGCCGGGCGGACCGGTTACCGATCGGTAGAGATGACGGATCTCCGAGCGCGGTAGCACGATGGAGGCGGCGCGACACACCTCAGTTTCGACCGACAGTGAAGGAACAGCGTGGCTTCCGGATCCGATCGCAACCCGATCATCATTGGCGGCCTTCCGAGTCAGGTCCCGGACTTCGATCCCGAGGAGACCGCGGAATGGCTGGAGTCGCTCGATGCGGCCATCGACGAGCGGGGGCGTGAGCGTGCCCGTTACCTGATGCTGCGGCTGATCGAGCGCGCCCGCGAGAAGCGTGTCGCCGTGCCCGAGATGCGCAGCACGGACTACGTCAACACCATCGCGACCAAGGACGAACCGTTCTTCCCCGGCAACGAGGAGATCGAGCGGAAGATCCTCAACGCGACCCGGTGGAACGCGGCCGTCATGGTCTCCCGGGCGCAGCGCCCGGGCATCGGCGTCGGTGGCCACATCGCCACCTTCGCCTCCTCCGCGTCTCTGTACGACGTCGGCTTCAACTACTTCTTCCGCGGCAAGGACGGCGAGGGCGAGTCCGGCGACCAGGTCTTCTTCCAGGGCCACGCCTCCCCCGGCATCTACGCCCGCGCCTTCCTGCTGGACCGGCTCACCGAGCAGCAGCTCGACGCGTTCCGCCAGGAGAAGTCGAAGGCCCCGTACGGCCTCTCCAGCTACCCGCACCCGCGGCTGATGCCGGACTTCTGGGAGTTCCCGACCGTCTCGATGGGCCTCGGCCCGCTCGGCGCGATCTACCAGGCCCGGATGAACCGCTACCTGGAGCACCGCGGGATCAAGGACACCTCCGACTCGCAGGTCTACGCCTTCCTCGGCGACGGCGAGATGGACGAGCCCGAGTCGCTCGGCCAGCTGTCGCTGGCCGCCCGCGAGGGCCTGGACAACCTGACCTTCGTGGTCAACTGCAACCTGCAGCGCCTGGACGGCCCGGTCCGCGGCAACGGCAAGATCATCCAGGAGCTGGAGTCCCAGTTCCGGGGCGCCGGCTGGAACGTGATCAAGCTGGTCTGGGACCGCAGCTGGGACCCGCTGCTCGCGCAGGACCGCGACGGCGTCCTGGTCAACAAGCTGAACACCACGGTGGACGGCCAGTTCCAGACCTACGCCACCGAGACCGGCCAGTACATCCGCGAGCACTTCTTCGGCGGCGACCTGCGCCTGCGCGCCATGGTCGAGAACATGACCGACCAGCAGATCCAGCACCTGGGTCGCGGCGGCCACGACCACAAGAAGATCTACGCGGCGTTCAAGGCTGCCCGCGAGCACAAGGGCCAGCCGACGGTCATCCTCGCCCAGACGGTCAAGGGCTGGACGCTGGGCCCCAACTTCGAGGGCCGCAACGCCACCCACCAGATGAAGAAGCTGACGGTCGAGGACCTGAAGCGCTTCCGCGACCGGCTGCACCTGCCGATCACCGACAAGCAGCTCGAGGAGGGCTACCCGCCCTACTACCACCCGGGCCGCGACTCGGAGGAGATCCAGTACATGCACGACCGCCGGGAGGAGCTGGGCGGCTACGTGCCGACCCGCAAGGTCCGCCCGCGGAAGCTGGAGCTGCCCGGCGACGACGCGTACAAGGCGGTCAAGAAGGGTTCCGGCAACCAGACCATCGCCACCACCATGGCGTTCGTCCGGGTGCTCAAGGACCTCATGCGGGACAAGGGCATCGGCAACCGCTTCGTGCCGATCGCGCCGGACGAGTACCGCACCTTCGGCATGGACTCGCTCTTCCCGTCGGCGAAGATCTACAACCCGCTCGGCCAGACCTACGAGTCGGTCGACCGGGACCTCCTCCTCGCCTACAAGGAGTCGCCGACCGGCCAGATGCTGCACGACGGCATCTCCGAGGCGGGCTGCACCGCCTCGCTGAT
Organism: Kitasatospora sp. NPDC058063; assembly: GCF_042885395.1. Lineage (NCBI taxonomy): Bacteria > Bacillati > Actinomycetota > Actinomycetes > Kitasatosporales > Streptomycetaceae > Kitasatospora > Kitasatospora sp. NPDC058063. The sequence goes on from NZ_JBHVSD010000006.1 coordinate 279,796, forward strand.
CGCCGCCGGCTCCTCCTACGCCACCCACGGCGAGCCGCTGATCCCGGTGTACGTCTTCTACTCGATGTTCGGGTTCCAGCGCACCGGCGACCAGTTCTGGCAGATGGCCGACCAGCTGGCCCGCGGCTTCGTGATCGGCGCCACCGCCGGCCGCACCACGCTGACCGGTGAGGGCCTGCAGCACGCCGACGGCCACTCGCACCTGCTGGCCTCGACCAACCCGGGTGTCGTCGCGTACGACCCGGCGTACGGCTTCGAGATCGCGCACATCGTCCAGGACGGTCTGCGGCGGATGTACGGCTCCAGCGCCGAGCACCCGCACGGCGAGGACGTGTTCTACTACATGACCGTCTACAACGAGCCGATCAAGATGCCGGCCGAGCCCGAGAACGTGGACGTCGAGGGCATCCTCAAGGGTCTGCACAAGTACGCGCCGGGCACCGCCGGCCAGATCCCGGCCCAGATCCTCGCCTCCGGCGTGGCCGTGCCGTGGGCCCTGGAGGCCCAGCGCATCCTCGCCGAGGAGTGGAACGTCAAGGCCGACGTCTGGTCCGCGACCTCCTGGAACGAGCTGCGCCGCGACGCGGTGGAGGCCGAGGAGTTCAACCTGCTGCACCCCGAGGAGCAGCAGCGCGTGCCGTACGTCACCCAGAAGCTCCAGGGCGCCGAGGGCCCGGTCGTCGCGGTGTCCGACTGGATGCGCGCGGTGCCGGACCAGATCGCCCGCTGGGTGCCGGGTCAGTACCAGTCGCTGGGCGCCGACGGCTTCGGCTTCGCCGACACCCGTGGCGCGGCCCGTCGCTTCTTCCACATCGACGCGCAGTCGGTCGTCCTGGGGGTGCTCACCGAGCTCGCCAAGCAGGGCAAGATCGACCGCTCGGCGCTGAAGGACGCGATCGACCGCTACCAGCTGCTGGACGTGGCCGCGGCCGACCCGGGTGCCGCCGGCGGCGAGGCCTGATCAGCCCGTAGGCACTGAGGGGCCGGACTCCCGTCGGGGGTCCGGCCCTTCGGCGTTCGCCGTGGCGCGGCCCTTGGTTCGGTCCCCGGCCCGGCCCTCGGCCCGTCGCCCGGACCGGCCCGCTGGTGGCCCTCGGGGAACGCCGCGGCCCACGGGAACAGCAGGACGGCCCCGGACTCCGAGGAGTCCGGGGCCGTCCTGCTGCGGGGCCGGTCAGATGTGCACGGCCGGGCCCGCGTCGGTGGCGCCGCGGCGGGTGAGCAGGCCGAGCACGGCGGCGCCGAAGGCCACCACGGCGGCCACCGCGAAGGCCAGCGACATGCCGCTCACGAAGGACTCGTGGACGGCGCCGGCCATCGCGTCCACCGCCTGCTGCGGGGTGCCGGCCGGGGCCGGCGGGGCGATGCCCAGCTGGGCGGCCTGCTTGAGGCCCTCGCCCGCCGCGCCCTCCACCGGCGGCAGACCGGCCTTGGCCCAGTTGCCCGGCAGGACGTCGCCGACCTTGGCGGCCATCAGCGCGCCCAGCACGGCGGTGCCGAGGCTGCCGCCGACCTGCATCGCGGCCTGCTGGAGGCCGCCGGCCACGCCGGACAGCTCCAGCGGGGCGTTGCCGACGATCACCTCGGTGGCGCCGACCATGACCGGGCTGATGCCCAGGCCCATCAGGACGAACCAGAGCGACATCACGCCGTTGCCGGAGCCGGTGTCCAGGGTGGACATGCCGAACATCGCGGTGGTGGTGATCAGCATGCCGGCCACGATCGGGATACGCGGGCCCAGCTTGCCGATCGCCAGGCCGGCCAGCGGCGAGCCGATGATCATCATGCCGGTCATCGGCAGCAGGTGGACGCCGGCCTCGACCGGCTTCATCCCGTGCACGTTCTGGAGGTAGAAGGTCACGAAGAAGATCGCGCCGAAGAACGCGAAGGCCATCAGCACCATCAGCAGGACGCCCGCCGACAGCGGCACCGAGCGGAACAGGCCGAGCGGGATCAGCGGCTCGCGGGCCTTGCCCTGCCAGAGCGCGAACAGCACCATCAGGACCACCGCGCCGATCAGGAACAGCAGCGTCCGCCCGTCGCCCCAGCCCCACTCGGGGGCCTTGATGATGCCGAAGACCAGCGCGAACATCCCCACCGAGAGCAGCGCGATGCCGGGCAGGTCGAAGGACTTGGCGGCGTTCTCGGCCCGGACGTCCTTGAGGATCCACACGCCCAGCGCCAGCGCGACCAGGCCGACCGGGATGTTGATGAAGAACACCGACTCCCAGTTGACGTGCTCGACCAGCAGGCCGCCGACGATCGGGCCGGCCGCGGTGGAGGCGCCGATCACACCGCCCCAGATGCCGATCGCCATGTTGAGCTTCTCGGCCGGGAAGGCCCCGCGCAGCAGGCCCAGCGCGGCCGGCTGGAGCAGCGCGCCGAACAGGCCCTGGAGCACCCGGAAGGCGATCACGGTCTGGATGTTGCCGGCGAAGCCGATCGCGGCCGAGGTGACGGCGAAGCCCGCCGCGCCGACCAGGAAGGTGGTCTTGTGGCCGAAGCGGTCACCGATCTTGCCGGCGGTGATCAGGAAGACCGCCAGGGCCAGCAGGTAGCCGCTGGTGACCCACTGGATCTCGGAGGGCGCCGCGTGCAGCTTCTCCTGGATCACCGGGTTGGCGATGGCGACGATCGTGCCGTCCAGCGCGACCATCATGACGCCGACCGCGACGGTCAGCAGGGTCAGCCAGGGGTGTCCCTTGAGACCGCCCCCCGACGGTGGGTTCGGCGGTGCGTCCGCCTCGGAGTTCTTCACGACGGACTGACTCATCTGGGCCCTCCGGGGGCGTGGCTCGGTGCGGTACATGGTCGTGGCGCCCCGGCCCACCCGTCCCCACAGGTGCCCCGGCCCGACGGGCGCCACCCCGGCAGATTATGTCAGCCTCTGACATTCGGCAAACAGTGACTTCTGACCATCACTGCCATTTGTCAGAGCGGTAAAGTTGTGGTCCCACCAGCCACACCCAGCGCTCCGGAAGGCCCCCGCCATGGCCGCTCACACCCCCCGCACCACCGGCACCCCGGCGGGCCCCGAACGCGCGCCGGGCCTGCGCGAGCGCAAGAAGCAGCAGACCCGCTACGCCCTGATCCAGGCCGCCCACCTGCTCTTCCTCCGGCAGGGCTTCGCCCGCACGACCGTCGACGAGATCGCCTCCGCCGTCGACGTCTCCCAGCGCACCTTCTTCCGCTACTTCGCCAACAAGGACGAGGTCGCGCTCGCCGTGATGGCCGTGGCCGAGGACTACTTCATCGAGTGCCTGCGCCACCGCCCGGCCGAGGAGGCCCCGCTCCAGGCCCTGCGCGCCTCGATCGTCAAGGCCTGGCGCGACCTCGGCAACGAGGAGTCCGCCGGCCCCGGTTCGATCCACAGCGCCCTGGAGCTCATGCGGATGATCGAGGAGACGCCCCCGCTGCTCGCCGCCCAACTGCGCCGGGTCACCGAGCAGGAGCGCCTGGTGGTCCAGGTGCTCGCCCAACGCGAGGGCCTGGACCCGGCCGAGGACCTGCGCCCGGCCGTACTCGCCGCCGTCTTCGGCAGCCTGCTGCGCTCGGCCCACCTGTCCTGGAGCGCCGAGCACGCACCGGCCGGCCCCGAGGGCATGGTCGCGGTGATCGAGCGCTACTTCGACCAGCTCGGCCCGGCCCTGGCCGGCCACTGGCGCAGCCCCGCGTAGCACCCGGCGCCGCACCCGCGTCATACCGGGGTATCACCCGGTACCCCGGTAGCCCCGCGGAAGTTCGCGCCCCAGTGCGACGACCCGCACGGCCCGCCCTCCTAGGCTGGCCCACGATGAAGACGCCCACCAAAGCCGACACCCGCACGTTCGCACTGCGCCAACTGCGCGCCCTGCGGCACCACCTGACCACCCCGAGCCAGGACGAGACCCCACTGCTCGGCGACTCCCGGCGGCGCTGGGTGCGCCGACTGCCGTACATCGTCGTGATCGCCCTGCAGGGCTCGCTGATACCCACCGGGATCGCCAACCTGGTCAGCTTCTACGACCTGGTGCTGCCGGTGGCCGCCGCGCTCACCATCGCCCAGACCACACCGCTGTTCCTCGCCGTCACCCGGCCGCTGACCGCCTGGTGGATCAGCGCCGCCGCCATGGTCACCACCGCCGCCATCACCGCCCGCCACCACCAGCTGATGGGCAGTTGGCCGTGGACGGCCCCGATGATCATCGCCTACGTCTTCCTGCTGCTCGCCCTCGCACTGCGGGAGAGCCGGGCCACCGTGGTCTCGGTCTGGGTGGCCACCGTCCTGCTCACCGCGCTCACCACCACCCTCGGCCTGCCCCGCTCCGGCGACGGCACCACCGTGCTGCTGATCGCACTCAGCGGCGCCGCGCTGCTGCTCGGCTGGGCCGTCCGGGACCGCGCCGTGGCCCGCCGACTGCTCACCGAGCAGGAGCACATCAGCGAGGCCGAACGCGAACGCCGCACCCTGCTGGAGGAACGCACCCGGATCGCACGGGAGTTGCACGACGTGGTGGCGCACCACATGTCGGTCATCGCGGTGCAGGCGGCCAGCGCGCCGTACCGGATCACCGGCGTGCCGGACGCGGCCGCCGAGGAGTTCACCGCGATAGCCGGCACCGCCCGCGAGTCGCTGGCCGAGATGCGCCGGCTGCTCGGCGTACTGCGCAGCGAGGAGTCCGGCGGGGAGAAGGCACCGCAGCCCGGGGTCGGCCAACTCGCCCAGCTGGTCGAGACGGTGGGCCGGGCCGGGGTGCCGGCCGAGCTGACGGTGGAGCCGGACCTGGTGGACCTGGTGCCGCAGGCCGTCGGCCTGTCCACGTACCGGATCGTGCAGGAGGCGCTGGCCAACGTGGTGCGGCACGCCCCCGGCGCGCGGACCTGGGTGTCGCTGACCGCGGACGGCCCGGCGCTGCTGGTGACGGTGGTCAACGCGCCCCCGCCGGAGCACACCGAGTCGCTGGAGGCCTCGGTCGAGGGCACCGGGCAGGGGCTGGTCGGAATGCGTGAACGCGTCCGGCTGGTCGATGGCAGGCTGGACACCGGCCCGCTGCCGGACGGCGGCTTCAAGGTGGCCGCCGTCCTGCCCCTCGACCTTCCAGACACCCCCCGGGAGACCACCGCATGACCATCCGCGTGATCATCGTCGACGACCAGGCCATGGTGCGCGCGGGCTTCGCGGCCCTGCTCAACGCCCAGAGCGACATCGACGTGGTGGGGGACGCGGCGGACGGCGCCCAGGCCCTGGAGGTCAACGGCCGCACCCACCCGGACCTGGTGCTGATGGACGTCCGGATGCCCGTCATGGACGGCCTGGAGGCGGCCCGGCGGCTGCTCGACCCGGCCGTGCCTGGCGCCCACCGGCCCAAGGTACTGATGCTGACCACCTTCGACGTGGACGACTACGTGTACGAGGCGCTGCGCGCCGGGGCCAGCGGCTTCCTGCTCAAGGACGCCCCGCCGGCCGACCTGATCGCCGCGGTCCGGGTGGTCGCGGCCGGCGAGGCGCTCCTCGCCCCCTCGGTGACCCGCCGGCTGATCGAGGACTTCGCCCGCACCCGCCCGGCCAAGCGCCACGACCCCAAGGTGCGGCTCAACGGCCTGACCCCGCGCGAGACCGAAGTGCTGGAGCTGATCGCCCGCGGCCTGTCCAACCAGGAGATAGCCGCCAAGCTGGTGCTCGCCGAGCAGACCGTCAAGACGCACATCGGGCGCATCCTCGCCAAGCTCGGCCTGCGCGACCGCGCCCAGGCGGTCGTCCTGGCCTACGAGTCCGGCCTGGTGACCCCCGGTCAGTAGGAGCAGCCGTTCGCCCCCTTCTGATACCCGGGTAGCACCCGGGAGTTGGCCCCGCGGTGTGACGTCCGCGGGGCCGTCGCATTCCTACCTTCCTCCCCATCGGACGCCGAACGGATACGGCGGCCGAACGGACGAGGGAGGGCAAGGACATGCGCAGGTTTCGGGCCGGACGGGCGATCGCCGCCGCCGCGGTGGCGCTGGCGGTCGTACTCGGCGCGGGCGGCTGGGCCGCCGACACCCAGACCCCGGTCACCGGCCCGCCGCCCGGCAGCGCCGCCTGGACGGCCGACTCCTCGCTCGGCCGGCGGCTGCCCGACCCGGCCACCACCACCCCGGCCGGCGTCGCCGCGTTCTTCGCCGAGCTCACCCCGGCCGCGCAGGACGCCCTGGCCGTCCGGCACCCGCTGGTGGTCGGCAACCTGGACGGCGCCCCGGTCGCCCTCCGCTACCGGGCCAACGCCCTGGCCCTGACCGCCGAACGCACCCGCGAACTCGCCCGGGCCACCGACCCCGCCCTCACCCCGCAGGACCACGAGGCCGCCCGCACCCGCGCCGAGCGCTACCGCGCCCTGCTGGACGGCGGCCGGCGGATCCTCGCCTTCGACCCGCGCGGCCGCGGCCAGGTCGCCGAGGTGTACGGCGACCTCGCCACCGCCCTCCGCACCGCCGTGATCGTCCCCGGCTCCGACATCGACCTGCTCCGCTTCGACCGCACGTCCGGCCCGTACGGCACCCCCGCCGGCATGGCCCGCGCGCTCCTGGACGCCACCGACGGGCGGACCGCCGTGATCGCCTGGGCCGGCTACACCACCCCGCTCGGCCTCGGCCCGGACGCCGCCACCGAGGACCTGGCCCGGGCCGGCGCCCCCCGCCTCACCCGGCTGCTCGACGGACTCGCCGTCACCACCCGCCCGCAGGCCCCGCCCACCGTGTTCTGCCACAGCTACGGCTCGGTCGTCTGCGGCCTGGCCCGCCCCACCCCCGCGCAGGCCTCCGGCGTGGTGGTGCTCGGCTCGCCCGGCATGGGCATCGGCTCGGCCGCCGACCTCGACCCGGGCGTCCCGCTCTGGGCCACCGCCCGCAACGACTCCGACTGGATCGGCGACGTGCCCAACGTCCGGCTGTTCGGCCTCGGCCACGGCGCCGACCCGACCGCCCCCGGCTTCGGCGCCCGCCCGCTGCCCGCCACCGGATCCCACGGCCACGACGGCTACTTCGCCCCCGGCACCGCCTCCCTCGCCGCCTACGCCGCCGTCGCGCTCGGCCGCGCCTGACCGCCCGCACCGGAAGGAGCACCACCATGGCCAGCACCCTCGCCCCCCGGCCCCGCACCGCGGAGCCCCGCACCCCCCGGCCCCGCACCCCCCGGCCGCTCACCGCGCTGCGCCGCGCCGCCGCGCGGGTCGACGCGAAGACCCCGGCCCACCGCGACCGCGCCCTGGACGGGCTGCGCGCCCTCGCCCTGCTCGCCGTACCGGTCGGCCACTGGATGCTCGGCGGCCTCACCCGCTCCCCCGACGGCGCCCTGCACAACACCAGCCCGCTCTCCACCCTCGGCTTCTTCGCCCCACTCAGCTGGGTGCTCCAGATGCTCGGGGTGTTCTTCCTGGTCGGCGGCCACTCCTCGGTCCGCTCGCTGGAGCGGGCCCGGGCCAGGGGCGTGACGTACGGCGGCTGGCTGCGGGCCCGTACCGTCCGGCTGCTGCGCCCGGTGCTCGGGGTGACGGCCGTCTGGGCGGCGCTGATCCCGCTGCTGCCCGCGCTCGGCGTCCCCGCGGACACCGTGCGCACCGGCGCCACCCTGGTGGTGCAGCCGCTCTGGTACATCGGGGTCTACCTGGGGCTGACCGCGCTCACCCCGCTCTGCGTGGCCGCCGGGCGCCGGCTGGGCGGCTGGTCCGCGGGCCTGCTGGTGGCCTCGGTCGCCGCCGTCGACCTGCTGCGCTACGGGCCGTGGGCCGGGGCGGTGCCGTCCTGGGTCGCGCTGCTGAACATCCTGCCGGGCTGGCTGTTCGGCTACCAGCTGGGCGTGCTCTGGGCGCAGGGCCGGCTCGGCCGCCCGGCGGCCCGGGTGCTGCTGCTCGGCGGCGGCGCGCTGTTCGCCGCGCTGCTGCTGGTCTTCCACTACCCGGCCAGCATGGTCGGCGTGCCCGGGGCCGCGCGCACCAACTCGCACCCGCCGTCCCTGCTGGTGCTCGCCCTGGCGGCGTTCCAGTGCGGCGCCGCGGTGCTGCTGCGGGAGCGGCTGGGCCGGCTGCTGACCCGTCGTCCGCTGCTCTGGCTGCCGGTCGTGGTGGTCAACCTGTCGGCGATGACGATCTTCTGCTGGCACCAGAGCGCGATGCTCGCGGTCGCCGTGCCGGGCGCGGCCGGGCTGGGCGCCGTCCCGGGGCTGACCACCGCGCCGGACTCGCTCGGCTGGGTGGCCGCCAGGCTGGCGCTGCTGCCGCTGTTCGCCGCCGTGCTGGTGGCGCTCGGCTGGTTCACCCGCCGGTTCGACGGCCCGTGGACGGCCTTCTCGCGGGGCGGCAAGGCGGTGGCCGGCGCCGCGGCGGCGCTCTTCGCGGCGTACGCGCTGGGCGTGGTGTGACGGCCCACCGGGTGCGGGCCGCTCCGGGCGGCGGAGCACGGCGTGCAGGAGGGGCGCGGGCCGATCGGTCCGCGCCCCTGCGGCGCGCTGTCGGTGTCCTGCCCTACCCTGCCGCCATGGTGACGTTCGACGAGTTCCGCACGATGGCGCTGGCCCTGCCGGAAGCCGCCCAGGAGCCGACCTGGGACATCGAGACGCTGCGGGTCCGCGGCCGGATCTTCGCGATGGGCGCGCCCGACGGGGACCGGGTCACCGTCAAAGCCTCCCCCGAGGACCAGGCCGAACTGCTCGCCGCCGAACCCGAGGTGTTCTCCTCCGCCCCGTACGTCGGACGGCACGGCTGGGTGAGCGTCCGGCTGGACCTGGTGGACCGGGACGAGCTGCACGACCTCGTCACCGAGGCCTGGCGGCGGACGGCACCGAAGCGCCTGGTACGCGAGTTCGACGCCTGATCGCGGCCCTGTCGAACGGCCGCGCGGGCCACCGTCCGAACCACTGGGAGACGTCGCGCGGACACCCCGGGTTCATGTGATCCATCCCACAGTTTAGGCGTTCCCGTCCTCCCTCCGGGCCCCCTAGGCTTGCGCAGGGAAGTCAGCAGAGCTATCGCACCCTCCGGGCACCGCCCGCGAAACGGTGACGGGCCCCAAGGGAGTTGGTGCGGTGCGCAACCGTCGGCGCTGGAAGCGGGTACTGATCGGGGCGTTCGCCGGTTGCGCGGTGCTCGCCGACGCCGGAGGCGCCGCCGCCGCGGCCGCGGTCTCCTCCGAACAGCTGGCGATCTCCACGCCTCCGGCCGGCAGCGCCGCCTGGGTCCAGGACCACTCCTTCGGCCACTCCCTGCCCGACCCGGCCACCACCACCCCGGCCGCCGCCGCGGCGTTCTTCGCCTCGCTCGCGCCCACCGAACTGGACCGGCTGATCCAGCAGTACCCGCTGGTCGTCGGCAACTACGACGGCGCCCCGCTGGACTTGCGCTACCGCGCCAACAGGATCGCCCTGGCCGCCGAGCGCGACCGGGCCCTGGCCCGCGCCGCCGACCGCGAACTGGACTCCGACACCCGCGCGCTGGCCGTCTCCCGCGCCAACGACGTCGAGCACCTGCTCGCCCCCGGCCGGCAGGTCCTGGCCTTCGACCCGCGCGGCCGCGGCCTGGTCAGCGAGGTGTGGGGCGACCTCGCCGACGCCGAGCGGATCTCCGTGCTCGTCCCCGGCTCGGACGCCGACCTCGGCCACCACGACCAGGCCGCCGAGCCGCTGCGCTCCCCGGCCGGCATGGCCCGCGCCCTCTACACCGAGGAGCGGCGCCAGGCGCCGAACACCCGGACCGCCGTGATCTCCTGGACCGGCTACGTCACCCCCTCCGGCCTCGGCCCGGACGCCGCCACCTCCCGGCTCGCCGACGTCGCCGCCCCCCGGCTGGAGCGGCTGCTCTCGGGTCTGAAGGAGACCACCCGGCCGGACGCGCCGCCGTCGCTGCTCTGCCACTCGTACGGCTCGGTGGTCTGCGGCACCGCCGCCCCGGAGATCCCGCGCGCGGCGGCCTCGCCCTCCGACACCTCCGGCATCACCGACCTGGTGGTCTTCGGCAGCCCCGGCATGGGCGTGCAGAGCACCACCGAACTGGGCGCCGGCGTGCACGTCTGGGCCACCCGCAACCCCAGCGACTGGATCGGCAACGTGCCGTTCCTGGAGGTCGGCGGACTCGGCCACGGCGCCGACCCGACGGCGAGCGGCTTCGGCTCCGAGCAGATCTCCTCGGCCCGCGCGGCCGGCCACAACGGCTACTTCACCGAGGGCACCGACAGCCTGCGCAACTTCGCGGCGATCTCGCTCGGCCGCTACCAGGACGTGGTCCGGGCCAACCCCGGCTCCTGAGGCCCGCCCCCCGGGGGCTCAGGACGGCTGGTCCTGGTACAGCCGCAGGGCCTCCGCCGCCGCCCTGGCCAGCTCGCGCCGGGCGGCCGGCGGGACCAGCACCTCGACGTCCGCGCCGAAGGCCAGCAGCGACCGGACGGCCGCCGGGGCCGGGAAGGCCATCGCCACCTCGGCCCACTCCTCGGGCGGCCCGGCGCCCGCCTCCGGCGGCGGCGCGGTGACCCGGCCGCCGTGGATGCGCAGGAACATGTCCAGCCGTCCGCGCCGGACCCGCACCCGCACCGGCAGGTCCTTCGGCAGCCGCTCAACCTGCTCGCGCAGCACCGCCCAGACGTCGCCGAGCCCGACCCCGGCCCGGCGCCGCACCGTCTCCTCGGTGGTGTCGGCGGTCAGCACCCGGTCGGCCCGGAACAGCCGGGGTTCGCCGTGCAGATCGGCCACCAGGTACCAGACCGCCGCCTTGCTCACCAGCCCGTACGGGTCGACGGTGTACTCCACCGGCGCGGGCGTGCCGCCGTGCCGGTAGCGCAGCCGCAGCCGCCGGTCGGCGAAGACGGCGTACTGCAGCTCGCCCAGGTCCGGCCCGGCGGCGGGGCCGACCGCGCCGGGGGTCTGCATCCAGCGGGCCGGGTCGACCAGGATCCGCTCACTGATCCGCTCGGCGGCCGGCCGGTGCGGGGCCGGCAGCGCCGCCATCACCTTGCGCAGCGCCGAACCGAGCGCCCCGTCCAGCCCGAGGTCGCTGTGTGCGCCCTGGGCGGAGAGCACGAACAGCGCCCTGGCCTCGTCCGCGGTCAGGCCCGTGACGTCGGTGCGGTAGCCGGGCAGCAGGCCGATGCCGCCGTGCCGCCCGCGCTCGGTGAACACCGGCACCCCGGCGGCGGAGAGCGACTCGACGTCGCGGTAGATGGTGCGGACGGACACCTCCAGCCGCTCGGCGAGTTCGGTGGCGGACACCCGGCCGCGGGTCTGGAGCAGCAGCAGGATCGAGAGCAGGCGGTCGGCCTTCATGCCCCAAGAATTCCAGTAATCCTGACGGCAGTTGTCAGGTTTTACTGGGAAATTGCGTTCCGAGCCCGAAAGACCACCCGACACCAGGGAGTTGAGCGCCGATGACCGCCGTCCAGGATGCCCGCCCGCAGTACCTGACCGCCCTCGACCAGCTGGAGAAGCTGTTCGCCACGATCACCCCCGCCGACCTCGACCGGGCCACCCCCTGTACCGAGTTCACCCTGCGTCAGCTGCTGAACCACGTGGTCGGCGGCATCCACCGGTTCGCGTACATGGGCGAGGGCGGCCGCGCCGAGGACGTCGTGGCCGCCGTCGAGGACCCCTCGGACGAGGGCTGGCCGGCCGCGCTGGGCCGGGCCCGCGCCCGGGTCACCGCCGCCTGGGCGGACGACGCCAAGCTCGGCCGCCCGACCGTCGCCCCCTGGGGCGAGGTGCCCGGCGCGGCGGCGGTGGGCGGCTACCTGATGGAGCTGGTGACCCACTCCGGGGACATCGCCAGGAGCCTCGGCAACGGCTTCGCCCTGGACGACGACCTGGCGCGGACCGCGCTGGCCGTCGCCGAGTTCGTACTGCCGGCCGAACAGCGGGTGCCGGGTGTCCCGTTCGCCGCCGTCCGGCCGGTCGCCGAGGACGCCGACGTGCACACCCGGCTGGCCGCCTGGATGGGCCGGACGGTCTGAACCCGGCACCGGCCCGGCGGCCCGGGGGGGTTCCAGCCGCCGGCCGCGGGGGTGGGGCGGGGCCCCCGTCCGGGTGGCAGCATCGAAAGCGACGGCGAACGGAGGAGCAAGCGATGTCGAGCTCGGGCCAGCACACCCGTTTCG
>NZ_JBHVSD010000006.1:291886-394936 GCF_042885395.1 Kitasatospora sp. NPDC058063
GTTTTTTTTGTTTTGCGCCGGGGGGGGGGGGGCCGTGCGCACCCCGCCCCCGCCCGGGGGGGGGGGGGGCCCCCGCCCGCGCCCCCCCGGGCCGCCGGTCCCGCTACTCGCGCGCCGCCGAGGTGGAGCTCATGTCCGCGTAGCGGTTCCCCGCCACCCGGCCGGCCACCGGCTCCAGCAGCGCCAGCTCCTCGGCGGTCAGCCGCAGCGTCGCCGCCGCGGTGTTCTCGGCGAGCCGGCCGCGCCTGCGGGTGCCCGGGATCGGCACGACGGCCAGCCCGTGCACCTCGGCCTGCTGGTGCACCCAGGCCAGTGCGACCTGGGCGAGCGTCACGCCGCGGGCCGCCGCAATCTTCCGCAGCGGGTCGAGCAGTTCGGCGTTGGCGGCCGCGTTGTCGCCGGTGTAGCGCGGGTGGGAACGGCGGTAGTCGTCCGCCGAGAGCTCCTTGGCGTCCTGGAAGGCGCCGGTCAGGAAGCCCCGCCCGAGCGGCGAGTACGGCACGAAGGCGACGCCCAGCTCCGCCGCGGCCGGGACCGCCGTGCGCTCGACGTCGCGGGCGAACACCGACCACTCGGACTGGAGCGCGGCGATCGGATGGATCGCGTGCGCCTCGCGCAGCTCCGCCCCGGTCACCTCGGACAGGCCGAGGTGGCGCACCTTGCCGGCCCGCACCAGCTCGGCCATGGCACCGACCGAGTCGGCCAGCGGCACGGCCGGGTCGCGGCGGTGCATGTAGTACAGGTCGATCACGTCCGTGCCGAGGCGGCGCAGCGAGGCGTCCACCGCGGTCCGGATGTACGCCGGGTCGTTGCTGATGCCGCGGACCGCGCCGTCCTCCTCGGAGCGCAGGATGGAGAACTTGGTGGCGAGCACCACCTGGTCCCGGTTGGCCCGGACGAAGGGGCCGATCAGCTCCTCGTTGCGGCCGGAGCCGTACATGTCGGCGGTGTCGAAGAGGGTGACACCGGTCGCCAGCGCGGCGTCCAGGGTGGCGAGCGCCTCGCCGGTGTCGGTGGGGCCGTAGAACTCGCTCATGCCCATGCAGCCGAGGCCCTGGACGCCCACCAGCGGGCCGCCGGTGCCGAGTTCGACGGTGGGAAGGACGGTCTGAGTCATGCGCTCTGCTCTTCCTCTACATGGATGTTCTGGCACGTGGCCGGGATCCCGGCGCCACCGGCGACCTTCCCGGCATAGAGATCGATCTTGTAGTCGAGGACGGCGAGGGTGGCCTGGAGGTCCACGATCCGCTGTCGGACCTCCTCGCGCTGGGCCTCCAGGAGCAGCCGCCGCTCCCCGTAGGTCTGCTCGCCCTGGCGGGCCATGTCCACGTACTTGAGCATGTCCGCCACCGACATGCCGGTCAGCCGCAGCCGGCCCAGGAAGGCCAGCCGGTGCAGATCGGCGTCGGAGTAGCGGCGCTGGCCGCCCGCCGCCCGGTCGACCGGGTCCAGCAGGCCGATCCGCTCGTACCAGCGCAGGGTGTGGGTGGTCAGCCCGCTCGCCGCGGCGACCTCGCTGATGGTGTGCCTCGGCCTCGGGTCCGGATCCCCGACGGGGCGGCTGAACACCTCGGAGCAGCTGCGCAGGTCGATCTCGATGCGTGCGGGTGCGGCCATCGCTCGTTTCCCCCTGTCCTGTACGACGTGAACGACGCTACCGAGTTGGAGTGCACTCCAAGCAAGCCCGACACCCGGGTGGCTCCACCACCACCTTCTCCGCGGAATTTCCCGGCGACTACAGTCGGATCCCATGGAGAGCTTGCGGATGATCGAGAACTGGCCGGTGCCCCATGCCGCGGCGGTGGTGGTCCGGGGGGCGGACGGCGCGGTCCTGGGCGCGCACGGGCCGCAGCAGCACCTGTTCCCGCTCGCCTCGGTGACCAAGCTGCTCACCTCGTACGCGGCGCTGGTCGCCGTCGAGGAGGGCGTGTTCGAGCTGGACGACCCGGCCGGTCCGGCCGGCTCGACCGTCCGCCACCTGCTCGCGCACACCTCCGGCCTGGGCTTCGACGAGCACCGGTTGTTCGCCGAGCCCGGCAACCGCCGGCTCTACTCCAACGCGGGCTTCGACGTGCTGGCCCGGACGCTGTCCGAGGCCGCCGGGATCGAGTTCTCCCGCTACGCCGCCGAGGCGGTGTTCGAGCCGCTGGGCATGACGGACACCCTGATCAACACCGCGCACAAGTCCCCGGCCGGCGCCGGCGGCCTGTCCACCGTCGCCGACCTCGCCCGGTTCGCCGCCGAGCTGCAGGCACCCAAGCTGCTGGACCCGTCCACGCTCCGGCAGGCCACCCGCGAGGTCGCCTTCCCCGGCACCAGCGGCGTGCTGCCCGGCTACGGCCACCAGCGCCCGAACGACTGGGGCCTCGGCTTCGAGATCCGCGACGGCAAGAGCCCGCACTGGACCGGCGCCGCCAACTCCCCCGGAACCTTCGGGCACTTCGGCCAGTCCGGCACCTTCCTGTGGGTCGACCCGCAGGCCGGCGCCGCCTGCGTCGCGCTCACCGACCGGGACTTCGGGCCGTGGGCGGTCGAGGCCTGGCCGGCCTTCTCCGACGCGGTGCTCGAAGAACTCCCGAAGCGCTGAGCCGCTGGGGCGTGTCCGACCATTCGCCGCGCACCCGGCGGGAACTGTCGGACACGCCCTACCCGTAGGAGACCGGCGAGTGCATCTCCCAGAGCAGGAGCTCGGCTCCGGTCTCCCCCGCCGCCGGGTCGGCGAAGGCCTCGCCGGTGATCCGCACGCTGTCGCCCGGAACCATCGAACGCCCGCCGCCCTTGGGTCCGGGGACGGTCCGGTAGCCCAGCGAGCCGGCGGTCAGGTGGGCGTACCGCCAGGGCGCCTCGGGCAGTGACGGCAGCGGCTGCCACGGCCCGGCGGTGGCCAGCCAGAGCGCGGCGTCGCCGCGGCGCAGCCGCAGGGCGTCCGTCCCGGCGTCCCGCTCCAGCCCGGAGGCGAGCAGCGTCAACCCGCCGTCCGCCGGTTCCACCTTGCGCAGGCCGTAGGCGGGGGGCGCGTCGAACTCGTCCGGCTGGAGCCACATCTGGACGAAGCGGACCGGCCCGGTGGCGCCGCCGACGTTGCGCTCGGTGTGGGTGACCCCGGAACCGGCGCTGAGGTGCTGGACCATCCCGGGTCGGACCACCCCGCTGTGGCCGTGCGAGTCCCGGTGGGCGAGCGCGCCCTCCAGCACCCAGGTGAGGATCTCGGTGTCGCGGTGCTTGTGCTCCTCGAATCCGGCGCCGGGGGCGAGGAGTTCCTCGTTGCACGCGAGCAGCGCCCCGAAGTGGGTGTTCTTCGGGTCGTAGTGGCCGGAGAAGGAGAACGCGTGCCTGGTCTCGACGCCCTCGGCCGGGACGGAGCGGTAGCGCTCGGCGGTGCGGCGCAGGTCGGCACGGGGGCGGTCGGGGGCTTCGGTCACGCACCCACCGTAGTGGCTGGGCCCACGGGTGTGACTCCTGCCACCGCGCCACCGTGCCGGGGGGGTGTGCACGAGCAGTCACTCGCGTGAGGCAGTCTTGTCCTTGTGCCAGCCGCCTCCGCGAACTCCAAGAGCGAACCCAGTCCCAGCCCCGCACCCGACCCCGCCGGAAAGGGCCCGGCCGCCCGGTCGGCCCGTGACCGCCCCGGCCGTGCGGCGCCCCGCCTGACCGCCCAGGAGCGCAGAAACGCCGCCGAGCGCGCCGAGCGCCGGGCGGCGACGCTCAAGCGGCTGGAGAAGTCCTCCGGCAAGCTGGCCACCGCCGCGATCTCGCGGATGGACGACCAGCTCGGCTGGTACCGGCGGATGCCGCCGGAGCACCGCTCCTGGATCGGCCTGGTCGCCCAGGCCGGCATCGCCGCCTTCACCGAGTGGTACCGCCACCCCGACACCGCCCAGGCGATCTCCACCGACGTCTTCGGCACCGCTCCGCGCGAGCTGACCCGGGCGATCACCCTGCGCCAGACCGTCGAGCTGATCCGCACCACGATCGAGGTGATGGAGGAGGCCATCGAGGAGGTGGCCGCCCCCGGCGATGAGGCGGACATGCGCGAGTCGGTGCTGGTCTACGCCCGGGAGATCGCCTTCGCGACCGCCCAGGTGTACGCCCAGGCCGCCGAGGCGCGCGGCGCCTGGGACGCCCGGCTGGAGGCGCTGGTGGTCAACTCTCTGCTGTCCGGCGACGCCGACGAGGGTGTGCTCTCCCGCGCCGCCGCGCTCGGCTGGGGCCAGCCCAGCCAGGTCCGGGTGGTGATGGGCAGCGCGCCGGACGGCGACAGCGAGCTGGTGGTCGAGGCGATCCGCCGGGCCGCCCGGTACGCCAAGCTGAACGTGCTGACCGGGGTTCTGGGCAAGCGCCTGGTGGTCGTGGTCGGCGGCGAGAAGGAGCCGGTGCACGCGGCCCGGGCGCTGATCGGCCAGTTCGCGCCGGGCCCGGTGGTGGTCGGCCCGACCGTGCCCGACCTGCTCTCCGCGACCCGCTCGGCCCACGCCGCCGCGGCCGGCCTGCGGGCCTGCGCCGCCTGGCCGGACGCCCCCCGCCCGGTGCTGGCCGACGATCTGCTGCCCGAGCGGGCACTGGCCGGCGACCAGGCCGCGCGCCGTCAGCTGGTGGAGGAGATCTACACACCGCTGGACGAGGCCGGGTCCGCCCTGCTGGAGACCCTGAGCGTCTACCTGGAGCAGGCCTCCTCTCTGGAGGGCGCGGCCCGGATGCTCTTTGTCCACCCCAACACGGTGCGCTACCGGCTGCGACGTGTGACTGACGTCACGGGGTACGCCCCCTCCGACGTACGTTCGGCGTTCACCCTGCGGATCGCACTGGCCCTCGGCCGGTTGGGCGCCGTCGGGGAGCCCGGCTGAGCCGGAGTGTAGGAACCGCACAATCACGGATGGTTTTCTTCGTTACCGTCGCCTACCCGCCCCTGGGCGCCTGGCGAGAGAGGGTTGAACCGTGCTCGTAATCGTCGCCCCTGGACAGGGTGCTCAGTCCCCCGGTTTCCTCAGCCCCTGGCTGGAGCTCGACGGCGTCGCCGACCGCCTCCGCGGCTGGTCGGAGGTCGCCGGGCTCGACCTGGTGCACGCCGGTACCGAGGCGTCCGCCGAGGAGATCAAGGACACCGCCGTCGCCCAGCCGCTGCTGGTCGCGGCGGGTCTGGTGACCGCCCGGGAGCTGTTCCCGGACGAGGACGCCGCCCGCAAGCTGGTCGGTGCCGTGGCCGGTCACAGCGTCGGTGAGATCACCGCCGCCGCCGGCGCCGGGGTGCTCGGCGCCCACGACGCGCTGACCTTCGTGCGTGAGCGCGGCCGGGCCATGGCCGAGGCCGCCGCCGTCACCGAGACCGGCATGCTCGCCGTGCTCGGCGGCGATCCGGAGGAGGTCGCGGCGAAGCTGGCCGAGCACGGTCTGACCCCGGCCAACAACAACGGCGGCGGCCAGATCGTCGCCGCCGGCACGCTGGACCAGCTGGAGGCGCTGAAGGCGGACCCGCCGGCCCGCGCCAAGCTGATCGCCCTCAAGGTGGCCGGCGCCTTCCACACCGAGCACATGGCCCCGGGCGTCGAGCGGCTGGCCCAGCTGGCCCCGACGCTGACCGCGGCCGACCCGCTGGTCCGCTACGTCTCCAACAAGGACGGCGCGGTCGTGGACACCGGTGCCGAGGTGCTCGCGCGCCTGGTGTCGCAGGTCTCCAACCCCGTCCGCTGGGACCTCTGCATGGAGACCCTCGGGCAGCTGGGTGCGACGGCCGTGATCGAGCTGTCCCCCGCCGGCACCCTCACCGGACTGCTCAAGCGCAACCTCAAGGGTGTGGCCACGCTCGCCCTCAAGACCCCCGCCGATCTGGACAAGGCCCGCGAGCTCGTTGCGGAGCACGGCGGTCAGGAGCAGGAGACCCAGGCATGACCAAGCCCCAGATCCGTCCGGTGAGCGGCGCGCAGTACTCGCGCATCCTCGGCGTCGGCGGCTACCGCCCGGTCCGGGTGATCCCCAACTCCGAGGTCCTGGAGTGGATCGATTCCTCGGACGAGTGGATCCGCACCCGCAGCGGGATCGCCGAGCGCCGCTGGGCCGGCCCGGAGGAGTCCGTCGCCGAGATGTCGGTCCAGGCGGCCGGCAAGGCCATCGCCCAGGCCGGGATCTCCGCCGAGCAGATCGGCGGCGTGATCGTCTCGACCGTCTCGCACCTCAAGCAGACCCCCGCGATCGCCACCGAGATCTCCGAGCGGCTCGGCTGCGGCAACGCCCCGGCCTTCGACATCTCGGCCGCCTGTGCCGGCTTCGGCTACGGCCTGGGCCTGGCCGACGGCATGATCCGCGGCGGCAACGCCGAGTACGTGCTGGTCATCGGCGTCGAGCGGCTCAGCGACCTGACCGACCAGTCGGACCGCTCCACCGCCTTCATCTTCGGTGACGGCGCCGGCGCCGCGATCGTCGGCCCGTCGGACACCCCCGGCATCGGCAAGCTGATCTGGGGCTCGGACGGCTCGCAGGCCGACCTCATCACCCAGACCCAGGCCTGGGACACCGCCTTCGCCAAGTCCGACGCGATCAACGGCGCGGGCGAGGAGACCAAGTGGCCGGCCCTGAGGATGGACGGCCAGCCGGTCTTCCGCTGGGCGGTCTGGGAGATGGCCAAGGTGGCCCAGCAGGCGCTGGACGCCGCCGGGATCACCGCCGACCAGCTCGGCGCGTTCATCCCCCACCAGGCCAACATGCGGATCACGGATGCCATGATCAAGGCGCTCAAGCTGCCGGAGTCGGTACCCGTCGCCCGCGACATCGCCGAGACCGGCAATACTTCCGCGGCCTCCATCCCGCTGGCGATGGAACGCATGCTGGAGAGCGGTGAGGCCCACAGCGGGGACCTGGCCCTGATCATCGGGTTCGGGGCGGGTCTCGTGTACGCCGCAGCAGTCGTTACTCTCCCCTAGGCGCATTCGCCCAATTCACAAGCCTGTGCCCGGCCGCCGGCCGGACACGCTCAACACCGTAGAGGAGCAGCCAGTATGGCTACCCAGGAAGAGGTCCTGGAAGGTCTCGCCGAGATCGTCAACGAGATCGCCGGCATCCCGACCGAGGACGTCCAGCTCGACAAGTCCTTCACCGACGACCTGGACGTCGACTCGCTGTCCATGGTCGAGGTCGTCGTGGCCGCCGAGGAGCGCTTCGACGTCAAGATCCCGGAC
Source organism: Kitasatospora sp. NPDC058063 (assembly GCF_042885395.1). NCBI lineage: Bacteria > Bacillati > Actinomycetota > Actinomycetes > Kitasatosporales > Streptomycetaceae > Kitasatospora > Kitasatospora sp. NPDC058063. Next base: position 299,056 of record NZ_JBHVSD010000006.1, read on the forward strand.
GACGAGGTCAAGAACCTGAAGACCGTCGGCGACGCGGTGAACTACATCCTCAACGCCTGATCGGTCGACCAGTTCGACTCGGCCAGCCCGTCCGGCGTCCCGTACGCCGGCGAAGGCTGACCGGTCGGCCGGGCTCGTCGAGCCTGGCCGACCCCGCCGGCCGGGACGCCCCCACTCGGGGCGCCCGGCCGGGCCCTTCCTCGGCACGCCGCCGACCCCCCGCACACGTGAGAGAAGAAGAAACCAGTGACCGCTGAAAACCGCACCGTGGTCGTCACGGGTATCGGCGCCTTCACGCCGCTGGGCGCCGACGCCGCCAGCACCTGGGAGAACCTGGTCGCCGGCAGGTCCGGCGTGGCGGCCCTGACCGAGGAGTGGGCCGAGGACCTGCCGGTGAAGATCGCGGCGAGGACCGCCGTCGAGCCGGGCGAGATCCTGCCCCGCCCGCTGGCCCGCAAGCTGGACCGCTCGGCCCAGTTCGCTCTGATCGCCGCCCGCGAGGCCTGGGCCGACGCCGGCTACGAGACCCCCGCCACCGACGAGTCCTCCAAGCTCGCCCCCGAGCGCCTGGGCGCCGTGATCGCCTCCGGCATCGGCGGCGTGACCACGCTCCTCGACCAGTACGACGTGCTGAAGGAGAAGGGCGCCCGCAAGGTCTCCCCGCACACCGTCCCGATGCTGATGCCCAACTCCCCGGCGGCCAACGTCGGTCTGGAGGTCGGCGCCCGCGCGGGCGTGCACACCCCCGTCTCCGCCTGTGCCTCCGGCGCCGAGGCGATCGGCTACGCGATCGAGATGATCCGTACCGGCCGCGCCGACGTCGTGGTGGCCGGCGGCACCGAGGCGGCGATCCACCCGCTGCCGATCGCCGCGTTCGCCAACATGATGGCGATGTCCAAGAAGAACGACGACCCGCAGCGCGCGTCCCGCCCCTACGACAAGGCCCGCGACGGCTTCGTCCTGGGCGAGGGTGCCGGCGTGGTCGTGCTGGAGTCGGTCGAGCACGCCGAGGCGCGCGGCGCCCGGATCTACTGCGAGGCCGTGGGCCAGGGCCTGTCCTCGGACGCCCACCACATCGCCCAGCCCGAGCCGACCGGCGCCGGCGTGGCCCGCGCGCTGGCCGACCTGTTCGAGCGCAACGAGCTGGACAAGGCCGAGATCGTGCACGTCAACGCGCACGCCACCTCGACCCCCCAGGGCGACACCGCCGAGCTGAAGGCGCTGCGCAAGGAGCTGGGCGACGACCTCGACCACATCGCGGTCTCGGCCACCAAGTCGATGACCGGCCACCTGCTGGGCGGCGCCGGCGGCATCGAGACCGTCGCCACCGTGCTGGCGCTGTACCACCGGATCGCCCCGCCGACCATCAACGTGGACGAGCTGGACGACGACGTGGACGCCGACATCGTCCGCGACGAGGCCCGCAAGCTGCCCGAGGGCCGGATCGCCGCGCTGAACAACTCGTTCGGCTTCGGCGGCCACAACGTGGTGCTGGCCTTCCGCACCCGCTGACGCCCGTGACGAAGGGGCCGGCGCTCTCCTCGAGCGCCGGCCCCTTCGTCGTGTCCGTCCGGTCCGTGCGGGCCGGTCCGTGCCGGGCCCCGGTCCGTGCGGGGCGGCCTCAGACCACCTGGTGCAGCCAGCGCACCGGCGCGCCCTCGCCCGCGTACCGGAACGGCTCCAGCTCGTCGTCCCAGGGCTTGCCGAGCAGCCGGGCGATCTCGGCCTCCAGGTCGGCCCCCTCGCTGCGGGCGCGCAGCAGGACGGCGCGCAACCGGTCCTCGGGGATCAGGATGTCGCCGTGGATGCCCGTGACGGCGTGGAAGATGCCGAGCGAGGGCGTGCTGCTGTACCGCTCCCCCTCCGCCGTGGCGCAGGGCTCGCTGGTCACCTCGTACCGCATCAGCTGCCAGCCGCGCAGCGCGGAGGCGAGCTTCGAAGCCGTACCGGGCTCCCCCTGCCAGGAGAGCTCGGCACGCCAGTGCCCGGGTGCGGCCGGCTGGCGGATCCAGTCCAGGCTCACCCGCACACCGAGCACCCCCGCGACGGCCCACTCGACGTGCGGGCACAGCGCGCGGGGCGCGGTGTGGATGTACAGAACTCCACGTGTCGTCACCGGGACCTCCAGGCTGTGGACGAGGGTCGCCTTCCCCAGCTGCCTCGTGCCTGCAGTTGATCCGCAGTTACTCACGTTAGCCGACATTAAGCTACTAAATTGAGCAAAACGGACAGGCTTTCGCTCAATGCTAGTCGAATCCTCAACGAGGTCTACCCCTCGGCCGGATCTCTCCCCCGAACGGCCCCATCGCCGGCGGGACCACCGTACCGCGCGGCGCCGCAGGATGGATGACGCACTTTCGGATCCGGCCGGAATGCGGTAGTGCGGCCGCGCCGCCCGCGCCCGAGCGCGCACCGCCGATGCCCGACCGCCCCGCCGCCCGGTGCGGGCGACGGGGCGGTCCGGGGACCTGACGGAGCGTCAGCCGTCCAGGCGGACGACCATCTTGCCGGTGTTGACGCCGCGCAGCAGATCGAGGAAGGCCTCGGCGGCGTTCTCGAAACCGTCCACCACTGTCTCCTCGGTGCGCAGTTCACCGGACTTCAGCCAGCCGGCCACCTCCGCGACGAACTGCGGCTGGAGCCCGGCGTGGTCGCCCACCAGCATGCCCTCCAGGCGCAGCCGCTTGCCGATGGCGAGCGCGAGGTTGCGCGGGGCGGCGGGTGCGGCGGTGTCGTTGTACTGGGCGATGGCACCGCAGAGCACCGCGCGGCCGTGCACGTTCAGCGCGCCGATCGCGGCCTCCAGGTGGTCGCCGCCGACGTTGTCGAAGTAGAGGTCGATGCCGTCCGGGGCGGCCTCGGCGAGCTGCTCGGCGACCGGGGCGTCCTTGTAGTTGAAGGCCGCGTCGAAGCCGTACTCGTCCACCAGCCTGGCCACCTTCTGCGCCGAGCCGGCCGAACCGACCACCAGCGAGGCGCCCTTGAGCCTGGCGATCTGCCCGACCAGCGAGCCGACCGCACCGGCCGCGCCGGAGACGAAGACCTTGTCGCCCTCCTTCAGGGCGCCGACGGCGAGCAGGCCGGCGTAGGCGGTCAGGCCGGGCATGCCGAGCACGCCGAGGTAGGCGGAGAGCGGGGCGGCGGCCGGGTCGACCTTGACCGCGCGCCCGGCGTCCAGGGTCGCGTACTCGCGCCAGCCGAGCCCGTGCAGCACCGCGTCGCCCGGGGCGAAGCCCTCGGCCCCGGAGGCGACGACGTAGCCGACCGCACCGCCGTCCATGGCCCGGCCCAGCTGGAACGGCGGGACGTACGACTTCACGTCGTTCATCCGGCCCCTCATGTACGGGTCCACCGAGAGGTAGGCGTTGCGGACCAGGATCTCGCCCGGGCCGGGGGCTCGGACCGGGGCCTCGACCAGGGCGAAGTCGGTCGGCACCGGCCAGCCCTGCGGGCGGGCGGCGAGGTGCCATTCACGGGCGGTCGCGGGGGCTGCGGCCTGCTCTGCCATCGGGGGCGCTCCTTGCGGTTCGGCTGCGGGTTCAGGTGTGGTTCAGGTGCAGTTTCGGCACCTGAAAGGTTGAGCAACTGAAGTAACGATGGGCATGAAAGGTTCACGTTGTCAACTTTTCAGGTAGACTGTCGACCATGGACACCCAGTCGATCCAGGACGCCGCGCCGCAGCCCGACGAGATCACCCGCGAGGTCGTCGACCTGATGGCCAACCTGGTCGCACTGTTCCACCGCGAGTACGAGGAGGCCGCCGCCGCCCGCTCGCTCACCGGCGCCCAGGCCAAGGTGCTCGCGCTGCTGCGGCGCGGCCCGATGCCGATGCGCCAGATCGCCCAGACGCTCAGCTGCGAGCCCTCCAACATCACCGGCATCGTCGACCGGCTCGAATCCCGCGGCTTCGTGACCCGCGAGGCCGACCGGCACGACCGCCGGGTCAAGCTGGTCGCCGCCACCGGCACCGGCTCGGCCGCCTCCGAGGAACTGCGCGAGTCGCTGAACTTCGCCCGCGAGCCACTGGCCGCGCTCGGCCCGGACGAGCGGACGGCGCTGCGCGACCTGCTCCGGCGGATGCTCGCGGGCGCCTCCGGCCCCGGCGCGTGACCAGCATCACAGGACCCGGGGGCCTTCCGCGGGCCCCAGGGGGGTAACCGAACAGCCTCCCGGAACGTCTAACGTTCGAACATCGAACGCGAGAGACCTGAAGACGGGGGGCACGGAGGATGAGCAGCAGTACGCGTCGGCGCCGCTACCTGCGGACCGCCATCGGCCTGGCCGCCGTACTGGTGCTGTCGGTCGTGGGCGCCGGAGCCTGGTTCTACCACCGGCTGGACAACAACATCACCACCTTCGACTCCGGCGGCGTCGCCACCGAGCGCCCGCCGGCCCCCGTCCCGGCCAGCCCGGGCGCCTCCGTCCCGGTCAACGTGCTGCTGCTCGGCTCGGACACCCGCGACGAGGGCAACGACTCGCTGGGCGGCGGCGACGAGGGCGTCGGCCACTCGGACACCGCGATCCTGGTGCACGTCTACGCCGACCACAAGCACGCCGTCGGCGTCTCGATCCCCCGCGACACCCTGGTCACCATCCCGTCCTGCAAGCTGCCGAACGGTACCTGGACGACGCCGAAGACCGACCAGATGTTCAACTCCGCCTTCACCGTGGGCCTCGCCGAGAAGGGCAACCCGGCCTGCACCCAGAACACCGTGGAGAAGCTCACCGGGCTGCGGATCGACCACACCGTCGTGGTCGACTTCAAGGGCGCGGCCGCGATGTCCGACGCCGTGGGCGGCGTGGAGGCCTGCGTGCCCAACGACGTCAACCAGTACGGCATACACCTCAAGAAGGGCCTCCAGAAGCTCTCCGGACAGTCCGCGGTGGACTACCTGCGGACGCGCCACGGGATCGGCGACAACTCCGACATCGGTCGGATGAAGCGTCAGCAGGCCTTCCTCTCCTCGATGATCAAGAAGGTCCAGGGCCAGGGCTTCTCACTGCCCACCCTGCTGCCGCTGGCCGACGCGGCCACCAAGTCGCTCACCGTGGACGAGGGGCTGGGCACCGCGATGAAGCTGGTGGACTTCGCCCGTTCGATCCAGGACATCAAGCTCTCCGACGTCTCCTTCGTCACCGCGCCCTGGCGCTTCGCCGGCGACCGAATACGGCTGGTGCAGCCGGACGCCGACGCCCTCTGGAAGCTGCTGCGCGAGGACCGCACCCTGGACGGGCAGAGCACCTCCGGGACGGGCCAGGTGACCGCCTCCCCCGGCGCCGACCCGGGCACCGCCCCCGGCACCCCGCTCACCCCGCTCACCCCGGAGCAGAGCGCGGCGCCGATCACCGTGGTCAACGGGGTCGGCACGCCCGGCCTGGCCGGCTCCGGCGCCGAGACGCTCAAGGCACGCGGCTTCCGCAACGTCGCGCTCGGCCAGAACACCCCCGGCCACCAGGCCACCCAGGTCTCCTACGACCCCGCGCTGAAGGCCACCGCCGACCAGGTCGTGGCGCTCTTCCCCGGCGCCAGGGCGGTCGAGGAGCCCGGCTCGGAGGCGATCACCGTCACCCTCGGCGCCGACTTCCGCGCGGCCGGCACCCGGATCGACACGGTGGCCGCCCCGAGCCCGGAGCCCGGTGCCCCGGCCGGTGCCCCGGCGGGAGCCACCCCGGGCACCACCCCCGGCAGCACCCCGGGCGGTGTCCCGAGCGGTGTGCCGGGCGGCGTCCCCACCGGCATAGCGGAGAACACCCGCAACGCCGACACCGACCCGTGCGCCAACCTGACCTTCGGCTGACCGGACGACTGCCGACCGTGGGCCGCGGACCGTGGGCCACGAGCCGACCGGTCGCTACTGCGGGTCCGGCAGCCCGGTGACGACGGCGGTGAGGCGGGCGCCGCGGGGGAAGGCGCCCGCCCCCGCCAGGTCCGCCAGCGCGGCGAGCAGCTTGGCGACGTAACGGCGCTCCAGCGCGATCCCGTGGCGGCGCTCGAACCGCTCGGCGAAATCGGCCAGCTCGGCCGGGACCCTGCCGTAGCCGCCGCCGTGGTGCCCGTGGTCGATCCGCCAGTTGCCGAACCCGCGCCCGTAGGCGGCCCGGTGCAGCCGGGCGACCTCCGCCTCCAGGTAGCCCTCGCCGCCGCGCAGCACGGCCACCCCGAGCGCCCGCGCGCCCGCCGGCAGACCGGCCGCGATACCGGCCAGGGTGCCGCCGGTGCCGACCGGGCAGCAGACCACGTCCCGCTCGCCGAGACCGGGCAGTTCGGCCGGGATCGCGGCCGCGCCGACGGCGGCCAGGGCGTTGGAGCCGCCCTCCGGGAGCACCAGGCAGCGGCCCCAGCGACGGAGCGGCGCGTCCGTGCCGTGCTCCCCCTCGGCCCGGCCGGTGGCCTCCCGGTACTCGGCCCGGGTCAGGAACTCCAGCCGCATCCCGGCCGCCTCGGCGGCCCGCAGGGACCAGTTGCGCGGCCGGTCGGCCAGTTCCTCGCCGCGCACCAGCCCGACGCTCTCCAGCCCGAGCGCCCCGGCGGCGGCCGCGACGGCCCGCAGGTGGGTCGAGTAGGCGCCGCCGAAGGTCAGCAGCCGGGTGTGGCCCTGCTCCACGGCGGCGGCCAGGTTGGGCGCCAGCTTGCGCCACTTGTTGCCGGGAACGGTCGGGTGCAGCAGGTCGTCCCGCTTCAGCCGCAGCTCCACCCCGGCCCGGGCGAAGGCCTCGTCGGCGCAGTCCACCAGCGGGGTCGGCAGCAGGGCGGGTTCGAGCATCCGGCCAGCTTACGGGCCCGGACGGCCGGGAGCCCGGCCGCCGGACGGGCGACCGGGCTCCGCGGCCCCGCGGACGGACCGTCACCCCCGTGGACGGTCCGTCAGCCCAGGGCCGCGCTCTCCGCGGCGTGGCCCGCCGCCCGCCAGGCCAGGGCGGTACCGAGCGCGCGCGGGACCGGGCCGGCCGCCGGGGCCAGCTTCGCGATCCGGCCGCGGTGCTCCCGGCGCTCCCTGGAGCCGAGCACCGTACGGAGCTTCCCCGCCGCCACCAGGGCGGTCAGCGCCGCGTCGGCCGGGTCGACCCGGCTGAACGGGCCCGTCAGCGCCCCGGCGACGCGGGCCTCCAGCGCCTTGCGGACCCCGGGGTCGTGCACGGTGACCAGGGTCACCGGGAACAGGCCGGCCACCCGGTGCGGCCGGAGGGTGATCAGGCCGGATTCCGCCAGGCCGTCCCGGACCCGGCGGATCGGCTGGTCGCGCCCGGTGCTCCTGGCGCGGCCGACCCACGAGCTCCAGCTGTGCGGCCGGGTGGCCCTGATCCGGCCCAACAGGTCGGCACTGTAGGGGTCGAGGCCGTCCTCGGCGGCGCCGCCGCGGACCCGGGCGACGGCCTTGCGGCCCTCCTCGTACAGCAGGCCCCGGCGCAACAGCTCGGTCAGCGCCGCCGCCTGCAGCAGCAGGTTGAGCGAGGAGTGCTGGGTGGTCCGCCCGCGCCGCGGGTCGTGGGCGAGCAGGTACAGCTTCTCGGGCAGGTTGGCAGGCAGGTCCATCTCGTTCTCCCAGGATCTGGAGGATCTGCGGGTGGCCCGGGCCGCCGCGGTCAGTCCCCGCCGGGACCGCCGCTCTCCGGGTCCTCCTTGGGCGGGCGTCCGCGCCGGGGAAGCCGGGCCGCGCCGCCGGGCATCCGCCCCGCGTCGGTGAGGGCCCGGCGGAGCAGGAACTCGATCTGCGCGTTGGTGCTGCGCAGGTCGTCCGCGGCCCATCGGGCGAGCGCGTCGTGAACTGAAGGGTCCAGTCGCAACAGGAGCTTCTTCCGTTCCGTCGCCAAGGCCTCGCCTTACTGGTAGAGGGAGCCCGTGTTCACGACGGGCTGGGTGCCGCGGTCGCCGCAGAGCACCACCAGGAGGTTGCTCACCATGGCGGCCTTGCGCTCCTCGTCCAGCTCCACGACATCGCGTTCGGCGAGCCGTTCCAGCGCCTCCTCGACCATACCGACGGCGCCCTCGACGATCAGCCTGCGCGCCGCCACCACGGCCCCGGCCTGCTGGCGCTGGAGCATCACCTGGGCGACCTCCGGAGCGTACGCGAGCCTGGTGATCCGGGACTCGACGACCCGCACCCCGGCCGCGGCGACCCGGGCGGAGATCTCGGCGGAGAGCTTGCGGGCGATCTCGTCCGCACCGTCGCGCAGCGACAACTGGCCCTCGTGGTGGGCGTCGTACGGGTAGCTGGTGGCGATGTGCCGCACGGCCGTCTCGGTCTGGATGGCGACGAAGTCGGCGTAGTCGTCCACCTCGAAGAGCGCCATCGCGGTGTCCTCGACCTGCCAGACCACCACGGCGGCGATCTCGATCGGGTTGCCGTCCGCGTCGTTGACCTTGGTGGTCTCGGTCTCGTGGTTGCGGATCCGCAGCGATATGTGCCGGCGGTTGGTGAACGGGTTCAGCCAGGTCAGGCCCTCGGCGCGGATGGTGCCCCGGTAGCGCCCGAGCAGCTGGACCACCCGGGCCTGACCGGGCGAGACCACCGTCAGCCCGAACGTCGTCAGCAGTGAGCCGAGCAGCAGCAGCGGCCCGGCGATCACCAGGGCGATGCCCAACCCGCTGGTCTTCGAGGACAGTTGGGCCGCGCCGGCGATGACCGAGCCGACCCCGGCGAGCAGGCCGAACAGTGCGCCGCAGAGCACCGGCAGGCCGGCCGCCCCGGTGATGACCCGTTCGGTGATCCTGGGGACCGGGAGGTCCAGCGCGGGGCCGTCCTCGACGGCGAAAGGCGGTGTGGTCATGGGAGCGACTCCTTCTGCGAGCATCCGCATCCGATGGCAAAGTGATATCACTTTTTTGCCGCACCGCGCCAGAGACCGGCGACGGGAACAGGGGAACGGACGGCCGCCCGGCGGCGACGGGAAGGGGGAAGGAACGGCCGCCGAGCGGCGGCGCACGACCGTCGGGGACGGCCCGGGCCGATGCCCACGAGCGGGTGAATTCCGGCGCGCCACACGGGGAAGGGGGTGGCCGCGGCCTAGACTCTGCGACGTCGCAGGCGGTGGGAAGGCGGCGGGCGCCGGCTCGGCGGCCCGCCCGCGAAGGGTCGTACGACACTCGTCGCACATCGAGAAGGTGGGGCGGGTGGGACTCGAACCCACGACCAAGGGATTATGAGTCCCCTGCTCTAACCGGCTGAGCTACCGCCCCGGTTCGCCGCACGCGCCGGTCGTCGGCACGGCAGCAGCAGACGGCCCCAGCGAGGCCGTCCCGGGCAGCATAGCCGGTCGATCACCCGTGGTGCGCGCCGGGGGCGCAGCTGGGTGCGCGACGGTACGCGCCTCCCGGGCGGCGCAGCCCGGGTGGCGGCGGGGCACCCGTTCGGGGCAGCCTGGGCGGATGACGATTCGTGGGACGGGGGCGGCGGCCGCGACGCTCGCACTGGTGCTGGCCGCGGCCGGCTGCACCACCGCGGCGGGCCCGGGCGGGGGCACCCCCACCGTCACCTCGGCACCTCCCACCGCCTCCTCCGTCGACAGCCACGGCTGGAACCGGCAGCGGCTCAGGGGAGCGGCCGGCCGGCACACCGGGGTCACCCGCACCGCCAGGCCCACCGTGCTCAACGGCCTGGTCGGCGCGGTGTTCACCCGCAACGCCGACGGCGACCACTTCTGCACCGCCAGTGTGGTCGACAGCGCCGGGCTCAACCTCGTCGTCACCGCCGCCCACTGCGTCTGGGACCCGCGGCTCGGGCAGCGCGGCGATCTGGTCTTCGTCCCCGGCTACCGCGACGGCGACACCCCCAGCGGCGTCTGGCCGCTGCTGGCCGTCACCGTGGACGACGACTGGAACGACCACGCCGACCCGGACATGGACGTCGCCTTCGCGATCGTCCAGGCACAGGACGGCCGCCAGGTCCAGCAGGTGCTCGGCGCCAACCGACTGGGCGTCAACCGCGGCTACCGGCTCCCGGTGAAGATCACCGGCTACCCGAGCAGCAGCGGCGTCCCGATCACCTGCTCCAACACCACCGACCGGCAGAGCCCCACCCAGCTGCGGATCGACTGCCCCGACTACACCGGCGGCACCAGCGGCAGCCCGTGGGTCACCGACTTCGACCCGGCCACCAGGACCGGCACCGTGGTCGGCGTGATCGGCGGCTACCAGGAGGGCGGCAGCAGCCCGGACACCTCGTACAGCAGTTACTTCGGCGACCGCGTCCAGGCCCTGTACGACCGCGCCACCGGCTGATCCGCGGCGGACCCGACACGCGGCGCTGGCGCCGCCGGGCACGGCCTGGTAGATCTTCCTCACGAACGGCGGAACGCACGGCCCCGGTGCCCGCCCCGAGGAACGAGACGGAGCCCCGATGGCCTCCCGCCCGCCGCGGCCCCCGCGCACGGCACGAACGGCCGCGCTGGCCGCCCTGCTGCTGGCCGCCGGCACCGCGTGCGGCGGGCAGGACGGGGTGCCGACCGCCGAGGTCGCGCAGCAGAGCCCCGCCCGGGACCGGATCGGCACCCTCTCCATCCGCACCGCCCAGGGCCCGCGCGCCTGCACCGCGAGCGTGGTGCACAGCCCCCGGCGCAATCTGCTGGTCACCGCGGCGCACTGCGTGCAGTCCCGCCGGATCGGCCTGCTGGACGGTCTGGTGTTCACCCCCGGCTACCGCAACGGGTCCACGCCGTACGGGACTTGGCCGGTACAGGCGATCACCGTCGACCCGCACTGGGCGGCCGGCGACGACCCCGAGTACGACGTGGCCTTCGTCACGGTGGGCACGGTCGACGGCCGGCAGGTCGAGGACGCGGTCGGCGGCAATCCGATCGGCACCGGCCAGGGCTTCGGCCTGTCCGTCGCCGTCACCGGCTACCCGAACGAGAGCGACGAGCCGATCACCTGCGCCGCCCGGACCAGCTCGCAGAGCGCCACCCAGGAACGCTTCGACTGCGGCGGCTACACCGACGGCACCAGCGGCAGCCCGTGGGTCGCCGCGAACGGCACGGTGATCGGCGTGATCGGCGGCTACCAGGAGGGCGGGGAAACCCCCGGCACCTCGTACAGCGTCACCTTCGACCAGCGGGTCGCCGACCTCTACCGGAAGGCGACCGCCTGACCCGAGAGCCGGCCGCGGGACCGGAACCGGCCGCACGGTCGGATACCGGTCGGATCCGGTCGGGCCCGGGGGAAGCCGGGCGGTGTCGCGTACGTCACGCCGCGGGACCGGACGGCGACAACACGAAGGCCCCCCGGTCGACCGAGGGGCCTTCGCTCTGAGCAGTCACCGGGCGGACCCGGTGCAGCTCCCGCAATTGGACTCGAACCAATAACCTGCCGATTAACAGTCGGCTGCTCTGCCAATTGAGCTATGCGGGATCGCGGTACTCGACTTCCGTACCACGGACGGGAAGCAGGACCCGAAGGACCTTCTCCCGAGCTCCCCCAATTGGACTCGAACCAATAACCTGCCGATTAACAGTCGGCTGCTCTGCCAATTGAGCTATGGGGGATCGGCTCCCGCCTCGGCCCCCGGTCTCCCGGGCTCCTCGGCGCTCGCTGCGGGACATACATTAGCGCACTCGGGGGGGTGGTCCGCCAATCGCTTTCCCGGCTTGCCCCCGGCTCGCCCCCGGGTTGCCGCCCGGCGTGCCCCGCGCGCGCCCGGCGACGGGGCCGGGGATGCTGGGGCGCGGACGGTTCGCCGTCCCGACGGACGGGTAGGGCAATGCGGCAGAAGCCGCCAGGAGAGGGTGGATCCGACCATGTGGAAGCTGTCGTTGGCCGCGGGTTTCGCGGCCGGCTACGTCCTCGGCTCACGAGCCGGGCGCCGGCGCTACGAACAGATCGCCAGGATCACCCGGCAGGTCGCCCGGAACCCCACGGTCCAGGGCGCGACCGACCGGGCCCGGCAGCAGGCCGGGGCGGTGGCCGGGAGGGCGGCCGGCGCGGTCGCGGACCGGGTCGGCGACCGGCTGCCGAACGCCGTCACCGACCGGGTGCCGTACTTCAACCGCTCCCGGGCGGAGGACGACGGCTGGGGCACCTTCCGCCCCTGACGGGCGGCGGCCGGCCCGCCGGTGGCCCCCGTGCGCCACTGCGCCGGGCCGTGTGTCACGCGACACACGGCCCGGCGGCTACCCCCCGTCGGTGACGGGACGGTGACGCCGGACCCAAGCGAACCCCAACGCACGGTCGCGAACCGGCAACGTCCCACCCGGCCCGGACGCGTCCCGGACCGGGCTGAGGCATGATCTCGGCATGGCCATCGTCGCGGGGATAGACAGCTCGACCAACCGCACCCGGATCGTCGCGTGCGACGCCGACACCGGCGCCGTCCTGCGCTCCGGCAAGGCGCCCCACCCTGTCCCCGAGGACCAGGACCTGCGCCCGGGCGAGGCCGACCCCCAGGTCTGGCTGCACTCGCTCGGCGACGCCGCGACCGGCGGCCTGCTGGAGGGCGTCCGGGCGATCGGCGTCAGCGCCCAGCAGCACGGGATGATCGGCCTGGACGCGGGCGGGGTACAGGTCCGCCCGGCGCTCCTGTGGAACGACCCGCGCTCCAGCGGGGCCGCCGCCAAGCTGCTGGACGCCTTCGGCGGCCCGGCCGCCTGGACCGCCGCGATCGGCGCCGTGCCCGCCCCCACGTACACCATCGCCAAGCTGCGCTGGCTGGCCGAGTTCGAGCCGGCCAACGCCCGTCGGATCGCCGAGGTGCTGCTGCCGCACGACTGGCTGGTCTGGCAGCTGCTCGGCCACCCCAGGCGCCGCACCACCGACCGCGGCGACGCCTCCGGCACCGGCTACTGGTCGCCGATCACCGGCGAGTACCGGCAGGACCTGGTCGAGCTGGCGCTCGGCCACGAGCTCAGGCTGCCCGACGTCCTGCCCCCGGCCGAGCCCGCCGGGCACACCCCCGAGGGCCTGCTGATCTCGGCCGGAACCGGGGACAACATGGCCGCCGCGCTGGGCCTGGGCCTCGGCCCGGGCGACGCGGTGGTCTCCCTCGGCAGCGCCGGAACGATCTTCGCGGTGCACGAGGAGGCCGTGGTGGACGCCTCCGGCCTGGTCTCCTCCTTCGCCGACGCCAGCGGCCGCCACCTGCCGATGGTCGCCACCCTCAACGCCGCCGAGGTGCTGCGCTCCACCGCCGCCCTGCTCGGCCGGGACCTGGAGGGCCTGAGCGACCTCGCCCTGCACTCCTCCCCCGGCGCCTACGGCCTGGTGCTGCTGCCCTACCTGGACGGCGAACGCACCCCCGCGCTGCCGCACGCGGCCGGCACCCTGACCGGGCTGCGGACCGAGGCGATGACCCCTCAGCACCTGGCCCGGGCCGCCGTCGAGGGCATGCTGTGCAACATCGCCGACGCCCTCGACGTGCTGCGCGCCCGGGGCGTCGCGGTGAAGCGGGTGTTCCTGCTCGGCACGGCCGGGCGGCTGCCCGCCGTCCGGCACATCGCCCCGATGCTGTTCGGCGTCCCGGTCGTGGTGCCGCCACCGGGCGCCCACGCCGCCCGCGGGGCCGCCCGGCAGGCCGCCTGGGCGCTGGCGGGCACCCCGGAGCCGCCGGAGTGGGAGCTGCCGGACGCCGAGACCGTCGAGCCCGACGGGGAGCAGGACCTGGCGATCGGCTCGGCGGTGCGTCAGCAGTACCGGGCCGCCCGCGACCAGGTCCACCCGGAGGCGGCGGCCTGACCCCGGCCCGCGGGCGGTGACGGCCGTGCGGATGCGGCACCCGGCGCCCGGTGGCAGCGTGGAACGGGACACGGCCACCGACGCGAAGGGCGGCAGGACGCCATGGCGCTGCACAAGGGAGCCGGCGGCGACCGCCGGCTGAGCATCGGCCCGTACCCGACCGTCGCCGACCCGTTGGGCGCGATGAAACTGGCCCCGCCGCTGCACCGGCTCGGCGAGGGCCCGGTCGCGGCCGAGACCACGTACCAGCTGATCCACGACGAGCTGATGCTCGACGGCAACGCGAAGCTCAACCTGGCGACCTTCGTCACCACCTCGATGGACGCCCAGGCCACCCGGCTGATGACCGAGTGCCTCGACAAGAACATGATCGACAAGGACGAGTACCCGCAGACCGCCGAACTGGAGCGGCGCTGCGTGGCGATCCTCGCCGACCTCTGGCACGCCCCCGACCCGGACACCGCCGTCGGCTGCTCCACCACCGGCTCCAGCGAGGCCTGCATGCTGGCCGGCATGGCGCTCAAGCGCCGCTGGATGCGGCGCAACCCCGACCGCTACGCCGCCGGGGCCCGGCCGAACCTGGTGATGGGCATCAACGTGCAGGTCTGCTGGGAGAAGTTCTGCAACTTCTGGGAGGTCGAGGCCCGCATCGCGCCGATGGACGGCGACCGCTTCCACCTGGACGCCGAGCGGGCGGTCGCGCTGTGCGACGAGAACACCATCGGTGTGGTCGCCGTGCTCGGCTCCACCTTCGACGGCTCGTACGAGCCGGTCGCGGAGATCTGCGCGGCCCTGGACGCCTTCCAGGAGCGCACCGGCACCGACGTCCCGGTGCACGTGGACGGCGCCTCCGGCGGCATGGTGGCGCCCTTCCTCGACCCGGACCTGTCCTGGGACTTCCGGCTGCCCCGAGTCGCCTCGATCAACACCTCCGGCCACAAGTACGGCCTGGTGTACCCCGGGGTGGGCTGGGCGCTCTGGCGCGACAAGGAGGCGCTGCCGGAGGAACTGGTCTTCCGGGTCAACTACCTGGGCGGCGAGATGCCGACCTTCGCCCTCAACTTCTCCCGGCCCGGCGCCGAGGTGGTCGCCCAGTACTACATCTTCCTGCGGCTCGGCCGGGAGGGCTTCCGGGCCGTCCAGGGCGCCTGCCGGGAGGTCGCCACCTACCTCGCCGGGCGGATCGGGAAGCTGGACGGCTTCCGGCTGCTGACCCGGGGCGACCAGCTGCCGGTGTTCGCCTTCACCACCGACGGGGACGTCCCGTTCGACGTGTTCGACGTCTCGCGGCGGCTGCGCGAACGCGGCTGGCAGGTGCCCGCGTACACCTTCCCCGCGAACCGGGAGGACCTGTCGGTGCTCCGGGTGGTCTGCCGCAACGGCTTCTCGCGGGACCTGGCCGACCTGCTGCTGGCCGACCTCGACCGGCTGCTGCCGGAACTGCGGCGCCAGCCCGTCCCGCTGCAGCAGCTCGGGGTGCCGCCCCGCTCGGGCTTCCACCACTGACACTTCGCACAACCGGGAGAAGGTCACGGCGGGGAGGGCGCAGCGAAGCGCCCTCCCCGCCGGATCATCCCGGCGGACCGGGGCAGCCTCCCCCCGCGAGGCTGCCCCGGTCCGGTGGGGGCCGGGAACGGGTGCGGACCGACGGGTGATCGATCGGCGTCCGAACGGTTCCACCGACGGGCGAACCGCACCGGCCAGAGAACTCTGCACGATGACCACGTGATTGTTCGAGCGCCTCCGGGGGTTGTGAGACACTTCCGTCCGTCTCAGCGCCATGACCTGGGGTTTGGGACGCCAGGCCGATCAGGTTGGAGAAGCGGAGACGCCGAACGGCCCGGGCCGGGACCTGCCGCTCGCCCGTTCCCCGTCCCCGTTTCTCGAGTTTGGAGCGCCCGCGTTGGGTTCCGCCTGGAAGCAGCTGCCCGAGGAGCTGTCCGAGCCCGCCAGACGCCTGGCGGAGGAGCTCCGGGCCGTCAAGGACTCCGCCGGACTGTCGCTGTCCGAACTGGCCGCCCGGACCCACTACAGCCGGGCCTCCTGGGAGCGCTGGCTCAACGGCAAACGGGTCGTCACCGAGCAGGCGCTGGACGCGCTGGCCGGGACGGTCGACTGCGACGCGGCCGCGCTGCGGGCGCTGTGGCGGCAGGCGGTGGCGGGGCCGCAGGCTGCGGCCCCGGTCACGGGCCCGGGCGCGGGCTCCGGCGCAGGCGCAGGCGCGGGCGCGAGCTCCGGCGCGGGCGAGGACGCGGGCCCGGGCCCCGAGGAGCCCGCGGCCAAGAGCCCCGCCCCCGAGGCGACCACCGCCCCTGAACCGGCCGCCGACGAGGCGCCGGCGACCGGGCAGGAGTCCGGGCCCGCCCCCCTCGCCTGGTGGCGGCGTCCGGCGGCGCTGCTCTCCGGCGCGGCCGTGCTGGCGCTGCTGCTGGTGCTGGTGGGCCTGCGGATCAGCCGGCACGACGGACAGGCCTCTGCGGCCGACCGGCCCGCCGCGACGGCCGACGCCGGCACCTCCCCCAGCGCCAAGCCCGCCCCGGGCGCCCCGGCCTGTCAGGCCGTCGGCTGCGCGCACAAGGACCCGAAGACCACCGGCTGCGGCAAGGACGCCCGGACGCTGCAGACCCAGGTGATCGGCAAGGTGGTCGTCTACCTCCGGTACAGCCAGACCTGCCGGGCGGCCTGGGCGGCCATCACCGAGGGCGAGCCGAAGGACTACGCGACGATCAGCGACAGCGCCGGCGACACCGAGACGGCGCTCATCCACTGGGGCTACGACAACTACTCGGCGATGCTGAACGCGGCGGACCCGACCGTCACCTTCCAGGTCTGCGGTTACCAGCCGGCCGGCCACGACTGCACCGGGGTGGTCTCCGACCTGGCCATGGTGGTGGCCTCCACCCCGATCCCGATCGGTCCCGCCTCTCCGCCTCCGGGCACCGGCGCGGGAGCGCCCACGACCCCGGCCCCGGCCACACCGGCCGACCCGGCACCGGCCGACCCGGCGGCACCCGTCGACCCGCCGGCACCGACGGCACCGACCGGGCCGGCGGCACCGGCCGCCGCTCCGACCGAGTCGGCCGGTCCGTCCTGACCGCGACCGGCCGCTAGTCGAGGTAGCCGCGCAGCTGCTCGGCGCCGGCGTGGTCGCGGAGCTTGACCAGGGTCTTCGACTCGATCTGGCGGATCCGCTCCCGCGTGACACCGAACACCGCGCCGATCTCCTCCAGCGTGCGCGGGCGGCCGTCGTCCAGCCCGTAGCGGAGCTGGACCACCTGGCGCTCCCGCTCCCCCAGGGTGGCCAGGACCGCCTCCAGGTGCTGGCGCAGCAGCAGGAAGGTCGCGGACTCGGCGGGCGAGGCGGCGTCGGCGTCCTCGATCAGGTCCCCGAGCGCGACGTCCTCCTCCTCGCCGACCGGCGTGTGCAGCGAGATCGGCTCCTGGGCCAGCCGCAGCAGCTCGCGCACCCGCTCCTCGGTCAGCTCCAGGGCGGCGGCGATCTCGGCCGCCGTCGGTTCCAGGCCGCGCTCCTGGAGCAGGCCGCGCTTGGCCCGGACCACCCGGTTGATCAGCTCGACCACGTGCACCGGCACCCGGATCGTCCGGGCCTGGTCGGCCAGCGCCCGGCTCATCGCCTGCCGGATCCACCAGGTCGCGTACGTGGAGAACTTGAAGCCGCGGGTGTAGTCGAACTTCTCCACCGCCCGGATCAGCCCCAGGTTGCCCTCCTGGACCAGGTCCAGCAGGGTCAGTCCGCGGCCGACGTAGCGCTTGGCGACGGAGACCACCAGCCGCAGGTTCGCCTCGATCAGCCGCCGCTTGGCGATCCGGCCCCGCACCACCAGGGAGTCCAGCTCGCCGGCCAGCGGGTCGGGCGGCGGCGGATCGCCGTTCAGCCGTTCCTCGGCGAAGATGCCGGCCTCCACCCGGCGGGCCAGCTCGACCTCCTCCGCGGCGGTGAGCAGGCGGATCCGGCCGATCTCGCGCAGGTACTGGCGCAGCAGGTCGGCGGCCGGACCGGTGTCCTCGGCGGGCACCCGGCGCTCCCGCCGGTCCCCGGCCCCGGCCCGCGCTCCGGGCGAGGGCTCGAACCCGGACACGGCCCCGAGCTCGGCCTCGGGGACGGCCCCGGTCTCGGGGACCGGGCTGTCCGGGTGGCCCTCCGGCAGGCCCTGGGCGGGGATCCGGGCACCGTCCGGGGGCGCGGCCCGGGCCCGGCCGTGATGGGTCTCCTGCTCCCCGGTCTCCTGCGGACCGGCCGGTCCGGCGGGCTTCGTTCCCGTACTGGTGGTGGTCGCTGCGACGAGGCCTTGCTCCACGGGCATCCCCTCGGGGCGGGCGCGACTCTGGCGGACCCGCGCTGTACGGAGGTGGGACGTCCTCCAGTGTGCGGTACGCCACGCTCCGTGGCCGAGACTCGTGCGCCGACTTTCTGTGAAGCGAACGCTAGAGAGCGGCCGCACCCCGGCTGCGCAGCTCCTGCCCGTACTGCTGGAGCTGCCACAGCTCGGTCTGCACCGCGTGCAGCTGTTCGGCCTCGGCCCGGGGGCCGAGCCGCTGGAGGTAGCCGCGGACCTCGGTGATCCGCCGGTCCACCGCCAGCATGCGCAGCTTGACCAGGAACTCCCCCGCGTAGATCGCGTCCACCTTGCGGCGCGAGCGCACCGGCTCGACGGTCAGCTCGGTGACCAGCGAGCGCACCTGGTCGTCCGGGGACGCCTCGCGCACCGCGCTGGTGAAGTCGGGCAGGCCCGCCCCGTGCGCGGCACCGCCGGCCTTGGCGATGGCCTGCCGGACGGCGGTGTACGGCGGGGTCGGGAACTCGTCCTCGCCGTAGTGGTCGAAGGCCGGACTGACCAGGTCCGGGTGCTGGAGCGCCAGCTTGAGCAGCTCGCGCTCGACGAACTGGGCCGGGTCGCGCGGGTTGAGCCGGAAGGCGGGCTGCGCCGGGCGCTGCGGCTGGGCCGGCTCCGGGCGGCGCTGGGCGGCCGCGCCGCGCGGGTTCTGCTGGCGCTCGCGGTCCCAGCGGGCCAGCTGGGAGATCCGGCGGACGACGAACTGCTCGTCCAGGATGCCGAGCATGCCGGCCAGGCGGACGGCGTACTCGTGCTGGATCGAGCGGTCCTTGATCTTGGCGACGATCGGGGCCGACTCCTCCAGGGCCGCCGAACGCCCCTCCGGGGTGTCCACCCGGTGCCGGGCCACCACCGAGTTCAGCGCGAACTCGAAGAGCGGGACCGGGTTGTCGATCAGGTGCTTGACCGCCTCGTCGCCCTGGGCCAGGCGCAGCTCGCACGGGTCCATGCCGCCCGGGCTGACCGCGATGGAGGTCTTGGCGGCGAACTTCTGGTCGTCCTCGAAGGCGCGCAGGGCGGCCTTCTGGCCGGCCGCGTCGCCGTCGAAGGTGAAGACGGTCTCGCCCCGGTACTGCGAGGTGTCCATCAGCAGCCGGCGGATGATCTTGATGTGGTCCTCGGCGAAGGCGGTGCCGCAGGTGGCCACCGCCGAGGTGACCCCGGCCAGGTGGCAGGCCATCACGTCGGTGTAGCCCTCGACCACCACCGCGCGGCCCGACTTGGCGATCTCCTTCTTCGCCAGGTCGATGCCGTACAGCACGTGGGACTTCTTGTAGATCGGGGTCTCAGGCGTGTTGAGGTACTTCGGGCCGTTGTCGTCCTCGCGCAGGCGGCGGGCGCCGAAGCCGACCACCTCGCCGGCGATGTCCCGGATCGGCCAGACCAGCCGGCCCCGGAAGCGGTCGATCAGGCCTCCGCGCTGGCCCTGCGAGGCGAGGCCGCCCAGCAGGATCTCCTTGTCCGTGAAGCCCTTGCCGCGCAGGTAGCGGACCAGGTGCTCCCACCCCACGGGGGCGTAGCCGACGCCGAAGACCGTGGCGGCCTCCTCGTCGAAGCCGCGCTCGGCCAGGAAGCGGCGGCCGATCTCCGCCTCCGGCGAGGCCAGCTGCTCCCGGTAGTAGGCGGCGGCCACCTTGTGCGCCTCGACCAGCCGGGTGCGCTCGCCCTGCTGGTGGCGGGGGCTGTAGCCGCCCTCCTCGTAGCGCAGGGTGATGCCGGCCTGGGCGGCCATCCGCTCGACGGCCTCGGCGAAGGTGAAGTGCTCGATCTTCATCAGGAAGGCGATGGTGTCGCCGTTCTCCTGGCAGCCGAAGCAGTGGAAGACGCCCTTGGCGGGGTTCACGTAGAAGGAGGCGGACTTCTCGTCGTGGAAGGGGCAGACGCCCTTGTACTCGCCACCGCCACCGTTGGTCAGCTGTACGTAGTCGCCGACCACCGCGTCGATCGGCAGTGCGCTGCGCACCGCCTGTACGTCTTCGTCCCTGATCCGCCCGGCCACTCCGGAAGTCTACTGGGACGGCCGGGCATTCGATCCGCGGCGGCCGCCTCCGGGCGGCTACGCCCAGGCGGCGCCGACCAGCTTGGCGTGCAGGGCCAGGGCCGAGGCGTCCGTGAGGGTGGCGATCTGGTCGATGACCGTGCGCAGGGCGGCGCGGTCGTCCTCGGCCTCGCGGTACATGGCGGCGAACACCGGGTCCAGCCCCTCGGGGGCGCGCTGGGTGAGGACGTACGCCAGCTCGGCGATCACGATCCGCTGGCGGGCCCGCAGCTGGGTCTGCTCGTCGCGCTGCATGACGTAGCGGACGGCGACCGCCTTGAGCACCGCGCACTCCAGCCGGACGTCCCTCGGCACCACCAGCTCGGCGGTGTAGCGGGTGAGCCGGCCGGGGCCGTAGCGGGCGCGGGTGGCCTGCTCGGCGGCCAGGCAGAAGCGGCCGATCAGCTGGCTGGTGAGGTCCTTGAGCCCGCCCCGGGCGCGGGCGGTGCCGTCGTAGGAGCGGGGCCACCACTCCTGGGCGAGCAGCCGGTCCAGGGCGTCGGACAGCTCCTGGGGCTCGGCGTCCCCGGCGTAGCGCTCGGCGACCTTGAAGAGCTCGGCGCGCTCACCGGGCGCGCGCAGGGCGGCCGGGTCGATGTGGCCGGCCTGGAGGCCGTCCTCGACGTCGTGGGTGGAGTAGGCCACGTCGTCGGACCAGTCCATCACGGTGGCCTCGAAGCACTTGCGCCCGGTCGGGGAGCCGGCCCGCAGCCAGCGGAAGACCGGCAGGTCGTCGGCGTAGACGCCGTACTTGGGCGAGGCCGGGTCGGTGGGGTGGGCGCCCTTGGTCCACGGGTACTTGGTGGCGGCGTCGAGGGCGGCCCGGCTCAGGTTGAGGCCGACGCTGCGGCCCGGCCAGGGGGCGAGCCGGGTGGCGGGCTGCTCCTCCTGGGGCGCGAAGCGCTTGGGTTCGAGCCGGGTCAGGATGCGCAGCGACTGGGCGTTGCCCTCGAAGCCGCCGCAGGCCTCGGCGGCCTGGTCGAGGGCCTCCTCGCCGGTGTGGCCGAACGGCGGGTGGCCGATGTCGTGGGCCAGGCAACCGGTCTCCACGAGGTCCGGGTCGCAGCCCAGGGCGGCCCCCAACTCCCGCCCGACCTGGGCGCATTCGAGGGAGTGGGTGAGCCTGGTGCGCGGGAAGTCGCTGCGCATCGGGGCGACCACCTGGGTGGTGCCGGCCAGCCGGCGCAGCGCGGCCGAGTGCAGCACCCGGGCGCGGTCGCGCTGGAAGGCCGTACGGCCCGGGCGCTTGTCGGGTTCGGGGACCCAGCGGGCCTCGGCAGCGTGGTCGTACGGGATCGGGGCGGCGAGGCGGTGCGTGGTGTCGTCCATATGCCCTTCACCGTACGCCCGGCCCCCGACACGCGGGGTGTGCCGCGCACGAAGGAGCGCGGGCCGGGGCGTGAACGGTGCGCGGCGCGCGGGTGCCCGCCCCGGCGAGTCGACCCCACCCGGACGGCGCAGCCCCGCGCGCCCCCTGCGTCCCTGCGTCCCCGCGCCTACGCTCCTGCGTCCCGAACGTCCCCCGGCCCGGGCGGCCTCAGCCCCTGATCGCCTTCAGAACCACGCCGGACACCGCCTCCTGCCCCTTGGCGTTGGGGTGGATCGGCACCAGCCCCTGGGCCGGCAGGGGCGGCTCCACCCAGCGCTTGTCCTCCCCCGCGCACATGTCGTGCCCGGCCGAGGGCCCGGCGAGGTCCACGAACACCGCTCCGGCGGCCTCCGCGCGCTTCTTGAGCATGCCGTTCAGCTGCTGCTGCTTCTCCACCAGGAAGCCCAGGTCGGAGGCGGCCACGGCGTTGCCGAGCACCGGAAGGCAGCTCGCCGGGTCGGCCGGGAGCAGCCCCGGGTACCCGATCACGAACACCCTGGCCTTCGGGGAGCGCTTCTTGACGTCCTGGAGCACCTGGCCGATCCGGTCGCCGGCCGCCTCCACCTTGCGCTGGACGTCGTCGGTGCCGTTGCCGGCCGCGTAGTGGTCCCGGCAGGGCGAATCGCTGATCCGGTCGGCACTGTCGGTGATCACGCCCTTGACGATGTCCACCAGGTTGGCCTTGGCGCACTCGGTCACGACCTCCATGAAGCCGGCGTCGTTGCCGCCGATCCCCAGGGTGACCAGCCGGGTGTCCGCGGTCAGCGCGTCCAGCTGGGCCGGGTTGGTGCCGTCCGCGACCTTCTGCGGACCGGTCAGATCCCCGGTGCGGGCGCCGCTGCAGCTGACGTCCTTGAACTGCCCGGCGGCGAGCGAGAGCCCCTTCGCCACCAGGGACGGGTAGTTGGCCCCGGATCGGTAGCAGGCGCCCGGCTCGCCGACCTGCGGCGGGAGCTTCATCCCGGCCGTGTACGAGTCGCCGAGCGCGACGTACGGACCGGTGGGCGGCGGGGCGGCGGTCGGCGACGGGTCCGCGCCGGCCTGCGCGCGGGCGGGCGTCGCGCCCGCGGTGGCGCTCCCCTGCTGGTCGGTACCGGTGTTGTCGGTGCAGCCGGCCAGCAGCACTGCGGCCAGTCCGACGGTCAGGGCGATGGTCGGGCGTGCGGTCCTCGGCATGGTCTCCCCCCGGGGATACGGGTCACGGTCGGCTCCTTACGGCGGCCCGTCCCCCGGGCACACCAGGGGCCAACGAACGATCGCGGCCGATCACTCCCACCCGCGCCCGATCGCCGCACCACGAGCCGGATCCGGCCGGAATCCGCCCCTCGGACCCCGTCCGGCCGCCCGGTTCCGCCCGCCCGCTCCGGCTGCCCCGGCTACTCCGCGCCGCGCTCGTGCTCGGCCAGGAACTGCTCGAAGCGCCGCCCCAGTTCGTCCGCCGAGGGCAGGTCCGCCGGCTCGGCCAGCAGACTCTCCCGGCCCTCCGCGCCCGCCACGGCGTCGTACTGGCCCTCCATGCCGCGGATCGCCGAGCGCAATTCGCCGTCCCCCTGGGCCAGCTGCTCCTCGATGTCGGCGTAGACCTCGGGGACCCGCTCGCGCAGCCCGGTGCCGGGCAGCACCAGCCCGGTGGCGGACTGCACCGCCTCCAGGACCTGCACGGCCGCCGCCGGGTAGGCGGAGCGGGCCACGTAGTGCGGGACGTGCACGGCGAAGCCCAGGACGTCGTGCCCGGCCTCGCCCAGGCGGTACTCCACCAGCGCCTGGGCACTGCCCGGGACCTGCGCCTGCTCGAACCACTGCGGGTAGCCCGGGGCGAGGTCCAGCCGGTTGCCGTGCGGCGTCAGGCCGACCGGGCGGGTGTGCGGCACGCCCATCGGGATGCCGTGGAAGTCGATGGAGAGCCGCACCTCGAAGCGGTCCACCAGCTCGCGGACGGCACGCGCGAAGCGCTCCCACTCGACGTCCGGCTCGGGGCCGGTGAGCAGCAGGAACGGCGCGCCGGCGGCGTCGTGGACGAGCTGGAGCAGGATCTCCGGCGGGTCGTAGGACGTCCAGTGGTCGTGGTCGAAGACCATCGCCGGGCGACGGGCCCGGTAGTCCACCAGACGGTCGTGGTCGAAGCGGGCCACCACCTGCGGCGCGCCCGTCTCCAGCAGGTGGGCCACCACCTGGCCGCCGGCCTCCCCGGCGTCCATGAAGCCCTCGAAGTGCTGGAGCAGCACGAGGCCGGCACCGGTGTCGCGCAACTGCTCGTTGGCCGCGGCAACGGCGGCCACGCCCTGCTGATCCAGCTCGTACAACGCCTGGAAGTCACGCACCGCGCACCCAACCCCGTTCCCTGCTCGTCCCGGTCGACCGGCTTCTCGTCCTGTCCAGCGCGCCGGGCGCCGCCGGAATTCCCGCGCCCGGCCCCCGTCCTGCGGACCTCCCGTCCGCGGGCCCCGCGGGGCCCGTGCGACGGCTCCCCGGGGGGCTCGCCCGACGGCCTCGGACGAGCGCTCCGGACCATGATCGCACCCGGCCGAAGACTCCCTGGTCAGGGCCCTGCGAGGGGCCGGTCCGCAGGGCACGCGAACGGCCCGCGCGGCCATTCGCGTGCCGCGAAGTGACGCACCGCCTTCTGGCGGGTATCGTCCTCTCGCTGCCTCGCATCGTCGCGTCGTCGCCACGTCGTCCGTAACGCCGTCGGCCACGTCCCGGTCCGGTGCTCGGCCAGCCACCCACGACGCATCTTGCCTTCACCTGGCCGCCTGCTTCCCTTCGCGCTCTCGTACCCTCCTCGGCCATCTCGCGGACGCACACTGTCCCGTCGCTCTTCCCGCCGGACCGGTCCGAGGATCCGTGTC
This sequence comes from Kitasatospora sp. NPDC058063, assembly GCF_042885395.1. NCBI lineage: Bacteria > Bacillati > Actinomycetota > Actinomycetes > Kitasatosporales > Streptomycetaceae > Kitasatospora > Kitasatospora sp. NPDC058063. Next base: position 323,327 of record NZ_JBHVSD010000006.1, read on the forward strand.
CGTTCCGGCACCCCGCGCCGCCCGTTCCGGGCCGCCGCCCCCACCCCGTCCGACCGGACCTCCGGCGTGCGCGGGTACCCGGCCGGCGGACCCGGGCCCAGGCGTACCCAGCCCAGAGCACCCCGAGCCGTACCCCGGCGCGGGAGGCACCCTCCGACCGATGAAGGACCAAGGTTCCGTGCCCGTACCTGTCATCCTCACCGGCCGCACCGTGCGGCTGGAGCCACTCGCCGCGCACCATGCCGAGGCCATCGCCGAGGCCGGCGCCGAGGACCGTACGACCTACGCCTTCACCCCCGTCCCGCACGGCCGGGAAGCCGCCCGCGACTACGTCGCGCGGGCGCTCGCCGACCAGGCCGCGGGCCGGTCACTGCCGTTCGCGACGGTGAACCTCGCCGACGGCCGGGTGGTCGGCTCCACCCGGTTCCTGGAACTCGACTACTGGCAGGGCCCGATGGTGTGGCCGCCCGCGCCCGGGGTCCCGTTCGGCGATCCGGCCACGGCCGTCCCGGACGCGGCCGAGATCGGCAACACCTGGCTCTCGCCGCGCGCCCAGGGCACCGGCATCAACACCGAGGCCAAGCTGCTGATGCTGCGCCACGCCTTCGAGACCTGGGGCGTGCAGCGGATCTCGCTGCGCGCGGACGCCCGCAACCTGCGCTCGCGCGCCGCCATCGAACGGCTCGGCGCGACCTCCGAGGGCGTCCGCCGGGCGCACTCGCGCGGGCTGGACGGCGTGGTGCGCTCCACCGCGTTCTACTCGATCCTCGACGACGAGTGGCCGGCCGTCCGGGACATCATCGAGCTGCGGATCGCCGCCGCCACCTCGCCGAGCGCCCCGGATCCGGCGATCAACCAGGAGTGCCTTAGACAGGGCGGCAGCGGCGCCGGGCAGCTGATGATCACCGCCTGAGGCCGTCCCGGAACGGCTCGTGGCCGAGGCTCGCGTAGCCCAGGAGGGCCGGCAGGGTGGTGCGGTCGTCCCAGGCCCGGTGGCGTCCCGGGTGCGCCTCGACCAGGGCCTCCACCGGCCGCCAGCCGCCCCGCACCCGGGCCACCCGGACCCGGTAGACCTCCGCGCCACCCACGCTGCGGTGCAGGTGCAGCACGCCCTCGGAGACCACGGAGGCCCAGCGCTCGTCCGTGTCCCGGGCCCGCAGGCCGCGCCTGATCCGCTCCCAGTCGGCGTCCGACCAGAGCAGGTCGGGCACGGGGTGCGGGCGGGGCAGGCCGATCGGCGTCAGGTGGGGTTCGCCGGCCGCGCGGACGCCGCCCGGCTCCGGGAACGCCCAGTCGGGCAGCGGCTCGCAGGCGGCCAGCCAGGTCCGCGGGATGCCGCCGGTGCCGGTGTGCGCGGCCACCACCCCGCCGGTGATCGCCGCGACGGTGTCCATGTCGCCGCCGGCCGCGATCGCGTCCCACACGGCGGCGCGGTAGTCGGCCAGGTTCCGGGCGGCGCACCACAGCGCGTACGGGACGGTGTCCGCCGCGGACGTCCGGCTGCCGTTGCCGAGCACCTGCGCGGCGAGCCGGAAGTCCGGCCGGGCGAGCAGCGCGCGGGCCTCCACCAGGCCGTCCTTGACCGCACCGTTCGGGGTGAGGCCGGCCACCGACTCCAGGAAGCGCTCCGGTGTCATCGGCCGGGTGCGGGCCCGCACCGCGTACGCGGCCGCCACCGCGACCGCGATCGCGCCGTCCACGGCCTGCGGGTGGGTGTGGGTGATGACGGCGGTGTCGGCGGCGGGCCGGACGACGGCGGCCGGGTCCTCGGCGTACGCCGCCCCGAGCGGGGCGACCCGCATCGCGGCGCCGTTGCCGTAGGAGCCCTGGCCGTCGAAGAGTTCGGCGGCCAGCCGCCGGGCGTCGCCGCCCTCGCGGATCAGCCGGAGCAGCCGGTTGGCGGCCGGGCCGTAGCCGCGGTCGAAGTCGTGGCGCAGGGCGAAGGCGTAGGTGAGGTCGAAGGTGTCGATCGCGCCGCGCTCGGTGTGTGCGGCGTGGACCGAGCAGGCCATCTCGGTGTCGTCGGTCCAGGGCCAGGAGCCAGGCGGTTCGGTGCGGGCGGCGAGGTGGGTCCGGGCGGTCTCCGGGACGAAGAACTGGGCTCCGAGGGCGTCGCCCGTGCGGAGGCCGAGGAGCGCGTCCAGCGCGGGGCCGGCGTGCGTGAATGGAATGGTCATATGGCATCCAGCTCAGCGGCTCGGCCACCGTCACGTCAACACCCGTGACCGCCGACCCCACCGACGGGGGATGTTTCGCATACCTCCGATTCCGGCGGGCAGGCACCGGGGCATGACCCGCGCGAATCCCCTCGATCCGGTCGCCCTGCTCGGCGCCGACCAGCAGCACATCGCCACCCGCGCGCAGCTGCGCCGGCTCGGGGTGCCCTCCGGCACCATCGCCCACCGGCTGCGGCCGGGCGGGCCCTGGCAGCAGGTGCTGCCCCGGGTGATCTGCCTGCAGAGCGGAAGACTGACGTTCCATCAGAGGATGCGGGCCGCCCTGGCGTACGCGACGCCGAAGGGACGCGAACCACGGACCGGGGAGGTGCTGCTGACCGGCCTGGCGGTCCTGGCCGAGGCCGGGCTGCCGAGCGCCGGCCACCCGTCCGACCTGAACGCGGTCGACATCCTGATCCCCGGCCAACGACGGGTCGGGGACCGGGAGTTCGTCCGGATCCACCGGGCATCCGGGGCGATGCCGGGCGGCTTCGAGCGCGCCGACGGACTGTGGAGCACCACGGTCGCCCGGGCCCTGGCGGACCTCGCGCCGAGGGAGACCGGGCAGCGCCGGTTCCGGGCGCTGTGCGCGGAGGCCGTCCAGCGGCGGCACTGCGAACTCGGCGAACTGCTCGACCAGTTGCTGTCCCGCCCGGGTGCGCTCGGGCTGCCCCAGGTGGCCGGGGTGGTGGAGGACCTGACGGTCGGGGTGCGGTCGGTGGTGGAGGGCGAGGCCCGCGAACTGCTGGCGCACGCCGGACTGCCGGACCCGCTGTGGAACCCGGTGCTCTTCCTGGACGGCCGCTTCCTCGCCGTCCCGGACGCCTACTGGCCGCACGCCTGCGTGGCCCTGGAGATCGACTCCCGCGCCTGGCACCTGCGCCCGGCCGAGCACGAACGGGGCCTGGCCCGCGCCAACCGCCTCACCGCCGCCGGCCTCCCGGTGGTGCGCACCACCCCGGCCCAGCTCCGCCGCGACCCGGCCCCGGTGCTCCACGAGCTGACCGCCCTGGTCACCACCGGCCCGCACGCACCGCACCCCCGGATCACCTGGCGGCGGGCGCGGTGAGGCGAGCCGACTGCGCGGTGAGGCGGGCCGCCGACGCGGTGCGGGCGGCCCGGCCGGCCCCGCTCAGCAGCGGGAGTCGATCTCCTGGAAGGTGGCGTAGTGGTCGGCGGACCAGTACTGCTCGCCGGAGTCGCCGGTCACCACCCGGCGGGTGCCGCGGTCGTTGGAGCCCGGGGTGACCACGGTGTACTCGTGGTAGTAGCTACCGGTCTTCTTGGGGAGGCGGCTCTCCCGGTTCTCGAAGACGATGCCGTCGCGGTTGTACGGGTAGGGCCCGCCCTTGGCGATCAGACCGAGGGTGTCCTGGGCCTGACTGGGGAGCTTGGTGCGGCAGACGTCGGCCATGGCCGGGTCGGTCGGGACCCAGGTGCCGGCCGGGGCGGGGGTGCTGCCGGCGCCCCCGGCGGGCGGGGTCGGCTTGGGGGCCGAGGGCTTGGGCGCCGCGGACCCGGACGTCGTGGCGCCGGCGGCGGCGCTCGCGGCGGCCTTGGGGTGGCTGCTCCCCTGGTTGGCGAGGAGGTACCCGGCCCCGGCCAGGAGCGCCAGGATCAGCACGGCCACGGCGACGAGCGGGTTTCTGCGGTTGGTCATGCGGTCCAGCTTGGCAGGCGGCCTGGCCGGGCCGGGCCAGCTACACACGTGGCCGCCGCCACACCGCGGGCGCGTCGGCCGGTGCGCCGGCCCGGGCACAGACGTACGGCCGGGCGGGAACGGACGCCGTTGTCCGTTCCCGCCCGGCCGTGTCACGTACGCCGGTTCTCCTGCGCCGAGCTCCGGTGTACGCCCTCCCGACGGGAGGGAGAGCGGTCAGTCGTACCCGCGCGTGCGGAGGGGATGCCTACCCTCCTCAGCGCGAGTCGCTGCCCGCCGTCTCGATGGCGGCGCGGCCGGCCTCCAGGCGCGCCACCGGGATCCGGAAGGGGGAGCAGGAGACGTAGTCCAGCCCCACCTCGTGGAAGAAGTGGACCGAGTCCGGGTCGCCGCCGTGCTCGCCGCAGACGCCGAGCTTGAGGTCGGGGCGGGTGGCCCGGCCGGCCTCGACGGCGTGCTTGACCAGCGAGCCGACGCCGTCGCGGTCGATGGTCTCGAACGGGGAGACCCCGAAGATGCCCTTCTCCAGGTAGGCGGTGAAGAACGAGGCCTCCACGTCGTCCCGGGAGAAGCCCCAGACCGTCTGGGTCAGGTCGTTGGTGCCGAAGGAGAAGAACTCGGCGGCCTCGGCGATCTGCCCGGCGGTCACCGCGGCGCGCGGCAGCTCGATCATGGTGCCGAGCTTGATGTCCAGCTGGACTCCGGTGGACCGGGCGACCTCGGCGAGCACCCGCTCGCACTCGTCGCGGACCAGCTCCAGCTCCTGGACGGTGCCGACCAGCGGGATCATCACCTCGGGGCGCGGGTCCGCCCCGGCCAGCTTGCGCTCGGCGGCGGCCTCGGCGATGGCGCGGACCTGCATGCCGAACAGGCCGGGGATGACCAGGCCGAGGCGCACACCGCGCAGGCCGAGCATCGGGTTCTGCTCGTGCAGCTTGTGCACCGCCTGGAGCAGGCGCAGGTCGTTCTCGTTCGGGTCCTTGCGGGCCTCGGCGAGGGCGACGCGCACCGACAGCTCGGTGATGTCGGGCAGGAACTCGTGCAGCGGCGGGTCGAGCAGGCGGACGGTGACGGGCAGGCCGTCCATCGCCTGGAAGAGCTCCAGGAAGTCGCCCTTCTGCAGCGGCAGCAGGGTGGAGAGCGCGGCCTCGCGGTCCTTGTCGTTGTCCGCCAGGATCAGGTGCTCGACCTCCTTGCGGCGCTCCTCGCCGAGGAACATGTGCTCGGTGCGGCACAGGCCGATGCCCTGGGCGCCGTAGCGGCGGGCGCGCGAGCCGTCCTCGGCGTTGTCGGCGTTGGCGCGCACCGCGAGGCGGCGGCGGCCGTCGGCGTGGGACATCAGCCGGTGCACGGCCTGGACCAGACCGCCCTGGACGTCGGCGCCGGCGTGCAGGGTGCCCTCGAAGTACTCCACCACCGCGGAGGGGAGCACGGGTACCTCGCCGAGGTAGACCTTGCCGGTCGCGCCGTCGATCGAGACGACGTCGCCCTCCTCCAGCACCAGGCCGTCGGCGGTGGTCATCCGGCGGCGCTTGGTGTCGACCTCCAGCTCCTCGGCGCCGCAGACACAGGTCTTGCCCATGCCGCGGGCGACGACGGCGGCGTGCGAGGTCTTGCCGCCGCGCGAGGTGAGGATGCCCTCGGCGGCGATCATGCCGTCCAGGTCGTCCGGGTTGGTCTCGCGGCGGACCAGGATGACCTTCTCGCCGGAGCGGGACCACTTGACGGCGGTGTACGAGTCGAAGACGACCTTGCCGATCGCGGCGCCGGGCGAGGCGGCCAGGCCCCTGGCGATCTGCTGCGACTCGGAGTCGGGGGCGAAGCGGGGGAACATCAGCTGCGAGAGCTGGCCGCCGGTGACCCGCATCAGGGCCTCGTCCAGGTCGATCAGGCCCTGGTCGACGAGCTGGACGGCGATCCGGAAGGCGGCCGCGGCGGTGCGCTTGCCCACGCGGGTCTGCAGCATCCAGAGCTTGCCGCGCTCGATGGTGAACTCGATGTCGCAGAGGTCGCGGTAGTGGTTCTCGAGCTTCTGCATGATCGCCATCAGCTCGTCGTACGACTTCTTGTCGAGCTTCTCCAGCTCGGAGAGCGGCAGGGTGTTGCGGATGCCGGCGACGACGTCCTCGCCCTGGGCGTTGGACAGGTAGTCGCCGTAGACGCCCTGGGTGCCGGTGGAGGGGTCGCGGGTGAAGGCGACGCCGGTGCCGGAGTCCTCGCCGAGGTTGCCGAAGACCATGCTGCAGACGTTGACCGCGGTGCCCAGGTCGTTCGGGATGCGCTCCTGGCGGCGGTACAGCCGGGCGCGGTCGCCGTTCCAGGAGTGGAAGACGGCGTGGATCGCGAGGTCCATCTGCTCGCGCGGGTCCTGCGGGAAGGCCCGGCCGGTCTCGCGCTCGACGATGCCCTTGAACACCTCGACCAGGCCCCGGAGGTCGGCGGCGTCCAGGTCCAGGTCGTTGACGGTGCCCTTGGCGTGCTTGGCCTCGTCCAGGGCCTCCTCGAACAGCTCGCCGTCGACGCCCAGCACGGTCTTGCCGAACATCTGGACCAGGCGGCGGTAGGAGTCCCAGGCGAAGCGCTCGTTGCCGGACTGGGCGACGAGGCCGGCCACCGAGACGTCGGAGAGGCCGATGTTGAGGACGGTGTCCATCATGCCGGGCATGGAGAACTTCGCGCCGGAGCGCACCGAGACCAGGAGGGGGTTGTCGGCCTGGCCGAGCGTCTTGCCCATCCGCTCTTCGAGGGCGTCCAGGTGGGCGCTGATCTCCTCGTGCAGGGAGGACGGCTCGCTGCCGGTCTCCAGGAAGACCTTGCAGGCCTCGGTGGTGATGGTGAACCCCGGAGGGACGGGGAGGCCCAGGTTGGTCATCTCGGCCAGGTTCGCGCCCTTGCCGCCGAGAAGGTCCTTGAGGTCCTTGTTTCCTTCGGTGAAGGAGTAAACAAACTTCTGCTGGGACGGCACGGGTCGGTCTCCTCGTACGCGGTTGCCCTGACGCCGGAGAACATACCCATTTCGAAGGCACTTCTCTGCCCTGAATAGGCCACCCGAGGCTGGTACCCAGCGGTAACCCGCTAGATCGAAAGCACATAAAGGCGTTCACCTCTGTTGGTGAAATCGTCCGCCTGACGCGAGCAAGCGTTCAATTCTTGAACGTAAGCAAACCCGAAGATCGTACGATCCGGACGCACGGTAGCGGCCGCGGGTCGATGGCGTTGCCCCGGCTTGATTTCCTGCACCCGGATCGCCCGATCACCGGCCGACCGACTTCGGGAAGCGATTCACAGCCGACCTGTCCATTTCGTCCACTGACCGGTCGTCAGCCCCCACCGCATGTGGCAAGCGTCACGAGCGCATCTCACGGGTCGAACGTAGAGCGACTCCGCCGATCGTCGCACACCGTCCAGAAATGTGCTCTCTCCGTGACATTCGGACGACGAAAAGGAGCCCTCTTGTCCAGGATGGACAAGAGGGCTGGGACCTAGTGGCAGTCGGCCCCATCGGGCCATTTTTGCCGGTCCGTACAGATCATCCGCCAGAGGTGTCCGATTCGGCGTCAACACCCGGTCGGGCGCAGTCATACGGATCGTCCAACCAGCCCTCCGGCAGGACCACCCGGTTGTTGCCGCTGGTCCGTCCGCGCGGGCCGTCCGCACCGTCCGGCCAGCCCTGGGACTGCTCCACCCGGGAGAGGGTTTCGGCCAGTTCGGCCAAGGAGGAGGAGCCGGCCAGCTTCACCCGCAGCTCGGAGCCGACCGAGAAGCCCTTGGTGTACCAGGCGACGTGCTTGCGGAAGTCGGTCACGCCGCGCGCCTCGTCGCCCAGCCATTCGCCGAGCAGCTGCGCGTGCCGCACCATCGCCTCGGCCACGTAGCCGAAGTCGGGGCGGGCGTAGTCCACGTCGCCCTCGAAGATCGCGACCAGGTCCCTGAACAGCCACGGCCGGCCCAGGCAGCCGCGGCCCACCACCACGCCGTCGCAGCCGGTCTCGCGCATCATCCGCAGCGCGTCGTCGGCCGACCAGATGTCCCCGTTGCCCAGCACCGGGATGTGCGCCGGGACGGACTCGCGCAGCCTGGCGATCGCCGACCAGTCGGCCGTCCCGCCGTAGTGCTGGGCGGCGGTGCGCCCGTGCAGGGCGATCGCCGCCACGCCCTCCTCGGCGCCGATCCGGCCGGCGTCCAGGTAGGTGAGGTGGTCGTCGTCGATGCCCTTGCGCATCTTCATGGTCACCGGCAGGTCGCCCGCGTTGGCGACGGCCTCGCGCAGGATCTCGCGCAGCAGGTTGCGCTTGTACGGCAGCGCCGAGCCGCCGCCCTTGCGGGTGACCTTGGGGACGGGGCAGCCGAAGTTGAGGTCGATGTGGTCCGCCAGGCCCTCGTCGGAGATCATCCGGGCGGCCTTGCCGACGGTCACCGGATCCACCCCGTACAGCTGGATGGAGCGCGGCTTCTCGCTCGGGTCGAACTTGATCAGCTGCATGGTCTTGGCGTTGCGCTCGACCAGCGCCCGGGTGGTGATCATCTCCGAGACGTACAGGCCCCGGCCGCCGCTCTGCTCACGGCACAGGGTGCGGAACGGCGCGTTGGTGATGCCGGCCATCGGCGCCAGCACGACGGGCGGCCACACCCGGATCGGGCCGATGTCGAGCGGCGCGAACTCGGTGTCGGACGCGGTGGGTGCGGGCGTGGCTGTCATGCGCGGCTGACCTCGGGTGATGGGGACGGGACTCTCCATTGTCCCCCACCCGTCCGCCGCCCGGGTGAGCGGCCGCCGCCCGCTCCGAGGCGCTCCCGCTACGGAGCCGACGGCGGCACCGACGGCACCGCGGACTGCGCGGGCTCCGCCGGGTCCGCGGACTCCGGCGGCTCCAGCGGCTCCGAACTCGCCGGGACGACGGTGATCGACCCGGAGGTGACCGCGGCGTGCAGCCGGTTCGGACTCGCGGAGTCCACCAGCCCCGTGTCGATCCGGCCGTTGCCGCTGCCGATCTCGCTGGAGACGGCGTACCGGCTGCCCCTCGGCAGGGTCAGCTCCACCGAACCGGAGGTGGCCGTGGCGTCCACCTCGCGCGGGGCCTTCGCGAAGCCCAGCTGCACCGAGCCCGAGCCGACCTGCGCCGTCACCCGCCGCGTGCTCAGGTTGGTGCCCCGCACCTGACCGGAGGTGGCGTGCACGGACACGTTCCCGGAGGTGTCGGACAGCAGCAGCTGGCCGGAGGTCAGCTCCATCCGCACGTCCCCGCTCAGGCCCTCCACCAGGACGGAGCCGGAGCCCACCGAGCCGGACACCTCGGTCGCGGCCGGCACCTCCAGCTCGATCTCGGCGCCGCAGCCGACGTCCACGAACGGCAGGGCCAGCCGACAGCTCATCCCGACCGTCAGCACGCCGCCGTCGAAGACGGTGGACACCACCGGTTTGCGCACCAGCCAGTCAAAGCTCTGCCGGACCACCACGTGGCCCTCCCGGCCGGCCCGCACCTTGACCGAGGCGCTGCCGGTCTCCAACTGGAGCCGGTGGATCGCCACGTCGTACGGCCGGCTGGTGCTGGTCCGCTGCTGCACCGCCATCGACCAGGTCTGCAGTCCGGCCCCCAGCATGACCAGCACGATCACGACCGTGCCGGCGACCCGCCAGCCCTTCGCCCCCTTCACCGCTACCCGACCTCCAGGAAGCGCAGCACCGCCATCACCCGGCGGTGGCTGTCCGCGACCGGCGGCAGGTCGAGCTTGGTGAAGATCGAGTTGATGTGCTTGGCCACCGCGCTGTCGCTGACCACCAGCGAGCCCGCGATCGCGGCGTTGGAACGGCCCTCCGCCATCAGGGCGAGCACGTCGCGCTCGCGCGGGGTCAGCTTCTCCAGCGGGTCCCGGTGGCGGCGCACCAGCAGCTGGGCGACCACCTCCGGGTCCAGCGCGGTGCCGCCCTCGGCGACCCGCTGGAGCGCGTCCACGAAGTCGTCGACATTGGCCACCCGCTGCTTGAGCAGGTAACCGACGCCGCTGGTGTTGGTCGCCAGCAGGTCCGCGGCGTAGCGCTCCTCCACGAACTGGGAGAGCAGCAGGACGGCGGTGTCCGGCCACTGCCGGCGGATCACCATCGCCGCCTTCACCCCCTCGTCGCTGAAGCCCGGGGGCATCCGGACGTCGGCCACCACCACCTTCGGGCGGTGCTCCTCGACGGCGGCCAGCAGTTCGGTGGCGTCCCCGACGGCGGCCACGACCTCGAAGCCCACCGCCTCCAGGACCTTGACCAGGCCGACCCTCAGCAGGACCGAGTCCTCGGCGATCACAGCACGCACGGCAACTCCACGGTGATGGTGGTGGGGCCCCCGAGGGGGCTGAGAACGGACAGCGTGCCGTCGACCGAGGCGGCGCGCTTGCGCAGACCGGTGAGCCCGGTGCCGCGCGAGGGGTCCGCGCCGCCGACGCCGTCGTCGCTGATGACCAGCCGCAGCCGGCCGCCGGCCGTCCGCACCGAGAGGTCGACCCGGTGGGCCCTGGCGTGCTTGGCCACGTTGGTGAGCGCCTCGGAGACGGTGAAGTAGGCGACCGCCTCGACGGTCGGGGCGACCTGCTCGGAGAGAGCCACGTCCAGGCGCACCGGCAGCGGGGCGCGGGCGGCGATGCCGGACAGCGCCGCGTCCAGGCCGCGGTCCTCCAGGACGGCCGGGTGCAGGCCGCGAACCAGGTCGCGCAGCTCGTCGATGGCCGCCTGGGCCTCCTCGTGCGCGTCGACGATCACCTGCATCACCTCGGGCGGCACGTCCTTGAGGGTGCGCCGGGCCAGGCCCAGGTTCATCGCGAGGGAGGTGAGCCGCTGCTGGGCGCCGTCGTGCAGGTCCCGCTCGATCCGGCGGCGCTCGGCGTCCACCGCGTCGACCAGCCCGGCCCGGCTCTCGGCGATCTCCTCGACCCGCCGCTCCAGCGCCTCCGCCCGGTCCGGGCCGAGCAGCCGCCGGGCCACCCACACCTCCAGCCGGGCCAGCTGGGTGCCCGCCGGCGGGAGGACCGCCAGCAGCAGCAACCCGCCGAGGGTGAGCAGGACGTCCTCCCCGGCCACGCCGGAGCGCACCGCGGTGTCCGCGGGCAGCAGCCACATCCAGCCGTACACGGTGGCCAGCACCACAGCGGCCGCCCAGGCGTACAGCACCGCCAACGCGCCCGCCGCCAACAGCGGGCCGGCCACCAGGTGGTGGAGGACCTGGCGCCAGGTCATCCCCAGCAGCCAGGCCCGACGCCCCGTCGGCGGGCGCAGCGGCGGCACCTCCACCCCGTGCAGGGCGCGCAGCCGGCCGCGTTGGAGGGCGGTCAGCGGGCGGGCGCAGAGCAGGACGGCGGCGAGCACCGGGAAGAGCAGCTTCGACTCGGTGACGGCCAGCCAGACCGGCAGCGCCATGGGTATTCCGGCGGCGGTGAAGCGGACGTCCCGCCAGACCTCGGGCGACCACGGTGGGCGCCGGAGGCTCCTGACGAGCGCTCGGCGCAACGTGGTGGAGGACATGCCGAACAGCGTAGGGCCCGGTGATCACGGGCCACCATGAAGGGGGGTTCCGGGTGAGGGGTGTAGCTGGATACACCCCCGATTCGGTGTGGAGCACCACCGACAGGACCGGGGTCCCGACGGAAAGCTTGAGGGCATGACGAGCACCGCATCGCACTCCGCCACTGCGCCGAACGGGCGGCCCGGCCCCGGAGGTTCCGGAGCCCCGGAGGGGGCGCTGCCGGCCGGGGCCGGGCCCTGGTCGGTCCGCAGCGCCGGGTCCGGCCGCGGCCGGGCCGCGCTGGAGCTGTACCAGTACGGGGAGTTGACCGACGTCCTGGTCGCCGCCCGGCTCACCCCGCACCTGCTGCGCGGGGCCCGGCACTGCCCGTCCACCGGGCGGAACCGGCACGTGCTGGCCTGGGGCCGGCTGGCGGCCGACGGCGTCGCGCCCGCGGTGGTGTTCACCGGACGGCGGCCGTTCCGCCGGGCGCGGTCGACGGCCGAGGTGGCCGTGGTCGCCGACCGGTTCTGGATCGCCTGGGCCGAGGGCCCGTTCGACGCGGTGCGGGTCGAGCACGCGGCGGGCGGGACGGCCGAACGGCTGCCGCTGGAGCGGGTGCGGAGCGTCGCATGAGCACCGCCGTCCTCTCCGTCCGCCCCGCCTCCTCGTACGCCCCGCCCGCGCGCCTCGGCCGGCTCCCGGTCATGGCCGCGGTCGCGCTGCTGCCCTGGCTGGCGGTCCTCGCCGTCTGCCACGAGACCCCCTGGGTCGTGCTCGACCTCACCGAGTTCGCCGCCCTGCTCTCGCTGGACGCGCTGCTGCGCCGGCGCAGCCCCGCCGCGCTCTGGGCCGGCGCGGCGGTGGCCCTGCTGCTCGCCGGGGACGCCCTGGCCGACATCGCCTGCGCCGGGCCGGGCCTCCCGGTGCTCGCCGCGCTGGTCATGGCCTCCTGCATCGAACTGCCGCTCGCCGTGGTGTGCCTGTGGCTCGGCCGGGACGCGGCGCTGCGGACCGCTTAGGACGTCGGCAGCTCTTCCATCAGCGCGCGGGTCTCGTCGTCCAGCGGGGTGTACGTGATCATCCGTGTCCCCAGCTGCGGACTGAGCCAGAAGTTGGTGTACTCGCAGCGCAGCAGCCCGACGCCCGGCACCTGGAACCGCTTGATCCCGTTGCCCGGCCGCATCACGTCGTGCCGCTGCCAGAGCTCCGCGAAGTCCGGCGAGGCCTTGAGCACCCGGGCCACCAGCGCCTTCCAGGCCGGCTCCGAGCTGTGGTCGGCCATCGCCGAGCGGAACCGGGCCACCATGCCGAGGCGCTCGGTGCGGTAGTCGATCAGCACCTCGCGGAACTGCGAGGGCGTGAACGCCATCCACATCAGGTTCCGGTCCTCCGGGGCCAGCCGCCCGAGGTCACCGACGATCGCGGTGTACTGGGCGTTGTGCGCCAGCACGTCGTAGCGGGAGTTGAGCACCACCGCCGGGTACGGCGCCAGCCGCTCCAGCAGCAGCCGCACGCTCGGGGTCACCGAGGGGCACTCCCGCACCGGCACCGGGTCGTCCGTGCCGGCCAGGGTGAACAGGTGGGCGCGCTCGCTCGGGTCCAGCAGCAGCGCCCGGGCCACCGAGTCCAGCACCTGGGCGGACACCTGGATGTCCCGCCCCTGCTCCAACCACGTGTACCAGGTCACCCCGACCGCGGCGAGCTGCGCGACCTCCTCCCGGCGCAGCCCCGGCGTCCGGCGGCGCCCGGTCATCGGCAGGCCCACCTGCTCGGGCGTCAGGCGCTCGCGGCGGCTGCGCAGGAACGCGGCCAGCTCGTGCCGGCGGGCTTCGTCGGGAGTGGCCGGGCGCGGACCGGCCGAACCGGTGCGGGCTTGCGCGGGAGGTGTGGCGAGGCTCATGCTCCCCAGCATGCGACAGCCGTCAGCCTGTTGCCAGGTACTTCTTATACCCGGATAACCACACTCTGGTACCAGGGTACGACCCGGCGGATCGTAGGACCCGTGACCCGACAACTCGCCGCCGCCCCCGCATCGAACCGCACCGCCGCCACCCCCGCCGCCGCGGCCGCCCGCACCTCCGCCCCGGGACCCACCGGCCCCGCCACCGCTCCCACCGGCCCCGCCACCACCCTCGGCACCGCCGGACTGGTCACCGTCCTGCTCGGCGCCTTCCTGCCGATGCTCGACTTCTTCATCGTCAACGTCGCCCTGCCCACCATCGACCACGACCTGGCCGCCGGGCCCGCCGTCCTCGAACTGGTCGCCGCCGGCTACGGCATCGCCTTCGCCGTGCTGCTCGTCCTCGGCGGACGCCTCGGCGACAACTACGGCCGCCGCCGGCTCTTCGTCGTCGGCGCCGTCGCCTTCGCCCTCACCTCACTGGCCTGCGGCCTCGCCCCCGGCGCGTGGTCCCTGGTCGCCGCCCGGGCCGCCCAGGGCGCCTCGGCCGCACTGCTGATCCCGCAGGTGCTCGGCACCATCACCGCCGCCACCGAGGGCGCCCGGCGCGGCCGCGCGCTCAGCGTCTACGGCGCGGTCGGCGGGATCTCGGTGGTGATCGGGCAGGTGCTCGGCGGCATGCTGGTCGCCGCCGACCTGTTCGGCACCGGCTGGCGCTCGGTGTTCCTGCTGAACGTGCCGTTCGCCCTGCTCGCCGTGGTGCTCGCGGTCCGCTACGTCCCGGAGAACAGGGCCGCCACGGCCGCCCGGGTCGACGTCCCCGGCACCGTGCTGCTCACCGCCACGCTGCTCTCCCTGCTCATCCCGCTGATGGAGGGCCGCGCCGCCGGCTGGCCGCTCTGGTCCTGGGTGCTGCTGGCCCTGTTCCCCGTCCTCGCCGTCGCCTTCGGCACCGTCGAACGCCGCGCCGAGCGGCGCGGGGACACCCCGCTGGTGCCGCCGTCCCTGCTGCGCATCCCGGAGATGCGACGCGGCCTCGGCATCGCGCTCCCCTACTTCGCGGGCTTCGGCGGCTTCATGTTCGTCATCGCGGTCGCCCTCCAGCAGGGCCTCGGGCTCGGCCCGGTCGCGGCCGGCTGGGCGCTCGTCCCGATGGCCGTCGGCTACTTCTGCGCCTCGCTGGCCGGCCCGCGGCTGATCGGCCGCTGGGGCAGCCGGGTGCTCAGCGCCGGCGCCGTCGTCCAGGCCACCGGCCTCGCCACCCTCGCCCTGACCGTCCTGGCCGACTGGTCGCACTTCTCCCCGCTGCGGATGGCCCCGGGCGTCGCCCTCGCCGGCATCGGGCAGGGCCTGATCGGCACCCCGCTGTTCCGGGTCGTCCTCTCCAAGGTGCCCGCAGCCCGGGCCGGCGTCGGCAGCGGCGTCCTCGCCACCGGGCAGCAGTCCAGCCTCGCCCTCGGCGTCGCCACCCTCGGCACCCTCTACCTCTCCCTCTCCCCCGTCCTCGGCATGGGCCGCGCCCTCGCCCTGTGCCTGGGCATCCAGCTCCTCGGCTCCTTCACCATCCTCCATCTGACCACCCGTCTCCCCCGCTCCATCGGCTGAACCCCGGCCCGCGGGGCCGCCAGGGCCACGGCGACGGCGACGGCCCCGCGACCGGTACGAACGGTCGCGGGGCCGTCGGCGCCCCCGGGGCCGGTTCAGCCCCGGAGTGCGTCGAGCCAGCGGCCGAACAGGGTGCGGACGGCCTCGGCGGCCTCGACCTGGGGGTTGTGGCCGACACCGTCGAGGACGGCGGCGGCCATCCGCGGGTAGTGGTCGAGCAGGGCGAGCTGATCGCGCCAGCCGACCAGGGCGTCCTGGCGGGTGGTGACCAGCAGGTGGTGGCCGCGGTGCTGCGGAGCCCGGTGCTCGGGCCGGTGCGGCAGCAGGAAGTCGGCTTCGAGCTCGGCGGCGGCCGCCCGGTCGTGCGCCTCCCAGCCCGGCCGGACGTACCGCGCGAAGAGCCCCCAACTCGCCTCGGTGTGACGGGCCATGACGTACCGGAACAGCTCGCGGTCGGCGGCCGGGATGCGGGCGAGGAGCTCGTCGTCGCGTTCGACCACGGACTCCTCGGGCAGGGCGCGGTCGGCACCCCAGCGCACCACCGGCACCAGCAGCGCCGAGCCCAGCACCTGTTCGCCGAACCGCGCGGTCACCGCCCGGGCCAGCTGGCCGCCGAAGGACTGCCCGACCACGGCGAAGGGCTGTCGGCCGACCTGCTCCTCGATCCACCCGGAGACGGCCTCGGCCAGGGCGCCCGCCGAGGCCCGGCCCGGCAGCCGGGGGCTGGCGCCGTGGCCGGGAAGGTCGAGGTAGAGGCGGCGCCAGCCGGGACGGTCGGCGAAGGCGGGTTCGAGCGGGAGCAGCACGCGGTGGTCGACGGTGTAGCCGTGGATCAGGACGATCGGGGTGCCGTCACCGAAGGCGGTGTGGTGGAGCGGGGATTCGGTCATGGCGACAGGGTCCGACCATGACATCGGTGGCAAGGTCAAGCGGCGGCGTCCGGCCGGCAGGTCGGTGAGTCGGCCGGTGGGTCGGCCGTCGGCCGGAGAGTCGGCAGGTCGGTCAACCCGTCGGCCGGTCGGTCAGGACAGGCTCCTGACCACGTCCAGGTACTCCCGGATGGCGTCCCGGTTGCGCGTCAGGCACAGGATCCGGCGGGTCATCCGGTCGGTCTCGGACGCCAGGGTTTCGAGCATCTCCGGTGTGGCGTCGGCGAAGTGGATCGTCCGCGGGGTGTCCAGGCAGGGCAGGATCTGCTTGATGATCCGGGTCGGCAGCCCCGCGTCCAGCAGCCCGCGGATCTGCAGCACCCGCTCCACGAGGTACTCGTCGTACGCGCGGTAGCCGTTCGCCTCCCGGCGCGGCGTGATCAGCCCCTGCTGCTCGTAGTAGCGCAGCAGCCGCGGAGTGGTCTCCGCCCGCCGGGCGAGTTCACCGATGCGCATGTGTGACCACCCTCACCCCGGGCCGGTTCCGTCCCGACTGGACCTTGACACGAATGTCAACGATAGACGATCGGGCCCATGCCCACTCCTGAACTCCGCACCCCCGAACGGCCGGCGGCCCCCGCGCCGAGGCTGCCCTGGCCCGCGCTGCTGGCCATGAGCGCCGGCGGTTTCGTCACGATCATGACCGAGGCCCTGCCCGCCGGAGTGCTGCCCGCGATGAGCGCCGACCTCGGCGTCGGCCAGTCCGCCGCAGGGCAGTCCGTCACGCTCTACGCGGTCGGCTCCATCGCGGCCGCCGTCCCACTGACCGCCGTCACCGGACGACTGCCGCGCAAGCGGCTGCTGCTGCTCGCCGTCGGCGGCTTCGCCGCGGCCAACGCGGTCACCGCCGTCTCGCCGAGCTACCCGCTCACCATGGCCGCCCGGTTCGCGGCCGGCCTGGTCGCCGGGCTGCTCTGGGCGCTGCTGGCCGGGTACGCCCGGGGCATCGTCGCACCGGAGCAGCGCGGACGGGCGATGGCCGTCGCCATGACCGGCTCGACGGTCGCCCTGTCGGTGGGCGTGCCCGCCGGCACCCTGCTCGCCGATCTGGTGGGCTGGCGGGCCACCTTCGGGCTGATGAGCGTCACAGCCGCGGCACTGACCGGCTGGATGCTGCTCGTGCTCCCGCCGCTGCCCGGCCGGGCCGACCAGGTCCGCGTCCCCGTCCGGCGGGTGCTGCGGACGCCGGGCGTGGCCGCCGTCCTGACCGTCACGGCGACCTTCGTCCTCGCCCACAACGTCCTCTACACGTACGTCGCCGCGCTGCTCGCGCCGCTGGGGCTCGACGGCCGGACGGACACCGTCCTGCTCGTCATCGGACTGTCCTCGCTGGTGAGCACCCTCGGCACCGGCGTCCTGATCGACCGGTACCTGCGCCCCCTGACCGTCGCCGCCTCCGTCCTCCTCGCCCTCGCGGCCCTGCTCCTCGCCGCCGCCCTGCTCGGCCCGACCGCCTGGCCCGCCTACGCCGCCGCCGCGCTGTGGGGCCTCGGCTTCGGCGGCGTCGCCACCCTCCTCCAGACCGCCGTCGCCGACGCGGCCGGCCCGGCCGGGGACCTCGCCCAATCGCTGCTCGTCACCTGCTGGAACCTCGGCATCGCCGCCGGCGGCCTGGCCGGCGGCCTCCTTCTCGACCACGTCGGCCCGACCGCCCTGCCCTGGTCCGCCCTCGCCCTCCTGGCCGCTTCCCTGGCCACCACCCTCGGCGGGCGGCGACACGGGTTCCCGGGGCAGAGGTGACCGCTCCCCCGCGTGAACTCGCCGCACGTTCCGCCCGATGTCCCGAACAGCCGTACGGCGAATTCGGACGATTCGGGTGCGACCGTCGAACGCCCATGAGATAAAAGTCAGACGCACTCGAACCGGGGGAAGATGACGTCATGGCTCTCGTCCTGGTGTTCCTGCTCGTGCTCGTCGGCACGCTCGTCGGCTCCACGGTCTTCCTGGTGCTCCGGGAACGCGCTCGCCGGCACCGGTTCGACGACGCCGAGGGCCTGCTGATCGAACAGCAGCGGACCGCCCAGGCCACCCGCATGCGGGCGACGTACTCCAGCGTCTCGGTCCACCACGGGACCGGCGTGGTCGGCGACGAGGGCAACCACTACCACTCCTGACGGCCCGGCGGCCGGCTCAGCGGCACAGGGCGGCGTCCACCACGTCCTCCAGGTGCCGGGTGACGGCGTAGTCGGCCGGAACGGTGGTCACCGCGATGTTCACGGCGCGCCCGTCGTCGGTGGCGCCGCCGCGGGTCTCGTAGCCCGGAATGTCGCCGCCGTGCCCCCAGTAGACCCCGCCGCAGGAGAGCGGCCGGCTGAAGACGCCCAGCCCGGAGCCCATGCCGCTGTCCCCGACCGGGACGGTGGTGCGCATCTGGGCGAGCTGGGCGGCGGGCAGCAGGCGGTCCGGGACCAGCAGTTCGGTGAAGAAGCGGTCGAGGTCCGCGTTGGTGGAGATCATCTGCCCGGCCGCCCAGCCCGCCGACGGGTCCAGCTCGGTGAAGTCGGTCAGCGGCCCGTCGGCGGATTCCTTGCGGTACCCCTTGGGGTGGGCTTCCCGGATGGTCCGGTCGCCGGCGGCCGGGAAGTAGGTGTGCCGCAGCCCGATGCGCCGGACGATCCGCCGGTCGATCTCCTCGGCGAGCGGCCGGCCGGTCACCCGCTGGACGATCAGACCGGCCAGCACGTAGTTGGTGCTGCTGTAGCCGAACTTCTCCCCGGGCGCGGAGACGCGCTTCTGCCCGAGGGCGAGGTCCAGCAGCTCCCGGGGCTCGAAGTACCGGTGCCGGAGGGAGGCTTCGTCCAGCAGCCCCTCGTAGTCGGGCAGGCCGCTGGTGTGCTGGAGGAGCTGCCGGACGGTGATGCCGCGTCCGTCCCCGCCCTCGCCGCGGACCAGGCCGGGGAGGTAGGTGTCGACGAAGGCGTCGAGGTCGACCTTCCCCTCCCCCACCAGCTGGAGCACGGCGACGGCGGTGAAGGTCTTGGTGTTGCTGCCGATCCGCACCTGCCCGTCGACGGGGACCTTCGCGCCGGTGGCCAGGTCCCCCACCCCTGCCGTGTAGCCGCGGGTCCGGCCCCGCCCGTCCCGGACGGTCGCGAGCGCGGCTGGCACCCCGTCCGCCCGCACCAGCGCGTTCAGGCCCTGCTGCACGACGTCCGGCGGGGCCGCGGCGGACGCGGCCGACGCCGCGGACGGTGTCAGCGCCCCGACGGCCGCGGCGGTCGAGAGGGCGAGGGCGAGTGCCATGTGGCGGACACGCGAACGACGCACGGGTCAACTCCTGTGGGATCGTGGGGATCGGGAACCGCTCCCGGTCACGATCGCCAGTCTGGCCACGCGGCGGCCGGCCGGCCTCCCCCGATCGAGGGAGCACCTCCGCCGGCGTCAGGGCCGGCCGGGTCCCCGCAGCGGCAGTGTCCGGCTGTAGACGACGCTCGTGGTGGTGCTGCCGAAGCCGGCCAGCTCGTCCACCAGGGTTTCCAGGTGCTCCATGGAGGTCGCCGCCACCTTCAGGGTGTAGCAGTCGTCGCCGGTGGTGCGCAGGCACTCCAGGATCTCCCGCCGCTCGTCGAGCAGCCGCCGCAGCGGCTCGTGCCGGTTGCCCGGGTACTTCAGCCGGACGACGGCGAGCACCGGGTAGCCGACCTTCGCCAGGTCCACCGTCGCGCGGTAGCCGGTGATGACGCCCAGCGACTCCAGGTTCCGCACCCGTTCCGTGGTCGCCGACGCGCTCAGCGACACCCGCCGTCCCAGCTCGCTGAGCGAGATGCGCGCCTCCCGCTGCAGCTGCTCGATGATCGCCCAGTCGGTGTCGTCAAGATTCACGGCCATGACGCGAATCTACCGGGAGAACCACGGCGATCCGCCGGCCACAGCGGGAGAACCCCGTTCCGTCCGCCATGATCGCGGGGATAGCCTCGAAGTATGCAACTTGGCGTCAACGTACCGAACTTCGGCCCGGGAACCGACCCCGGCGTGCTGCGCGAGTGGGCCCGGACCGCGGAGGGCCTCGGCTTCGACCTCCTCATGGTGTCGGACCACGTGGCGGTGACCCCGGACGTCGCCGAGCGGTACCCCGAACCGTTCTACGAGCCCTTCACCACGCTGTCCTGGCTCGCCGGGGTCGCCCCGAACCTGCGGCTGGGCACGACCGTGCTCATCCTGCCCTACCGGAACCCGCTGCTGGTGGCGCGGATGACGGACACCCTCGACCGGCTCAGCGGCGGCCGGTTCGTCCTCGGCGTCGGAGTCGGCTGGGCCCGCCGGGAGTTCGCCGCCCTCGGCGTGCCGTTCGGCGAGCGCGGCAGACTGACCGACGAGTACCTGAGAACCCTGCGCGACGCCCGGGCCGAGGAGCCCGACCGCCGGCCGGTGCCGGTCTGGGTCGGCGGCCACAGCGAGGCCGCGCTCCGGCGGGCACGCCGGTTCGGCGACGCCTGGCACCCGCTGCGGCTGCCCCTCGCCCGGATGCGGTCGGTCCTGGCCGAGCACCCGATGCCGGGGTTCGCACCCCGCATCGCCCTGCGGCCGACCAGCACGCCGGTCGACGACCCCGAGCGGCCCGCCGGCGTCGGCACCGTCGACCAGATCCTCGACGACCTCCACCACCTGCGCGAGCTCGGCGCGGAGACCGTCGTCCTCGACCCCTACCACGGCGATCCGGAGGAAACCCGTCGGCCGCAGCGGGCCTGGCAGGACCTCACCACCGTGGCCACCCGGTGGAGGGCCGCGTGATCACCACCGCCGACCGGGCCCTGCTGCGCCGCGCCCTCGCCATCGCCGCCCACGCGATCACCCTGGGCGACGCCCCCTACGGCTCCCTGCTCGCCGGCCCGGACGGCGAGATCCTCGCCGAGGCCCACAACACCGTACGGCGCGACGACGACATCACGGCCCACCCCGAACTGAAGCTCGCCCGCTGGGCCGCCCGCGAACTGGCCCCCGGCACCGCCGCGCGCACCACGATGTACACCAGCTGCCAGCCCTGCGGCATGTGCGAAGGCGGCATCCTCCGCTCCGGCCTCGGCCGGGTCGTGTACGCGCTCTCCACGGAGCAACTCGTCGAGCTCAACCCCGACTCGGGCGCCTGGCGGCCGGTACCGACGGACGGCCCGGCCCTGCCCGACGAGGCCCGGGCCCCGATCACGGCCTACTACGGTCCGCGCTGAGCCCCGGCCCCGCCGGGCACCGGCCCTAGAAGAACAGCAGCAGGATCCAGCCGCCGGCCGAGAGGACGGCCGCCGACCAGCCGACCACGGCCGCCGCACGGCCGTGCTCGACCCCCTCGGCCCGCTGGAAGGCGGCGACCAGCGGGGCGATCGTCGCGACCGGCAGGGTGACCCCGACCAGGAGCGCGGCCCTCGGGCCGTACTCCGCCCCGATCACGAGGAGCCCCAGTGCGGCGAGCCCCGCCACGGCTCCCATCGCCGTCCCGGCCACGGTGGCGGCGATCCGGAACACTCTCGGGCGACCGCAGAGGAGTGCCACCGCACAGGGCACCAGGCAGACCGCCACGACCACGTGCACGGGCGCGGCGTGGAAACCGAACCTCACGACGAAGGCCACCACCGGCCATACGAACACCGCGACCGCCAACCCGACGAACCCTCGGGCACTCGCAGGAACCGTCACCATGGTCATCCCCCTCCTGGCACGGCATATTTGAACACGTTCAATCTAGCAGGGGTCCGCTCCTCCCGGACCCCTGCCGACCGCAGCGGGACCGGTTCCGAAGCCGGAATGTCAGTGCCACCTGGGACGCTCGGTGACCCGCACCGTCGACCAGGGGAGCCCACCGATGCCGATCCACGTCGCGAGCCGCCGCCGCACGACGGCCTCACTGACCGCCGCCTTCCCCGGCGCGGAGATCATTGACGTCACCTCCAGGGCGCCGGACCCGTGGGTCCGGCTGAGCCCGTTCCATCCGCACGGCGGCATCCCGGTCCCCTGGAGCGACGGCGTGACCAGCGAGTCCGTGGAAGGCGTCTGGCAGGCCCTCAAGGTCTTCCGGGACGCCGACGTCGACCCCGCGAAGCTGCGCGTCACCTCGATGAAGGGCCTCAAGCGGACGGTGCGCCGGTACGGCCCCGTCCAGGGGCACCGGACCGGCCTGCACGGCGACCGGCTCCTGCCCTACGAAACGGCCCGCCGCCGCATCTACCTCCCGGCCTACCGCTGGATCCTCGAACACCGCGTCGCCGATCTGGTCGAGCGGCTCCGGGAGAAGGACGAGGTCGTGCTCCTGGACTACACCACCAACGGCAACGTCGCCGACCCGACCAGCCCGCTCTCCCACGCCGCGCTCATCCGGCTCCACCTGGAGGGCCGTTGGCCCGACGAGGGCGACGCGGACGGGCACCCGAACAGCCCCCGCCCGGACCGCCTTTCCGGCGCCCGCCCCGTCCTGGGGAAAAGCAGTTGGTCCGACCGCGTCACGAGTTCGACAATCGCCGGATGACCGATGACCAGACCGCGGTCCAGCGGCGCCGCGCGGCCCGCATGACCTGCAAGCGCTTCCTCTCCGGCGACCGCGTCCTCAGCATCCGCGAGCGCCTCGCCCAACTCTCCGCCCTGGACGGCCTGGACGTCCCCCACGACTTCTACGGCAGCGACGGGCCCGTACGGCAGCTGGAGGAACGGACCGCCGCACTGCTCGGGAAGGAGGACGCGGTCTTCTTCCCCACCGGGACGATGGCCCAGCAGGTGGCCCTGCGCCACCACGCCGAGCGCACCGGCAACACGGCGGTGGCCCTGCACCCGCTCAGCCACATCGAGCGGCACGAGCGGCACGCCTACACCCAGCTCACCGGCCTGCACGGCCTCTGGCCCACCACCGAGCGGCGGCAGCCGACGCCCGGCGAACTCGGCGCGCTGGGCGAGCCGTTCGGCACCCTGACGGTCGAGCTCCCCCTGCGCGACCCCGGCTACCTGCTCCCCGACTGGGACGAGCTGACCGCCCTCGTCGCCGCCGCCCGCGAGGCCGGCGCCCGGGTGCACTTCGACGGCGCCCGGCTCTGGAACACCACGGTCCACTTCGGCAAGCGGCTCGACGAGATCGCCGCCCTCGCCGACAGCGTCTACGTCTCCTACTACAAGGACCTCGGCGGGATCAGCGGGGCCGCCCTCGCCGGCGATGCCGCCCTCATCTCCTACGCCCGCACCTGGCGCCACCGCTACGGCGGCCAGCTCTCCCAGCAGTGGCCGGCCGCCATCGCCGCCCTCCACGGCCTGGACACCGCCCTGCCGCGCATCCCCGGCCTGATCCGCCACGCCGCGTCCGCCCTCACCCCGGCCCTGGCCGCGCTCCCCGGCGCCCGCCTGTATCCCGAGGTGCCGCCCACCCACGAGTACCAACTCTGGCTCCCGCACCCGGCCGAGGCCCTGAACGCCGCCCACCTGGCCCTGGCCGAGCAGGAGGGCGTCTGGTTCGTCCCCCACTGGGAGGACGCCGCCCCCGGCCTCGCCGTGGCCGAGGTCAGCCTCGGCGAGCCGGCGCAGGCGTGGACGGCGGAGCAGGTGACGGAGGTCGGGCTGCGCTTCCTGGAGCTGGCGACCGGGGGCTGACGGCGGGGATCCCGCGAGGAACGCCGCGGTCAAACGGTTCGCGGCCACCACCCCTTTGTGTCAGACTGACGATATGAGCGAGATGCACGTGGGGGACCTGGCCGCCGTCCGCAGCCGCGAGGAGCTGACCGCGCTGATGGCCGACGGGCTGCGGCCGAAGTGGGTGATGTTCTGGGGGCACACCGAGCGCAAGGGCGGCGGCACCCGACAGGAGTGCCTGAGCCAGTGGTGGCCCGGCGAGTTCACCGTCGACGGGCTCACCTACACCTCCGCCGAGCACTGGATGATGGCCGGCAAGGCCCGGATGTTCGGTGACGAGGAGATCGCGCGGCGGGTGCTCGCGGCCCGGACCCCCGCCGAGGCGAAGAAGCTGGGGCGGCTGGTCAAGGACTTCGACGACGAGGTCTGGGCGGCCGGCCGGTTCGAGCTGGTGGTGGCGGGCAACGTCGCGAAGTTCGGACAGGACGAGGCGCTGCGCGATTACCTCCTGGGCACGGGCGACCGGGTGCTGGTCGAAGCCAGCCCGCTGGACCGGATCTGGGGCATCGGGCTCGCCGCCGACGACATCCGGGCCCAACAGCCCGCCGAGTGGCGCGGGTTGAACCTGCTCGGCTTCGCCCTGATGGAGGCGCGGGCGCGATTGGCCGCATGAGCGCGATCGCTCCGCTGCTGGACGGGACGGTGGTGGCCTCGGCCGCCGCCGCCCTGCTCCTGGCGCCGGGGGTGCTGCGGCGGGAGGCCCGGCCCGCAGGACGAGAAGGAACGTGCGGGCCGGAGCCGCTGCTGGCGGCCGTCGTCGCGCTGATCTACCTCAACCAGGTGCTCGTCGCGGTCTACGTGAACCGGGTGCACCACGGGGACGTCTCCTTCATCGCCCGCCACCTGCCGCCCGGCTGGTTCGACGTGCCCCGCCTGGACTTCCTCGCCGCCCGCTTCCCGGCCCCGGAGCTCCTGGCGCCGTCGGTGCTCCGGGTGCAGGCGTTCCTCGAACTGCCGCTGGTGCTGCTGGCGTTCGCCTCCGTCGTCCGGCGGCTGGACCGCGCGCTGTACGTCCGGTTGGCCCGCTCGCCGTTGATCCCGCTCGCCGCCGTCTCGTACACGGTGGCGTTCTGCGCGGTGGAGTGGGACCTGCGGAACCCGTACACCGTGGACGACCTCGTCCTGCGGGTGCTCGCGGCCTGCGTCACGCCGCCGCTGATCGCCCGGCTGGCCCGACGCGAGCCCGAAGCGGACGCCGAGCCCGCCCGCGGCCCGTTCCGCTTCGCGCTCGACCTGTGGGCGTACGGCCAGCTGATGCTGGTGCTGTACGACACCGCACTGCTCTACAACCTCGCCCGGCTCGGGGACCATCTCCCCTCCGCCGCGGCCGCGTTGGCGGTGCTCGTCGCCACCCGCACCCTTCCGCGCCGGATTCCGCGCGGGCGGCCCGGCCCGTACACCGCCGCACTCTCCGGGACGGTCGGCCGGGCACTGGCGCTGTTCCTCGTCCCCGCCCTGTCGATCCGCTACGCGCAGTCCTTCGGCACGCCCGAACTCTCCGCCCTGGCCGGGCTCCTGGTGATCGGGGCGGCGCTCCGCCGGGACGCGCTGCGCCTCCTGCCGCCCGCTCTCGCGGGCGCGCTGGTCGGTTACGCCGTCGCGGCGCTCGCTCCCGGCCCGTACTACGAGGCGACTCTCCTCCGGAGCGCGACCGGCGCACTTCTCGCAACGACCGCCGTCTGCGCGCTCCTTGACACCACTCGGACACGACTGGTCGTGCACTCTTAACTCCCACGCCACATACTGACGCCAGGATGTCACACAGTCAGGGTGCAGATGGACAGGTTGGGGCGATCATGCGCATGCGGCCGACGGCACAATCCGCAGGCCAGCGACCGGAAGGCGAGCAGCAGGCCGAGGAACTCCGCGCGGAACTGGACGAGTTACTCCGTGCGAGCCGCTACGCGAGCCAACGTGAACGGCGCCTGAACGAGGCGATCCGGGCCACCCCGGGCCGCCAGCGGCCGGACGGGGAGCTGCTGCGCCAGCTCGACCAGGCCCGCACGCTCCGCGAGGGCCTGGGCGCCCGCTGCCTCCAACTCAGCGACCAGCTGGAGGAGTTGGAGAGCCGGATCAGACAGCGGCAGCAGCCACCACCGCCGCCACCGCAGCACCAGCAGGCCCCACGGCATCAGCAGGCCCCGGCCCATCAGCAGCCCGCACAGCAGCCACCGCGACAGCAGCAGCCACCTCAGCAGCAGCCGGCGCCCACCCGCCCCGACCTCGGCGCTCTCACCGAGCGGATCACCGCCCTCCACCGGGCCGGCTCCCTCACCGAGGCCACCGGGGTGATAGACGCGGCCGCCGCCCGCCTCACCCCCTCCGACGCCGCGCTGCTGGTCGGCATGCTGGCCCGGTACGGTCCGACCGGCGGCTCGCTCCTCCTCGCCCGCAGCATCGCCCGGTCCGCACCCGACCATTCCGTCACCGTGCTCGCCGAGCTGCGCGAACTGGGCCTGGCGGAGGAGGCGGCCGAGGTGTTCCACGCCTTCTGGGGCTACCCGGCCGCCTCCGTCCCCGGCCTGCTCTCCGCGCTGGACCGGGCCGGGCTGGCCGCCGACAGCGCGACGCTGCTCTGGGAGTGGGGGTCCGCGCCGATGCCCGAGCTGACCTCCCTGGCCGCCTGCCTCCAGCAGCACGGCCGGTCCGCCGACGTCAGGACCCTGCTGCGCCAGGCCGCGGGCCGCTCCACCGCCGACCTCGCCGCCCTCGCGGCCGGGCTGCCGCCGGCGCTCGCCGCCCTCCTGCTGGGCGAACTGGCCGTCCTGCGCCCGCCCGTCGAGGTGGTCCGGCTGGCCGCCGCCCTGGACGGCTCCGGCAGTTCCGGGCTCTACGCGCAGCTGCTGGCCGCGCTGCTCGCCGACGAGGCCCGCCACCGCACCACGCTCGCGGCTCTGCGCACCGCCGGCCTCCCGACCCGCCCGCCCGCGGCCCCGCGCTCGCGCTGGGGACGGCGGTAGCGGCATCCGCACGGAGAACGGCCGCGGGACGGACCGGGGACGGCCGGGGCCGGCACTCTGCCCCCGACCCCGGCCCCGGACGGCAAGGAGCCCTCGTCCGCCCCACCAGGGCGGACGAGGGCTCCCGGGCCGTGCCGGAGGCTGCTAGCAGCCGATCAGCCGCGCGCCCAGGTACGCCTTGACCTGGTCCAGCGAGACGCGCTCCTGCGACATGGTGTCGCGGTCGCGGACGGTCACCGCGTTGTCCTCAAGGGTGTCGAAGTCGACGGTGACGCAGAACGGCGTGCCGATCTCGTCCTGGCGGCGGTAGCGCTTGCCGATGGCGCCGGCGTCGTCGAACTCGACGTTCCACGCGGTACGCAGGTCGGCGGCCAGGCCGCGGGCCTTCGGGGACAGCTCGGCGTTGCGCGACAGCGGCAGGACGGCGACCTTGACCGGGGCCAGGCGCGGGTCGAGCCGCATGCCGACGCGCTTCTCCATGACGCCCTTGGCGTTCGGCGCCTCGTCCTCGAAGTAGGCGTCGATCAGGAAGGCCAGCATGGCGCGGTTGAGGCCGGCCGCCGGCTCGATGACGTACGGGAAGTAGCGCTCGCCGGACTCCTGGTCGAAGTACCGGAGGTCCTTGCCGGAGGCCTCGCTGTGCACCCGCAGGTCGTAGTCGGTGCGGTTGGCGACGCCCTCCAGCTCGGAGAACTCGGAGCCGCCGAAGTTGAAGCGGTACTCGATGTCCACCGTGCGCTTGGCGTAGTGGGAGAGCTTCTCCTTCGGGTGCTCGAAGAAGCGCATGTTCTCGGTGCGCAGGCCGAGGCCGACGTACCAGTCCCAGCGCTGCTGGAGCCAGTACTCGTGCCACTGCTCGTCATCGCCCGGCTTGACGAAGAACTCCATCTCCATCTGCTCGAACTCGCGGGTGCGGAAGATGAAGTTGCCGGGGGTGATCTCGTTGCGGAAGCTCTTGCCGGTCTGGGCGATGCCGAACGGCGGCTTCTTGCGCGAAGTGGTCTGGACGGCACTGAAGTTGGTGAAGATGCCCTGGGCGGTCTCCGGGCGCAGGAACGCCAGGCCGCTCGCCTCCTCGGTGACACCGAGGTGGGTCTTCAGCATGCCCGAGAAGTCCTTGGGCTCGGTGAACTGGCCCTTGGTGCCGCAGTCGGGGCAGTTCACGTCCTGGAGGCCGTTCGGCGGCGGGAAGCCGTGCTTGGCCTCGTACTTCTCCTCCAGGTGGTCGGCCCGGTGGCGCTTGTGGCAGGAGAGGCACTCGGTCAGCGGGTCGTTGAAGGTGGCGACGTGACCGGAGGCCTCCCACACCTCGCGGGCGAGGATCACCGACGAGTCGAGTCCGACGACGTCCTCACGGGCCTGGACCATCGCGCGCCACCACTGGCGCTTGATGTTCTCCTTGAGCTCGACACCCAGCGGCCCGTAGTCCCAGGCGGCACGCGTGCCGCCGTAGATCTCGCTGCAGGGGTAGACGAAGCCACGGCGCTTGCTCAGGCTGACGATCGTGTCGATCTTGTCGGCGGCCACAGTGCTCTCTTCAGTACGTACGGCACGGTCAGGGCACGGCTGGTTGCGCGTACCCGAATACCTCAGGTTACCGGCCATACGGGTACGTGATTCAAATCGGTATCGTCCGGCCGCCCCCACCCTCCGTCACCTTCCGTTCACCCGCCCGAGTGATTTGACAATCATTTCCATCTGAGATGAGAATGATTGTCATGATGATCGGACTGCCTCGACTCGGACTGTCTCGCCGGACCCGCCGCGCCATGGCCCTCGGCACCGCCGCCCTCGCCGCCTCCCTCGTCCTCACCGCCTGCGGGGGCAGCAGCAGCGCCGACAGCGGCACGGGCAAGCTGAAGGTCGTCGCCTCCTTCTACCCGATGGAGTACCTGGCCCAGCAGATCGGCAAGGAGCACGTCGCGGTCACCGACCTGACCGCCGCCGGCGTCGAACCGCACGAGCTGGAGCTCACCGCCAAGCAGGTCGGCACGGTCCAGAAGGCCGACGCGATCATCTACCTCAAGGGCCTCCAGCCCACCGTCGACCAGGCCGTCGCGCAGTCGTCCAGCAAGCACAAGATCGACGCCACCGCCGCCAGCCCGCTGGTCGACCACCACCTCGACGAGGGCACCGGGGACGCCGACCACGGCGGCGACGGCCACAAGCACGAGGACCCGGCCGGCGACCCGCACATCTGGCTCGACCCGACCCGCTACGCGGCGATCGCCAAGAGCGTCGGCGACGAGTTCGCCAAGGCCGACCCGGCCCACGCCGAGGACTACCGGAAGAACACCGACGAGCTGGTCACCAGGCTCACCGCGCTCGACCAGGAGTTCCGGGACGGGCTGAAGGACGCCAAGACCCGGACCTTCGTCACCAGCCACGCCGCGTTCGGCTACCTCGCCGACCACTACGGCCTCACCCAGGTCGCCATCAACGGCGTCGACCCGGAGTCCGAGCCCACCCCGGCCCGCCTCGCCGCGGTGCAGAAGGCCGCCAAGGACAACGGCGTCTCCACCGTCTTCTTCGAGACCCTGGTCAGCCCCAAGCTCGCCGAGACCGTCGCCAAGGACCTCGGCCTCAGGACCGCCGTCCTGGATCCGCTGGAAGGCGTCAAGGACCCGTCCAAGGACGACTACCTGACCGTGATGAAGCAGAACCTGGCCAACCTCCGGGACGCCCTCGGCACCCCGGCCGGCACCGCCCCGGCCGGCACCGCCGGCACCGCCGGCACCGCCGGCACCGCCGGGACCGACGGGACCGACGCCGCCACCCCCGCCCCCGCGAACTGACGGGACCGAGCACCATGACCGACCCGATACCCCCGGCCGTCCGCCTCCGTGACGCCGTCGCCTCGCGCGGCGGCCGGCCGGTGCTGCGCGGCGTCGACCTCACCGTCCGGCCCGGAGAGGTCGTCGCCCTGCTGGGCGCCAACGGCTCCGGCAAGTCGACCACCGTCAAGGCCGTGATCGGCTCCGTCCCGCTGGAGCACGGCGCCCTGGAGCTGTTCGGCGCCCCGTTCCGCTCCTTCCGCGCCTGGCACCGGATCGGGTACGTCCCGCAGCGCACCACCGCCGCCTCCGGCGTCCCCGCCACCGTGCGCGAGGTGGTCTCCACCGGACGGCTGCCGCAGCACCGGCTGCTGCCCTTCCGCCGCAAGGACCGCGAGGCGGTGGACCGCGCGCTGGCCGCCGTCGGCATGCTGGAGCGGGCCTCGGACGGCGTGGCCGACCTGTCCGGCGGCCAGCAGCAGCGGGTGCTGATCGCCCGCGCCCTGGTCGGCTCCCCCGACCTGCTGATCATGGACGAGCCGATGGCCGGCGTCGACGCCGCCAGCCAGCAGGTGCTCGCCGACACCCTGCGCACCGAGGTCGGCCGCGGCGCCTCCGTCCTCCTCGTGCTGCACGAACTCGGACCGCTGGAACCGCTGATCGACCGCGCCGTGGTGCTGCGGGACGGCTGCGTCGCCCACGACGGCCCGCCCGTGCCCAACACCGGCCTGCACGCGCTGCCCGGCCACGACCACGTCCACCCGCACGCCGACCTGACCCCGCCGAGGCTGCTCGCATGACCGAGATGCTGTCCTACGACTTCATGCAGCGGGCCCTGCTCGCCGCCGTCCTGGTCGGGATCACCGCCCCGGCCGTCGGCATCTACCTGGTGCAGCGCCGCCAGGCCCTGATGGGCGACGGCATGGGCCACGTCGCGATGACCGGCGTCGGCCTCGGCTTCATCTTCCAGACCAGCCCGGTCTGGATGGCCGTGCTGGTCTGCGTGCTCGGCGCCGTCACCATGGAGCTGGTCCGCTCGCGCGGCAACCAGCGCGGCGACATCGCCCTCGCGATGCTCTTCTACGGCGGCATGGCCTGCGGCAAGCTGCTGGTCTCGATGTCCGCCCAGGCCGGGGCCGGCTCGCTGGAGAGCTACCTGTGGGGCTCGATCCTCACCGTCGCCCCCGCGGACCTGGCCACCATCGCGGTGCTCGGCGCGGTGGTCATCGCGGTCACCGTCGGCCTGCGCCGCCAGCTCTTCGCGATCTGCCAGGACGAGGACTTCGCCCGGGTCACCGGCGTGCCGGTGCGCACCCTCAACCTGCTGCTCGCGGTGATGGCCGCGGTCACCGTCACGGTCGCCATGCGGGTGGTCGGGCTGCTGCTGGTCAGCGCGCTGATGGTGGTCCCGGTGGTCGCCGCCCAGCAGCTCACCCGCTCCTTCGCCGCCACCCAGGCCGCCTCGATCGCGCTCGGCGTGGTCGTCTCGCTGGCCGGCGTCACCGGCTCCTACCACCTCGACGTGCCCTCCGGCCCGGCCATCGTGCTGCTCGCCATCGCGGTCTTCGCGGTGTTCAGCCTGCTCGCCGCGCCACTGGCCCGGCGGCGCCACCGCGGCACGGGCGAGAACGGACCGAAGGTGTGCGACGTCGAACTGCCCGGGCAGGCCGTCTCCGGGCCGTCCGGCACGACCACCCCTGAGCGGCGGGCCGGGCTGGCACAATGATGTGCGAGACGCCCACGACCCCAGGAGGACCCACGGTGACCACCGCAGGCCCGTCGCCGCGCGCCCGCTCGACCCGGCAGCGTGCCGCCGTCTCGGCAGCCCTGGACGAGATCGCGGACTTCCGCAGCGCGCAGGAGCTCCACGACCTGCTCAAGCACCGCGGGGACTCCGTCGGTCTGACCACGGTCTACCGCACGCTCCAGTCGCTCGCGGACGCCGGTGAGGTGGACGTGCTGCGCACCGCCGACGGCGAGGCGGTCTACCGCCGGTGCAGCAGCGGGCACCACCACCACCTGGTCTGCCGGCACTGCGGCGCGACCGTCGAGGTGGAGGGCCCCGCGGTGGAGCGCTGGGCCAACTCGGTCGCCGCCGAGCACGGCTTCAGCGACATCGCGCACACCCTGGAGATCTTCGGGACCTGTGCGGAGTGCGCCAAGAAGGCCTGAGCCGCCGATACGAAGGAGAGGACCCGCCGGGCAGATCCCGGCGGGTCCTCTCCTTTTGGTCCGATACGGCCGTCGCGTCCGGTGCGTCCGGTGCGTCCGTCGCGTCCGGCACGGCCCTCGCGTCCGGTACGGCCCTCGGGGCCGTCGCCCGTCAGCGCTGGGACGGCACCGGCGCGCCGACCTCGTTGGGGATCGCCCCGCCGAAGCGCCGGTCGCGCATCGCGTACTGCTCGCAGGCGCGCCACAGGTCACGGCGGTCGAAGTCCGGCCAGAGCACGTCCTGGAACACGAACTCGGCGTAAGCCGACTGCCAGAGAAGGAAGTTGGAGGTGCGCTGCTCGCCGCTGGGGCGCAGGAAGAGGTCCACGTCCGGCATGTCCGGGTGGTACATGTACTTGGCCAGGGTCTTCTCGTTGACCTTCTTCGGGTCGAGCTTCCCGGCCGCGACGTCCTGGGCGATCGCCTGCGCCGCGTCGGCGAGCTCGGCCCGGCCGCCGTAGTTGACGCACATGTAGAGCGTGACGGCGTCGTTGTCCTTGGTCTGCTCCTCGGCGACCTGGAGCTCCTGGACGACGCTCTTCCACAGCTTGGGCATCCGGCCCGCCCAGCGGATCCGCACGCCCATCGCGTCCATCTCGTCGCGGCGGCGGGCGATGACGTCCCGGTTGAAGTTCATCAGGAACTTCACCTCGTCGGGCGAGCGCTTCCAGTTCTCGGTGGAGAACGCGTACAGCGAGATGTTCTTGACGCCGAGCTCGATGGCGCCCTTGAGGACGTCCAGCACCACGGTCTCGCCGACCTTGTGGCCCTCGGTGCGGGGCAGCCCGCGCTCCTTGGCCCAGCGGCCGTTGCCGTCCATCACGATCGCGACGTGCTCGGGGACCAGCTCGCCGGGGATCTTCGGGGGCTGTGCGCCGCTGGGGTGCGGGGTCGGGGGGACGTACGTCCGCTGCTTGCCGCCGCCGAAGAGCCGTCGCGCTGCCATGTGCTCACTTCTCCACGTATCTCATCGAGCGGATGCCCCGCTCCAGGTGCCACTGCAGATAGGCCGCGACCAGGCCGCTGCCCTCCCGCCAGTACCGCGGCTCGCAGGCGTCGGCCGTCTGCCAGTCCCCTGACAGCAGCGCCCCGAGCAGTACCAGTGTCTCAGGGGAGGGTACGGCACATCCGGGCACTCGGCAGTCCCCGCAGAGCACCCCGCCCGCGGGGAGGGAGAAGAAACGGTTCGGCCCTTCCAGGCCGCATTTGGCGCAGTCGGTGAAGCTCGCGCCGTACCCGTTCACCGCGAGCGAGCGCAGCAGGAAGGCGTCCAGTACCAGGTGCGACTCGTGCAGCCCGGCCGCCAGCGTGCGCAGCCCGCCGACCAGCAGCAGGTACTGCTGGACGGCCGGCTCGCCCTCGTTCTCGGCGAACCGCTCGGCGGTCTCCAGCATCGCGGTGCCGGCCGTGTAGCGGCCGTAGTCGGCGACGATCGGGCCGCCGTACGGCGCGATGGTCTCCACCTGGGTGCAGAGCGGCAATCCGCGGCCGATCAGCTCACTCCCCCGGCTGAAGAACTGCACGTCCACGTGCGAGAACGGCTCCAGGCGGGCACCGAACTTGGACTTGGTCTTCCGCACCCCGCGCGCCACCGCCCGCACCTTGCCGTACTTGCGGGTCAGCAGGGTGATGATCCGATCGGCCTCGCCGAGCTTCTGCGCCCGCAGCACGACGCCGTCGTCCCGGAAAAGACTCATGGGGACCATTCTCCCCCACCGCCCCCCGGCGCCGGACAGCCGTGTTGCCCGCACCGGCGGCCGTGGGGGAGGCCATGCGGTGCGGGTCACGGCGGGCCCGGGGTGGGGAGTCCAAGGCCCGTTGTGGGGGATTCGGAGATGGTCTGCGGGTTCCGGAGGTCCGGACGGCGCTCGGCGGGCGGTGGTGGCCGGTGATCGCGAGCAGTGATCGTGAGCGGTGAGAGGTGGTCGGCGAGCAGCGCTGCGGGCGGGCCGGCCGGCGGTGCTACTTGTACGGGGTCCTGGTCGCCGCCTCCAGCAGCGCCCCGACCCGGGACTTCGGCAGGTCCAGGCAGCCCCCGACCGCGGCGAGCGCGTCGCGCTCCTGCGGCAGGTAGCGCCCGTCCGCCAGGGCGATCGCCGCGCCCTGCAGCAGCAGCCGCTCGCGGCCGTGGTGGGCCAGGTGCGGGGTGAGCGGTTCGAGCACCGCGTGCAGTTCGACGGCCAGTCCGCCGGACATCCCCCGGGCGTCGTGGAGTTCGCCGCCGAGCCCGGAGAGCGCGGCGAGCGCGGCCAGCACCTGGGCCTCGCCGCAGTCCTCGAACCCGGCCTCGCGGACCGCCGCGCAGGCCGCGTCGCGGGCCGCCCGGTGGGCGGTGCCGCCGGCCGCGAGCAGGGCCAGCGCGATGGTGTACTGGGCGTCCCGCAGCATCGCGCCGAGGCGCACGCTGGTGGGCTGCTCCAGGCTCTCGACGCCGTACCGGCCGTGGCAGCTGGTGCACTGCACACTGCCGATCACCGGACCGAGGGGGACCACCGGGGTCCCCAGCAACCGCAGCCACCGCCGGCCGTGCTGCCGGCGGTAGTTGCGGTCCCCGCCACAGCCAGGGCAGAAGAAGTCACCGAGAACGTCAGTCCGCCACCGCGGGCGAACACCCCACAACCTGGTCACGGCGCCACTCCCCAGACATGGCAGGCGGCCTGCTCGACAATGGGCAGGTCACGCGACCGGACACCGAGGCCGTCCCACCGACCCGGCTTTCCGGTGGATCGATGTTGCCACGGTTACCGGCACGTGTCAGTACCTCGAACGGCTTCCGATTCGAAAAAATGTGGCGCAGGACACAACCCCAGGCCGGCACGGCGAAGGGCCGCCCCGCGGGACGGCCCTTCGCACACCACTCGTTCGAATTAGCCGCGCTGCGAGCGGTTGACGGCGCTGATCATGGCCTTCAGCGAGGCCAGCACGGTGTTGCCGTCGATGCCCACGCCCCACAGCACCTTGCCGTCCACCGCGCACTCCACGTACGCGGCGGCCTGGGCGTCGCCGCCCTCGCTCAGCGCGTGCTCGGCGTAGTCCAGGACGCGCACGTCCACGCCGATCCGGGCCAGCGCGTCGGCGAAGGCCGAGACCGGGCCGTTGCCGGCACCGGTCAGGGTGGTCGGGACGCCGTCCACCAGGGCCTCGGCGGTCAGCGCGTCCCGGCCGTCCTCGGTGGTCAGGGTGCGCGAACCGCTCAGCGAGATCCGGCCCCACGGGTTGTCGGTGGTCGGCAGGTACTCGTCCTCGAAGACCCGCCAGATCTCGGCCGGGCTGACCTCGCCGCCCTCGGCGTCGGTCTTGGCCTGGATGATCCGGGAGAACTCGATCTGCATCCGGCGCGGCAGGTCCAGCTTGTGGTCGTTCTTCAGCACGTACGCCACGCCGCCCTTGCCGGACTGGCTGTTGACCCGGATGACCGCCTCGTAGGTGCGGCCGACGTCCTTCGGGTCGATCGGCAGGTACGGCACGCCCCAGGTGTGCTCGTGCACCGGTACGCCCGCGGCCCTGGCGTCCGCCTCCAGGACGTCGAAGCCCTTCTTGATGGCGTCCTGGTGCGAGCCGGAGAAGGAGGTGTACACCAGGTCGCCGGCGTACGGGTGGCGCGGGTGCACCTCCATCTGGTTGCAGTACTCGGCGGTGCGGCGCACCTCGTCGATGTCGGAGAAGTCGATCTGCGGGTCGATGCCCTGCGAGAACAGGTTCATCCCCAGCGTCACCAGGTCGACGTTGCCGGTCCGCTCGCCCTGGCCGAACAGGCAGCCCTCGATGCGGTCGGCACCCGCCATGTAGGACAGCTCGGCGGAGGCGACGGCGGTGCCGCGGTCGTTGTGCGGGTGCACCGACAGGCAGACGAACTCGCGGCGGGACAGGTGGCGCGACATCCACTCGAACTGGTCGGCCTGGACGTTCGGGGTGGCCCGCTCGACGGTGGCGGGCAGGTTCAGGATGATCTCGCGGCCCTCGCCCGGCTGCCAGACGTCCATGACCGCCTCGCAGACCTCCAGCGCGAAGTCCAGCTCGGTGTCGACGAAGATCTCCGGCGAGTACTGGTAGCCGAAGACGGTGTCGTCGCCCAGCAGCTTCTCCGCGTACTCCATCACCAGCCGGGTGCCCTCGGTGGCGATCGCCCTGGTGGCCGCCCTGTCGTTGCGGAACACCACCCGGCGGAACAGCGGCGCGGTCGCGTTGTACAGGTGGACGGTCGCCCGCGGGGCTCCGACCAGCGACTCCACGGTCTTCTCGATCAGCTCCTCGCGGGCCTGGGTCAGCACCGAGATGGTGACGTCCTCGGGGATCGCCCCCTCCTCGATCAGCGAGCGCACGAAGGCGTGGTCGGTGGCCCCGGAGGAGGGGAAGCCGACCTCGATCTCCTTGTAGCCCATCTTCACCAGCAGGTCGAACATCATGCGCTTGCGGGCCGGCGACATCGGGTCGATCAGCGCCTGGTTGCCGTCGCGCAGATCGGTGGAGAGCCAGCGCGGCGCCTTGGTGATCACCTTCTCCGGCCAGCTGCGGTCCGCCAGGTCGACGGTGCCGAACGGCAGGTAGCGCCCGTGACGCATGCCCGAGGGCCGCTGGCGCACCGAGGCGGCGGTGATCGGGGTGGGGCGGTCGACGAAGGGACGGCCGGCGGGAACGGACGCGGCGGAGTTCTGCTCGGTCATGGAGGTGACTCGGCTTCCTGTGATGCGTGGTGCGGGCGGGTCGGGAGGGGTCAACACCTGGTCGACACCGACTGGCCGGCCTCGGCTGCCGC
Organism: Kitasatospora sp. NPDC058063; assembly: GCF_042885395.1. NCBI lineage: Bacteria > Bacillati > Actinomycetota > Actinomycetes > Kitasatosporales > Streptomycetaceae > Kitasatospora > Kitasatospora sp. NPDC058063. The sequence continues at coordinate 359,424 of NZ_JBHVSD010000006.1, forward strand.
TCGCGATACACCATTGGATCGCCGATCGCGCGCACAGCTCGTTCCCCGCGGCGAGGGTGCCGGCCCGGTGGACTACAGGCCCTCGACGCGGCAGCTAAGAAGAAGCAGCCCGTTGCGCATGATGGCCCCAGCGTAACCCAGCGCCGCACGCCCCCGAAGTGATCCGGGCTTCCGTTCCACTCCTTGAGACGTCGACCGGTCATGCCAAAGGTGGTGACAACCGGTCATCGAAGCCTCACCCTGGGCCACATGACTGCAGCAGTACCGATCTGCACGATCGTCCCGCCGTACGTCCTGGACCGCCTCGCCGAGGCCGGTCACGAGCCCGCCGTCCACTCCCTGGCCCTCGACGCGGCGCACCGCGCGGCCCGACTCTCCCCGCCCCCGCCCGTCGCCGCCGCCCCGGGCCTCAACCGGGTGATCTACGACGCCGGACACGGCCAGCGGCTGCCCGGGCGCAGCGTGCGCACCGAGGGCCGCGGCGCGTCCTCCGACAGCTCCGTCAACCACGCCTACGACGGCCTCGGCGCCACCTTCGCGCTCTACGCCGACGTCTTCGGCCGGCACTCGATCGACGACCGGAACCTGCGGCTGGACGCCAGCGTCCACTACGGCCGCAACTACGACAACGCCTTCTGGAACGGCCACCAGATGGTGTTCGGCGACGGCGACAACGTGGTGTTCGGCGACTTCACCGCCTGCATCGACGTCATCGGCCACGAACTCACCCACGGCGTCACCCAGTTCACCGCCGGGCTGGACTACCAGGACCAGCCCGGCGCGCTCAACGAGTCGGTCTCCGACGTCTTCGGCTCGCTGGTCAAGCAGTACTCGCTGCACCAGAGCGCCGCCGACGCCGACTGGCTGATCGGCGCCGGGCTGCTCGCCCCGGGCGTGCAGGGCGTGGCGCTGCGCTCGATGAAGGCGCCCGGCACCGCCTACGACGACCCGCAGCTGGGCAAGGACCCGCAGCCCGCGCACATGCGGGACTACGTGAACACCTCCCAGGACAACGGCGGGGTGCACATCAACTCCGGCATCCCCAACCACGCGTTCTACCTGCTGGCCACCGCGCTCGGCGGCTCGGCCTGGGAGCGCGCGGGGCGGATCTGGTACGACGCGCTGACCGGGCGCACGCTGCCCGCCGACGCCGACTTCACCGCCTTCGCCCGGGCCACCGTGGCCGCCGCCAAGGCCCGCTACCCCGACGACCGGTCGGTCGTGGACACCGTCACGGCCTCCTGGGCGCAGGTCGGGGTCAGCCCGGGGTGACCCTCCGGGGGCGCGGCCCATGGGGCTCGCCCGGAGCCCCAGGAGCCCGTCCGGAGCCACCGGAGCGCGCCTGAAGGGTGGTTGAGACCGGGTTGAGGCGGGCTTAAGGTCACGGTCCGGGAAAAGCCCGGCAAAACCCCTCCCTGCGTAGCACCATGGACACCATGCGTATCCAGGTGACCCGGACCGGCGGTTTCGCGGGGCTCGTCCGCCAGGCGGAGATCGACACCGCCGACCGCACGGACGCCCCGCACGTGCACGCGCTCGCCCGCGAGGCCGTCGCGGGCGGGCTGCGCGCGCCCTCGTACGGGGTGCCGGACGGCTTCCACTACGAGATCACCGTCGACGGCCGGTCGGTGTACTGCGCCGACCCGAAGCTCACCGACTCGCAGCGCGAGCTGATCTCCCTGGTGCTGCGCGAGGGCGCGTAGCACCAGGGCCCCGGAGGGTCAGAGCCAGCCGTCGAGCGCGGCCAGGAAGCCGGCCGGGTCGTCCCGGTGGACGGTGTGGCCCGCGCCGGGCACGGTGCGCACCTCGAAGCCCCGGGCGCGCAGCGCCCGGGCGCTGGACGCGTCCACCAGCAGGCTGCGGTCGGCCAGCACCGCCAGCGAGGGCACCGCCGGCCCGGCCGGCAGGTCCGAACGCTGGTCGGCCAGGGCCCACGCCGAGTCCTCGTCCCAGGCGGCCGCGGCGGCGAGTTCGGCGTCCACGTCGTCCGGCTCCCAGCTCGGGCTGAGCGCGACGATCTGCTCCCGGGTGAGGTGCCTCAGCTCAGCCATCACCCGCGGGTCCATCCCGGTCTGGGCGAACCGCCAGGCCGGATCGACGTACACCGCGCGGGCCGGCTCCAGCCGTTCGACCGCGCCCGCCAGCGCGATGCCGCCCAGCGAGTGGCCGATCGCGAGCTCGACGCCGGTCGGCAGGTTCTCCACCAGGTCGTCGGAGTACGCCTCCAGGGGGTAGCGCTCCAGCGGGCTCCCGCCGGTGCCGCGCGGGCTGCGCCCGTGCCCGCGCAGGTCCACCGCGAGCACCCGGTAGCCCCGCTCGGCCAGCGCCGGACCGATCAGCCGCCAGGTGCGGTGGTCGGACATGATGCCGTGCACCAGCACGGCCAGCCGGTCCCCGCGGCCCCACTCCCGGGTGTGCAACTTCATCGCGCTGTGCCCCTTCTGACGTCGCGTACGGCCGGACCACGGCGAGGGCCCGCCCGGACGCACAACGTCCGAACGGGCCCAGGGCCTCCCGGTGGCTCGAACCCGCCGGTCCGGAGCCCGGACTCAGAAGCCGAGCTTGCGCAGCTGCTTGGGGTCGCGCTGCCAGTCCTTGGCGACCTTGACGTGCAGGTCCAGGTAGACCGGCGTGCCGAGCAGCGCCTCGATGTGCTTGCGGGCGGTGGTGCCGACGTGCTTGAGCCGCGAGCCCTTGGCGCCGATCACGATCGCCTTCTGGCTCTGCCGCTCGATGTAGACGTTGGCGTGGATGTCCAGCAGCGGGCGGTCCGCCGGGCGGCCCTCGCGCGGCAGCATCTCCTCGACCACCACGGCCAGCGAGTGCGGCAGTTCGTCGCGCACGCCCTCCAGCGCGGCCTCGCGGATCAGCTCGGCGACCATGATCTGCTCGGGCTCGTCGGTGAGGTCGCCTTCCGGGTAGAGCTGGTCGCCCTCCGGCAGCAGCTTGGTGAGAAGGTCGGCGACCAGTTCCACCTGCTTGTCGCCCACGGCGGAGACCGGGATGATCTCGGCCCACTCGAAGCCCAGCTCGATGCCGAGCTGGTGGATGGCGATCAGCTGCTCGGCCAGGCGCTTGGAGTCGACCAGGTCGGTCTTGGTGACGATGGCGACCTTCGGGGTCTTCTTGATCCCGGCGATCTCCTTGGCGATGAACTTGTCGCCGGGGCCGATCTTCTGGTCGGCGGGCAGGCAGAAGCCGATCACGTCGACCTCGGCCCAGGTGCTGCGGACCAGGTCGTTGAGGCGTTCGCCGAGCAGGGTGCGCGGCTTGTGCAGGCCGGGGGTGTCGACCAGGACGAGCTGGGCGTCCGGGCGGTGCACGATGCCGCGCACGGTGTGCCGGGTGGTCTGCGGGCGGTCGGAGGTGATCGCGACCTTCGTCCCCACCAGGGCGTTGGTCAGGGTCGACTTGCCCGCGTTGGGCCGGCCGACGAAGCACGCGAACCCGGAGCGGTACGAGGAGGAAGGGGCATTCATGGGCTCCATTCTCCCTGATCACCGGAGCCCCGCCGTCCGGGCCCACCCCCGGGGGTGTTCGGGGGCGCGTTCAGCCCTTCTTCCCGCCCTTCCCGCCCTTGCCGTCGGTGGGGATCAGCGAGACCACCACCAGCACCAGCAGGAAGCCGAGCGAGCCGAAGAGCCAGAGCTCCGACCTGGTCTCCTGCCACTTGCCCAGCCCCATCACGAACAGCAGCAGCCCGGCGAAGAACGCCACCGCCCCCATGCCCCAGCCCCCTCAGCGCATCCACTCCCCCGGTGAGATTATCTGCCGGGCGTGGGCCGGGACCATGCCCCTCGACACGGCCGCCGAAGGCCCGGGGCACGGGCCCCCGGCGACCCCGCCCAGGCCTTCCACCGGGCCCCGCCGGGCCTCAGCGCGCCTCGGCGGACACCCGCAGCGCCCCGTCCGGCCCGGCCAGCAGCACCGGCGTCCCGGCCCCGCCCAGGTCCCGCACGGCCGCCAGGTCCGCCTCGGCCGGCTGCTCCGCCTCGCTCACCACGGCCGCCGCCTCCAGCGACCTGGCGCCGCTGGCCACCGCCATCGCCACCGCCGCCTGGAGGGCGCTCAGCCGCAGCGACTCCAGCGCGACCGTCCCGGCCACGTAGGTGCGTCCGGTCTCGTCACGCACCGCGGCCCCCTCGGCGACGCCGTTGCGGGCGCGGGCCGAGCGGGCCAGGGTGATGATCTTCTTGTCTTCGGGGTCGAGCTCGACGATGTCACTCATGCCGCCGAGCATAGGCACCCGGCGCCGCTCAGTGGCCGACCGGGTGGGTCGGCCCCGGGTTCGGGTGCAGGACCTTGACGAAGGTCTTCGGCCCGGACGGCATCGGCTCCTCGCGCCCGATGCGCTCGCGCCAGAACGGGTTGTCGTGCGGCAGGTGGCTGCTCACCCGGCCGTACATCCCGAAGGTCGTCAGGACGATCCCGAAGATGAACGCGAACAGCACGTTCGACATCCGGAAGTTGAGGATGTTCGCCTCCGGCCGCTCCAGCACCGTCAGGCCGTAGAAACCGGACAGGACGAACAGCACGCCCACCGCCATGTTGAGGTTGGACGCGAAGTTCCCGCCGATCACCGCCCCCACCAGCAGGACCGCGCCCGCCACGATGGACAGGATGCTCAGCGCCCCGTTGGTCGACAGCCCGGCGACCTGGTCACCGTGGGTGGACAGGAAACCGGGGTGGTCGGCCAGCCCCAGACTCCCGAACACGATCAGGAAGATCCCCCCGGCCCCCGCCCCGATCCGCCACACCATGGCGAGACGGCGGTCGACGGGCTTCAGCGTGTCTTGCAGCTTCATGGCGACCTCCAGAGCTCGGCCATGGTCTAGCTGTAGGGATGGAGCTTCTCCATGTGCGGGGTCTCGTGCATGTAGAGCGAACCGCACTGCTGGCAGCAGCGAAGCCCGGTGCCCCACTCCTCCTCGGGCCGCGTCTCGGCGTCGTCGGGCATGTCCCGGCCGCAGAGCGCCACCGACAGGTCCTCGTCCCGCACCACGTGCCAGGACTTGACTCCGCCGGCCGCCCCCTGCGGGCCGTACTCCGCGCGAAGTTTGTGCGTCATGCCCTCCATGGTCGCTCGGCGACCGCCCGCCCGCTACTCGCCCGCCGGGGCCCCGGCGTCCTCGGTGCGACGGACGGGGGCGGCGACCATGGAGCCGATCCGGTTGCGGCGGCCGGCCGAGGACTCGGCGGTCAGCAGGATGCCGGTCAGGCCGCCCCCGACCGGCTCGGGCAGCGGGATCTCGCAGGACGAGCCGGGGATCGGCACCCGGCCCAGGTGCTTGGCCAGCAGGCCGCCGACGGTCTCGACGTCCTCGTCCTCCAGCTCGATGCCGAACAGCTCGCCCAGATCCTCCACCAGCAGCCGGGCGGTGATCCGGTACGAGCCGTCGCCGAGGTCCTCCACCGGGGCGATCTCCCGGTCGTACTCGTCGGTGATCTCGCCGACGATCTCCTCCAGGATGTCCTCGATGGTGACCAGCCCGGCCGTGCCGCCGTACTCGTCGATCACGATCGCCACGTGCGAGCGGCGCTGCTGCATCTCGCGCAGCAGGTCGCCGGCCGGCTTGGAGTCGGGGACGAAGACGGCCGGGCGCATCACCGCGCCGACCTCCTCGGACTCCGCGTCCCGGTTGATGTGGGTGCGCCGCACCAGGTCCTTGAGGTAGACGATGCCGACCACGTCGTCCTCGTTGTCGCCGACCACCGGAATGCGCGAGAAACCGGAGCGCAGCGCCAGGGTGAGCGCCTGCCGGACGGTCTTGTGCCGCTCGATCATCACCAAATCGGTGCGCGGCACCATCACCTCGCGCACGATGGTGTCGCCCAGCTCGAAGACCGAGTGCACCATCCGGCGCTCCTCGTCCTCGATCAGGTCGTCCTTCCCGGCGAGGTCCACCAGGGCCCGCAGCTCCGCCTCCGAGGCGAACGGACCCTCCCGGTAGCCCTTGCCCGGGGTCAGCGCGTTGCCGAGCAGGATCAGCAGCCGCGGGATCGGGCCCAGCACCGCGGCCAGCGGCAGCAGCACGAAGGAGGCCGCGGTCGCGGTGGTGATCGGGTGCTGGCGCCCGATCGTGCGCGGCGAGACCCCCACCGCGACGAAGGACACCAGCACCATCACGCCGAACGCCAGCAGCACGGCCTGCCAGGTGGGCGCCACGTTGCGCACGCACACCACAGTGACCAGGACGGCCGCCGCCATCTCGCTGGCCACCCGGATCAGGGTGGCCAGGTTGAGGTAGCGGATCGGGTCGGAGGCGACGGTCAGCAGCCGCGTGGAGCCGCGCCGGCCGCTGCGCACCGCCTCCTCCGCCCGGAACCGGGAGACCCGGGAGATGCCCGCCTCGGCGCACGCGGCCAGCCAGCCGAGCACGACGAGCAGCACGGCACCGAGGATGAAGCTCGTACTCTCACCACTCACAGGGGTTCGGGCTCCGCGCTCAGTGGGTGGTGGGGGCCGGGGAGATGCCGCCGAGGCCGCGGCCCGCCCGCCAGTCGTCCAGGATGCGCTTCTGGAGGGCGAACATCTCCTCCTCTTCCTCCGGCTCCTCGTGGTCGTAGCCGAGGACGTGCAGCACCCCGTGCACGGTGAGCAGTTGCAGCTCCTCGTCCATCGAGTGCTTGGAGGGGGCGGCCTGGCCCTGCTGCTCGGCGACCTCGGGGCAGAGCACGATGTCGCCGAGCAGGCCCTGCGGCAGCTCGTCGCCCTCCTTGCCGGGACGCAGCTCGTCCATCGGGAAGGACATCACGTCGGTGGGCCCGGGCAGGTCCATCCACTGGATGTGCAGCTCCTCCATCGCCGCACTGTCCACCAGGATCACGGACAGTTCTGACTGCGGGTGGATCCGCATCTTGTCCAGGGCGAAGCGGGCGACGTCGAGGATGGACTCCTCGTCGGCTTCCCAACCGGACTCGTTGGCGATGTCGATCGACATGACGGGCTGTGTGCTCAGCTTTCGGTGCGATGGGACTGTCGGGGAGCGCGGGGCGCGGTGGCCTTGCCGGGGCGCCGCTGGGCGGGCTTGCGGGGAGCCGGGGAGCCGTCCTCGGCCTCCTGCCGGGCGTCCCAGCGCTCGTAGGCGTCCACGATCCGGCCGACCAGCTTGTGGCGGACCACGTCGGTGCTGGTGAGGACGGAGAAGTGGATGTCGGGCACGTCGGCCAGGATCTCCTGGACGACCTTGAGTCCGCTGCGGGTGCCGCCCGGGAGGTCGATCTGGCTGGTGTCGCCGGTGACCACCACCCGGGAGTTGAACCCGAGGCGGGTGAGGAACATCTTCATCTGCTCGGGCGAGGTGTTCTGGGCCTCGTCGAGGATGATGAAGGCGTCGTTGAGGGTGCGGCCGCGCATGTACGCGAGCGGGGCGACCTCGATGGTGCCGGCCGCCATCAGGCGTGGGATGGAGTCCGGGTCCATCATGTCGTGCAGCGCGTCGTACAGCGGGCGCAGGTACGGGTCGATCTTCTCGTAGAGGGTGCCGGGCAGGAAGCCCAGCCGCTCCCCCGCCTCGACCGCCGGGCGGGTCAGGATGATCCGGTTGACCTCCTTGGCCTGGAGGGCCTGGACGGCCTTGGCCATCGCCAGGTAGGTCTTGCCGGTGCCGGCCGGGCCGAGGCCGAAGACGATCGTGTGCTTGTCGATCGCGTCGACGTAGCGCTGCTGGTTGAGGGTCTTCGGGCGGATCGTGCGGCCCCGGTTGGACAGGATGTTCGCGGTGAACACCTGGGAGGGCGCCGGGCTGTCCGGGTCCTGTTCCTGGCTGCGGAGCATGGCGATGGAGCGCTCCACGGAGTCCTCCGTCAGGGGCTGGCCGGTGCGCAGCACCAGCATCATCTCGTTGAAGAGCCGCTGCACGAGGGCGACCTCGGCCCGGGCTCCGGTGGCGGTCACCTCGTTGCCGCGGACGTGGATGTCGGCGGCGGGGAAGCCCTGCTCGATCACGCGCAGCAGCGAGTCCGCGGTGCCGAGCAGGGTGACCATCGGGTGCTTCTCGGGGATGACGATCCGGGCGCTGACGCGGCCGTCGTCGGCCGGTTCGGTGCGCGACTGTCCGTTGGTACGGGTCTGCGATGTGTCACTCATAGGTCGGCGCTGGGGCCTGCCTCATCCCATCCGTGGTCTCGGGTGCCGCTCGGTGTCTCCGGGGCACCAGGGTACGCCGCGAGCGTGATCGCCGTGGCGGGCGGCGGGGCCGCACCCGACGATGCTGCGGCAGATCGGAGGCCGATGCGAGCGTATTTTTCCCGCCGGCCGCGGCTCGGCGGTTCCCGGGCCGGTCACGACGGGCGGCGGGCCGGGACGGGCACCCGGTCGAGATCGGCGGCCAGCACCAGTTCCCCGTCGAAGTGCTTGCGGGCGTCGGCCAGGTGCTGGCCGAGGTCCGGGTAGCGCTGCGAGAAGTGGGTCAGCACCAGGGTGCGCACCCCGGCCTCGGCGGCGACCTTGGCGGCCTGCCCGGCGGTGAGGTGGCCGTGCTCCTCCGCGAGGCGGGCGTCGGCGTCGGTGAACGTCGCCTCGACGACCAGCAGGTCGGCGCCCTCGGCGAGGGTGTGCACGCCCTCGCACAGGCGGGTGTCCATCACGAAGGCGAACTTCTGGCCCGGCCGCGGCTCGCTGACCTCGCCCAGCGTGACGGTGCGGCCGTCCACCTCGATCGCGCCCTCGTGCTGGAGCCGGCCGACCGCCGGGCCGCGCACGCCGAGCGCGGCGAGCCGCTGCGGCACCAGCCGGCGGCCGTCCGGCTCGGACAGCCGGTAGCCGAAGGACTCCACCGGGTGGTCCAGCCGGACGGCGTCCAGCGCGAAGCGGGCGCCGGGCGCGGGCAGCGGCCCGGGCTCGTCGATCGGGCGGGGCCGCAGCACGGCCGTCTCGTGGTAGGCGGTGGAGTGCCGCAGCCGCTCGAAGTAGACCTCGCCGGAGGCCGGGAAGTAGACGTCGACGGGGTGCGGGACCCGGTCGAGGTTGATCCGCTGGATCACCCCGGCGAGACCCAGGCAGTGGTCCCCGTGGAAGTGGGTGACCGCGATCCGGGTGATCTGGGTGGCCGTGACCCCGGCGTGCAGCATCTGGCGCTGGGTGCCCTCGCCGGGGTCGAACAGCAGGCCCTCGCCGTCCCAGCGCAGCAGGTAGCCGTTGTGGTTGCGGTGCCGGGTGGGCACCTGGCTGGCGGTGCCGAGGACGACGAGTTCGCGCTGGGACACCTGCGGTCAGACCATGCTCTCGGTCATCTTCGCCCCGCCGAGCACGTGGACGTGCGCGTGGAAGACGGTCTGTCCGGCGCCCGCACCGGTGTTGAAGATCAGCCGGTAGTCCTCGATGCCCTCGTCCCTGGCCACCGCGCCCGCCTCGGCGAGCAGTTCGCCGGCGATCTCCGGCTCGGCGGCGGCCAGCGCGGCCGCGTTCGGGTAGTGCGCGTGCGGGACCACCAGCACGTGCACGGGCGCCTTGGGGGCGATGTCGCGGAAGGCGAGGGTGCGCTCGGTCTTGCGCACCACGGTCGCCGGGATCTCGCCCGCCACGATCTTGCAGAACAGGCAGTCGGGCTGCGGCTCGCCGGCCATGGTTCCCTCCTCGGGATCGGTACGTCGGGTGGTGGGGCCGTACGGGCGCAGCCTAGCCGAGCGGGGCGACGGCCTGCTGGTACTCCTGGAGGTGCTTCCAGCGCACCGAGCGCATGCCGACGATGTCGCCCTCGTCCGTGTCGAAGTCCTCGGTGAGGAAGGAGACCGCGAGGATGACGAAACCGATCAGCCAGCGCCTGGTGAGCCGCCAGGTGTTGGGCCGCATCACGCCCTTGCGGCGCACCACCCGCATCGCCATGACCCCCTTGCCGACGCTGAAGCCGGTCAGCCGGGCGAGCACCACCTGGTTGAGGAAGGACGCGGCCAGGCCGACGGCCAGCAGCGCCACGAAGTAGGGCACCACCGGTCCGCTCTGCACGGCGTGGCCGGCCGCGTGCCCGGTCCTCGGGCGGCTCGCGGCGTTGGCGGCGACGAAGCCGAGGCCGATCGCGAACAGCCAGTCCAGCACGATCGCCAGGAACCGCCGGCCGCCGCCCGCCTCCTTGGGGCAGGGCGGCAGCGCCCGCCGCGGCTGCTCGCTCCGCGGGTAGGGGTCCGGGTACGGCTGCGGGTACGCCTGCGGGGCGTGTCCCTGCGGCGGGTACGGCTGCGGCGGGTACGGCTGGGCCGGCGGCTGCTGGTAGGGCTGCGCCGGCGGCTGGGGCTGCGGCTGCTGTGCGTAAGGATTCTGGCCGTACTGCGGCGGCGGGTAGCCCTGCGCCATGTGGTTCCCCCGTGAGCTGTGGATCAAGAAACAGCCCCGCATCCTACCCACGCCCCCGCACCCCGCAGCGGGAAGCCGGCCGGTACGGCCTCCCGCTGCGAGGACGGCGCCCCGCTACCGCCAGGGCAGCGGCGGCGCCGTACGGGCCGGCGTCTCGGCGAGCCGCTCCAGGGCGAGCCGGACGCCCTCGGCCAGCTGGGGGTCCTCGCCGGCCGCCCAGTGGTGCGGGGCGAACGGCACCTCGACGTCCGGGTCGACGCCGTGGTTCTCCAGGCCCCAGCCGTAGTTCTCCAGCCAGAGCGCGTACTTGGGCTGGGTGACCAGGGTGCCGTCGACCAGCCGGTAGCGGCTGTCGATGCCGATCACCCCGCCCCAGGTGCGGGTGCCGACCACCGGGCCGATCCCGAGCGCCTGGACGGCGGCGTTGACCACGTCGCCGTCCGAGCCGGTGAACTCGTCGGCGAGCGCGACCACCGGACCGCGCGGGGCGTCCGCCGGGTAGGGCACCGGGTGGTCGGTGTCCCGGATGACGTCCCAGCCGATGATCCGGCGGGCCAGCTTCTCGATCACCAGCTGCGAGGTGTGGCCGCCCCGGTTCCCCCGGACGTCGACGACCAGGCCCTCCCTGGCCATCTCGCTGCTCAGGTCGCGGTGCAGCTGGGCCCAGCCGGCCGTCTGCATGTCGGGCAGGTGCAGGTAGCCCAGCCGCCCGCCGGACAGCTCGCGCACCGCGGCCCGCCGACCGGCCACCCAGTCGTGGTAGCGCAGCGCCTCCTCGTCGGCGAGCGGGACGACCACCGGGTGGCGCCGGTCGGTGCCGTCCTTCCCGGCCACGGTCAGCTCGACCGGCTGGCCCGCCGTGCCGGCCAGCAGCGGGGCCGGGCCGGTGACCGGGTCCACCGGGCGGCCGTTGACGGCCAGCACCGCGTCGCCCGGGCGGACGGCCGCGCCGGGCGCGGCCAGCGGCGAGCGGGCCCTGGGGTCGGAGGACTCCCCGGGCAGGATCCGGGCGATCCGCCACCGCTCGCCGTCCCGGACCAGGTCGGCGCCGAGCAGGCCCTGGCGCCGGGCGGGCTCGGTGTACCGGCCGTAGGGCATCACGTAGGCGTGCGAGGTGCCGAGTTCGCCGTGCACCTCCCAGAGCAGGTCGACCAGTTCGTCGTGCGAGCCGACCCGTTCGACCAGCGGCCGGTAGCGCTCCAGCACCCCGTCCCAGTCGACGCCGGAGAGGTCGGGGCGCCAGAAGTTGTCCCGCATCAGCCGGCCGTTCTCGGCGTACATCTGCCGCCACTCGGCGGCCGGGTCGACGGTCACCCGCAGCCGGGCGAGGTCGACGGTGGTCTCCTCGTCGTCGCCGCCCTTGTGGTCGGCCGGGACGACCCGCAGCTCGCCCTCGTCCAGCACGGCCGCCCGGGTGCCGTCCGCACTGACCGAGAAGCCGTCCAGGCCGTGCACCAGCTGCTCGACCCGGCGCTTCCTCAGGTCGAAGCGCTCCAGCACCGGACGGGGCCGGTCGTCGTCCAACGAGGCGGCCTCGTCGCCGAGTTCGCCCATCAGCGGGGCCCTGGTCCAGAGCACGCCGTCCTTAGCGGCGGCCAGGTCCTCGAAGCGGCCGCCCTCGACCGGGAAGGGGACGATCCGGTCGGCGATGCCGTCCAGGTCCACCCTGGTCACCGGCGCGGCGTCGGCCGCCGCCTCCTCGCCGTCCGCCTTCCGGGCCTTCGGCTCGTCCTCCTCCCCGCCGAGCGGGCGCCCGGCCCGCTGCGGCCCGAACGGGGAGGGCGTGTCGGCGGCCAGCGTGACCAGATAGGGGCGGCAGCCGTTCGGGAAGGACAGGTCGAAGACGTGCGCGTCGTAGACCGGGTCGAAGTTGCGCACCGACAGGAAGGCCAGGTAGCGCCCGTCCGCGGTGAAGGAGGGCGAGGTGTCCACGAAGCGCGGCTGGGTGACCTCGCCGACCGTCCGGGTGGCCAGGTTGGCCAGCACGATCTGGCGCAGCGAGTGGGGGCCCATCCCGCGCACCGGGCGCGACCAGGCCAGCCAGGCCGAGTCCGGGCTGAAGGCCGGCCCGCCGGCCTCGCCGTCGGCGCTGCGGTCCAGCTCGTGCACGGCGCCGTCGGCCAGCGAGACCAGCAGCACCCGGCCGTCGTGCACGCCGAGCGCGGCCTGCTTGCCGTCCGGGGAGACCACCAGCGAGTTGACCCGGCCGAGCTGCCCGGCGGCCAGCCGGCGGCGCTCGGCGCCGTGCAGGTCGGGGGCGAACTCCAGGGCGTCCTCGCCCTCGGCGTCGGACACCCACAGCACGCCCTGGGCGCCGTCCTCGCCCGGCACCACCCGGACCAGCCGCCCGCGCACGCCCGGGGTCTCGTCCAGCACCCGGGCCGGGCCCTCGCGGTGGGTCAGCCAGTGCACGCTGCCGCGCACCACCACGGCGCTGCCCCGGCCGGTGCGGTCGGGGGCGACGGAGTCCAGCCAGTGCGCGGCGGGCACCGGGCGGGGGCGGCGCCCGGCCCGCGGACCGGCGAGGCGGACGTCCAGCCGGCGCGGCTCGGCGCCGTCCAGGTCGTCCAGCAGCCAGAGGTCGCCGGCCCGGTGGAGGACCACCCGGGTGCCGTCGGTGGTGGCGCCGCGGGCGTAGAAGCCGTCCGGGTCGGCGGTGTGGCGGCGCAGGTCGGTGCCGTCCGGGCCGCTGGACCACAGCTCGCCGACGCCCTCGTGGTCGGACAGGAAGGCGATCCGGCCGCCCCGCCCGCCCGGCCCGGCCACCCACAGCGGGGAGTCCAGCTGCCCGTCCAGCTCCGCGTGGACGCGGACGAACTCGTCCCGGCCCAGCCACAGCTTGCCGGCCCGCCCGCCCCGGTACCGCTTCCACCAGGCCGGGTCGCGACCGTTGACGCTGCTCAGCAGCACCCGGTCCCCGCCCGGCTCGAAGGCGAGCCCGCCGACCGGCCCGTACGGCAGCCGCTGCGGCTCGCCGCCGTCCAGCGGCACGGCGTGCGCCCAGGTGCGGCGGAAACTGGCCTCGCCCGCGGCGGTGGCGGCGATCGGGCGGCCGTCGGCGGTCCAGCCGAGCACCCGGGTCTGGTGGCTGCCCCAGTGGGTGAGCCGGCGCGACGGGCCGCCGTCCACCGGCACCACGTGCACCTCGGGCGCGCCGTCCCGGGTGGAGGTGAAGGCGAGGTGCCGCCCGTCCGGGGAGAACCTCGGGTGGTGGACCGGCAGGTGGTCCGCCGTCAGCCGCCAGGCCCGGCCGCCGGCCAGCGGGGCGAGCCAGAGGTCGTCCTCGGCGACGAAGGCGACCAGGTCGCCGTGCAGGTGGGGATGGCGCAGGTAGGCGCCCGCCGAGCTGTTCGAGGAGGTGCTCAGGGAGTCCGTCACCCGGCCAGCCTAAGCAGGTGCGCGTACGATCCGCGCCGTTTTTCCCAGACTTCCGGCGCCGCCCGCGGAGGGCTGTTACGCCCTCCCGGGAACCGCCCCGCAGGCCGCCCCGACCGCCTGCACGGCTGCCGTCGCAGCGCCCGTCACAGCGGCCGTCACGACCAGCGGCCGGTGCGCCCGAGCAGCAGCGCGCCGGCGGCCACCCCGGCGGTCGAGGTGCGCAGCACCGAGGAGCCCAGCCGGTACGGCTTGGCGCCCGCCTCGGCGAAGGCGGCCAGCTCCTCCGGGGAGACCCCGCCCTCGGGGCCGACCACCAGCACGATGTCCCCGCCCTCCGGCAGCCCGGCGTGCGCCAGCGGCTCGGCGCCCTCCTCGTGCAGCACGGCGGCGAACGCGGCCCGCGCCAGCACCGGCGCCAGCTGCCGGGTGGTCATCGGCTCGCGGACCTCGGGGAAGCGCAGCCGGCGGGACTGCTTGCCCGCCTCCCGGGCGGTGGCCCGCCACTTGGCGAGCGCCTTGGCGCCGCGCTCGCCCTTCCACTGGGTGATGCAGCGCGAGGCGGACCACGGGATCACCACGTCCACGCCGACCTCGGTCATCGTCTCCACGGCCAGCTCGCCGCGGTCGCCCTTGGGTAGCGCCTGGACGACCACGATCCGCGGCGCGGGCTCCGGCTCCCGGCGCACGGCGGCGACCGTCACGTCGATCGCGTCCTTGCCGAGCACCTCGGCGACCGTGCCGTCCACCCCGAGTCCCAGCCCGTCGGCCAGGGTGACCGCCTCGCCCGGCTCCAGCCGCTTCACCGCGGCCGCGTGCCGCCCCTCCGGGCCGTCCAGGCGCACCACGGCCCCGGGCACGGCGGCGGCGATCCGCTCGGTCTCGACGACGAAGACGGGCGCGGTCATGACGGGGGTACCTCCAGGAGTGGGACGGGAACACGAAAGGGGTGCCGGGATCCCCCGGCACCCCTCCGCGGACGACTACCGGCCGTTGAAGGCGTCCTTCAGGCGGGAGAACAGGCCCTGCTGGCCCGGCGCGAACTGGCCGGACGGCTGCTCCTCGCCGCGCAGCACCGCGAGGCGGCGCAGCAGCTCCTCCTGCTCGGCGTCGAGCTTGGTGGGCGTCTTCACCTCGACGTGCACTATCAGGTCGCCCCGGCCGCCGCCGCGCAGGTGGGTGATGCCCCGGCCGTGCAGCGGGATCGACTGGCCGGACTGGGTGCCGGGCCGGATGTCGACGTCCTCCAGGCCGTCCAGGGTCTGCAGCGGCACCCGGGTGCCGAGCGAGGCCGCCGTCATCGGGATGGTGACGGTGCAGTGCAGGTCGTCCCCGCGCCGCTGGAAGATGGCGTGGGTGGTCTCGGCGATCTCGACGTACAGGTCGCCGGCCGGGCCGCCGCCGGGGCCGACCTCGCCCTCGCCGGCCAGCTGGATCCGGGTGCCGTTGTCGACGCCGGCCGGGATCTTGACGGTCAGGGTGCGGCGGGCGCGCACGCGGCCGTCGCCGGCGCACTCCGGGCACGGGGTCGGCACGACGGTGCCGAAGCCCTGGCACTGCGGGCAGGGGCGGGAGGTCATGACCTGGCCCAGGAAGGACCGGGTGACCTGGGAGACCTCGCCCTTGCCGCGGCACATGTCACAGGTCTGCGCCGAGGTGCCGGGGGCCGCGCCCTCGCCACTGCAGGTGGTGCAGGTGACGGCGGTGTCGACCTGGAGTTCCTTGGTGGTGCCGAACGCGGCCTCCTCCAGGGTGATCTCCAGCCGGATCATGGCGTCCTGGCCGCGGCGGGTGCGCGAGCGCGGGCCGCGCTGGCCGGCCGCGGCGCCGAAGAAGGCGTCCATGATGTCGGAGAAGCCGAAGCCCGCCGCGCCGGCGCCGAAGCCGCCGGCACCGCCGCCGCCCGGGGACAGCGGGTCCCCGCCGAGGTCGTAGACCTGACGCTTCTGCGGGTCGGAGAGCACCTCGTAGGCGGCGTTGATCTCCTTGAACCGCTCCTGCGTCTTCGGGTCCGGGTTGACGTCCGGGTGCAGTTCGCGTGCCAGGCGCCGGAACGCCTTCTTGATCTCGTCCTGCCCCGCATCCCGTCGGACGCCGAGTACCGCGTAGTAGTCCGTGGCCACCAAATGCTCCGCTTGTTCCGCCTGTAGTAGTGCTGCGACTGGACGCCACCGTCAAAAATTTTAACGGTGGCCCTTGCTAGGACTCGGCCAGGATCTGGCCCACGTACCGTGCCACCGCTCGCACCGCCCCCATTGTGCCGGGGTAGTCCATCCGGGTCGGACCGATCACACCCAGTTTCGCCACGCTCTCGTCGCCCGAACCGTAGCCGACCGAAACGATCGACGTGGAATTCAGCCCTTCATAGGCGTTCTCCCGCCCGATCCGGACCGTCATCGCGGCGTCCGCGGTCTCACCCAGGAGGCGGAGCAGGATGACCTGCTCCTCCAGGGCCTCCAGCACCGGCTGGATGGTGAGCGGGAAGTCGTGCCCGAAGCGGGTCAGGTTGGCCGTGCCGGCCAGCATGATCCGCTCCTCGTTCTGCTCGGCGAGCGTCTCGAACAGGGTCGCCAGGACCGTGCTGACCGTCGGCCGGTCGGCCTGCTCGAACAGCGCCGGCAGCTCCTCCAGCAGCCCCGGGACCTCCGGGAGGCGCCGGCCGGCGGCTCTCGCGTTGATCCGGGCCCGAAGGTCCGCCAGCACCGTCTCGCCGACCGAGCCCGGGCAGTCGACCATCCGCTGCTCGACCCGGCCGGTGTTGGTGATCAGTACCAGCATCACCTTGGCCGGGGCCAGCGCCACCAGCTCGATGTGCCGGACGGTGGAGCGCGTCAGCGAGGGGTACTGCACCACCGCGACCTGCCTGGTCAGCTGGGCGAGCAGCCGCACGGTGCGGGCGACCACGTCGTCCAGGTCGACCGCGCCGTCCAGGAAGTGCCGGATGGCCCGGCGCTCGGGGGCGCTCATCGGCTTGATCTCGGCGAGCTTGTCGACGAAGAGACGGTACCCCTTGTCGGTCGGGATCCGGCCGGCACTGGTGTGCGGCTGGTGAATGTAGCCCTCCTCCTCCAGCGCCGCCATGTCGTTGCGGACGGTCGCCGGCGAGACCCCGAGGTTGTGCCGTTCCACCAGGGCCTTGGAGCCGACCGGCTCCTCGGTGCCCACGTAGTCCTGCACGATCGCGCGGAGTACGGCGAGCTTGCGTTCGTCCAGCTGGCGGACCTCACCGGCCATGGGGCACGCACCTCCGTCTTCGCACGTTGTCCGACTGTGTCCCTCGCTGCTGCGGGCCGCTCCGGGAGGCCCCCGGTCTTGGCACTCTGAACGTACGAGTGCCAGAACCGTACCTGCCAGTGTAAGGCCCGGGTCCTACGGCAGGAACGGCCCGAGGGACGTGATCCTCCCCGCAGTTCCGGACACGGCCCGCGGGGCCCCGGCGGTTCGATCCTCCCGGCACCGGGGTGGTGCCGGGAGGCCGTCCGGGTGGCAGCATCGAAAGCGACGGCGAACGGAGGAGCAAGCGATGTCGAGCTCGGGCCAGCACACCCGTTTCGCGCCCGACCGCGGCCTGACCGGCCGCATGGTCGCGACGATGTTCGTGATCGGGTTGCTGTACGTCGGTTTCACCGGCCTGCTGATCGCGCTGCTGCGCGGCGCCTGGCCACTGATCGTCCTGATCTCCGGCGGGCTGTTCGTGGCCCAGTTCTGGTTCAGCGACAAGATCACCGAACGGGCGATGGGCGCCCGCCAGGTGTCCCCGGAACAGTTCCCCCAACTCCACGGCACCGTCGACCGGCTCTGCGCCCTGGCCGACATGCCCAAACCGCGGGTGGCGGTCGCCGACAACGACATGCCGAACGCCTTCGCCACCGGCCGCAACCCGCAGAACGCGGTGATCTGCGTGACCACCGGGCTGCTGCGCCGGCTGGAACCGGAGGAGCTGGAGGGAGTCCTCGCGCACGAGCTGTCGCACGTCGCCCACCGGGACGTCGCGGTGATGACGATCGCCGGGTTCCTCGGCGTCCTCGCCGGGGCGATGACCCGGATCGCCGTGTACGGCGGGTTCATGGGCGGCGGGCGCAACAACAACGACCAGAACGCCGCCATCCTGGCGCTGATCATCCCGCTGGTGTCGATCGTCGTCTACGCGATCAGCTTCCTGCTCACCCGGCTGCTCTCCCGCTACCGCGAACTGGCCGCCGACCGGGCCGCCGCCCAGCTCACCGGCCGGCCCAGCGCCCTGGCCTCGGCGCTCACCAAGGTGACCGGGCAGATCGCGGCCATCCCCAGCAAGGACCTGCGCCAGGCGCAGCCGTACAACGCCTTCTACTTCGCCCCCGCGCTGAGCGCCCGGGAGGCCGCCACGCAGCTGTTCTCCACCCACCCCAGCCTGGAGAAGCGGCTGGAGCAGCTGGCGAGGATCTCCGAGCAGCTCGGCCACTGAACCCGCCGAGCCCCTGACGCGAAAGGACCGCCGTGGGAATCCTGGACACCCTGTTCGGCCGCACCAAGCCCGTCAAGCCCGACCTCGACCAGCTGTTCGGCGTGCCGTCCGCCGCGCTCACCCTGGAGGCCGGGGCCGGGTTCACCCCCACCGGGCTCGGCTCGGTCTGCTTCGCGGCCGTCGAGGGCGCGGCCTTCGTCCAGGTCGAGCAGCAGGTCCGGGCCCTGCTGGACGCCGACACCGAGCGCGGCGGCGTCCCGGTGGAGGCCTCCAAGGACGACTACGGCTACTCCTGGCTGCTCGCCCGGCACCGGCCCGAGGAGCTGCCGGAGCTGGTCAACGACCTGCACGCGGTCAACAGCGAGCTGGAGGCGAACGGCTTCGGGCCGCAGCTGCTCTGCTCGCTGGTCGCCTTCCGCGATCCGCAGGGGCGGTCGCTGGCCCTGGTCTACCTCTACAAGCGCGGGACGTTCTACCCCTTCGCCCCGATGCCCGGCGGCGGGGAGAAGCGCAACAGCCCGCTGGAACTGCAGGTCAACGCGATGCTGGGGAACGACCTGCGGCTGGAGAAGGACCTGAGCCGCTGGTTCCCAGTCTGGGGCGCGCCGGGCCTCTGACACACCGTCCGCCGTCCCTATGATCACCCGTATGCGCAGCCGCCAGTACGGACCCGACCTGACCCCGCCGTGGAAGAAGCCGCAGCCCGCCCCGGAGGTGCCCGCCGAGCGGGACCTGGTGGTCGAGGAGGCGGCGACCGGCTTCTGCGGGGCGGTGGTGCGCTGCGAGAAGACCGCCGAGGGGTTCACCGTCACCCTGGAGGACCGGTTCGGCAAGCACCGGGTGTTCCCGCTGGTGCCGCGCGGCTTCCTGCTGGAGGGCCGGGCCGTCACCCTGGTCCGCCCGGCCGGCCCGGCCCCCGCCCGGACGCCGGGCCGCACCGCCTCCGGCTCCGTCGCCGTCCCGAACGCCCGCGCCCGGGTCGCCCGCGAGTCCCGGATCTACGTCGAGGGCCGGCACGACGCCGAGCTGGTCGAGCGGGTCTGGGGCGACGACCTGCGGATCGAGGGCGTCGTCGTCGAGTACCTGCGCGGCATCGACGACCTGCCCGCGATCGTCGCCGACTTCGCCCCCGGCCCCGGCCGCCGCCTCGGCGTCCTGGTCGACCACCTGCTGCCGGGGACGAAGGAGCACCGCATCGCCGCCCGGGTCACCGGCGACTCGGTGCTGGTCGTCGGCCACCCCTACATCGACATCTGGCAGGCCGTGAAGCCCTCCAGCGTGGGCATCCCCGGCTGGCCCGCCGTCCCGCGGGGCGAGGACTGGAAGGAGGGCACCTGCCGCCGCCTCGGCTGGCCGGTGGACACTCCGGCGGCCTGGAAGCACATCCTGTCGAAGGTGAACAGCTACAAGGACCTGGAGCCCGAACTGCTGGGCCGGGTGGAGGAGTTGATCGACTTCACGGCCCTGCCGGGTCAGGAGTAGGTGCGGAACTCCGCGGTGTCCAGCGTGATGTCGAGCAGATCCAGCGGAATCGACTCGCCGAACTTCGCGGTCCGCTCGACCGCGTAGTCCGGCAGCCCGGAGGCCGCCGCTCGACTCGGCTCGGTGAGCAGGACACAGACACCCTTGATCGGGTCGACGATCAGATATGCGGGAATCTGGCCCTCTGCATAGAGCTCCCGCTTGGTCCGGTAGTCGCGAAGCACGCTGGTCTTCGAAACCACCTCGACCGCCAGGGTGACCGCAAGCGCGGGCAACAGCCGACCGCTCTCCTCCGCAGCCCCCCGCTCAAACACGACCAGGTCCGGCTGCGGCTCACTGGCCTCGCGGGGAAAGGCCACATCCTGCGTGGTCAGTGCGTTCCACCGGGTGTACGGCGTCTGGTGCTGGATGGCCCGGATGATGAGGTTGTGGACCATGTCCGGCCCGGCCATCATCACGATTTCCCCCCTGATGAGCTCGGCTTTGAAGCCTTCGGGGACCTCCAGATTCTCGAAGATCCCCGTCACCCGGTCATCGATGGCGGTCATTGCGCGCTCCCTACGACGGCTGACACCACGTTAACGACACTCAGTCCACCAAGTCACGCACAACCGCGTCCGCCAGGAGGCGGCCCTGGAGGGTGAGGGCGGCGCGGCCCTGCTCGTAGGGACCGGCGGCGAGGAGGCCGTCGGCGAGGTGCCGGTCCGCCGCCCTGCGGCCGGTGCCGGTGAGCAGGTCGAGGGGGATGCCGTCGACCAGGCGCAGCTCCAGGAGGATCCGCTCGACGCGTCGGTCCTCCTCGGCCAGCACCTCGCGGGCCAGCGCCGGGGTGCGCTGCTCGGCGAGGGCCTGCGCGTAGGCGGCGGGGTGCTTGGCGTTCCACCAGCGGACGCCGCCGACGTGGCTGTGGGCGCCGGGGCCCGCGCCCCACCAGTCGGCGCCGGTCCAGTACAGCTCGTTGTGGCGGCAGCGGCCCTCGGGGGCGGTGGCCCAGTTGGAGACCTCGTACCAGGAGTAGCCGGCGGCGGCGAGCGCCTCCTCGGCGATCAGGTAGCGGTCGGCGTGCACGTCGTCGTCGATCATCGGCAGTTCGCCGCGCTTGACCCGGGCGGCGAGCCGGGTGCCCTCCTCGACGATCAGCGAGTACGCGGAGACGTGGTCGGGCCCGGCGCCGATGGCGGCGTCCAGGGAGGCCCGCCAGTCGTCGTCGGACTCGCCGGGGGTGCCGTAGATGAGGTCGAGGTTGACGTGCTCGAAGCCGGCCGCGCGGGCCTCGGCCACGCAGGCCTCGGGGCGGCCCGGGGTGTGGTGGCGGTCGAGCAGCTTCAGGACGTGCGGGCGGGCGCTCTGCATGCCGAAGGAGAGCCGGTTGTAGCCGCCCTCGCGCAGTTCGGCCAGGTACGCCGGGTCGACCGACTCCGGGTTGGCCTCGGTGGTGACCTCGGCGTCCTCGGCGAGCCCGAACTCCTCGCGGATCGCGGCGAGCATCTTCACCAGGTCGCGGGCGGGCAGCAGGGTCGGGGTGCCGCCGCCGAGGAAGACGGTCCGCACCGGGAGGTCCGTGTCCCCCAGCACCTTCCGGGCGAGGCGGATCTCGGCGACCACGTTGTCCGCGTACGTGTCCTGCGAGGCGACCGCCCCGGAGGAGCGCAGCTCGGTGGCGGTGTAGGTGTTGAAGTCGCAGTAGCCGCAGCGGCTGGCGCAGTACGGCACGTGCAGGTAGAAGCCGAACGGCCGGTCGCCCAGCCCGTCGAGGGCGTGCGCGGGCAGGGAACCGTCGGACGGCACCGGATCGCCGTCGGGGAGTGCGGAGGGCATGAGCCCATTGTCCCGTACGGCGCACCCGTTCGGGTGAGCCGTACGGGGCGGGGCGGCTCAGGCCTCGTTGGCGCCCGCGTACATGGCCGCCACGGCGTCCGCGTAGGTCCGCTCGACCACCGGGCGCTTGATCTTCAGGCTCGGGGTGAGCTCGCCGTGCTCGATGTCCAGGTCGCGCGGCAGCAGGTGGAACTTCTTGATCGTCTGCCAGCGCTGGAGGTCGGCGTTGACCCGCTTGACGAAGCCCTCGATCAGCTGGTGCACGGCCGGCTCGGCGGCCAGTTCGGCGTAGCTCCTGCCGGCCAGGCCGCGCTCGGCGGCCCACGGCAGGAGCACCGCCTCGTCCAGGCCGATCAGCGCGGTGCAGAAGTTGCGGCCGTTGCCGATCACCAGGATGTTGCTGACGAACGGGCAGACCGCCTTGAACTTGCCCTCGACCTCGCTGGGCGCCACGTACTTGCCGCCGGAGGTCTTGAACAGGTCCTTCTTGCGGTCGGTGATCCGCAGGAAGCCGTCCGGAGTGAGCTCGCCGATGTCCTCGGTGTGGAACCAGCCGTCCGACTCCAGCACCTCGGCGGTCTTCTCCGGCAGGTTGTGGTAGCCGCGCATGACGCCCGGGCCGCGCAGCAGGATCTCGCCGTCCTCGGCGATCCGCACCTCGGTGCCGGGCAGCGGGCGGCCCACCGTGCCGATCCGCACGTCCTCCGCGCGGTTGACGCAGGAGCCGGCGCTGGTCTCGCTCAGCCCGTAGCCCTCCAGGATCGGCACCCCGGCGCCGATGAAGAAGTAGCCGATCTCCGGGGCGAGCGCGGCACTGCCGGAGACCGCACCGCGCAGCCGGCCGCCGAAGGCCGCCCGGATCTTCGCGTACACCAGCTTGTCGGCGAGCGCGTGCTGCGCCCGCAGGCCCAGCGGGGCCGTCTCGGTGCCGGTGGCCACCCGGCTCTCCTGGACCGCCCGGGCGTGCTCGCGGGCGACCTTCGCCGCCCACAGGAAGATCTTGTACTTGGCGCCGCCCTCGGCCCGGGCCTTGCCCGCGATGCCGTTGTAGACCTTCTCGAAGATGCGCGGGGCCGAGGCCATGATGGTCGGCCGGATCACCGGCAGGTTGTGGATGATCCGGTCCACCCGGCCGTCCACCGCCATCACGTGCCCGGTGGCGATCTGCCCGGAGATCAGCGTCTTGCCGAACACGTGCGACAGCGGCAGCCACATGAACTGCACGTCGTCGGGGCCCAGCAGTCCGCTGGCCTCCTGCGCCCGGCCCTCGTACGCCCAGCAGTCGTGCACCAGGCGCACGCCCTTGGGGCGGCCGGTGGTGCCGGAGGTGTAGATGAGGGTGGCCAGCTGCTCCTTGTCGAGCCCGTCGACGGCCTTCTCCACCGCGTCCGGGTGCTCCGCCAGGTACCGGGCGCCGCGCTCCTCCAGCTCCGCGAGGGTGAGCAGCTCCAGGCCGGCGCTCTCGGGGGCCTCGGCCGGCGCGTCGAAGAGGATCACGGTGCGCAGCTCGGGCAGCTGGTCGAGCTGCTCGACGGCCTTGGCCAGCTGGGCCGCGTTCTCGGCGAACAGCGCCCGGGAGCCGGAGTCGGAGAGGATGAACGCCGTCTCGTCCGCGTTGGTGCTCGGGTAGACGGTGGTGATCGCGGCGCCCGCGCACATGGCGCCGAGGTCGGCGACGATCCATTCGAGCCGGGTCGAGGAGGCCAGGGCCACCCGGTCCTCGGGGTGGATGCCGAGTGCCATCAGGCCGGCGGCCACGGCCTTGACCCGGGTCGCGGTCTGCGCCCAGGTGAGCGAGCGCCACTGCTCTGCGCCGGGCGCGCCGTCGGCGGCCTGCTCGTCCACGGGCGAGGGGTAGCGGTAGGCCTCGGCGTTCGGGGTCAGGGCGACCCGCTCCAGGAACAGGTGGGCGACGGAGGCCGGACGCCCGGCGACGAGGTCGGACCTGCCGGAGCCGATCAGGGACTGCGCGGAACTCAACGAGGACCTCCGGGGGCGGGTGGCCGTCTGGATTGTCGCGGCGTCCGTGGGGGCGGTCGCCGGGCCCCGGTTCACCTGAACGGTACCGGTCAGTAACAAAGGGGCAATCAGCAGCCTAGGGGGAAACCGGTCATTCCGTAAGAGGGCAGCGCCCGACGGCACGCCCCCGCGCCACCGGTGCCGGACCCGTCCGTTCGGCAAAGGCCCGGCAAACCTCCGGCTCCCGCACGCCGAATGACCTGTACGACGCTACAGAACACGGAGAATTGGGGTGCGAACCCGACCGGCGACGACAAGAGTGTGCTAGTGCTGATCAGACTGCTGAGGGCGTACCTGCGCCCGTACTCCCGACCGATCACCCTGCTGGTACTGCTCCAGCTGGTGTCCACCCTCGCGGCGCTCTACCTGCCGACGCTCAACGCCGACATCATCGACGACGGCGTGGTCAAGGGCGACACCGGCTACATCCTGCGCGTCGGCGGGGTGATGATCGCCGTCACCGTCCTCCAGGCCCTGTGCTCGGTCGGCGCCGTCTTCATCGGCGCGCGCACCGCCATGGCCTTCGGCCGGGACGTCCGCGCCGCCGTCTTCGACCGGGTGCAGAGCTTCTCCGCCCGCGAGGTCGGCCAGTTCGGCGCCCCCTCCCTGATCACCCGGACCACCAACGACGTCCAGCAGGTCCAGATGCTCGCCCTGATGAGCTTCACGCTCATGGTCGCCGCGCCGATCATGTGCGTCGGCGGCATCATCATGGCGCTCAACCAGGACGTCCCGCTGTCCGGCCTGCTGCTCGCCGTCATCCCCGCGCTCGGCGTCGTCGTGGTCCTGCTGGTCCGCGCGCTGCGCCCCCGGTTCCGCAGCATGCAGGAGCGGATCGACACCGTGAACCGGGTCCTGCGCGAGCAGATCACCGGCATCCGGGTCATCCGCGCCTTCGTCAAGGACGACCAGGAGCAGGCCCGCTTCGCCGACGCCAACGAGGACCTCACCCAGGTCGCCCGCCAGGTCGGCCGGCTGATGTCCATCATGTTCCCCGCCGTCATGCTGGTGGTGAACGTCTCCAGCGTCGCCGTGCTCTGGTTCGGCGCCCACCGCATCGACAGCGGCGCCATGGAGATCGGCGCGCTCACCGCGTTCCTCTCCTACCTGATGCAGATCCTGATGAGCGTCATGATGGCCACCTTCATGTTCATGATGGTGCCGCGCGCCGAGGTCTGCGCCGAGCGCATCGAGGAGGTCCTCGGCACCCGCAGCAGCGTCGTCCCGCCCACCGACCCCGTCCGGAAGGTACTGCGCCGCGGCAACCTGGAACTGCGCGACGTCGACTTCCGCTACCCCGGCGCCGAGGCCTCGGTGCTGCGCGCCATCGACCTCACCGCCCGCCCCGGCGAGACCACCGCGATCATCGGCTCCACCGGCAGCGGCAAGTCCACCCTGCTCGGCCTCGTCCCCCGGCTCTTCGACGCCACCTCCGGCCAGGTCCTGCTCGACGGCGTCGACGTCCGCGAACTCGCCCCCGCCGCACTCGCCGAGAACGTCGGCATCGTCCCGCAGAAGCCCTACCTCTTCTCCGGCACCGTCGCCAGCAACCTCCGCTACGGCCGGCCCGACGCCACCGACGAGGAGCTCTGGCACGCCCTGGAGATCGCCCAGGCCAAGGAGTTCGTCGAGAAGCTCCCCGAAGGCCTCGACGCCCCCATCGCCCAGGGCGGCGGCAACGTCTCCGGCGGCCAGCGCCAACGCCTGGCCATCGCCCGGACCCTGGTCCGCCGGCCATCCGTCTACCTCTTCGACGACTCCTTCTCCGCGCTCGACTACGCCACCGACGCCAAGCTCCGCAAGGCCCTCGCCCGCGAAACCTCCGACGCCACCGTCCTGATCGTCGCCCAGCGCGTGTCCACCATCCGCGACGCCGACCGGATCGTCGTCCTCGACGAGGGCGCCGTCGTCGGCACCGGAACCCACCACGAGCTGATGGCCGACAACCCGACGTACCGGGAGATCGTGCTCTCCCAGCTCACCGAGCAGGAGGCGGCGTGACCACGCCCGGAAAGCCCGACCTGGACAAGGGGCAGGCCCCCGGCGGCGCCCCCACGGACACCCTGAAGAAGGACGCCCCGCCGAAGGACACCGGACTGCCCAGCGACTCCCAGGCCGCCGCCGCCCGCCGCGGCCCCGCCGGCCCCGGCCGCTTCATGGGCGGCCAGGGCACCGAGAAGTCCATGGACTTCAAGGGCTCCGGCAAACGCGTCCTCGGCCTGCTGCGCCCCGAACGCAACACCCTGATCGGCGTCCTGATCCTCGGCGTCATCGGCATCGGCTGCGCCGTCATCGGCCCCAAGATCCTCGGCGACGCCACCGACCTGATCTTCGCCGGCGTCGTCGGCGCCCGCTTCCAGGCCGGCACCTCCAAGGAACAGGTCGTCGACGGGCTGCGCGCCCACGGCGAGGGCGGCGTCGCCGACCTGCTCTCCTCCGTCGACTTCACCCCCGGCCAGGGCATGGACTTCGGCGCCATCGGCACCGTCCTGCTCTGGGTGCTCGGCATCTACGTCGCCTCCGCCGTCTTCGGGATCTTCCAGGGCCGACTGGCCACCCGGGCCATCCAGGCCGCCGGCTACCGGCTGCGCCAGGACGTCGAGGCCAAGCTCTCCCGGCTGCCGCTCAGCTACTTCGACAAGCAGCCGCGCGGCGAGGTGCTCAGCCGGGTCACCAACGACATCGACAACATCGGCCAGTCCATGCAGCAGACCCTCGGACAGGTCGTCAACTCGCTGCTCACCGTGGTCGGCGTGCTCGCGATGATGTTCTGGATCTCCCCGCTGCTCGCCGTGATCGCACTGGTCTCGGTGCCCGCCTCGGTGATCGTCGCCACCAAGGTCGGCAAGCGGGCCCAGCCGCAGTTCGTCCAGCAGTGGAAGTCCACCGGCCAGCTCAACGCCCACATCGAGGAGATGTACACCGGCCACACCCTGGTCAAGGTGTTCGGGCGCCAGCAGGAGTCCGCGGAGACCTTCCGCGAGCACAACGACGCGCTCTACCAGGCCAGCTACAAGGCCCAGTTCATCTCCGGCACCATCCAGCCCGCGATGATGCTGATCGGCAACCTCCAGTACGTGCTGGTCGCCGTCGTCGGCGGCCTGCGG
Organism: Kitasatospora sp. NPDC058063; assembly: GCF_042885395.1. Classification (NCBI taxonomy): domain Bacteria; kingdom Bacillati; phylum Actinomycetota; class Actinomycetes; order Kitasatosporales; family Streptomycetaceae; genus Kitasatospora; species Kitasatospora sp. NPDC058063. The sequence continues at coordinate 385,960 of NZ_JBHVSD010000006.1, forward strand.
GTGGCCAGCGGCTCGCTGTCCATCGGCGACGTCCAGGCGTTCATCCAGTACTCGCGGCAGTTCAGCCAGCCGCTCACCCAGGTCGCCAGCATGGCCAACCTGGTGCAGTCCGGCGTCGCCTCCGCCGAGCGCGTCTTCGAGCTGCTGGACGCCCCCGAGCAGAGCCCCGAACCGGCCATGCCCGAACGGCCCGACGTACAGCACGGCCGGGTCGCCTTCCAGGACGTGGCCTTCCGCTACGACCCCGAGAAGCCGCTCATCGAGGACCTCTCGCTCAAGGTCGAACCCGGGCAGACCGTCGCCATCGTCGGCCCCACCGGCGCCGGCAAGACCACCCTGGTCAACCTGCTGATGCGGTTCTACGAGGTCAGCTCCGGACGGATCACCCTCGACGGCGTGGACATCGCCGCGATGTCCCGCGAGGAACTGCGCTCCGGCATCGGCATGGTGCTCCAGGACACCTGGCTGTTCGGCGGCACCATCGCCGACAACATCGCCTACGGCGCCGAGTCGGCCACCCGCGATCAGGTCGTCGAGGCCGCCAGGGCCGCCCACGTCGACCGCTTCGTGCGCACCCTGCCGGACGGCTACGACACCGTCATCGACGACGAGGGCACCAACGTCAGCACCGGCGAGAAGCAGCTGATCACCATCGCCCGGGCGTTCCTCGCCCAGCCGTCCATCCTGGTCCTGGACGAGGCGACCAGCTCCGTCGACACCCGCACCGAGGTGCTGATCCAGCGGGCCATGGCCCGGCTGCGCACCGGCCGCACCAGCTTCGTGATCGCCCACCGGCTCTCCACCATCCGGGACGCCGACGTGATCCTGGTGATGGAGAACGGCTCGATCGTCGAGCAGGGCTCGCACGACGAGTTGATCGCCGCCGACGGCGCCTACGCCCGGCTCTACCAGGCACAGTTCGCCGAGGCCGCGGTCGAGATGGACTGACGCCCGGCCGACCGGAGGGCCGGGGCGGGGACTTCCCGCCCCGGCCCTTCGCTTCGCGGACACCGCGCGCTACGTTGGGCCCGTGATCGACGACCAGGCCCCGGACCGCCCGGACACCCCTGCCGCCCCCGGCACCCCCGCCGCCCCTGGTACCCCCGCTGCCTCCGGTACTCCGCGGACGCCGGACGCCTTCGAGGCGAACCGCCGCTACCTGGGCTCGGTCGCCTACCGGCTGCTCGGCTCGTTCACCGACGCCGAGGACGTCCTCCAGGACGCCTGGCTGCGCTGGCGGGCCGCCGACCGCTCCGCCGTCGCCGACCCGCGCGCCTTCCTCACCACCGTCGTCACCCGGCTCTGCTACGACCAGCTGGGCTCCGCCCGGGCCCGCCGCGAGGCCTACTACGGCGAGTGGCTGCCCGAGCCCGCCGTCACCTACGCCACCGGCCCCGACTCCCCCGCCGAACTGGCCGAACGCGGCGAGTCCGTCTCGCTCGCCCTGCTGGCCGTACTGGAACAGCTCACCCCCGCCGAACGGGCCGCCTTCGTACTGCACGACGTCTTCGCCGTCGGCTTCGAGGAGATCGCCGCCTCCCTGGAACGCACCCCCGACGCCGCCCGCCAGCTCGCCTCCCGGGCCCGCCGCCGGGTCCGCGACGGCGGCCGCGCGCAGGACGCCGCCCGGCGCACCGGCGGAACCGACCGGGCCGAACACCGCCAGGCCGTCGAGGCCTTCGCCGCCGCCAGCACCCGCGGCGACATCCTCGCCCTGATGGAGGTCCTCGACCCCGACGTGGTCTGGCACTCCGACGGCGGCGGCATCGTCCGCGCCGGAGTCCGCCCGATCCACGGCGCCGACCGGGTGGCCCGGATGGTGGCCGGCCTGGTCGCCAAGTGGTTCACCCCCGACACCGCCACCACCACCGCGCTGGTCAACGGCGAACCCGGACTGGTCTGGTACGACCGGGCCACCGGCACGGTCGGCGGCGTCCTCGCCTTCACCGTGACCGACGGGCGGATCGCCGAGGCCCACGTCGTGGTCAACCCCGAGAAGCTCGCCCGGGTCGCCCGGGTCCCCGCCGTGGAGCTGTGACACGGGTCACCGTCACACCCCGGCCGGCTGCGTCGTCCCCCTCCCGAACAGCGCTCCACCGGAGCGCCCTCGCGAGGAGGCGGACGAGATGAGCAGCACCACCACCGGACAACGGATCGTCGTACTGGGCGCCGGGTACGCCGGGCTCACCGCGGCCAAGGGCGCCGGCCGGCACCACGACGTCACCCTGGTCGCCCCCGAGGAGCGGATCCTGCACCGCATCCGCCAGCACGAGACCGCGGCCGGCCGCGGCCGCGACTGGCCCACCGTCGACGAGCTCACCCGCGGCGGCCGGATCACCCACCGCCGGGCCCGGGCCGTCGGACTCGACCCGGCCGCGCGCGAGGTCCGGCTCGACGACGGCACCACCCTCGGGTACGACACCCTGGTCCACGCCCTCGGCAGCCGCACCGCCTGGCACGCCGTCCCCGGCGCCGAACAGCTCGCCTACCCGGCGGAGCGCGCCGCCGAGCTGCGCCGCCGGATCGACACGGCCGACCGGCCCGGCACCCTGGCCGTGGTCGGCGGCGGCGCCACCGGCATCGAGCTGGCCACCGAACTCGCCGAGGCCCACCCCTCCTGGCAGGTGCGGATCGTCGCGTCCGGCCTGGTCGGCGGCGTCTACTCGGCCAAGGGCCGGGCCCACGTCCGGCGCGTCCTCGCCCGGCTCGGCGCGACCGTCCACGAGCACACCACCGTCACCGAGGTCACCCCGGACGGGCTGCGCACCACCGCCGGCCCGATCGGGGCCGACCTCGTCGTCTGGGCCGCCTCGCTGGAGCCGCACCCGCTGGCCGCCGAGGCCGGACTGGCCGTGGACGAGCGCGGCCGGGCCGTGGTGGACGACCACCTGCGGTCGGTCTCCCACCCGGACGTCCATGTGATCGGCGACGCCGCCGCGGTCACCGTCCCCGGCATCGGCACCCTGCGGATGGGCTGCGCCACCGCCCTGCCGCAGGGCCAGTACCTCGGCAGGCTGCTGGACGGGCGCACCGAGGAGCCGTTCTCGTTCCGGTACCAGGTGCAGTGCGTGAGCCTCGGCCGGCGGGACGGGCTGCTCCAGGTGGTCCGCCCGGACGACTCGATGCGGCCCACCGTGTTCACCGGCACCGCGGGTCGGCTGGCGAAGGCGGCGATCGTCGCCGTGGTCCTCAACAGCCTGAAGTAGGCCCGCCGGAACGCCGGCCGGGGGCGGAGCGCTCCAGGCGGCTCCAGGCGGCTCCGGAAACGCCGGAAGGGCCCGGGCGGGTGCCCGGGCCCTTCCGGCGTGCGTCGCCGCCGTGCCGCTACTTCTTGTCCTTCGGCGTCTCGGCGTCGGTGGACAGCGCGGCGATGAAGGCCTCCTGCGGGACCTCCACGCTGCCGACCATCTTCATCCGCTTCTTGCCTTCCTTCTGCTTCTCCAGCAGCTTCCGCTTACGGGAGATGTCACCGCCGTAGCACTTGGCGAGGACGTCCTTGCGGATCGCGCGGACCGTCTCACGGGCGATCACCCGGGAGCCGATGGCCGCCTGGATCGGCACCTCGAACTGCTGGCGGGGGATGAGCTTCTGCAGCTTGCCGGCCATCATCACGCCGTAGCTGTAGGCCTTGTCCTTGTGCACGATCGCGGAGAACGCGTCCACCGGGTCGCCGTGCAGCAGGATGTCGACCTTCACCAGCTGGGCGGCCTGCTCGCCGATGGGCTCGTAGTCCAGCGAGGCGTAGCCGCGGGTCTTGGACTTCAGCTGGTCGAAGAAGTCGAAGACGATCTCCGCGAGCGGCAGGGTGTAGCGCAGCTCGACCCGGTCCTCGGAGAGGTAGTCCATGCCCTGGAGGTTGCCGCGGCGGGACTGGCAGAGCTCCATGATCGCGCCGACGAACTCGTTGGGCGCCAGGATGGTGCCGCGCACGACCGGCTCGAACACCTCGGAGATCTTGCCGGTCGGGAACTCGCTGGGGTTGGTGACGGTGTGCTCGGTGCCGTCCTCCATCACCACCCGGTAGACCACGTTCGGGGCGGTGGAGATCAGGTCGAGGTTGAACTCGCGCTCCAGGCGCTCCCGGATGATCTCCAGGTGCAGCAGGCCGAGGAAGCCGCAGCGGTAGCCGAAGCCGAGCGCGACCGAGGTCTCCGGCTCGTACACCAGCGCGGCGTCGTTGAGGCGCAGCTTGTCCAGGGCGTCGCGCAGCAGCGGGTAGTCCGATCCGTCCAGCGGGTACAGGCCGGAGAACACCATCGGGCGCGGGTCCTTGTAGCCGCCGAGCGGCTCGGTGGCGCCCTTGTGCATCGAGGTGATCGTGTCACCGACCTTGGACTGCCGGACGTCCTTCACACCGGTGATGATGTAGCCCACCTCGCCGACGCCGAGGCCGTCCGCGACCTTCGGCTCGGGCGAGATGACGCCGATCTCCAGCAGCTCGTGGGTGGCGCCGGTGGACATCATCGCGATGCGCTCGCGCTTGGTGAGCTGGCCGTCCACGACACGGACGTAGGTGACCACGCCGCGGTAGGAGTCGTACACCGAGTCGAAGATCATCGCGCGGGCCGGGGCGTCCTTGACGCCGACCGGGGCCGGGACAGTGTTGACGATGTGGTCCAGCAGGTCCTCGACGCCCAGGCCGGTCTTGGCGCTGACCTGGAGCACGTCGGACGGGTCGCAGCCGATGATGTGGGCGATCTCGGCGGCGTACTTCTCCGGCTGGGCGGCCGGGAGGTCGATCTTGTTGAGGACCGGGACGATCGTGAGGTCGTTCTCCAGCGCCAGGTACAGGTTGGCGAGGGTCTGCGCCTCGATGCCCTGGGCCGCGTCGACCACCAGGATGGTGCCCTCGCACGCGGCGAGGGAACGGGACACCTCGTACGTGAAGTCCACGTGGCCGGGGGTGTCGATCATGTTGAGGATGTGCGTCGCCCCGGCGTTCGGGCCGGTCTTCGGCGCCCACGGGAGGCGGACCGCCTGCGACTTGATGGTGATGCCGCGCTCACGCTCGATGTCCATGCGGTCGAGGTACTGGGCACGCATCTGCCGGGGGTCGACGACGCCGGTGATCTGCAGCATCCGGTCTGCGAGCGTCGACTTGCCGTGGTCGATGTGGGCGATGATGCAGAAGTTGCGGATCAGCGCCGGGTCGGTACGGCTGGGCTCTGGCACATTGCTGGGGGTCGCGGGCACCTTGGTCCGATTCTCCGTTGGTCCGGGGCCGGGGGTGTCCGGATCATCGCTGACCGGTTTCCCGGGGACCGGACAGTCTCGTCCGATCGAAATAGTTCCTCCCATCTTCCCACGACTGCGGCCCGGGGCACCGTCCGGGAGTCTCCCGGGCACCCGGGGCGGTCCCCGTGGGTGCCGGGGAAGCTCCTCGCGGGCGTCCGGGGCGGCGCTCGCGGGCGCCCGGGGGCGGTCCTCGCGCGGGCCCGGGAGTGGTCCTCGCGGGCGTCCGGGTGCGGCCCTCGCGGGCGCCCGGTTTGGGGCGGGCAGCGGGCCCCTGGTAGCGTGGGCTGCTGCACCTGGCCTCGGCATGCCCTCTCAGCTTGACCGAAGGCCGCCGGTTGCAAACCCGTTCACAATCTTTAGACAGACTGAGGCTCCTTCGTGGCGAACATCAAGTCCCAGATCAAGCGCAACAAGACCAACGAGAAGGCGCGCCTGCGCAACAAGGCCGTCAAGTCCTCGCTGAAGACCGCTCTGCGCAAGGCCCGTGAGGCCGCTGCCGCCGGCGAGACCGAGAAGGCCACCGAGCTGGCCCGCGCCGCCTCCAAGGCGCTGGACAAGGCCGTGAGCAAGGGCGTCATCCACGCCAACCAGGCCGCCAACAAGAAGTCGGCCATCACCAAGCGCGTCAACACGGCCGTCCAGGCCTGACGCCCCCGGGGGCGGTGACCCCCATCGCTTCGGGACGACCCGGCCCTCTACCCGGACCCCCGAGGCGCGCGAGACTCGCACCGTACGCGGCCTGCGTTCGCCACGCGGGTGCGGTGCAAACAAGTAGTGCGACAGGCGTCGCAGTCGGCCTCCTTCCCGGAGACCACTGCGGCGCCTGTCGCGTTCCGCGGTCCGGCCGCTATGGTCGGTCGGGTCCGTTCGAGGTGCGGTTCGGGGTGCGGGGAGCACCCCGACGCCAGGTCCAGGGGGAACTTCCATGACGACGCCACCGCCGCCACCAGCACCGAACGGACCGGGGTACGGCTTCCCGCAGCAACCGGGCGGGGGCGCGCAGCCGGTACCGGGCGCCCCGGGGCCCGCGGGCGGCTTCGGACCGCCGCCGGGGCTGCCCACCGCGCCCGGCCTGCCCGCCGCCCCGGGCCCCGGACGGAGCGGGAACCTGCGGCGCAACGCCGTCTGGGCGTTCGTCGGCGCGGTGATCGTCTCGGTCGGCTGGGCCGCCGCCGTGATGACCGTCCCCGGCCTGGTCACCAGCCAGTCCTCCCCGCGCGACCTGCGCGGATACCGGCTCTCCGACGACTTCTGCACCACCGGGAAGCCCACGAAGATCCTCCAGACGTACTCCGTCTCGGACACCTCCAAGCCGACCCACCACACCGACCGGCACCCGGCGCTGGACAGCATGAACTGCTCGATGTCGCTCAAGCGCACCGGCGGCACCAGCGACAGCGAGTACGCCAACCTCTACATGCGCGTCGACCTGCACAAGGCGGTCAACCCGGCGCCCGAGCTGGAGGCCAACAAGGAGCTCTACCGGGCGCGCGGCTACCAGGTCACCGACATCGCGGGGCTCGGCGAGGAGGCGTACTTCCTCTACAAGGACGACGGCTCGGACCAGTACCACAGCGTCTACGCCGAGCTGGACATCCGCGACGGCGGGATGACGTACTACGTCACCTACTCGGCCAGCTACACCGAGGGCAAGGGCAAGCCGCCGTCCAAGGACGAGCTGCGCGGCGCCCTCCAGTCCGACGGGCAGGACGCCCTCCGGGCCATGAAGAAGTAGGCCGGACCGCCCGCACCGCCGCCCCGCGCCGCCAGTGGCCGGACCATCGGTGGGCGGGCCCTCGGCGGACGGGCCATCGGCGGACGGGCCATCGGCGGACGAGCCGTCAGTGGGCGGGCTGTCAGTAGGCGGGCCGGGAGCCGGCCCGGGATGCCCGGGCGACGGCGACCACCGCGCGCTCCAGGGCGTAGGCCGGGTCGTCCGATCCGCCCTTGACGGCGGCGTCGGCCTGGGCGATCGCGGTCAGCGCGGTGGCCACCCCGTCGCCCGTCCAGCCACGCATCTGCTGGCGGACCCGGTCGACCTTCCACGGCGGCATGCCCAGCTCGCGGGCCAGGTCGCCCGGGCGCATGTTCCGCCCGGCGCTCGCCAGCCGGCCGATGCTGCGCACCCCGGAGGCCAGCGCGTAGGTGATGCCGGTCGGCGGCTGGCCGACGGCCAGCGCCCAGCGCAGCCGCTCCAGCGCCTCCGCGGCCCGGCCGGTGACCGCCAGGTCCGCCACCTCGAAGCCGGTCGCCTCGGCCCGTCCGCTGTAGTAGCGGGCCACCACCGTCTCGTCGATCGCGCCCTCGACGTCCGAGGTCAGCTGGTGGCAGGCGGCGGCCAGCTCGCGCAGGTCGCTGCCGAGCGCGTCCAGCAGCGCCTGGCAGGCCTCCGGGGTCGCGGAGCGGCCCAGGGTGCGGAACTCGCCCTTGACGAAGGCCAGCCGCTCGCTCGCCTTGGCCAGCTTGGCGCAGGCCACCTCACGGCCGCCGGCCTTGCGCCCGGCGTCCAGCAGGCCCTTGCCCTTGGCGCCGCCGGCGTGCACCAGCACCATGATCACTTCCTCGGCCGGCGCCTCGATGTACGCCTTGACCTCCTTCACCGAATCGGCGGAGAGGTCCTGTGCGGCCCGGACCACGATCACCTTGCGCTCGGCGAACAGCGACGGCGTGGTCAGCTCGGCCAGGCTGCCCGGCTGCAGGCCGCCGGGCGGCAGGTCCCGCACGTCGGTGTCCGGGTCCGCCGCCTTCGCCGCCGCCACCACCTGGGCGACCGCGCGGTCCAGCAGCAGCTCCTCCTGGCCGACCGCGAGGGTCAGCGGGGCGAGCAGGTCGTCGGGTGCACTCTTCCTGGCCATCGCCTACCAGCATCCCACGGGCCGCGGACACTCCCGCCCGACGGAGCGGGCGGCCCGACCTGGACAATGGCCGGGTGAGCGAGAACCAGACCACCGACCTCCCGGACGTCGACGACCCGTACGCCCGGCAGCTGCTCGTCCTGCCCGACCGCGACACCGCCCAGGAGGCGGCCGAGGAACTCGGCGCCACCCAGCCCGACCTCGGCGAGCTCGAAGTCGTCCGCGACGCGCTCGCGGGCGAGGACGACGCCGAGGACGCCCAGTGGCTGGTCGTCGCCGAGGCCCCGGAGAGCGGCTGGACCCCCGCCCTGCTGCACGCCCTCGACACCCTCGCGACCGGCTACGAGGGCTGGCGCGAGGAGGCCTGAGGCCCGCGGCCCGCCCCCGGCACCCGGCACCCGGCACCCGGCACCCGGCACCCGGACATCTTCCGGGCCGGCTCGACCACTGCGGCGAGCCGGCCCCTGTCGTCGGCGCCCCCATCCGCCCGGCCCGACCCGGCGGCAGCACCGTCGCGGTGATCGGATCAGGGTCGGGGAACAGCTCGGCGAGGACGTCCTCGGGCAGCGAGACCACGGCCAGCGAGGCGTTCAGCGCGACGGACGCGCACCGGGCGCCGAAGGCGTCGCCCTCGGCCGGCAGCGGCGCGCTCCGGCTTGCCCGGAGCGCGCTGCAACCCGCATTTCCGGGCCTTTGCGCGTTCCCGTGGCACCTTGCCGCGGGCTGCCCTCACCTCCCCCCTGGGCTTGTGGCATTTCTCCGGCGCGCTCCGGGCCCGGGCCCCCCGCCCGCCCCACCGGTAATGGTTTAAAAAAGCCCCCCACCAAACACCCACCCCCCCCAACAAGGGTAATATAAAAAAAAAAACCCCCACACAAAAAGGGAGG
>NZ_JBHVSD010000006.1:394946-412057 GCF_042885395.1 Kitasatospora sp. NPDC058063
TTCCGGGGCCTTGGGGCGTTCCGGTGGCACTTTGCGGGGGGCTGCCCTCCCCCCCCCCGGGGGTTTGTGGATTTTCCCGGGCGCGCGCGGGGCGGGGCCCGGAGCGCGCCGGAACGTTTCTGCTGACTCTTCGCCGCTCCTCCTCCCACCACCCCCTTCTACTTTCCATGCCCCCACGTGATTGGTGGGAGGAGGAGAGCGCGGGGGTCAGGTGGGCGGGGCTCGGGGGCTGCCCGGGGTCTGCTCGGGATGGGCGTGGGGTGCGGGGCCGTGCCCGTGAGCGCCGCCGGTCCCGGCGTGCGCGCCGGGGCGGCGGGCCGCATGAGCGGGCCGGGGGTGGACGGCGACGCCGAGGGTGGCCGGGGAGTCGCCCGTCACCGCGATGTCCCCTTCCCGGTCGGTGCGCAGCACGGTGGCGCCGAGTGCGCGCAGGTGGTCGACCGTCCTCGGGGACGGGTGACCGTACGGGTTGCCCTCGCCGCAGGAGACTAGGGCCAGCCGGGGCCGCAGGGCACCCGCCAAGTCCCAGTCCTGGTGGGCCGATCCGTGATGCGCCACCTTCACGACATCGGCCTTCCCCATCCGGCCCAGCAGTGCCGACTGGGCCTGCGGTTCGAGATCGCCGAGCAGTGCCATCCGTAGTCCTCCTGTCAGTGCCACCATCAAGGCGACGCTTGCGTTGTTCGGGCCCGGCGCCTCGACCGCCGAGCCGGGGACGGGCCACACCACGTCCCAGGCCAACCCGGCGCCGGCCGACCGCCGTTCACCTCGACCGGCTCTCAGCAGCGGGAGGCCCGCGCCTGCCGCCCAGCCCGCCACCCGGGCGGCCTCGCCCGGTGGATCGTCCAAGGTGGTGCCCTCGACCGCGCCGACCCTTCGGCCCCGCAGTACCCCCGGCACGCCCTCGACGTGGTCGGCGTGGAAGTGCGTCAGCAGCAGTAAGGGAATCGTCGTGATGCCGAGGTCGCGCAGGCACCTGTCCGCGGCGTTCGGATCCGGCCCGGCGTCGATCACCACCGCGCTGTCCGGCGCCCCCGCCGCCAGGGCCAGCATGTCTCCCTGTCCGACGTCGCACATCACCAGCCGCCACCCCGGTGGCGGCCAGCCGGTGGCGATCCGGGTGAGCTGCGGCGGGCGGAGCAGCACGGCCAGCAGGACCGCCGTCAGCGCCCCCGTCACCAGGGCCCGCGCCCAGCGCCGCCGCCCGTACGCCGGCAGCGGGCTGCCGGGCTGCGCCCGTCGGGGCAGCAGGAGCGGCGCCGCCCAGCAGCCGGCCAGGACGGCCAGCGCGACCGTCGCCGTCCCGAACCACCCTCCCGGCCAGTCCAGTTGGCCGCCCGGAAGCTCGGCACCCCGGCGTGCCACGAAGGAGAGCCAGCCGGCCGGCACTCCGGCCGGTTCCGCGAGCAGACGGGCCAGGTCCGGCAGGAGCGGCTGCAGGGCGAGCACCCCGAAGCCGAGCAGCGTCGCCGGGGCCACCGCCGGCTCGGCCAGCAGGTTGCAGGGGATGCCGACCAGGCTGATGTGCCCGGACAGCACCACCGTCACCGGCGCGCACAGGGCCTGGGCGGCCGCCGTGGCCGCGAGCGCGCCTGCCAGGTGGTACGGCCAGCGGCGGGCCCGCAGGGCCTCGGCCCAGTGCGGTCCGAGGACGAGCAGCCCGGCGGTGGCGAGCACCGACAGCAGGAAGCCGAACGAGCGTGCCAGGAACGAATCCAGCAGGACCAGCGCCAGGACCGCCCCGGCGAGCGCGGGCACCGCCTTGCGGGGACGGCCGGCGGCCAGGGCCAGCATGCCGATCAGCCCCGTCCCGGCGGCCCGCAGCACGCTGGGCTCGGGCCGGCAGACGGTGACGAAGGCCAGGGTCAGCGCGGTGCCGAGCAGCGCACCGGTGCGCAGTGACAGCCCCAGCAGCGCGGCCAGCCCGTGCCGTTCCGGGGTGCCGGCCTGCCCGGGCGCGCCCAGCAGCGCACCGAGGACGATCGCCAGGTTGGCCCCGCTGACCGCCACCAGGTGGACCAGGTCGGTGGCCCGGAAGGCGTCGTCGAGGTCGTCGGGCAGCCGCGAGGTGTCGCCGACCACCAGCCCCGGGAGCAGCCCGCGCGCGTCCGCCGGAAGTCCGTCGGTGGCCGTGCGCAGGCCTTCGCGCAGCCGGCCGGCGATCCGCTGGGGCAGGCTCGGCGGTGCCAGCTGCCGGGGCTGCCCGTGGACGACCAGCAGCGCGGCCGACTCGGTGTCATGCCCCTCCCCCGCCGGCCGCACCTCGGCCTCCGCCGCCAGCCGCTGGGACGGGAGCAGCCGCTGCCAGGGCTCGATCCGCGCCCCTCGGACCATGACAGTCACCGGCGTCCGCGTGCGGGTGCTCCGCCCGTCCGGGAGCGTGGTGACGCGATCGGCCACCGCCTCGACGGTGAGGAGCGTCTGCCCGGCAGCGGGGCCGCCCCGGGAGGTGTGGGCCTTCGGGTCCCCCGTGATCGTCAGCTCCACCTCCACCACCGGGGACGGCGTTCCCGGCTCGGCGGCCACGGACGCGCGGGCGAGCTCCGGCAGCGGCCCCCGGTGGAGGTCGGAGGTGTGCAGCGGGGTGGCGATCGCGGCCGCCGCGCCGGTGAGCAGGACGGCGGCCAGCGTCGCCGAGGACCCGCGCCGGCGCAGGACCCCCGGCCGGGTGAGCAGCAGGACGGCCGCGAGCACGGCCAGACCGGCCGCGGTGAGGGCGAGGGCCTCGTACCCCGGTTCCAGGCCAAGGAGCGCCGCCGTGACCGTCCAGGCCGAGACGGCGGGCAGCAGCAGCCGGAAGTCGGCGCCCGCGGAGCGGGGCGCAGCGGCCGGACCGGCCGGCGTGGTGACGGCGGACATGGCGGTACCTCCCTTCGGTGGCCGGGAAAGCGGGCGGGGTCGACGGCAGTGGCGGCGTCAGAGGGTGAGGAGCGGGCGGAGTTCCGCGTACGTGCGGGCGCCGATGCCGCTGACCTGCCGGAGTTGGTCGAGGGAGCGGAAGGAGCCGTGCGAGGTGCGGTAGGCGAGGATGCGCTGGGCGAGGGTGGGGCCGACGCCGGGAAGGGTGTCGAGCTGTTCGAGCGTGGCGCGGTTGAGGCTGACGGGTGGTCGGGGCGCGGCGGGGCCCGGAGGTCCGCTCCCGCTGCTGACGACGGCCGGAGCGGGGGCGGACCCCGGTTCGCCGACCAGGATCTGTTCACCGTCCGTCAGGACGCGGGCCAGGTTGAGGCTCCTGGTGTCCGTCTCCGGCAGCGGCCCGCCTGCCGCCCGCAGGGCGTCGGCCACCCGGGAGCCGACGGGCAGGGTGTGCAGGCCGGGGAGGTGGACCCGCCCGCCGATGTCCACCACGACCTCCGCCCCCGCACCGGCGGAAGGCCCGGCCCTGGGGTCGACGGCGGAGGCGTCGGCGGGAGCGGGCGGCTCGGCCCCCGCCGGTGCCGCGACGGCCGCCGACGCGGGCACGGCGACCGTCTCCGGCCGGGCCAGCCAGAAGTGCTGTACGGCGTAGCCGACCGCGAACAGCAGCAGGATGGCCAGCCCGGCCACCGCGCGCCGGTCGAGCGCCAACGCCGAGCCGAGCGGGGGGAACGAGGCGAACGAGGGGACGCGCGGACGTGCCCCGGCCTCCGGTGGATCCACAGCGGCCCGCGGATCCACAGCATCACCCGGATCCGGTGCGGCAACCGCGTCCGGCGTTGCCGGCACCGCCGTCGACACCGCCGCCTGCGACGGCAACGACGGGCCGCCGACAGCCGCCGCCCGGCCCCTTGTCGGCGATGCGGCCGACCCCGGGAAGCCCCCGCCGACGCCGCCCTCCGGCTCGTCACCCGCCGGCTCGCCACCCGCCGGCAGCAGCGCGGCCATCCGCAGCCGTACCGTCTCGTTGATCGCATGGCGCTTCGCCGCGCCCAGGCCCATGGTCGTCATGCCGAGGACGGTAGAAGTCCTCCGGCGAGCGCGCGGAAATCGGCCAAACCCTGTGGACAACCCGGGGGTTGTGGATAAAAAGTGTCACTCGCAGGAGTGAGCAGGACTGTCCGAAATTGACCAGCCGGCCGGGCAGCCAGCCGGACCGCCCCACACCGGCAACCACCCGCACCACTCAGCGCGGCGCGACCACCACCGCCAGCAGCCCCGGCCCGACGTGCGCGCCGATCACCGCCCCCACCTCGCCCACGTACAGCTCCCGCAGCCCCGGCACCCGGGCCCGCAGCCGCTCCGCGAGCGGTTCGGCCCGGTCCTCGGCCGCCAGGTGGTGCACGGTGATGTCGACCTCCTGCTCCCCCGACCGCTCGACCGCGATCTCCTCCAGCCGCGCGATCGCCCGCGACGCCGTCCGCACCTTCTCCAGCGGCTCGATCCGCCCGCCGTCCAGGTGCAGCAGCGGCTTGACCGCCAGGGCCGAGCCGAGCAGCGCGCGCGCCGCTCCGATCCGGCCGCCGCGCCGCAGGTGCTCCAGGGTGTCGACGTAGAAGAACCCGCTGGTCCGGGCCGCCCGCCGCTCGGCCGCCTCGGCCGCCTCCGCCAGGCCCTGCCCGGCCGCGATGGCCTCGGCCGCCGACAGCACCCCGTACCCGAGCGCCATCCCGACCAGCCGGCTGTCCACCACCCGCACCGGTACGGGCGCCTCGGCGGCGGCCAGCCGGGCGGCCTCGACGGTGCCGGACAGTTCGCCGGAGATGTGCACCGAGACGATCCCCTTCGCCCCGGCCTCGGCGGCCGCCCGGTAGGTGGCGGCGAAGGTCTCCGGGTTCGGCCGGGAGGTGGTCACCCGCTGTTTGCCGCGCAGCGCCTCGGCGACGTCCTTCGGGGAGATCTCGACGCCCTCGCTCAGGACCGAGTCACCGACCGCGACGCTCAGCGGGACCACCGTGATCCCGTGCCGGTCGAGGGTCTCCTGCGGCAGATAGGCCGTGGAATCGGTGACAAGCGCGAGGTCGGAGGGCATGAGCCGGAGGTTACTCCCCGCCGGTCCGGGAGGACAGCGCCCGGTCCGGGCACCGGCCGAAGGCCTCGCGCCGCCCCGCCGGCTCAGCCCGCCGAGGGCCCCGTCGAGGGTCCGGCCGAGGGCTTGCGCAGCCGCTGCGCCAGCTTGGCCAGCGGATCGGCGAGCCCGAGCAGCTCCTCGGCACTCGCGCGCCCCTTCCCGTCGGTCAGCCGGGCCCGAGCCGTACTTCCGGCCGCGCCGCCGGAACTGCCGGAACCGGCGGAACCCGAAGCACCCGAAGCACCCGAAGCCTTGACGGAGGAAGCACCCCCCGCGGTGTCCCAGTGCCGCAGCGCCCCCGCCTCGCTCTCGCACTCCTGGCTCAGCCGGCTCAGCTCGTCGTCCGCGAACCGCTGCATCCGGTCCTGCGCCGCCCAGCGCATGGTCTCCGCCGAGTGCGTGATCCGCTCGGCCCGCTCGCGCAGCTCGGGCAGCTTGGCGGCGATCCGCACGGTCTCCGGCTCGCGCTCCAGCATCCGCAGCTCGCCGTCGAGCTCGGCGGCGTGCTCGTCGAGCCGCTTCAGCAGGGCGAGCGACTCGCCGAGCTGGCCGTCCTGCGTGAGGCCGCTCTCCAGCACCTGCCGGGTGCCGTCGAGCGAGGTCCGCAGGCGGAGCCGGACGGAGGCGATCTGTGCGGACGGGCCGACCTTGGTGTACGTCTTCGCCTTGAGGGTGGCGGTCTCCACGGCCCGGCGGGCGTTGGCCTCGTGCTTCTCGATCTTCGCGCCGACGGCCTTGGCGGCCTTGACCGTGCCGACCACGGCCAGCACCATCACCGCGACCCCGAAGAGCAGGACCAGGCCGATCATCACGCCGAACACGTCCATCGCGCGCCACCTTCCGCCGTCGTTCCGGCCCCCACCGGGCCCAACGCGGGCCGCAATTGCCGAGGGTTCCACGGTAGCCGCCGGAAGCCGTCCGGGGGCAGCCCGAGCGGCCCCCGCGGACGGAGATCAGGGTCAGATCCGGGATCTCCCCGAGGGTCCCGACCGCCCCGGAAACCCCGCGAGAACCCTCCGGCCCCTCCGCGAACCGCCGGGCGGAAACCGCCGGCCCCTCCGCAAAACGCCGGGTGGGAGACCCCTCCGGCCCCCACCTCCCGCAAAACGCCGGGCGGGCGCCCCGAAAGACGCCCGCCCGACCGCTCCGCGCTCGCTGCCTCGACAGCCGCACACAGCCACGCACAGCCGCACTCGATCAAGCACAGCGGCGCTCGATCCAGCTCAGCCGCAGCACTCAGCCGGTGACGATGTTCACCAGCTTCGGCGCCCGCGCGATCACCTTCCGCACCTCGGCCCCGCCGATCGCCGCGACGACCGCCGGCTCCGCCAGCGCCAGCGCCTCCAGCTCGGCGTCCGAGATGCCCGGCGCGACCTCCAGCCGCGCCTTGACCTTGCCCTTGATCTGGACCACGCAGGTCACCGTCTCGTCCACCACGTACGCCGGGTCGGCGACCGGGTAGTCGGTGTGCGCCAGCGAGTCGCCGTGGCCCAGTCGGCGCCACAGCTCCTCGGCGATGTGCGGGGCCAGCGGGGCGACCATCAGCACCAGCTGCTCGGCCACCGCCCGCGGCGTGGAGCCACGCTTGACCAGGTAGTTGTTCAGCTCGATGGCCTTGGCGACGGCCGTGTTGAAGCGCAGCCCGGCCATGTCGCCGCGAATGCCGTCGATCGCCTTGTGCAGGGCGCGCAGCGTCGCCTCGTCGGGCGCGTCGTCGGTGACGACCAGCTCGCCGGTGGTCTCCGAGACGACGTTGCGCCACAGGCGCTGCAGGAAGCGGTACGAGCCGACGACGGCGCGGGTGTCCCACGGGCGGGAGACGTCCAGCGGGCCCATCGACATCTCGTACAGGCGCAGCGTGTCGGCCCCGTACTCGTCGGCGATGTCGTCCGGCGCGACGGCGTTCTTCAGGGACTTGCCCATCTTCCCGGCCTCGCGCTTGACCGGCTCGCCCTGCCAGAAGTACTGGCCGTCGCGCTCCTCGATCTCGGCGGCGGGCACCGGGAAGCCGCGCTCGTCGCGGTAGACGTCGGCGGTGATCATGCCCTGGTTGAACAGCTTGTGGAACGGCTCGACGGACGAGACGTGGCCCAGGTCGTGCAGCACCTTGTGCCAGAAGCGCGCGTACAGCAGGTGCAGCACGGCGTGCTCGGCGCCGCCGACGTACAGGTCGGCGCCACCGGCCGGCTTGGTCTCCGTCGGGCCCAGCCAGTACTTCTCGTTGGCCGGGTCGACGACCGCCGAGGAGTTCGACGGGTCGACGTAGCGCAGCTCGTACCAGCAGGAACCGGCCCAGTTGGGCATGGTGTTGGTCTCGCGGCGGTACTTCCGGACGCCGTCGCCCAGGTCCAGTTCGACGTTGACCCAGGCCTCGTTGCGCGACAGCGGGGTCTCCGGCGAGGAGGCGGCGTCGTACGCGTCGTAAGTTCGCGGCGAGTAGTCGTCGACCTCGGGGACCTCGACCGGCAGCATCGACTCGGGCAGCGCGTGCATGACGCCGTCCTCGTCGTAGACGATCGGGAAGGGCTCGCCCCAGTACCGCTGGCGGCTGAACAGCCAGTCGCGCAGGCGGTAGTTGACGGTGCCCTCGCCGATGCCGCGCTCGGCCAGCCAGGCGGTGACGGCGGCCTTGGCGTCGACGACGCTCAGCCCGTTCAGCGACAGGTCACCTTCGGAGCGGGCGGAGTTGACGATGACGGAGTCGTAGGTGTCGAACGCGTCGTCCCACTCGGCGGGGTCGGAGCCGCGCCCGTCGGTCGGCTCGACGACGCAGCGCATCGGCAGCGCGAAGGCGCGGGCGAAGGCGAAGTCGCGGTGGTCGTGGGCGGGGACGGCCATGATGGCGCCGGTGCCGTAGCCCATCAGCACGTAGTCGGCGATGAACACCGGTACGGACTCGCCGCTGACCGGGTTGACGGCGTAGGCGCCGGTGAAGACGCCGGTCTTGACCTTGGCCTCGACCTGGCGCTCGACGTCCGACTTGGCGGCGGCCGTGGCGCGGTAGGCGGCGACGGCCTCGGCGGGGGTGGCGGCGCCGCCGGTCCACTCGGCGGGCACGCCCTCGGGCCAGGCGGCGGGGACGATCGAGTCGACCAGGCCGTGCTCGGGGGCCAGCACCATGTAGGTGGCGCCGAACAGGGTGTCGGGCCGGGTGGTGAAGACGGTGATCTTCCCGCCGTCGACGGCGAAGTCGACCCGGGCGCCCTCGGAGCGCCCGATCCAGTTGCGCTGCTGCAGCTTGATGGCCTCGGGCCAGTCCAGCAGGTCCAGGTCCTCGATCAGCCGGTCCGAGTACGCGGTGATGCGCATCATCCACTGGCGCAGGTTGGACTTGAACACCGGGAAGTTGCCGCGCTCGGAGCGGCCGTCCGCGGTGACCTCTTCGTTGGCCAGCACGGTGCCCAGGCCCGGGCACCAGTTGACCGGCACCTCCTTGGCGTAGGCCAGGCGGTACTCGCTCAGCACCTCGTCGCGCTCGGCGACGGACAGCTCGGCCCAGGCGCGCCCGCCCGGCAGCTCGCGCGCGCCGGACTCGAACCGGGCGACCAGCTCGGCGATCGGACGGGCCTTGCGGGCGTCCGCGTCGTACCAGGAGTTGAAGATCTGCAGGAAGATCCACTGGGTCCAGCGGTAGTACTCCGGGTCGATCGTGGAGATCGAGCGGCGCGGGTCGTGGCCCAGGCCCAGCCGGCGCAGCTGCTGGCGCATGTTGGCGATGTTGGCCTCGGTGGAGACCCGCGGGTGGGTGCCGGTCTGCACGGCGTACTGCTCGGCGGGCAGGCCGAAGGCGTCGTAGCCCAGCGTGTGCAGCACGTTGTGGCCGGTCATCCGCTGGTAGCGGGCGAAGACGTCGGTGGCGATGTAGCCCAGCGGGTGGCCGACGTGCAGGCCCGCGCCCGAGGGGTACGGGAACATGTCCATGATGAAGCTGTGCGGCTTCGCGGTGACGTCGCCGGCCGCCGGGTCCGCCAGCGCACCGGTGGGGTTGGGGGCGTGGAAGGTGCCCTCCTTCTCCCAGATGTCCTGCCAGCGGGACTCGATCTCGGCCGCCAGCGCGGCGCTGTACCGGAACGGCTCGGTCACGGTCTCGGCCGCGCCGGACGCAGGGGTCGTCTCGCTCATGGTCCTTCAAGCTCCATCGATGTCGGTTGGCGAACCGCACAGGCGGCCGGCCCGTGTACCCGGCCCGGGACGGGGTCGGGGGCGGAAAACAAAAAATCCCCTCGCAGGAGGGGACGCCACGCCGACTCCGGCACCGCCCGAGGGCTCAGCCGGTCCTGGTCAGCGCGGCCGGCTAAGGAGCAGGCGCACGGTTCGCATGGGCTCAGGGTACCGCAAGCGGGTCGGCGGGCTGCGGGGTGCACATGCCTGCGTGCGGGGCCGCACGCAGGCATGCGGGGCCGCACAGGACGGGACGGCGCGCGGGGCCGTGCGGGACCGGCGCGCAAGGCCGTACGGGACGGGGCCGGAGGGCACATCCAGGCCCGGACCGCACCGGACCGTGCCGGACCGGGCCGCAGAGCCGCAGGACCCTACCGCGCCGCCGCCCGCCCCGCCGCGTCGAACTCCCGCAGCGCCTTCGCCAGCCGCTCGGACTGCATCCCCGCCGCGAGCGAGCGCGCCAGCGCGGCGGTGCGGGCCGCCTCCCGCTGGTCGCCGAGCCTGCGGTGGGCCTCGGCGAGGCGCACCATGAGCAGCGCCTTGGAGCGGGCCCGTCCCGGCCCGAGCCCGGCCACGGCCTCGGCGAGCAGCACCTTCGCCATCCGGTACCCGCCGAGCGCCAGCCGTCCCTCCCCCACCATCCCGGCGACGCCGGCCCGGGTCTCCTCGGCGCCGGGCAGGCCGTCGAGTTCGGCGAAGGCCCGGGCGGCGGCCGCCTCGGCCAGCTCGGCCTCGCCCCGGCGGCCGTACGCGCGGGCGAGCCGGCCGTACTGGCGGGCCCGGGCGGTGGGGCCGAGCGCGGCTCCGTGGGTTTCCAGGGCGGTCGCGAGCGCGGAGACGGCGTCCAGTCCGCGCCCGCCGGGGCCCTGGGTGGCGAGGACGACCAGCGCGCCGAGCACCGCGACCCCGAGCCGGGGGTCGCCGCCGACGTGGGCGGCGCGCAGCGCGGCGACGAAGGCGCGCTGGGCGGCCGCGTCGTGGCCGAGGTCGTACGCGGCCCAGCCGGCCAGCCGGGCGAGTCTGCTGGCCGTGCCGTACAGCTCGCGGCCGAGCCGTTCGTCGTACGCGCCGAGTTCCAGCAGCTTTGCCAGCATGGCGAGTTCGGCCCGGACGGGGCCGAGGACGAGGCCGCCCCCGCAGGCCCGTTCGAGCTTCTGCTTGCTGCGGTAGGACAGGCCGAGCTCGCCGACCAGCCCGGGTTCGACGCGCAGCGCGCCCTCGCCGCCGCCGACGGGCGGCGGCGGGGAGTCGAGGCGGGCGGCGGCCTGGTCGAGGTCGGCGCTGCGGAACAGGTCGGTGAGGCGGACCGGTCCGGCGTCGGTGGCGGCCTCGCGCAGCGCGGTCTGGGCGGTGTCGGCGGTCCACGGGTCGGTGAGCAGCCGGGGCGAGAGGATCTTGGCGCCGCGGTGGCCGCCCATCCGGCCCCAGAGCTGCTCGTAGGTGACGGCGATGCCGAGGGTCCGGCTGAGCACCTCGCAGACCGCCTGGTCGTGCGGGCTGCGCGGCACCATGCCGCGGTCGCGCCACTTGTACGGGGCGGTGGAGCTGATGGCGAGGCCCGGTGGCAGGGCGAGGCTCACCTCGCGGGCGAGCCGTTCCGGACTCCAGCCGAGCTGGTGGAGTATCCGGGCCAGTTCCTCGTTCCGCCTTCGCTCCAGATCGGCCATGGCACGACGGTAGCGGGATTCCGGCCGCCGCGACCGGTGGCGCGGGCAGAACGGCGAAGAGCCGCCTCCCGTTTCCGGGAGGCGGCTCTCGACTGCTGTGGAGCTATGGGGAATTGAACCCCAGACCTCTTGCATGCCATGCAAGCGCTCTACCAACTGAGCTATAGCCCCTTGACCTGCGATGTCACCGTGGTTCCCGGTTGTTTCCGGCCGTTTCCCTCGGCGACATCGACTACTTTACACGGTCCTGGGCGTGCTCCTGAAATCCGTTTCCCGAGGTCCGCACCACGCGCCCCGGGAGCCCCGTCCGCGGAGTCCGGGGATCCCTCTTTCCGCGCCCCGGGCGTGCGTCTCCCGCCCGGGGTTCACGCCAACCGCGCACGCCCCCCGCTACCGCGCCGCCCGCCGGCCGCGCACCGCGAAGCCCGCGGCCACCAGCACCGCCGCGGCGTCGACCAGCAGCGTGGTCCGCAACGCCGCCCCCGACTCGGCGGCCGGCGCCGGCAGGTCGACCTGTCCGAGGAACACCGAGCCCAGCACCGCGACGCCGATCACCTGGCCGAGCTGGATGACCGTCACCAGCACCCCGCTGGCGTCGGCCGCGTCCTCGGGCGCCACCCCCGCGAGCGCCCGGGCGACCAGCGGCGCGTACGCGCAGCCGGCGGCCAGGCCGAGCACGGCCATCTCCACCAGCGGCCCGGCGCCGATCTCCGCCCCGCCGCCGAGCAGCAGCCCGAGCAGCAGGTAGCCGCCGCCGAGCAGCACCCCGGCGAGCGCCGGCAGGATCCGGTGCAGCCGGCCGGGCAGCCGGTGCCAGTGCATGCTGGACACGCCGAACCCGACGGCGACGGGCGCCGAGCAGAGCCCGGCCTTCAGGGCGGTGTGGCCGAGCCCGGCCTGCTGGTGCAGGGCGAAGGCGAACATGAAGCCCGCGAAGGCCGCCATGATCGCGAACAGTCCGGCGGCCGCGGGGCGCAGCCCCGGCGCGCCCAGCACCCGCCCGGAGATCAGCGGCTGTCCGCCGCGCCGGGCGATCCTGCGCTCGACGGCCACGAACAGGCCGAACAGCAGCACGCCGGCCGCGATCATCGCCCAGCCCCAGACGGGCCAGCCCAGCTCGTGGCCGAGGACGAGCGGGACCACCAGCAGGCCGAGGGACGCACCGAGCACCACCAGGCCGGGGAGGTCGAAGCCCCGGGTGGCGTCGCCGGGCAGCCGGGGCAGCAGCCGGGCGCCGGCCGCGAGCAGCACCACGCCGATCGGCACGTTGACCAGGAACACCGGCCGCCAGCCGCTGCCGAACAGGTCGGCGCTGACCAGGACGCCGCCGAGCACCTGGCCGAGCGCCATGCCGCCGGCCAGCACCGCCGCGTAGAGGCCGAGCGCCCGGACCCGGGCGGCGCCGGTGAAGGTGCGCTGCACCAGGCTCATCACCTGGGGCACCATCAGGGCCGAGCCGGCCCCCTGGAGCAGCCGGAAGGCGATCAGCCAGCCGGTGGCCGGGGCGAGGCCGCAGGCCAGCGAGGCGGCGGTGAAGGCGGCCAGGCCGAGCTGGAAGAGCCGGCTGTAGCCGTACCGGGCACCGAGCCGGGCGCCGGTGATGAGCAGGACGGCGTAGGCGATGGTGTAGCCGGCGATGACCAGCTGGAGGGCGGCTCCGGAGGCGCCCAGGTCGGTTCTGATGGTGGGGACCGCGACGTTGACGATGGAGACGTCGAGCACGGACATGAACTGCCCGCACAGGACGAGTGCGAGGAGCAGCCCTGGCCGTACCGCCGGGGCGCCGGTGGTGTCCGCGGCCGCGCGGGGCCGGGTCTGAAGGTCCGTCATGGCAGCCAGCCTGGCCCCGTACCGGTACTGGTGGTTAGAGCCTGCCGATCCTGGTACCGGCAGCACCTGTATCGGCGGCCCGGGCTGCGGCACCATGGGGCCATGACCGTCCTGGAGGAACTGCCCGCCGCGGCCGGCGGGCGCGATCGCCGCCGTACCGAACTGGCCCGCTTCCTGAAGGCCTGCCGGGCGCGGGTCACCCCCGAGGACGTGGGGCTGCCGCCGGGGCTGCGCCGCCGCACTCCGGGGCTGCGGCGCGAGGAGGTCGCGCAGCTCGCCGGGGTCGGGGTCACCTGGTACACGTGGCTCGAACAGGGCAGGCCGATCAACGCGAGCGAGCAGGTGCTGCTGGCGGTGGCCCGGGCGCTGCGGCTGGACGGCACCGAGCACGACCACCTGTTCCGGCTGGCCGGGGTGTCCGCCTCGGCGCGGGCGCTGCCGTCGGTGCCGGAGCTGTCGCCGTCGATCCAGGTGATCCTGGACTCGCTGGCCCCGCTGCCGGCGGCGGTCTCCAACACCCGGTTCGACGTGCTGGGCTTCAACGGCCCGTACCGCGCGATGTTCGGCACCGACCGGATGCGCCCGTCGTGCGGGGTGGTGTTCAACAGCCTCTGGTGCATGCTGACCGCCCCGCCGTGCTGCAACCCGTGCGAGAACCGGGAGGAGACCCTGCCGCGGATGGTGGCGGTGCTGCGCTCGGCGTACGGCAAGCACGTGGGCGAGCCGGCCTGGGAGGCGCACGTGCAGCGGATGTCGGCGCGCAGCGAGCTGTTCCGGGAGCTGTGGGACCGCCAGGAGGTCGCGCCGCCGGAGCCCTGGCTGCGAGTGTTCCGCCACCCGGCGGTCGGGGTGCTGCGGCTGAACGCCACCTATCTGACGATGCCGGGCGTGCCCGAGTGCTACATCGTGGTGTACCTGCCGGCCGGCCCGGAGGACCGGGAGCGGGTGGAGCGGCTCGACTCGCTGCCGCCGGGCGGCTGGAGCCACACCTGCGAAGCCTGAGGCCGGCCGGGCCCGGAACGCCGAAAGGCCGCCACCCCTTGGGTGACGGCCTTCCGAACTGCTGTGGAGCTATGGGGAATTGAACCCCAGACCTCTTGCATGCCATGCAAGCGCTCTACCAACTGAGCTATAGCCCCGCGACACGGACGACCCTGGCTGACCACGACCGCCGATGCGGAGTGGAGCTATGGGGAATTGAACCCCAGACCTCTTGCATGCCATGCAAGCGCTCTACCAACTGAGCTATAGCCCCGCACTCACCGGATCTCCCGCTTCCCTTCCGGGCCGCGTTCCTTCCCTGCGAACGAGGAAGACTCTAGCTGGTCAGGGCCGGAACTGCGAAATCCGCTCCCTCCGGACCCCGGCCGAGGGCCCCGAGAGGCCCCCGGCCCCCGGTGCCGCCCGCACCGGTACCGCTCAGGTGTCGTCGCCGATGACCGGCTGCGGGAGCGTGCCCGCGTTGTGCTCCAGCAGGCGCCAGCCGCGCGTGCCCAGGCCGAGCACCGACCAGCAGCAGTTGGACAGTCCGCCGAAGCGCTCCCACCGGGAGGGCTCCAGGTCGAGCAGCCGCCCGAGCATGGTGCGGATCGTCCCGCCGTGGCTGACCACGACCAGCGTGCCGTTCTCCGGGAGCTTGCCGACGGCCTCCAGGACCACCGGCACCGAGCGGTCGGCGACCTCGGTGGCCAGCTCGCCGCCGCCCCCGCGCCGCACCGGCTCGCCGGCCGCCCAGGCCTCGTACTCCTCCGGGAAGCGCTCGCGGATCTCGGCGTTGGTCAGGCCCTGCCAGGAGCCCGCGAAGGTCTCCCGCAGGCCCTCGTGGTGCTGCACGTCCAGCCCGGTGACCGCGGCCAGCTCCGCGGCGGTGCGCCGGGCCCGCTCGAGGTCCGAGGAGATCAGCAGGTCGGGACGGAGCCCGGAGAGCAGCCGGGCCGCCCGCTGGGCCTGCAGGACGCCCTGGCCGGTCAGCTCGATGTCCGTGGTGCCCTGGAAACGCGATTCGAGGTTCCAGGAGGTCTGGCCGTGCCGCCAGAAGACGATGCGCGGGCCGCGCGCGCCGCGGCTCAGTGCAGATCCTCGGGCTTGCCGAAGTCGTCGGCGGGCGCGACGGCGTTGCCGGCCTCGTCGATGTGGGCGTCCGGGCGGTTGCGCGAGGCCACGGCGTCCTCGGGCAGCGGCAGCTCGGGGCAGTCCTTCCAGAGGCGGTCCAGCGAGTAGAAGGAGCGCTCCTCGGAGTGCTGGACGTGCACGACGATGTCCAGGTAGTCGAGCAGGATCCAGCGGCCCTCGCGCTC
The DNA here is from genome assembly GCF_042885395.1 of Kitasatospora sp. NPDC058063. Classification (NCBI taxonomy): domain Bacteria; kingdom Bacillati; phylum Actinomycetota; class Actinomycetes; order Kitasatosporales; family Streptomycetaceae; genus Kitasatospora; species Kitasatospora sp. NPDC058063. Next base: position 409,889 of record NZ_JBHVSD010000006.1, read on the forward strand.
GCCCTCGCGGCGCACCGGCTTGATGTCCAGCTGCTCGCGCAGCTGGTCCTCGATCTCCTCGGCGATCGAGCGGACCTGGCGGTCGTTGTTCGCGGAGGCGATCAGGAAGGCGTCGGTGATCGACAGCACCTCACTGACGTCGAAGGCGATGATGTTGTGCGCGAGCTTGTCGGCCGCCGCCTGCGCGGCGACGGTGATGAGCTGCTGGCTGTGGTCGGTGACGGTCACGGTGTTCTTCCGGCTCGGCGGCTTGGGGTGCCCCGGCGCAGGGCCGGGGTCGCCTTCCAGGATCTCACGCCGCCCGGGCGGGCCCGGAACCGTTTTCCGGGCCCGCCCGGGCCACCGCACCTCGACACCCGGACCGCAGGGGCCCGGGCCGCCGCCCTACTGGTTCTTCGGCGGCTGGTAGTCCTTGCCGAGCACGACCAGCAGGTCCGCGTTCTGGGCGTCGCCGGTCACCTTCTTCACCGCCGTGTCCGGCAGCCCGAGGCTGGTCGCCAGCGACTTCGCCGCGCCCTGCCGGGCGTCGTCGGTGTAGCGGATCTCACTGCCCGGCTGCGGGGCCGCCTTGGCGCCGCCCGGGATGAAGGTCAGGCCGGAGTTGACGATCTGGACCTGCGCGGCGGCCGCCGCCGCGTCGTTGCCGGTGGCGTCCTGGAGCGCGACCCGGACCGGGGCGTCGCCGACGGCCGCGGACTTCACGGTGCCGCCCAGCACGTCCTTGACCTGCTTGCCCGCGGTCGCCTCGTCCAGGCTGCCGTCCGGCTTGACGGTCAGCGCGGTGGTGCCGAAGTGGCCGTCCTTCGCCTGCTGGGCGAGCTGGACGAGCACGCCGGCGAGGGCGTCCTCGGGCAGTGAGGGGTCGAGCACCGCGTTCATCCGGTGCACGTCGTCCTTGGCGTCCTTGAACTCGGTCGGCATGGTGCGCACCACCGCGTCCAGAACCTGCCCGAACCGGGCCAGCTGGGCGTCCCGGTTCTCGCCGGGCGCCTGCCAGGTCGCGTACGCGACCGCGGCCTTCCCGCTGAGCATGGTGTTCTTCCCGGCCGCGGACAGCAGCTTGCCGTCCGGCTTGCCGCCCTCGTGGGTCTCGGCGTTGGTGTCCACCCGGACGCCGCCGAGCTGGGAGACCAGCAGTTCCAGGTACGGGGTGTCCAGCCGCCAGGTGCCGGCCACCGGGGCGCCCAGCACGGTGGACAGGCCCTCGCGGGTCGCCGAGGCGCCGATGCCGTCCATCGACTGGCCGACCGTGCTGACCGGCGGGTCCCCCGGGCCGGGCAGCCGCAGGTTGTCGGGCAGCAGCAGCACCGTGCCCTTCTTCCCGGAGGCGTCGTTGACCAGCAGCGCGCTGGACACCTTGCCCTGGAGGTCGCGCAGGTGGACGACGTTGACCTGACGCCCGCCGGCGGCGGTGGCCGCGGTCGGCTTGTCGCCGGTCAGGAAGAGGTAGCCGCCGACGCCGCCGGCCGCGAGCGCCACCACCACGCCGAGGCCGATCAGCCGGTTGCGCAGCTTGCGGCGGCGCTCGGCGCGCACCTCGCTGCGGGACTCGGCGAACTTCAGCCAGTCGATGACGTCCTCGGTCTCCTCCGCCTCCTCGTCGACGAAGGTGAACTCGCCCGTGGTGTAACTGTCCTTGGGCGCCTTGCTCCCGGCCTTGCCCGCCTTGCCGGCCTTCCCGGCCCGCGCCCCGGCGACCTGCTCGGACGGCGGCACGGCCTTGGCCGGCACCGCCTCCTCGGCGGGCCGGGGCACCCGCGGACGCGGCGGCGCGGCGGCGGGTGCCGCTGCGGCCGCTGCGGCGGCGGACGGCGCGGCGGCCTCGGCCTGCGACGGCGGCACCGGCGACGGCGCCTGCGGCTCGGCGGCGACCGGGGCGGCGGCCTGGTACGGCTGCTGCTGGTAGCCCTGGTAGCCCTGCTGCTGGTAGCCGTACGGGTCCTGCCCGTACACCGGCTGCCCGTACTGGTCGTACTGCTGGTCGTACTGCTGCTGCTCGTACGACTGCGGCTGCTGCGGCTGCGGCTGCTGCGGGAACTGCCCGTCCTGTCCGCCCTGCTGGTACCCGTCGTACCCCTGGTAGCCCTGCTGCTGGTAGCCGTACGGGTCCTGCCCGTACACCGGCTGCCCGTACTGGTCGTACTGCTGGTCGTACTGCTGCTGCTCGTA
>NZ_JBHVSD010000006.1:412156-415171 GCF_042885395.1 Kitasatospora sp. NPDC058063
ACGACTGCGGCTGCTGCGGCTGCTGTGGTTGCTGCTGCTGCGGGTTCTGGTAGCCCTGGTACGGCTGCTGGTACTGCCCGGTGGACCAGTCCTCCGGCCGCCGGCCGTCGCTGCGATCAGTCATGCACCGCTCCTGGATCAGTCCCCGCGCGGCGCGTACAGCGCCCGCTTGTCGATGTAGCGGACCACGCCGTCCGGGACGAGGTACCAGACGGGCTCACCCTTGGCGACCCGGTTGCGGCAGTCCGTGGAGGAGATGGCCAGCGCCGGGACCTCCACCAGGGAGACCCCGCCCACCGGAAGCCCGGCGTCCGACAGAGTGTGCCCCGGGCGGGTGCATCCGATGAAGTGGGCCAGCGAGAAGAGCTCGTCGGAGTCGCGCCAGGAGAGGATCTGGGCGAGCGCGTCGGCGCCGGTGATGAAGAAGAGGTCGGCGTCCGGGTGCAGGGCGTGCAGGTCGCGCAGGGTGTCGACGGTGTACGTCGGGCCCTCGCGGTCGATGTCGATCCGGCTGACCGAGAACTGCGGGTTCTCGGCGGTGGCGATGACCGTCATCAGGTAGCGGTCCTCGGCCGGGGTGACGTGGCGGTCGCTCTTCTGCCACGGCTGCCCGGTCGGCACGAAGATCACTTCGTCCAGGTGGAACGCGCTCGCGACCTCACTGGCGGCGACGAGGTGGCCGTGGTGGATCGGGTCGAAGGTGCCGCCCATCACGCCGAGGCGCTTCTTCACCGGTTCCGGTCCGCCGGGATTCCCGGCCTGCTCTCCCATGCCGCCACACCTTACGCGACACCCGTTACGGTGCGGGAACGGCCGGGTGGGGGTTCTCCGCAGATGCGTGAGGGAGCGGCCGGCCGGTGGCCGGACGCTCCCCGAGCGGTCCGCGCGGCCGGCTCAGCGGTCCCGGTTGAAGCGGGTGGTGATGAAGAGCAGGACCAGCAGGATGAACAGCGCGGCGCCACCGGTCAGGGCCGGGTTCAGGCTGTCGTGGTTGCCCCCCTCGCCCTCGGCGAGAAGGTTCAGAACGGGGAGTGCGGCAGCAGTGCTCATGGTCGGCGGGACCTTCTCGGCTCGGGGAACGGACCTGGGGGTGGTTCCGGGCCGGTGAGGGCCCACCCGTCATCGTACGGGGGGTTACACGGCAACCGCTCGGCGGCCCACCGCCGCTGACCGGGCGTGAGCACGAGCCGGGGGCGAGGGCCGGGAACGGGCCGCGAGCCGGCCGGGAACGGGCCGGGAACGGGCCGCGAGCCGGCCGGGAACGGGCCCGGTGACAGGCCCGGGAGGGCCTAGTTGTTCTTGAAGGCGCGGGCCATGATCCAGACCAGCAGGCCGATGCCCACGAAGGACGCGACCACGATGATCCGCAGGAACAGGCCCGGGCCGGTCTCGTCGGAGATGGGCGCGGCCAGGCTGACAAGCGTGTCGGTGGACATCTGCGGGGGCTCCTCGAACTGCTCGGTACCGCGGCCGGGTCCGGTCTCGGTCGTCCAGGACTCAGGTTAAACCGGCCTCACACCGACGCCGCCCACCGGCCCCGGTGACGCGCCCGCCGCCCCGGGACGCTCCGCGCGTACGCTGCCCCCCGGGGACGAGTACGCAACCGCGCGCGTTGCACAGACAGTCGTTGCAGGCGAAGACCAACGGGGGGCGGGCCAGCGGGCCGCGGCCGCCGTCGACCAGGAGGTACTCAGACCATGACCGACACGACCGTGAAGGCCCCGAGCCGCCGCCGCGAACGCTTCCCCGGAATCTCCACCCGGGCGTGGGAGCACCCGGCGGACCGCTCGGCCCTGGTCGCGCTGCGCAAGCTCACCGGCTTCGACGACATCCTGAAGAAGCTCGCCGGCCTGGTCTCCGAGCGGGCGATCCGGCTGATGTTCCTGGCCACCGCCGTGAAGACCTCCGAGCGCCAGTTCCCGGAGCTGCACGACATGGTGCGGGACGCCGCCTACGTGCTCGACCTGGAGCAGGTCCCCGACCTGTACGTCTCCCAGGACCCGACGGTCAACGCGTACTGCATCGGCATCGACACCCCGGTCATCGTGGTCACCAGCGGCCTGGTCGAGCTGCTCGACGAGGAGGAGCTGCGCTCCGTCATCGGCCACGAGGTCGGCCACGCGATGTCCGGCCACGCCGTCTACCGGACGATGCTGATGATCCTCACCAACATCGCCACCCGGATCGCCTGGGTGCCGCTGGGCAACCTGGCGATCACCGCGATCATCACCGCGCTCAAGGAGTGGTTCCGCAAGGCGGAGCTGTCCAGCGACCGGGCCGGCCTGCTCGCCGGACAGGACCTCCAGGCGTCCATGCGGGCCCTGATGAAGCTGGCCGGCGGTCACAACCTGGCCGAGATGAACGTCGACGCCTTCCTGGAGCAGGCCGAGGAGTACGAGAAGGCCGGCGATCTGCGCGACGGCGTGCTCAAGGTGCTCCAGCTGCTGCCGCAGACCCACCCCTTCGCGGTGGTGCGGGTCGCCCAGCTGAAGAAGTGGGCGGAGAGCGACGACTACCGCTCGATCGTGGCCGGCGCCTACCCGCGCCGCGCGGACGACCCGGACGCCTCGGTCTCCGAGCAGTGGAAGGCCGCCGCCGACCACTACACCACCTCGGTCAAGGAGAGCAAGGACCCGCTGATGGGCCTGCTCCGGGACGTCGCCGGCGGCGCGGCGACCGTCGGCGGCAAGCTCCGCGACACCTTCACCGGCGCCGCCGGCCGCAACGGCTCCTCGGGCAACGGTTCCTCGGGCAACGGCTCCGCAGGATCGGGTTCAGCGGGCTCGGGTTCCGCGGACCGCGACGGCAGCTGACCCCCGGGGCCGCGACGACCGCCGGCCCACCACGACCGCGACGGCGGCCGGTGTCCCGTCCGGGGCACCGGCCGCCTCGCCGTTCCACGGCCGCCGGGGCGCGCCTCAGAAAGTGTTGGGTAATTGATCAACTTCGTGGCGTGATGCACTGGCGGTGATCGTCACGGGCGAGGCATCCGCGACGATCACCGCCATGTGTGTC
>NZ_JBHVSD010000007.1:0-184094 GCF_042885395.1 Kitasatospora sp. NPDC058063
GCACCGGCGGGGCCCCCGGCGCCGCGGGTCCCGACCAGCCGGCGCCGACCCCGGTGGCCGGCCCCGGCGCCCGGTCCGATCTGCGCGGCCGTCCCGGCCGGCCGTTCCCCGGCGGGCCCGCCGACGCCCCGGGCGGTCCGGGCGCCCCGGGCGGTCCCGGTACGCCCGCCGAGGGCAGCCTGCTGGACATGCTCAGGGTCGCCATCGCGATCCTGGACACCGCGGGCCGGGTGGTGCTCTGGAGCCCGGCCGCCGAGGAACTGCTCGGCTGGCCGAACGAGCTGCTGGTCGGCCGCCGGATCGACGAGCTGATCCCCGACCGGGAGCAGGTCGCCCGGATCCGGCGCGCGATCCAGGACACCCTGCGGCACGGCCGCTGGGCCGGCCCCGCCGAGCTGCGCGACCGGGACGGCTCCCCGATCGCCGTGGACGCCCGGATCTCCCTCCTGGTGGACGGCGACGGCACCCCGTTCCTCCAGGTCAACATGGCCGAGGCGGCCGCCGTCCGGGCCGTCGAGCGGGACCTCGCGGTGCGCGACGCGCTGTTCGAGCAGTCCCCGCTGGGCATCGCCATCATGGACACCGACCTGCGCTACACCGCCGTCAACCAGACCCTCGCCGAGATGAACGGCGTCGCCCTGGACGACCACGTCGGCCGCACCACCGGCGAGACCCTGCCGGAGCGGGCCGCCGACGAGATCACTGCCATCCAGCGCCAGGTGCTGGCCACCGGCGAGCCGGTCATCGACGTCACCCTGGCCTCCCCGGTCACCACCCGGGCCGGCTACCGCTCGATCTCCTACAGCCGGATGACCGACCGTTCCGGCCGGGTGCTCGGCATCTCCGGCACCGTGATGGACGTGACCGAGCGCTACCGGGCGGTTGCCAAGGTCGAGCACGCCCGGCGCCGGCTCTCGCTGCTCAACGAGTTCGGCTCCCGGGTCGGCGACCTCCTGGACGCCTCCCGGATCGCCCAGGAGCTGGCCGGCTCGGTCGTCCCCCGGCTGGCCGACCACTCCGCGGTGATCCTGCTCCAGGCCGTCGCGCACGGCGACGACCTGCCCCGGCACGGCCACGACCGGCGCACCTCGCTGCTCCAGCTCGGCACCGCCTCCGTCCAGGACGGCCCCGAGGTGGACGTGATGCTGCGCCGCGGCGCCCGGATCACCTTCGCCGAGGACTCCGTCTGCGGCCGGGTGCTGCGCACCGGCGTGCCCGAGCCGCTGTCCGGCGCCGACCAGCTGGACGAGTTGACCTACCCCGGCGACCCGAAGACGCAGGCCGCCCGGGACCTCGGCGTGCACTCGATGCTGGTCGTGCCGCTGCGCGCCCGGGGCATCGTGATCGGCCTGCTGCTGGTCAGCCGGTCCGGCTACCGCGAGGGCTTCGACCGGGACGACCTGGCCTTCACCGTCGAGCTGGCCGACCGGGCCGGCAGCTCGCTGGACAACGCCCGCCTCTACGCCCGCGAACGCACCGCCGCGCTCACCCTCCAGCGGACCCTGCTCCCGCAGCAGGTCCCGCAGCCCACCGGCGTCGAGGTCGCCTACCGGTACGTGCCCGGCAGCAGCGGCACCGAGGTCGGCGGCGACTGGTTCGACGTCATCCCGCTGCCCGGCGACCGCACCGCGCTGGTGGTCGGCGACGTGATGGGCCACGGCCTGCGGGCCGCCGCCACCATGGGACGGCTGCGCACCGCCGTCCGGGTGCTGGCCGCCCTCGACCTGCCGCCGGACGTCCTGCTGCGGCACGTCCACGAGCTGGCCGACGACCTCGCCCAGGGCCCGGACGAGGCGCTGCTGGCGACCTGCGTCTACGCGGTCTTCGACCCGACGACGGCCCGGCTCACCGTGGCCAAGGCGGGGCACATCCCGCCGGTGCTGGTGGTGCCAGGCGAGGCCGCCCCGGAGCCGACCCGCAACGGCGGCCCGCTGCGCGGCGGCGCCGGCCGCATCCTCGACCTGCCCTCCGGCGCCCCGCTCGGAGTGGGCGGAGTTCCGTTCGAATCGGTCGAACTGAAGATCCCCGAGGGCAGCCTGCTGGCGCTGTGCACCGACGGCCTGGTCGAGTCCCGGGACAAGGACCTGGACGTCGGCCTCGGCCGGCTGATCACGGTGCTCCAGGAGCCGCACGCCTCCATCCAGGCCGCCTGCGAGGCGGTGTTGGACACCATGGAGCAGGGCCGGGAGCCGGACGACGTCGCGCTGCTGCTGGCCCGGCTCGGCCACGGCCAGGCCGGCACCCCGACGGCGGGCTGGACCCTGCCCGCCGAGCCCACCGCCGTCTCCCGGGCGCGCCGGCTGGTCCGCGCCGCGCTCGCCGAGTGGGGCGTCGAGGAGCTCACCGACATCGCCGAGCTGCTGGTCAGCGAGCTGGTGACGAACGCCGTCCGGTACGCCAGCGCCCCCATCGGGGTGCGGCTGACGCTCGGCGAGACGCTGCTGGTCGAGATCTCCGATCCGCTGCCCGACCCGCCCCAGGAGCGGCACGCCGCCGAGGCCGACGAGGGCGGGCGCGGTCTGGAGCTGGTCCACCGGCTGGCCCTGCACTGGGGCGCCCGGGCCGAGGGGATCGGCAAGGTGGTCTGGTTCGAGCAGGCGCTGCCGGGTAATGAGCCGGACGGATCGTGAGCGGAGCGAACAGCGAGGAAGGGGTGTCGCCAGTGCCATCGGGCGCTCAGGGGGAGCGCGCGCTCCGGAAGGGGGCGCGGGCGTGGCATTGTGGTTGCGCGGGCGGTAGGACAAAAACCTTCGCCCGATCTGATGTTGTGATGTTGAGGGCGTGTGAACGTACCCCTCGATGATGAATACTCGGTCTTCTCGACATCCGGACGGTCGCGGGTTGGAGGGGTCGGTCCGTTGAACAGCACTCCGGCGCGGAGCGTGTCGCCGAGGAGCAGCGGTCATGCCGCTGTACCCGGGCAGGCCGGCTCCTCGCACCTGCCCGTACCGGACGGCGCGCCCGCCGGCCGCGGCCACCACCCCGTCGCCGAGGACCGGCCCTGGGGCGCGGGCGACCCCGGCTCGATCTACGACTACATCCGGGTCGCCACCTTCGCGATCGGCCCCGACGGGCGGATCAGCCAGTGGAGCGAGCGCGCCGCCGAGTTCTTCGGGGTCCCGGCCGCCGAGGCCGTCGGCGCCGACCCGATCTCCACCTTCGTCCCCCGCGAGCTCTGGCAGCGCGGCCGGGCCCGGCTGGAGCGCACCCTGGCGGGCGAGGAATGGGTCGGCACCACCCCGTACCGGGACGCCGACGGCGGCGAGGGCCTCGCCGAGCTCTACCTGATGCCCGACAGCTCCCTGCCCACGGCGGGCGCCACCTGCCTGGCCGTCGACCTCGGACGGCTGCGCCGGATCGAGACCGACCTGGCCGCCTCCGAGGCCGTCTTCGGGCAGACCCCCACCGGCTTCGTGCTGTTCGACGACCGGCTGCGGCTGCAGCGGGTCAACGACGCCTTCGCCTCCGGCATGGGCCTGGTCCCCACCGACCTGGAGGGGCTCACCCCGCACGACCTCTTCCCGTCGTCCGAGGCCGACCGGCTCTCCGCCGCCCTGCGCAAGGTCCTGGCCACCGGCGAGCCCGTCTTCGACCTGCGCTTCCACGGCGCCGTCCCGACCCGCGAGGGCAACCGGCTCTGGGCCGTCTCGCTGTACCGCCTGAACGGTTCCGCCGGGCAGACCATGGGCGTCGCCGGGCAGGTCTCCGACGTCACCAGCCGGCACGTCGCCGAGCGCGAGGCCGACGGCGTGCGCCGCAACCTGGCCCTGCTCAACGAGGCCAGCGCGCACATCGGCTCCACGCTCGACCTGGAGACCACCGCCAAGGAACTGCTGGACGTCGTCGTCCCGCCGTTCTGCGACCTCGCCACCGTCGACCTCTACACCGCGCTGCTCTCCGGCGAGACCGTGCCCAGCGCCGGCCGGCTCGGCGACACCGTGCTCACCGACGGCAGCGGCGAACTTCGCCGGGTCGCCGTCTCCAGCGTGGTCGGCGGCGCCTCCTCGGTGCTCGGCTCGGTGACCGGCCTGCCGATCGCCGAGGCCGGCGGCACCCTCTGTTACCCCCGCCGCTCCCCGCACGCCCGGGCGCTGCGCACCGGCCGCAGCGTCGTCCCCGAGCCCGGGCGCGACCCGCTGCTGCGCTCCACCCTGATCGTCCCGCTGGTCGCCCGCGACCAGGTGCTCGGCCTCGTCCAGCTCTCCCGGGCGATCGGCAGCGAGCCCTTCGACGCCCGCGACGTCGCGATCGCCGAGGAACTCGTCGCCCGCGCCGCCGTCTGCATCGACAACGCCCGGCTCTACCGGCGCGAGCACGAGCGGGCGCTGATCCTCCAGCGCAGCCTGCTGCCCCCGGGCAACCCGGCCGCCAGCGGCCTGGAGATCGCCTGCCGCTACCTGCCCAGCAACAACAACACAGAGGTCGGCGGCGACTGGTTCGACGTCATCCCGCTGCCCGGCAACCGCACCGCGCTGGTCATCGGCGACGTGATGGGCCGCGGCCTGCGCGCCGCCGTCGCCATGGGCCAACTGCGCACCGCCGTCCGCACCCTGGCCATGCTCGACCTGGAGCCGGGCGAGGTGCTCACCGCCCTGGACGAGATCGCCCGCGGCCTCGGCGACGACTCGGTGCCGGTCGGCCCGCCCACCCCGTACGGCCGGCTCACCTCGACCGCCGACGAGGAGGCCCGCGAGGTCTACCTGGCGACCTGCGTCTACGCGGTCTTCGACGCCGTCAGCCGGCGCTGCTGGATCGCCAACGCCGGCCACCTGCCGCCCGTCCTGCTCAGCCCCGGCGAGGGCGCCCGGATGCTCGACGTACCGCCCGGCCTGCCGCTCGGCGTCGGCGGCGAGCCCTTCGAGGAGGTCGAGATCGACCTCCCGGACGGCGCCGTCTTCGGCCTCTACACCGACGGCCTGGTGGAGAGCCGCAAGCACCAGCTGGACGAGGGCCTGCGGGCCTTCCGCGCCGCGCTCTCCGACGAGGGCAAGGGCCTGGAGGACCTCTGCGACCACGTGCTCGGGGAGCTCAACCCGCACCACGGCGAGGACGACATCGCCCTCCTGATGGCCAAGGTGCACGCCTTCCCCGACGACGCCGTCGGCAACTGGTACCTGCCGCCCGAGCCCACCTCGGTGGCCAAGGCCCGGGAGCTGGCGTGCAGCTGGCTGCTCGCCCGGGGGCTGGAGGAGCTGGTCGACACCACCGAGCTGCTGGTCAGCGAGCTGGTCACCAACGCGCTCAAGCACGGGCGGGGCGAGATCCGGCTGCGGCTGCTGCGCGAGCGCAGCCTGGTCTGCGAGGTCTGGGACGACGGCTACGCGCAGCCCCGGCAGCGGCGCGCCCAGGAGACCGACGAGGGCGGGCGCGGCCTGCAGCTGGTCAGCCTGCTGGCCGAGCGCTGGGGCAGCCGGCGCACGCCCAAGGGCAAGATCGTCTGGTTCGAGCTGGCCCTCTAGCCGCCGCAACGGTGGGCCGGACGGGTGCAGTCGCCCGGCGGCCCGCCGTGTCGGCACGGGCCGGGCGGCCGCGGCGGCGTTCGATGGCCGCCATGCGCGTCCGCCAGCTCACCGCCGCAGCCGCCGCGCTGCTGCTCTCCGCCGGTCTCGGCGGCTGTTCCGACGACCCGGGCCCCCGGGCCCCCGCCCCCGTGCCCGCCCCGGCCGATCCCACCGCCACCACCGGGGACGTCGGGCCCGCCGACCGCACCGCCGTCCGGGACGGCGGCACGCTGCGCTGGGCGGTGGACGGCGTCCCGGCCACGCTGAACGTCTACCAGGGCGCGGCGACCGCCGACTCGGCGCTGCTCGCCCACGCGCTGTACCCCTCGCTGTTCCGGCCGGACGAGCACGGCCGGCTCGTCCCCGACGCCGACTACCTGGAGGGCTTCGACTCCACCCCGCCCGGGCAGCAGCCGCAGGTGGTGACCTACCGGCTCAACCCGCGCGCCGTCTGGAGCGACGGCACCCCGATCTCGGCCGCAGACCTCGACGCCCAGCGGACCGCGCTGTCCGGCCCGGACCCGGCCCGCCGGAGCGGGAAGGCGGCCGGGTACGACGCCATCGAGTCGGTCGCCCAGGGCGCCGACCCCTACGAGGTGCGGGTGACGTTCCGGCGGCCGTACGCGGAGTGGCGCGCACTGTTCGGCCCGCTCTACCCGGCCGCCGAGACGGCCGGTCCGGCCGCCGCCACCCGGCCGCCGGCCGAGGGAGGCCGGCCGAGCGCCGGCCCGTACACCCTCTCCCGGTACGACGCCGAGGGCGGGACGGTCACCGTGGTGCGCAGCCCGCTCTGGTGGGGCGATCCGCCGAAGGCCGACCGGATCGACTTCCTCGCCGTGCGGCCCGAGCAGCGGCTGGACGCGCTGGACCAGGACCGGCTGGACATCGCCCCGCTCACCGCGGCGGTGGACCGGGCGGCGCCGGCCGCCCCTCCCGAGCCCTCCGCCTCCGCTCCTGCCTCCGCCTCCGCGTCAGCCTCCGCCGCGCCGCCGCCCGCGGCCGCGCCCGAGGCCGCGGCACTGGCGCTGCGGCGGGCCGAATCGCTGCCGGGCGTCACCGTGCACCGGGCCGCCGCGGCCTCGCTCACCCAGCTCACCCTCAACGCGGCGCGCGGCCCGCTGACCGACCCGCTGGTGCGCCGGGCCCTCACCCGGGCCGTCGACCGGCGGCGGATCGCCGACGCCGCGCTCACCCCGCTCGGCCTGCCCGCCGCCCCGCTGGGCAGCCACCTGTTCGCGGGCGACCAGCAGGGCTACCGGGACAACAGCGACGCGGCCGGTCCGGCGGACCCGGGCCTGCTGCTGGACGAGGCGGGCTGGATGCGGCCCGCCGGCGGGGGCACCCGGGCCAAGGGCGGCAAGCCGCTCGCCCTCTCGCTGCTCGTCCCGGCCGGTTCGGCGACCGCCGAGCGCACCGCCGACGCGCTCATCGCAGAGCTCGGGGAGTCCGGGATCGCGGTGCGGCGGGTGCCCGCGCCCGCCGAGTCCTTCGTCGGGGAGCACCTGGCGGCCGGGGACTACGACCTCGCGCTCCTCTCCTGGCCGGTCGGCCCCAGCCCGGCGGTCGAACAGCGCTCCGTCTACGCCAAGCCCCGGCCGGACCTGGACGGCGTGCCCGAGCCGGGCGGCAACTTCGGCCGCAGCGGCACGGAGGAGATCGACCGACTGTTCGACCGGGCGGCCGCCGAGCCGGACCCGGCGGCCCGGCTGGGCCTGCTCCAGGAGGCGGACGTGCGGATCTGGCAGCTCGGCCACTCGGTGCCGCTCTACCAGCGGCCGGAGCTGGTCGGGGTCCGGACCGGGGTGGCCGGCGCGGGCGCGTACGGCTACGGGTGGCCGCGCTTCCAGGACGTGGGCCTGCTCCGCTAGGGCCTGTCTTCAAACCCCCGCAGGCGGGGGTTTGAAGACAGGCCCTAGAGCTCCCGCGTGCCGCGCACCAGGACGATCGGGACCCTTACCGGGCCGCCTCCACCGGCTCCAGCATGCGTTCGACATCGGCGGTCCGGGCCAGTTCGGGGCACTCCCGGCGGGCCCGGGCGAGCGCCTCACGGGCCTCCTCCGGATGCCCGGCCGCGATGAGGGCGGCGGCGAGGGAGCAGCAGGCCAGGGACCGGTGGAAGCGGGAGCCGACCGTGTTCGACAGTCGGCGGGCCGTGCGGACGGCGGCCCGCGGATCGTTCCGGAACCGGGCGAGCTCGGCCGCCGGGAGGAAGTCGCGGGCGAGCGTCCGGTCGTGGACGCCCAGTCGGACGAGATACGGCTCCAGCAGTGCTCCGGCCCGCGCGGGGGAGTGCTCCCCGGCGTCGACGCGGCCCACGAAGGTCATGGCGGCGATGAAGGCCACGGTCGGGTCGGCGAGTGTGCGGCCCCGCTCGAAGGCCTCGTCGGTGAGTCGCTCGGCCTCCTCGTAGTGGCCCTCGGCCAGCGCGATCCCGGCAGCGGTGAGGACCATGGGTGTGCCCTTGTCCAGCTCGCGGCGCGCCTCGGAGATCCGGCCCCGGACCAGGAACCGCTCGGCTTCCACGGCGCTCGGCGACTCGGCGTCTATCGTCACGGATCCCGGCCGGAAGGGCATGACGAACACGGCCCAGAGGGAGTTGACCGGGCTCGTCGCGGAGGTCACCGCGGTCATGGCGAGGGAGAACAGCAGCCCGAGGCCGATGCCCCGGGGCAGCTCCGTGGCGGAGGCCGCCAGCCAGGCCCCGAGCCCCGCGTGGACTCCGAACCGTGCGACCGAGACGAGCCACAGCCGCAGCCGGGGCGCGCGGACCGGCAGCAGGCCCCAGGGGAACAGGAATCCGCTCGTCGGCCGCAGCCCCAGTTCGACCGGCACCCCGGCGACCGAGCCGCTCCACAGTTTCCGGCCCCTGCCGTACGAGGCGCTGTACAGCGACCCGCCGCAGAGCCGGTGGGTGAGCAGGAACCAGAGGTCGGACAGCGGCTCCTGGCCCACCAGGAAGCCGATCGCGCAGCCGAGAGCGGTCGGGCCCGGCAGGTCGTGGAGGACCGCCAGGTACAGGAGCACGGCGCCGACGGCGCGGAACAGCCAGGGCAGCGAGGCACGGAGGTGTTGGATCACGACCGGAAGAGTGTCGGAGGCGGGCCGCGGGGTGAAGGGTGTGTGACCCACCTGTGATCTTGATCCCGTGCGACCTGCCCGTTTCTGCTCACCTGGGCGCTTCCCCGTACGATAGGAGGAAGCCGAGGCATGTCGATATGCCCGGCGGGTGGACCGGTAGTAGCAGGCGGAACGGGTGGCAGCGACCGAAGGGGTCGCAAGTGCGCGTCTCGCGGCCGGGCGCCGTAACCCACGATTCCGGGAGAATCCGCTAGGCATGCCCACGCGCAACGACATCCGTAACGTCGCCATCGTCGCCCACGTCGACCACGGCAAGACCACGCTGGTCGACGCCATGCTCAAGCAGGCCGGCGCCTTCGCCGCGCACCAGCACCTCGATGACCGGATGATGGACTCGAACGACCTGGAGCGCGAGAAGGGCATCACCATTCTCGCGAAGAACACCGCGGTCAAGTACCACCCCAAGGATGGTGGCGCGCCGATCACCATCAACATCATCGACACCCCGGGCCACGCCGACTTCGGTGGCGAGGTCGAGCGCGGTCTGTCGATGGTGGACGCGGTCGTCCTGCTGGTCGACGCCTCCGAAGGCCCGCTGCCGCAGACCCGCTTCGTGCTCCGCAAGGCGCTCACGGCCCGCCTGCCCGTCATCCTCTGCATCAACAAGACGGACCGTCCGGACTCCCGGATCGACGAGGTCATCAACGAGACCTACGACCTGTTCCTGGACCTGGACGCGGACGAGGACCAGATCGAGTTCCCGATCGTCTACGCCTGCGCCCGTGACGGCGTCGCCTCGCTGACCAAGCCGGAGAACGGCACCGTCCCGGCCGACAGCACCAGCCTGGAGCCGTTCTTCTCCACCCTGCTGGAGCACGTCCCGGCCCCCAGCTACGACGAGGCCGCGCCGCTCCAGGCCCACGTCACCAACCTGGACGCCGACAACTTCCTCGGCCGCATCGCGCTGCTCCGCGTCGAGCAGGGCGAGCTGCGCAAGGGCCAGACCGTGGCCTGGATCAAGCGCGACGGCTCGATCCAGAACGTCCGCATCTCCGAGCTGCTGATGACCGAGGCGCTCACCCGCAAGCCGGCCGAGGTGGCGGGCCCCGGTGACATCTGCGCCGTCGCCGGCATCGGCGAGATCATGATCGGCGAGACCCTGGCCGACCCGGAGAACCCGATCGCGCTGCCGCTGATCACGGTGGACGAGCCGGCCATCTCGATGACCATCGGCACCAACACCTCCCCGCTGGTCGGCCGTGGCGGCAGCGGCAAGGGCGCGGACGCCAAGGCCGCCGGCAAGGTGGACCGCAAGGTCACCGCCCGCCAGGTGAAGGACCGCCTGGACCGCGAGCTGATCGGTAACGTCTCGCTGCGCGTCCTGGACACCGAGCGTCCGGACGCCTGGGAGGTGCAGGGCCGCGGTGAGCTGGCGCTGGCCATCCTGATCGAGACCATGCGTCGCGAGGGCTTCGAGCTGACCGTCGGCAAGCCGCAGGTGGTCACCAAGGAGGTCAACGGCAAGACCCACGAGCCGGTCGAGCGCCTCACGGTGGACGTGCCCGAGGAGCACATGGGCGCGGTCACGCAGCTCATGGGCATCCGCAAGGGCCGGATGGACAACATGTCCAACCACGGCTCGGGCTGGGTCCGGATGGAGTTCGTCGTGCCGTCCCGCGGCCTGATCGGCTTCCGTACCGAGTTCCTCACCAACACCCGCGGCACCGGCATCGCCCACTCGATCCACGAGGGTCACGAGCCGTGGTTCGGCAACCTGACCACCCGCAACAACGGCTCGCTGGTCGCCGACCGGGCCGGCGTGGTCACCGCCTTCGCGATGACCAACCTGCAGGAGCGCGGCGTGCTCTTCTGCGAGCCGGGCACCGAGGTGTACGAGGGCATGATCGTCGGTGAGAACTCGCGTGCCGACGACATGGACGTGAACATCACCAAGGAGAAGAAGCTCACCAACATGCGCTCGGCGAACGCCGACGTGGCCGAGTCGATCGTCCCGCCGCGCAAGCTCTCGCTGGAGCAGTCGCTGGAGTTCTGCCGCGAGGACGAGTGCATCGAGGTGACCCCGGAGACGGTTCGCATCCGTAAGGTCGTCCTTGACCAGAAGGACCGCGGACGCACTGCCTCGCGCGCCAAGAAGGCGTGATCCGGACGCACTGAACGGCCATTGGCCGGAATGATTCGCCCCCCTTTCCCATGGAGAGGGGGGCGAACTTTTTCAACTACTCCAAGTTGTCGGGGCCGCTATTCACGGAATAGCGCTCATCACAGCCGAGTGTCCGCTGAGCGGACGTGACAGTTCGTCATCCGTGACGACTGTCCGTTTGGTGCCTGTCTGGCTATGTCTCAAATGTCCGGTTTTCGAAACTTACCGACTGTTCATGTGACCTAATTGAGATCGTCACTGGTCACTTTCGTGTCCGTGCGTGACGGATAGTGGGTGCAGTCAGGCTCGGGTCAAGGGTGAACGCGCAGGGGTGCGCGCCGAAACCACGAGCGCGGACGGCACAGCGGGTCCGGTGATCACCGTTCCGCAGTGCCCTCCTCGTTGCAACGTCGAATTCAGGAGGCACACCGATGCGCGGTGCGAGCCAGGCCAAGTGGGTTGTCGCAGCTGTTGCTGTCGCCCTCGCTGCGACTGCGTGCAGCAGCAGCGACTCCTCCGGGGGTAGCTCCGACAGCGCTGCGGTCGACCCCGGGGCCAGCTTCAGCTACCAGAGCGCGGAGCCGCAGCGCCCGCTCCAGCCGGCGAACGCCATGGAGAACCAGGGCGGCCGTATCGTCAAGCAGCTCTTCAAGGGCCTCGTCGACTACGACCCCGCGACCGGTGCCCTGCGCAACCAGGTGGCCGACAAGATCGAGACCACGGACGCCAAGAACTACACCGTCACGCTGAAGTCCGGCTGGACCTTCCACGACGGCACCGCGGTCACCGCCAAGTCCTTCGTCAGCTCCTGGAACTGGTCGGCCAACCCGAAGAACAACCAGATCAACTCGGACTGGTTCTCGGACATCGTCGGCTACGACGCCGTGCACCCGGAGAAGGGTGACCCGACCGCCACCGAGATGTCCGGTCTGAAGGTCGTCGACGACACCCACTTCACGATCGAACTGACCAGCCCGGTCTCGTACTTCACGTACAAGCTCGGCTACTCGGCCTTCTTCCCGCTGCCCGACGGCTTCTTCGCCGACCCGGCCGGCTACGGCCAGAAGCCGGTCGGCAACGGCCCCTACAAGTTCGTCTCGTGGGAGCACAACAAGGCCATCACCCTGGCCGCGTTCGACAAGTACACGGGCATCGACAAGCCGAAGAACGGCGGTGTCGTCTTCCGCAACTACACCGCCGGCGAGGCCGCGTACAAGGACCTGATGTCCGACACGCTGGACGTGCTGGACCAGGTCGACCCGACCGACCTGCCGAAGTACAAGGACGACCTGGGCAAGCGCGCGGTCGACCAGCCGCAGGGCGCCATCCAGAACATCGGCTTCGCGCTGTACCAGGGCGGCTGGAGCGAGCAGGGCAAGGAGAAGGTCCGTCAGGGCCTCTCGATGGCGATCGACCGCGAGACGATCACCAAGACCGTGCTCAACGGCAACCGCCTGCCCGCCGACTCGTTCGTGGCGCCCGGCGTCATGGGCTACAAGGCCGGCACCTGCGGCGACGCCTGCAAGTACAACCCGGAGAAGGCCAAGCAGCTGATCACCGAGGGCGGCGGCGTCCCCGGCGGCAAGGTCCTCATCCAGTACAACTCCGACGGTGGCCACAAGGAGTGGGTGGACGCGGTCTGCAACTCGATCCGCCAGGCGACCGGCGTCGAGTGCCTCGGTGACCCGAAGCCGGACTTCAAGACCTCGCGCGACATCATCACCAACAAGCAGGTCCAGAGCATGATGCGGACCGGCTGGGTGCAGGACTACCCGCTGAACGCGAACTTCCTGCGTGACGTCTACGGCACCGGTGCCGCGGCCAACGACGGTGGCTACTCGAGCCCCGAGTTCGACAAGCTGTCGAAGGAGGCGGACGCCGCCACCACGGTCGAGAAGACCGCCGAGCTCTACCAGCAGGCCGAGGCCGTTCTGGCCAAGGACATGCCGGCCATCCCGCTCTGGTACTACAAGACCAGCTCCGGCTACTCCAAGAACGTCCAGAACGTGAAGTTCAACTCCTTCGGCGACCCGGTCTACACCGACGTCGAGGTCAAGAAGAAGAAGTAATCGGTCGGCACCGCCTGACCCGGTGACAACGGCCGGTGCCCGTCCATCCCCACAAGGGCGAGGACTGGCACCGGCCGTTGGCACGCCGACTTTTCTCTTGCCGAGTTGACGGGCTCGGCAGGGCCATACATGGAGGCACGATGGGGCGCTTTGTCGCAAGGCGACTGCTCCAGATGATCCCGGTGTTCCTCGGAACGACCGCACTCATCTTTTTCATGGTGCACTTGCTGCCCGGTGACCCGGTGGCGGCACTGTGGGGCGACAAGGCACCGGACCCGGTGCAGCTCGCCGCTCTCAAGCACCAGCAGGGCTTCGACAAGCCGCTGATCCAGCAGTACTTCGACTACATGGGCAAGCTGCTCACCGGTGACTTCGGCACCGGTCTGGACCAGCGCCCGGTCATCGACAAGATCAGCGAGGCACTGCCGGTCACGGTCCGGCTGGCGCTGTTCGCGTTCGTGATCGAGATCGTGCTGGGCATCGGCATCGGCCTGTACTCCGGTCTGCGTCGCGGCAAGCTGTTCGACCGGGGCACCCTGGTCCTCACCCTGCTGCTGATCTCGATCCCGGTCCCGGTGCTGGGCTTCATCTTCCAGACGGTCTTCGGGCAGAACCTGAAGTGGGTCACCCCGACCGTCCAGGACAGCAACGACATCACCCAGCTGGTGCTGCCGGCCGTGGTGCTCGGCTCGCTCTCGCTGGCCTTCGTCGCGCGCCTCACCCGTACTTCCATAGCCGAGAACATCAAGGCCGACTACGTCCGCACCGCGGTGGCCAAGGGCCTGCCGCGGCGCAAGGTGATCGGCACCCACCTGCTCCGCAACTCGATGATCCCGGTCGTCACCTTCCTCGGTACCGACCTCGGTGCCCTGATGGGCGGCGCGATCGTGACCGAGGGCATCTTCAACGTCCAGGGCGTGGGCCACGCGCTCTACCAAGCGATCAACATGAAGGAGGGCGCGACGGTCTCCGGCTTCGTGGCCTTCCTCGTGATCGTCTACCTGGCCGCCGGCCTGATCGTCGACCTGCTTTACGCGGTCCTGGACCCGAGGATCCGTTATGCCTGACCTGACCGAGAAGAAGACCGCCGGGGACATCCCGGCCCAGCGCGCGGCGGACGCCCCGGCGCCGAAGCAGGAGAAGGCCCGCAGCCTCGGCTCGGACGCCTGGCACGACCTGCGCCGCAAGCCGATCTTCGTGATCTCCGCGCTGCTGATCCTGCTGCTGATCGTCATCGCCATCGCCCCCGGGCTGTTCACCTCGGTGGACCCGCGGGCCGGCGACCTGCGCAACCACTACCTGTCGAAGCCGAACTACAGCCACTTCTTCCAGGCTGACTGGTTCGGTTACGACCTCCAGGGCCGCAGCATCTACGCCCGCATCGTCTACGGCGCCCGTGCCTCGGTCGTGGTCGGCATCTGCGTCACCCTGGGCGTGACCATCCTCGGCGGCCTCGCCGGCATGGTGGCCGGCTACTTCGGCGGCTGGGTCGACACGATCATCTCCCGCATCACCGACATCTTCTTCGGCATCCCGCTGCTGCTCGGCTCGCTGGTGGTCCTGAACGCCTTCACCTCGCGCACCGTCTGGAGCGTGGTCTTCGCGCTGGTCGCCCTGGGCTGGACCCAGATGACCCGTGTCATGCGCGGCTCGGTGATCACGGTCAAGCAGGCCGACTTCGTGACGGCGGCCAAGGCGCTCGGCGCCGGCACCGGCCGGATCATGTTCAAGCACATCCTGCCGAACGCGATCGCCCCGGTGATCGTCGTCGCCACCATCGCGCTCGGCGGCTACATCGCCACCGAGGCGACGCTGAGCTTCCTCGGTATCGGTCTCCAGGACCCGACCATCTCCTGGGGCATCGACATCAGCTCGGCCCAGAAGGTGATCCGTACGGCTCCCTTCGCCCTGTTCTTCCCCGCCGGAATGCTGAGCCTTACCGTGCTGGCGTTCATCATGCTCGGCGACGCGGTGCGCGACGCCCTCGACCCGAAGCTCCGCTGAGAGAAGAGGTGACGACCCGATGACCACCGTGATCGAGAACAACCAGAAGAACGAACGTCTTGAAGTTGGCACCCCTCTCCTGGAGGTGAAGGACCTCCACGTGGAGTTCCACACCCGGGACGGCGTGGCCAAGGCAGTGAACGGCGTCAACTACTCCGTCGCGGCCGGCGAGACCCTCGCCGTCCTCGGCGAGTCCGGCTCCGGCAAGTCCGTGACGGCGCAGACCATCATGGGCATCCTGGACATGCCTCCGGGCAAGGTGACCCAGGGCCAGATCCTGTACCGCGGCCAGGACATGCTCACGATGAGCGGCGAGGAGCGGCGGCGGATCCGCGGCCGGAAGATCGCGATGATCTTCCAGGACGCGCTCTCCTCGCTGAACCCGGTGCTCAGCGTCGGCTACCAGCTCGGCGAGATGTTCCGCGTGCACCAGGGCGCCTCCAAGAAGGAGGCGAAGGAGAAGGCCATCGAGCTGATGGACCGGGTGCGCATTCCGGCCGCCCGCCAGCGGGTGAACGACTACCCGCACCAGTTCTCCGGCGGTATGCGCCAGCGCATCATGATCGCGATGGCGCTCTCCCTGGAGCCGGACCTGATCATCGCGGACGAGCCCACCACCGCCCTGGACGTCACCGTCCAGGCCCAGGTGATGGACCTGCTGGCCGAGCTCCAGGCCGAGTACAACATGGGCCTGATCCTGATCACCCACGACCTCGGCGTGGTCGCCGACGTCGCGGACAAGATCGCCGTGATGTACGCGGGCCGGATCGTGGAGACCGCCCCGGTGCACGACCTGTACGCGAACCCCGCGCACCCGTACACCAAGGGCCTGCTCCGCTCCATCCCGCGCCTGGACCAGAAGGGCCAGGAGCTGTACGCGATCAAGGGCCTGCCCCCGAACCTGCTCAAGGTTCCGGCCGGCTGCGCGTTCAACCCCCGCTGCGACGTCGCCACCGACCAGTGCCGCACCGAGATCCCGGCGCTGCACCACGTGACGGACAAGGACGGCAAGGAGCTCACCGGCCGCCGCAGCGCGTGCCACCTCTGGAAGGAGACCCTCCATGGCTGAGAACATCCTGGAGGTCAAGGACCTGGTCAAGCACTACCCGCTGACCCAGGGCATCCTCTTGAAGAAGCAGGTCGGCGCGGTCAAGGCGGTCGACGGCATCTCCTTCGAGCTGAAGAAGGGCGAGACGCTCGGGATCGTCGGCGAGTCCGGCTGTGGCAAGTCCACGCTGGCCAAGGTGCTGATGAACCTGGAGCGGGCCACCTCCGGCCAGGTGCTCTTCAAGGGCGAGGACATCTCCACGCTCCAGGGGGCGGCCCTCAAGGCCGTCCGCCGGAACATCCAGATGGTGTTCCAGGACCCGTACACCTCGCTCAACCCGCGCATGACGGTCGGCGACATCATCGGTGAGCCGTTCGAGATCCACCCCGAGGTGGCGCCCAAGGGCGACCGCCGCAAGGCCGTCCAGGACCTGCTGGACGTCGTGGGTCTGAACCCGGAGTACATCAACCGGTACCCGCACCAGTTCTCCGGCGGCCAGCGCCAGCGCATCGGCATCGCCCGCGGTCTCGCGCTCAAGCCCGAGATCATCATCTGCGACGAGCCGGTCTCCGCGCTGGACGTGTCCGTCCAGGCGCAGGTGATCAACCTGCTGGAGCAGCTGCAGGGCGAGTTCGGCCTCTCCTACATGTTCATCGCGCACGACCTCTCCATCGTCCGGCACATCTCCGACCGCGTCGGCGTGATGTACCTGGGCAAGATGGTCGAGATCGGCTCGGACGAGGAGATCTACGAGAACGCCACCCACCCGTACACCCAGGCGCTGCTTTCCGCGGTGCCGGTGCCGGACCCGGCGGCGCGCGAGACCCGCGACCGGATCGTGCTCAGCGGGGACATCCCCTCGCCGGCCAACCCGCCGTCCGGCTGCCGCTTCCGCACCCGCTGCTGGAAGGCGGAGGAGCGGTGCTCCGAGGAGGTCCCGCTGCTCGCGGTCCCCTCGCTGCTGAAGGGCCCGGCCGCGCACGAGTCGGCCTGCCACTTCCCCGAGGTCCGGGAGCAGGCCGCGGCCTGATTCCCCCGTTGGTCCCAGGAAGGGCCCGTGGCGTTCGCGCCGCGGGCCCTTCCGGCATCTGTGGACCCGGCGCCGCGGCGATCGGGCACCGCGTGGAGCCGGTGCTGCGGCGATCCGGCGCCGCGTCAACTCGGCAGGGGGTCACGGCACCCGTCCGGGTGCACCTGACTCGCGCCGTCGCCGGGGCGCGCTTCTCATGGGGTGTGATGCGACACACACCCTGAGGAGGGACCTCCATGCCCGAAGCCGCCCGTGCTCGTTGGGTCCTCGCCGTCGCGACGTCCGTGGTCCTGGTGGCCACCGGGTGCAGTGGCAGCAACGGCGGAGGAGGCAGCGGCTCGTCGGACGCCAGCAAGACCTTCAGCTACCAGAGCAACGAGCCGCAGAACCCGTTGCAGCCCGCCAACGCGAACGAGGTCGGCGGAGGTCGCATCATCCAGAACCTCTTCAAGGGGCTGGTCGACTACGACCCCACCAACGCCAAGATCCGGATGCAGGTCGCCGACACGATCGACACCAGTGACTCGCTGACCTTCACCGTCACCCTGAAGGACGGCTGGAAGTTCCACGACGGCACCCCGGTGCACGCCCAGAACTTCGTCGACGCCTGGAACTGGGGCGCCAACCCCGCCAACAACCAGATCAACAGCTCCTGGTTCTCCGACATCGAGGGCTACCAGGACGTCCACCCGGCCTCCGGCCAGCCGACCGCGGACAAGATGTCCGGACTGACCGTCACCGACGACCTGCACTTCACCGTCAAGCTGAACCACAAGGTCTCGTACTTCGAGTACAAGCTCGGCTACATCGCCTTCTCGCCGCTGCCCGAGGGCTTCTTCAAGGACCCGGCCGGGTACGGGCAGAAGCCGGTGGGCAACGGCCCGTACCAGTTCGTCAGCTGGGCGCACAACAGCCAGGTGGTCACCAAGAACTTCCCGGACTACCAGGGCGTGGACAAGCCGAAGAACGGCGGCGTCGTCTTCAAGATGTACACCACGTCCGAGGCCGCCTACGCCGACCTCCAGTCCAACAACCTGGACGTGATGGACCAGGTGCCGCCGTCCGCGCTGGCCACGTACAAGAGCGACCTCGGCGACCGCGCGGTGGACGCGCCGCAGGGCGCCATCCAGAACATCGGCTTCACCCTCTACCAGGCCGACTGGGCCGCCCCGGAGAAGGCCCAGGTGCGCCAGGGCCTGTCGATGGCGATCGACCGCGCGACCATCACCAAGACGGTGCTGCAGGGCTCCCGCGCGCCGGCCAGCGCCTGGGTGGCGGAGGGCGTCCAGGGCTACAAGGCCGGCACCTGCGGGGACTTCTGCAACTTCGACCCCGCCAAGGCCAAGCAGCTGATCCAGCAGGGCGGCGGCGTCCCCGGCAACAAGGTGCTGATCACCTACAACGCGGACGGCGGCCACAAGGAGTGGGTCGACGCGGTCTGCAACTCGATCCGGCAGAACACCGGCGTCGACTGCCTCGGCGACCCGAAGCCCGACTTCAAGACCGCCCGCCAGGCCATCACCGCGCACCAGCTCAACGGCGCCTTCCGCACCGGCTGGGTGCAGGACTACCCGCTGAACGCCAACTTCCTGGCCGACGTGTACCGCACCGGTGCCGCGTCCAACGACACCGGGTACAGCAGCCCGCAGTTCGACCAGGCGGCGACCCAGGCCGACGAGGCCGCCAGCGTCGCCGACACGGTGACCGGCTACCAGCAGGCCGAGGCGGTGCTGCAGAGCGGCATGCCGGCCGTCCCGCTCTGGTACTACCGCACCAACTCGGGCTACTCGACCAAGGTGCAGAACGTGAAGTTCGACTCCTTCGGCAACCCGGCCTGGACGCAGGTCGAGGTCAAGGGCTGATCCCCGGGCCCTGGTCCCCGGACCCTGATCCCCGCGCACCGGCCCCGCCCTCCCCGCACGGAGGGCGGGGCGCGGTCTCCCGGCCGACCGGCCCGGCCCGGTCGGCCACACAGGAAGGAGGCTCGGATGGGCAGTTACGTGCTGCGGCGGGTGCTGCAGATGATCCCGGTGTTCTTCGGCACCACGCTGCTGATCTTCGTGATGGTCTACACGCTGCCGGGCGACCCGGTGGTCGCGCTGTTCGGCGAGAAGGCCGCGGACCCGTCGGTGGTCGCGAGCATCAAGCACACGTACTACCTGGACCAGCCGCTCTGGAAGCAGTACCTGCACTACATGGGGAACCTCTTCCAGGGGGACTTCGGAACCAGCTTCACCGGCCGCCCGGTCTCCGACATCATGGCGGACGCCTTCCCGGTCACCATCCGGCTGGCGCTGATGGCCTTTCTCTTCGAGATGATCGTGGGCCTCGCCCTCGGCGTGCTCTCCGGGCTGAAGCGCGGCAGCATCGCGGACACCCTGGTGCTCATCCTGACCCTGGTGGTGATCTCGATCCCGGTCTTCGTGCTGGCCTACATCGCGCAGACCGTGTTCGCCACCAACCTGGGCTGGGTCACGCCGACGGTGCAGGACAGCTACGACCTCTCCCAGCTGATCCTGCCGGCGGTCGTCCTCGGCTCGCTCTCGCTCGCGTTCGTCGCCCGGCTCACCCGGACCTCCATCGGCGAGAACCTGCGGGCCGACTACATCCGGACCGCGACCGCGAAGGGCCTGCCCCGGCGGACCATCATCTCCCGCCACCTGCTGCGCAACTCGCTCATCCCGGTGGTCACCTTCCTCGGCACCGACCTCGGCGCGCTGATGGGCGGGGCGATCGTCACCGAGGGCATCTTCAACGTGCAGGGCATCGGCAACGTCCTGTACCAGGCGATCAACCAGAAGGAAGGCCCGACCGTGGTCGGCATCGTGACCGTCCTGGTGATCATCTACCTGGTCGCCAGCCTGCTCGTCGACCTGCTCTACGCGGTCCTGGACCCGAGGATCCGCTATGTCTGACATCCACGACGAGGACTCCTACGAACCGCACCCCAAGCCTGGTGTCTCCCGTCTCGACTACGCGGGGGAGCAGGGCATGGCGGTTGAGCAGGAGACCCTGGTCGAATCCGACGTGGAGAAGCGGGAGGAGGCCCGCAGCCTCTGGGGCGACGCCTGGCGGGACCTGCGCCGACGGCCGATCTTCCTGCTCTCGGTCGTGCTGATCGTGCTGCTGGTGCTCGTCGCGATCTTCCCCTGGGCCTTCACCGACGCCAACCCGCGCAGGGCCGACCTGGTGCACGACTACCTCCGGCGGCCGGACTGGACGGACTTCTTCGGCGCCGGCTGGTTCGGCTACGACGCCCAGGGCCGGTCCATCTACGCCCGGGTGGTCTACGGCGCCCGGGCCTCGATCACCGTCGGCATCTTCGTGACCGCCGCGGTCACCCTGCTCGGCGGGCTGACCGGCATGGTCGCCGGGTACTACGGCGGGGTCGTCGACGCGGTGGTCTCCCGGATCGTCGACATCTTCTTCGGCATCCCGCTGCTGCTCGGCGCCCTGGTGCTGCTGAACGCGTTCACCGTCCGCACGGTGTGGACCGTGGTGGTCGCCCTGGCCGTCCTCGGCTGGACCCAGATCGCCCGCGTCATGCGCGGCGCGGTGCTGACCGTCAAGCAGTCCGACTTCGTGACGGCGGGCCGGGCCCTCGGGGCCGGGACCGGACGGCTGATGCTCCGGCACATCCTGCCGAACGCGGTCGCGCCGGTGATCGTGGTGGCGACCATCGCACTCGGCGGCTACATCGCGACCGAGGCGACGCTGAGCTTCCTCGGCATCGGCCTGCAGGAGCCGACCATCTCCTGGGGCATCGACATCTCCTCCGCCCAGAAGGTGATCCGGACCGCGCCGTACGTGATGTTCTTCCCGGCCGCGGCGCTCTCCATCACCGTGCTGGCCTTCATCATGATGGGCGACGCGGTCCGCGACGCCCTCGATCCGAAGCTTCGCTGAGCGAGGGAGCGCATCGTGAGTACAGCGGTGGACACCACCGGGCGCGAGCAGGAGGCGCCGTACCAGGGGCCGCTGCTCGACGTGCGGGACCTGCACGTCGAGTTCGTCACCCGGGACGGCGTCGCCAGGGCCGTCAACGGCGTCAACTACTCCGTCGCGGCGGGGGAGACGCTGGCGGTGCTGGGGGAGTCCGGCTCGGGCAAGTCGGTGACGGCGCAGGCGATCATGGGCATCCTGGACATGCCGCCGGCCAGGATCCCGCGCGGCGAGATCCTCTACCGGGGCCAGGACATGCTCAGGATGAGCAAGGAGGAGCGGCGGCGGATCCGCGGCCAGAAGATCGCGATGATCTTCCAGGACGCGCTCTCGGCGCTGAATCCGGTGCTCAGCGTCGGCTACCAGCTGGGGGAGATGTTCCGGGCGCACCGGAAGGTCTCCCGCAAGGAGGCCCGGGACCGGGCCGTGGAGCTGATGGACCGGGTGCGTATCCCGGCCGCCGGGCAGCGGGTGAACGACTACCCGCACCAGTTCTCCGGCGGTATGCGCCAGCGCATCATGATCGCGATGGCGCTGGCGCTGGAGCCGGACCTGATCATCGCGGACGAGCCCACCACCGCCCTGGACGTGACGGTGCAGGCGCAGGTGATGGACCTGCTGGCCGAGCTGCAGGCGGAGTACAACATGGGCCTGATCCTGATCACCCACGACCTCGGTGTGGTCGCGGATGTTGCGGACAAGATCGCGGTGATGTACGCGGGCCGGATCGTCGAGACGGCCCCGGTGCACGAGCTGTACGCCCGGCCCGCGCACCCGTACACCCGGGGACTGCTGGACTCCATCCCCCGGCTCGACCAGAAGGGCCAGGAGCTCTACGCGATCAAGGGCCTGCCGCCCAACCTCCTGCGCATCCCCGAGGGCTGCGCCTTCAACCCCCGCTGCCCGCGTGCCCAGGACCGCTGCCGGACCGAGGTGCCGGAGCTGTTCCCGGTGAGCGAGGAGGACGGGACGCCGCTGGAGGGGCGCGGCAGTGCCTGCTTCTTCTGGAAGGAGACCCTCCATGACCGTTAACGGGTCCAGCGCACTGGGCGCGGCGATGCAGGAGGAGGTCGCCTTCGAGCAGGAGGTGCCGCGCGGCCGGCCGATCCTCGAAGTCCGGGACCTGGTCAAGCACTTCCCGCTCACCAAGGGCGTCCTGTTCAAGAAGCAGGTCGGCGCGGTGAAGGCGGTCGACGGGGTCACCTTCGACCTGATGCAGGGCGAGACGCTCGGGATCGTCGGCGAGTCCGGCTGTGGCAAGTCCACGCTGGCCAAGGTGCTGATGAACCTGGAGCCGGCCACCTCGGGATCGGTCCGCTACAAGGGGGAGGAGATCTCCCGGCTCTCCGGGGCCGGGCTGAAGGCCGTCCGCCGGAACATCCAGATGGTGTTCCAGGACCCGTACACCTCGCTCAACCCGCGCATGACGGTCGGCGACATCATCGGTGAGCCGTTCGAGATCCACCCCGAGGTGGCGCCCAAGGGCGACCGCCGCAAGGCCGTCCAGGACCTGCTGGACGTGGTCGGGCTCAACCCGGAGTACATCAACCGGTACCCGCACCAGTTCTCCGGCGGTCAGCGCCAGCGCATCGGCATCGCCCGCGGTCTCGCGCTCAAGCCGGAGATCATCATCTGCGACGAGCCGGTCTCGGCGCTGGACGTGTCCGTCCAGGCGCAGGTGATCAACCTGCTGGAGCAGCTGCAGGGCGAGTTCAACCTGTCGTACATGTTCATCGCGCACGACCTCTCCATCGTCCGGCACATCTCCGACCGGGTCGGCGTGATGTACCTGGGGAAGATGGTCGAGATCGGCAGCGACGCGGAGATCTACGACCACGCCACCCACCCGTACACCCAGGCGCTGCTCTCCGCGGTGCCGGTGCCGGACCCGAGGGCGCGGGAGATCCGGGACCGGATCGTGCTCACCGGCGACGTGCCCTCGCCGGCCAACCCGCCGTCCGGCTGCCGCTTCCGCACCCGCTGCTGGAAGGCGCAGCAGCGGTGCGAGGCCGAGGAGCCGCTGCTGGCCGCGCCGTCCTGGCTGGACGGCGCGGCGCGGCACGACTCGGCGTGTCACTTCGCGGCGGAGAGGGAGGCCGGGCAGGGCGCCGGCTGAGACCGGTCGATGACCAGGGCGCGTCCCCGCCGGCGGGGACGCGCCCTTTCCCGTGACGGAAAAGAGATCTGCCGCAGGCTCGCCAAGTGCGGTCCGTTCCTTGATAGTTGCTCTGCGCCCAGCAGTGGGTGCCGCGGCGCCGGGGAGGCTGCTCTGATGGACGCGGTGGAGCTGATCGGCGGCGGTCGGGGGAGCGCGGAACCCGGGACGCCGCTGCTGGAGGTCGACGACCTGCACGTGGAGTTCCGTACCCGGGACGGCGTCGCCAGGGCCGTCAACGGGGTGAGCTACTCCGTCGCGGCGGGGGAGACGCTGGCGGTGCTGGGGGAGTCCGGCTCGGGCAAGTCGGTGACGGCGCAGGCGATCATGGGCATCCTGGACATGCCGCCGGGGCGGATCACCGCGGGGCGGATCCTGTTCCGCGGCGAGGACCTGCTGACCATGGGGGCCAACGCCCGGCGGTCCGTCCGCGGCGGGCACATCGCGATGATCTTCCAGGACGCGCTCTCGGCGCTGAATCCGGTGCTCAGCGTCGGCTACCAGCTGGGGGAGATGTTCCGGGCGCACCGGAAGGTCTCCCGCAAGGAGGCCCGGGACCGGGCCGTGGAGCTGATGGACCGGGTGCGCATCCCGGCCGCCGGGCAGCGGGTGAACGACTATCCGCACCAGTTCTCCGGCGGTATGCGCCAGCGCATCATGATCGCGATGGCGCTGGCGCTGGAGCCGGACCTGATCATCGCGGACGAGCCCACCACCGCGCTGGACGTGACGGTGCAGGCGCAGGTGATGGACCTGCTGGCCGAGCTGCAGGCCGAGTACAACATGGGCCTGATCCTGATCACCCACGACCTCGGTGTGGTCGCGGACGTCGCGGACAAGATCGCCGTGATGTACGCGGGCCGGATCGTCGAGACGGCCCCGGTGCACGAGCTGTACGCCCGGCCCGCGCACCCGTACACCCGGGGACTGCTGGACTCCATCCCCCGGCTCGACCAGAAGGGCCGGAACCTGCACGCCATCAAGGGCCTGCCGCCGAGCCTGCTGAACCCCCCGGAGGGCTGCGCCTTCAACCCCCGCTGCCCGCGCGCCCAGGACCGCTGCCGGACCGAACTCCCCGCGCTGACACCGGTGACCGGCGAGCACGGGACGGAGCTGGCGGGCCGCCGCAGCGCCTGCCACTACTGGCGCGAGACGCTGCACGGCTGAGGCCGCGACCGGCCCGGCCGGCGGCTACTTCGCGAAGCCGACGTTCTCCCAGACGATGTCGGACAGGCCCTGCGCGCCGATGTTGGCGAGGTCGGCTCGGGCCCCGTACAGCTGCGGGCGCTGGTAGAGCGGCAGGACGCCGGCCACCTTCCAGAGCTCCCCGTCGGCCTGGTTGATCGCCTCGGTGGCGGTGGCGGCGTCGGCCGCGGCCGCCGCCCGGTCGAGCGCGGCGTCCACCGCCGGGCTGCCCGCCCCGACGTGGTTGGTGCCGCCGCTCTGGACGAAGTTGGCGCGGTTGCCGCTGGCCGGGAAGGGGGTGCCGATCAGCGAGTAGGCGGCGATGTCGAAGTCGTTGCGGTTGACGTACTTGTCGAAGAACTCGTTGGCGGGGGCGGTCACGGTGGTGACCTTGATGCCGACGTCCTTGAGCATTCTGGTGGCGTTGGCGGCCTCGGCCTGGGCCGGGTTGACGCCGGCCGGGACGACCATCCGCAGGTTCAGCTCGCGGCCGTCCTTCCTCCGCACGTCGCCGTCCAGCTTCCACCCGGCCGCGTCCAGCTTGCGGGCGGCCTCTGCGGGGTCGTAGCGGGCCAGGCCCAGGGAGTTGTCGCGGTAGCCGTTCTGGTTGGTGACCAGCAGGTGGTTGTTGAGCGGGACGGCGGGCCAGTCCAGGCCGCTGAGGTCGGAGCGGATCACCACGTCCCGGTTGATCGCCTGGAAGACGGCCTGGCGCACGGTCGCGTCGCCGAGCGCGGGAGTGCGGGCGTTCAGGGTGAGCTGGCGGAAGTCCGGTCCGCCGGCCCGGCGCACCGCGGCGCCCTTGGTGTTCCTGACCACCTGGTAGCCGGCCACGTCCGGGCCGATGTTGACGAGGTCGAGCTGTCCCTTGGCGAAGGCGGCGGGCATCGCGTCGGGCAGCATCGCGTGGAAGACGATCCGGTCCAGCACCGGCTTGTCGCCCCACCAGGAGGGGTCGGCGACCAGGGTGACGGTCTGGGCGGCGCGGTCCAGCTGCTCGACCTTGAACGGGCCGGCGGTGACCGGGAACGCGTCCAGGTAGGAGGAGTTGAACAGCTCCGGCGTGGAGATCCGGCCGGCGGGCAGCAGCGGGGCGTTGCCGGCGCTGTTGAACATCGACTGCCACTCGGAGAACGGGTGGTCGAAGGTCATCACGGCCTGGAAGTCGTCCTTGCCGCGCTCCACCGCGGAGACCAGCTCGAAGCCGGTGCTGCTGGAGGACTTGTAGGCGGGGTCCTTCCCGTTCAGGGCGCGCCAGTTGGCCTCGATGTCGCGCCAGGTGATCGGGGTGCCGTCGGACCAGTGGGCCTTCGGGTTGAGCGTCCAGGTGACCACCTGCCGGCCGTCCCTGAGCTCGGCGTGCGCCTCCTGCAGGTAGGCCGGGTTGGGGGTCTGGGTGCCGGCCGCGTCCGAGCGGAAGAAGGTCGGCAGCAGCGGCTTGCTGACCATGACGGTCGAGGACTCGCTGCCGTCGGTGTGGATCGGCGACCACTGGCGGGAGAACTGGGCGATCGCCAGGTTCAGGGTGCCGCCCTGGCGCAGCTGGGCCCGGTCGTGCGGGTTGATGTCGACCGAGGTGAGCTTGGGCGACGCGAGGGCGGCCGTCGGCGCCTCGGCGGCGTCCTGACCGGAGGTGCAGGAGCAGAGGGCCAGCGAGAGGGTGAGGGCGGTGAGACCGGCGAGCAGGGCCGTCCCGTGGTGCTGGAGGCGGCGGCGCATCGGCGTGCTCCCCGGGGTGGATGTGGCGGATGGTGTGGCGTCACATCTTGCTGACCGGGACGGGTGTTGTCGAGGGGCGGGCCCTGATGCGGGCCCGCCCCTCGTGCGGTGCGGGTACGGCGGACGCGGACGCGCCGCCCCCCGACCGCGTCAGACCACGAACTTGAAGGTGCGGTCCTTGTCGCCGGTCTTGTCTAGCACCGAGGTGATGCCGTCCGCGACGTCCTGCGGGGTGATCGCGGCGACCTGGCCGTTCTTCTTGACCTTCACCTTGTCGAACGCGGTGCCCAGCTGGGCGGCGAGCGCGTCGAGGTCCCACTTGGGCACGATCTTGCCGGAGGCGTCCGGAACGAGGGTGAGCGCCTTGGCGGCGGTCTTCGGGCCGAAGTCCCAGGACTTGGCGCCGGCCACGACGTGCACCTTGCCCGCGGCGATCTGCTTGCCGAGGGTGTCGGCGGCACCCTGGAGGGCCTGGGTGGAGATCTTCGGCTGGGCGGCCGTGACGGCCAGGGCGATCGGCTGCTCGGGCTTGCCGTCGGCGCGGTCGCGGTAGGCCTGCGCGATCACGTCCAGGGCGCTCGCCGAGTCCACCGCCTGGCCGGCCCGGCCGGGCACGACGATCGGCTCGCCGTTGACGTCGCCGAACTTGACGTAGCCCTCCTGGAGGCCCTGGCCGGAGCCGGCCGCGAGGGTGTCGAGAGCGGCCTTCAGCTTGGCCTTGTCGACCTTGACCTCGGGGGCGACGGTCTTGGTGCCGCCCTTGAGCGACTTGAAGACGTCCAGTGGGTTGTAGCTGTGCTGGGCCAGGCCGTCCACGGTGGCGGTGGTGTCGAAGCTCAGTCCGGCGACCGCCGGGTCGAGGTCCACGGCCTGGTCGCCGATCTTCAGCTTGAGCGGCTGCTGGCCGGCCTTGCCGACCGACTCGTCCAGCTGGTGGATCGCCTGGTCGCGGCTGCTGCCGCCGATCTCGGCGCCGAGCACCACGGTGCCCTTGGGGACGTCGGACTGGTTGAGCATCAGGCCGGTGCCGTACGCGGCGGCGCCGAGGAACAGCACCGCGACGACGCCGTAGACGCCCAGCTTGACCAGCTTCTTGCCGGCCCCGCCGCGCTTGGCCCTGGCCGGGGCGGCGGGCTCGGCCTTCGCCTTGGCGGGGGCCGGAGCGGGGGCCGGGGCGGCTTTGGAGCCCTTGCCGCCCTTGCCGCCCTTGGCGTTCCCGGTCTCCTCGGGCCGGGGGCCGGGTGCCGGGGCCGGCAGCGGGGTGACCGCGGTGGCCTCCGGGTCGCCGGGCTGCGCGGCGGTGCCGGGCGCGCCCGGGAAGAGGGCGCCGGGGCCCGCCGGAGCGGCGGGGACCTCCTGGCCGTGGCCGGGGGCGGCCGGGCGCTGGGCGGCGAACGGGTCGGTGCCGGTCGGGGCCGAGGCGAACAGGCCCGGCTGCGGACGGCCGTCGGCGCCGTTCGGGGCGCCGTTCCGGGGCAGCCCGGGTATCGCGGCGGGCGGCGGGGTGTTGTCGCGGATCGGCGCGAAGCCGTCGACGGAGGTGTCCTCCGGGTTCGGCTCGGTGACCGGCCCGGCCTGCGGGTGCGGCGCGGGCGCCTGGTGGCCGTTCGGCTGGAAGCCGTTCTGCGGGCCGGGCTGCTGCGGCCCGCCCGGCCGGTTCTTGCGCTGCTGACGGTTCTGCGGCTGCCCGTTCTGCTGCCCGTTCTGCTGTCCGGGGTTCTGCTGCCCGCCGTTGCGCCGGGGCAGGCCCTGCGGGCCGGCGTCGGGAACGGAGGTGCCGAACGGGTCGGTGACCGGCGCGAACGGGTCGGCGGCCTCGTACACGCCGGGCTCCTCCACCGGGGCCTCGGCGTGGAACGGCGCGGCGGGCGCGGCGGCCGGGTTCGGCTGCTTGCCCTGGGAGGGCACCGGCCGGCCGTTCGGGGCGCCGTTGCGGGCGCCGTCGGCACGGGCGGGCCGGCCCGCGGCCGGACCGGCACCCTGCGGGCGCGGCTCGGCGCCGCCGGGGGCGACCGGGGCCTCCGTGGTGCCCACGGCACCGGCCGGAACGGTCGCCGGAGCCGCGGCCGGCGCGGACTCGGCGGTCGCGGCCTTCTTCTGGCGCGGACGGAACCAGGCGCCGGTGGACTCCGACTCCGAGGTCGCCGGCGGGATCGGCGGGATCTGCCACTCCGGCGGCAGGTTCGGCGGGGCGGCCTGGCGGCCGCCGTCGTCCATCACACCGAGGACGGGCGAGGTCGGCGCGGAGCGGTGCCGCGGGCCGCCCGGTTCGGCGGCGGCGGCCGGGGCGTCATCGCCCGGGCCGTCCTCGTTCTTGACGGTGCTGCGGACGACGACCGGCGGGATCGGACGCGAGCCGGGGATGTTGATCCGGACCCGGGTGGTCAGGGTGGTCTCGGTCTTCGGACCGTCGTCCTCGCCGCCCGACGCGGTGCCCGGTCCGGCGTCGGCCCGGTCGCCGCCGGGGAGCCCCGGCGTGCCGTAGGGCGGTGTGCCCGACGGGTAGGCGTCCGGACCCGTGCGCCGGGGCGTCGGGTGGGCGTTGTCAGATTCGCGGCTGCTCAATGCTGCTCTGCTCCGGGTTCGCGGGCGGGCCGTGCGGCGCGACCGCGGTTCGTGGTCGCCGGGCCTTGGCTGGGGCGGGCGGCGGTCGGGTACGGCGTTCTGCGGGACCACCATACTGGGAAGAACTGAGCGGCGAACGGCTTCGGACAGATCCTGATACGTCCGGTTCCTCCGGTATGAGAGTAAGGCCGTACGCTCCTGACTGCTCGTCGTACGCGGTACGGTACGCCGTGCACGACCCGGGTCAGCGCGGGGGGCCGGGCACCCCGGGGAACCAGCTGGTGCGGGTGGGCAGGGTGGCGCAGATCACGCCCAGCACCGACCCGGCGAACAGCCAGGCCAGCGAGGTGGCGTTGGACCACAGCACGTTGTCGCCCTCGGGCCGGGGCACGATCAGCAGCAGCATCGCCAGGAACCAGCCGGCCGCGGGCGCGCCCGCGCCGAGCCGGGTGCCGGTGACCCGCAGGCCGGCGTAGAAGGTGGCGCCGGTCGCGGCGAGCGCCAACAGGACCCCCACCGGCGGCCACAGGGCCTGCACAAAGGATCCGCAGACCGACACCGCGGCACCCAGCAGGAAGAACAGGACGTAGGCCCCGATCCGGGCGGCGCGCGGGGGCTGGGGCTCCGCCAGCCGCTCCTCGCGGGTGCCGAGGACGGCGGCGGCGAGCGTGCGGCGCGGCGGTGTGGCGTCGGACTTGCTCATCGGGTGCCCTCCTCGGCGTGGGCGGCGTCGAGCGGAAGGCCGGCGAACAGGTCGTCCTCCGGCCCGCCCGGCCCGGCCTGGCCGTGCACCAACTGGTAGTACTCGGTGGTGAACAGCGGCTGGGCGAGGTCATTGGAGAGCGCGAAGAAGGCGCCGTCCACGGTGATCTGGGTGGCGTGGGCGGTCAGCGCGGCGGCCTTGCGCCCCGCGTACGCCGCGCCGTCCAGGACGGTGGTGACCACCTCGTCGTCGACCACGCCGGGGACGTCGGAGGGCTGCGCCACGCCCGGGAAGGACGCCTTGGCGGCGGCCTCGGCGAGCCCGGCCTCGATCACCGAGCGGGGCATCCGGTTCCAGTACACCTTGGCGATCCGCCAGGCCGGGCCCAGCTCCGGCCGGTGCGCCGGGTCGGCGGCCAGCTCGTGGGCGCGCGTCGCGACCCGGTGCGCCTGGATGTGGTCCGGGTGCCCGTAGCCGCCGTCCGGGTCGTACGTGACCAGCACCTGCGGGCGCGTCTCGCGGATCACCGCGACCAGGTGGCCGGCCGCCTCCTCGACGTCCGCCCGCCAGAAGCAGCCGGGCACGTCGTTCTCGGGCACGCCCATCATCCCGGAGTCGCGGTAGCGCCCAGGGCCGCCGAGGAAGCGGAAGTCGGTCACGCCGAGGGCGCGCATCGCCTCGGTGAGCTCGCCGATCCGGTGCGCGCCGAGGGTGTCGTCCCGATCGGCCGTCAGGTGGGCCAGCCGCGCGGGGATCACCTCGCCGCCCTCGCCGAGGGTGCAGGTCACCAGCGTGACCCGGGCGCCCTCGGCGGCGTACCGGGCCATGGTGGCGCCGTTGCCGATCGACTCGTCGTCGGGGTGCGCGTGCACCAGGAGGAGGCGGCGGCCGGTAGTCGCGGTCATGGGAGGAAGCCTAGGGCCTGTCGTCGCGCTCCCGTCGTCCGCCCGGACGGCGGGCGGGGCGGGCGCGCGTGCGACGACAGGCCCTCGCGGGCTGCGGCGGCGGGGTCAGAGCCTCAGGCCGTTGATCATTCCGGCGAGGTTGCTGGTGACCTGGCTGATCGACGGGGCGATCGAGCTGGACGCCAGGTAGAAGCCCAGCAGCGCGCAGACGATCGCGTGCGCCAGCTTCAGGCCGGACCGGCGGATCAGGATCACCACGATGACCAGCATCAGCACGGCGGCGGAGATGTTCATGGCCATGTCGGCTCACACCCCTTCTCGGGCACGCCGCCCGGGGGAGAGCGGCGAGGGACGGTGCGGGACTGGGGGCTGCGGGTGACCGCGGTCCGGGACGGGGCCGGGCGTTCACTCGCGCGACAAGTCATACCCGATGAGTGAGGGTGTCATTACCCTCGGTGAGTCCGCGCGCGCCGGGGCATCGTGGCATCCGAGGGGCGCGTGGGCCGGTCGGAGGCGGTTTGGACCTCTTTGGGGCGTACTTGTCGACGATGCTCCGAACGAGTGATCAACGCACGCCCGGGGGTGGTGGTCCGTCGTCATAAGGTCTGGTGCCATGACCTCCCACACCTCTGCCGACACCTTCCCGAGGCAGTACGCGCGGACCCTGCGCTACACCGTCGGCGCGCCCCGCTCCTTCTCCGTCGCGCCGGACGGCTCGCGGGTCGTCTTCCTCCGCTCGCGATCCGGCCGCGACCGGGCGAACCTGCTCTGGACCCTCGACACCGCCACCGGCGAGGAGCGGGTCGCCGCCGACCCGGCCGCGCTGCTCGGCGGCGGCGAGGAGGACCTCTCGCCGGCCGAGCGGGCCCGCCGCGAGCGCAGCCGCGAGGGCTCGGCCGGCATCGTCGGCTACGCCCTGGACGCGGCCGGGAAGCTGGCCGCCTTCGCCCTCTCCGGCCGCCTGTTCACCGCCGACCTGGCCACCGGCGCCACCGCCGAACTGCCCGCCGAGGGGCCGCTGCTGGACCCGCGCCCGTCCCCGGACGGCGCCTACGTCGCGTACGCCAACACCGCCGGCGAGCTGCGGCTGACCCGCACCGACGGCGGCGGCGACCGGGTGCTCGCCGAGCCGGACGGCCCGAACGTCACCTGGGGCCAGGCCGAGTTCATCGCGCAGGAGGAGATGGACCGCGACCGCGGCTTCTGGTGGTCCCCGGCGGGCGACCGGCTGCTGGTCGAGCGCGCCGACGACAGCCCGGTGCGCCGCTGGTGGATCGCCGACCCGGCGAACCCGGACCGCGAGCCCGCCGAGGTCGCCTACCCGGCGGCCGGCGGCGCCAACGCCGAGGTCGGGCTCTGGCTGCTCGACCTGCACGGCGGGCGCACCGAGGTGGTCTGGGACCGCGAGGCCTACCCGTACCTGGGCCGGGTGCACTGGTCGAAGGGCGGCGTGCCGCTGCTCCTGGTCCAGACCCGCGACCAGCGCGGCCAGCGGATCCTCGGCCTGGACGCCGCCACCGGCGCCACCGAGGTGCTGCACGAGGAGAAGGACGGCGTCTGGCTGGAGCTGTTCCCGGGCGCGCCGGCCTGGACCCCGGACGGCAAGCTGGTCCGGATCTCCGACGAGGGAGGCGTGCGGGCGCTGGTGATCGGCGACCGCGCCGTGACCGGGGCCGACCTGCACGTCCGCTCGGTCGTCGCGGTCACCGAGCGGGAGGTGTTCTTCGGCGCCGCCGGCGGCGCCGAGGAGACCGACCCCGAGCCGGGCTGGATCGGCGTCGGCCGGATCAGCCACGACGGCACGCGACTGGGCTGGGAGTCCGCCAACGGGCGGCCGTTCACCTCCGTCACCAGCGCGGTGCACGGCGGCGGGATCACCGTCCGGGCCACCGCCGAGCCGGACCTGCCCGGCACCCTGGTCCAGGTCGCCCGGGACCTGCCCGAGGGCCTGGCGGTCGACGACGTCGCCACCATCGCCTCGTACGCCGAGACCCCGGTCATCACCGCCCGCCCGGTCTTCCGCTTCGCCGGCGAGCGCCGCATCCCGGCCGCCGTCTTCCTGCCCACCGGCTACGACCGGGAGCGGGACGGCCTGCTGCCCGTCCTGATGGACCCGTACGGCGGCCCGCACGGCCAGCGCGTCGTCCAGGCGCACAACCCGCACCTCAACTCGCAGTGGTTCGCCGACCAGGGCTTCGCGGTGGTCGTCGCCGACGGGCGCGGCACGCCCGGGCGCGGGCCGGCCTGGGAGAAGTCGATCGCCTTCGACTTCGCCGGGGCCACCCTGGACGACCAGGTGGAGGCGCTGCGGGCGCTCGCCGGGGAGTTCCCGCTGGACCTCGACCGGGTCGCCGTCCGCGGCTGGTCGTACGGCGGCTACCTCTCCGCGCTCGCCGTGCTGCGCCGCCCGGACGTCTTCCACGCGGCGGTGGCCGGGGCGCCGGTGACCGACTGGGAGCTGTACGACACCCACTACACCGAGCGCTACCTCGGAGACCCGGCCGAGCGGCCCGAGGTGTACGCCGCCAACTCGCTGAGCGGGTACGCGGCGGGCCTGGAGCGCCCGCTGATGATCATCCACGGGCTGGCGGACGACAACGTGGTGGCCGCGCACACCCTGCGGCTGTCCTCGGCGCTGCTCGCCGCCGGGCGCCCGCACACCGTGCTGCCGCTGTCCGGCGTCACCCACATGACCCCGCAGGAGGAGGTCGCGGAGAACCTGCTGCTGCTCCAGGTCGACTTCGTGAAGCGCTCGCTGGGGATGTGACACCCGTCCGACCAGCGCTTTCGGCGGCCGGTGCCCCTGACGGGGGTACCGGCCGCCGGCATGACATCCGTCATGCCGGAGGCACGACGGCGGACACTGCCGCCGTCACCCGCCCGCGCGGGACTCTGAGGAGGTGCGAACAGCACCCGACCGTGACACCACGGGCGTGACACCATCAGAGGACAGGAGCCGGGCGATGGGTACCGAGGTGGCCGCCTTCCGCGGCATGGGCAAGAGCTACGGGCGGGTGCGCGCCGTGGACGGACTCGACCTCGTGCTGAGGCCGGGAGAGACCGTCGCCCTGCTCGGACCGAACGGCGCCGGGAAGTCCACCAGCCTGGACCTGCTGCTCGGCCTGCGCGAGCCCGACCGGGGCAGCGTGACCCTGTTCGGCGGCACCCCGCGGGCGGCGATCGAGGCCGGCCGGGTCGGCGCGATGCTGCAGAGCGGCGGGCTGATGACCGACGTCAAGGTGCGCGAGCTGGTGCGGCTCGCCTGCGACGTGCACCCGCGCGGCCGGTCGGTCACGGAGGTGCTGACCGACGCCGGGATCACCGAGCTGGCGGAGCGGCGGGTCGACAAGCTGTCCGGCGGCCAGGAGCAGCGGGTCCGCTTCGCCCTGGCCATCGCCGGCGACAACGACCTGATCGTGCTGGACGAGCCGACCACCGGCATGGACGTCAGCGTGCGGCAGTCGTTCTGGGCGAGCATGCGCGCGCAGGCCGACGCCGGGCGCACGGTGCTGTTCGCCACCCACTACCTGGAGGAGGCCGACTCGATCGCCGACCGCGTGCTGGTGCTGCACCGGGGCCGGCTGATCGCCGACGGCAGCTCGGCGGAGATCAAGGCGCGGGCCGGCGCCCGCCGGGTCGCCTTCGAACTCCACGACGCGGACGGCGGGTTCGAGGAGTCCGTGCTGCGCACCCTGCCGGGCGTGCAGTCGCTGGACGTCACCGCGAGGGTCCCGGGGGTGCGGACGGTACGGATCCGGACCGCGGACGCCGACGCCGCCGTGGCCGGGATCTACCGGGCGGGGCTGTACCCGCGCGGGCTGGAGGTCGCCGGCGTGGGCCTGGAGCAGGCCTTCCTGACCATCACCGGCGAGCTGGACCGCGAGGACGGCGCCGGCCGCGAGAGCACCGAGAAGGAGACCGTGCGATGACCACCCTGATCCGGCTGGAGATCCTGCGGACCCTCCGCAACCGGCGCTACCTGCTCTTCACCGTCGCCTACCCGGCGCTGATGTACTTCTTCTTCATCAACGCCTACGGCTCCACCCAGCTCGCCGGGGGCCTGCCGGTGAAGACCTACTTCATGGTCTCGATGGCCACCTTCGGCGCGGTCGGCGCGGTGCTGACCGGCAGCGCGCAGCGGATCTCGCTGGAGCGCAAGAGCGGCTGGGTGCGCCAGCTGCGGCTGACCGCGCTGCCCGGCCGGGCGTACACCGTCGGCAAGATCGCGGCGACCGCCGTCACCACGCTGCCGGCGATCCTGGTGGTCTTCGCGGTCGGCGCGAGCCAGGGCGTCTCGCTGAGCGCGCCGCAGTGGCTCGGGCTGGCGGCCGCGCTCTGGCTGGGCAGCTTCGTCTTCGCCGCGCTCGGGGTGGCGCTCGGGTACGCGGCGGCGCCGGACGCGGTGCAGCCGATCGTGATGATCACCTACATGGCGATGGCCCTGCTCGGCGGCACCTGGTTCCCGGTGAGCGGCTCGCTGGAGAGGTTCGCCCGCTTCAACCCGGTGTACCTGTACAACCAGCTGGCCGACTTCACCCGGCCCGGGCACTCCCTGGACACCGGCGCGGTCGCCGGGCTGGCCGCCTTCCTCGTGGTGTTCGGCGCCGCCGCGGCGGCCCTGTACCGCCGCGACAGCCGCCAGGCATGATGATCGACATGAGTGACGCGCGCCAGGCCCACCGCCCCGACGAACCGCCGGAGGTGGGCGTGGCGCGCGCGTCCTTCATGAACGTGCCCGGTTCCCCGGTGGAGAGCAGGCGCCAGCTGCTGGTCAAGGTCGCCTGGATGATGCTGTGGATGCTCTACCTGGCCTACCCGGCGGGCGACCTGCTGAACGGCGGCCACACCACGGCCGGGACGGTGCTCGGCTGGTGCTGCCTGGCCGGGTTCGTGGTCGCCTACGTGCTGCTGGTGGTCTTCCGCTCGCAGGCCGGGATGCGGCCGCGGGCCTGCCTGGTGATCGTCACGACGATGGTCGGGCTCGCCGTCGCCGCCCCGGTCGGCCTCGGAGCCGCGTTCCTGACGCTGTTCATCTACGCCTCGGTGTGCGTCGCGATCATCGTGCCGACCCACTACGCGCTGCGCGCCCTGGTCGCCATGGCCGTGCTCACCGCCGCCGTCGGGACGGGCATCGGGGCCGGCGTCGGCAACGTCTCCACCTTCGCGCTCGGCGCCTTCCTCTCCGGCGTCGCGATGACCGGTCTGCAGCGGCTGGTCGCCACCATGAAGGAGCTGCGCGAGGCCCGGGCCGCGGTCGCCCACCTGGCGGCCTCCGAGGAGCGGCTGCGGCTGGCGCGCGACCTGCACGACCTGCTCGGGCACTCGCTGTCGCTGATCACCCTGAAGAGCGAGCTGGCCGGGCGGTTCATGGACGCCGGCAAGGACGAGGCGGCGCGGGCGCAGGTCGCCGACATCGAGCAGGTCGCCCGGCAGTCGCTGATCGACGTCCGGGAGGCGGTGACCGGCTTCCGTCGCCCGACCCTGCCGGTCGAACTGGCCGCCGCCCGTACCGCGCTGGCCGCCGCGCAGGTCCGGCTGGAGGCCGCGCCGGAGCTGGTGGACGCCTGGCCGTCGCTGGCCGACGAGGAGACCGGGGCGCTGGCCTGGGCGCTGCGCGAGGCCGTCACCAACGTGGTCCGGCACGGCGAGGGCGCCACCGTCTGCACGGTGACCGCTGACGAGAGCTGGGAGGCGAGCGGCGAGCGCTACGCCGTCCTGGAGATCACCGACAACGGGCGCGGGCCGGGCAAGTCCCAGCCGGGCAACGGCCTGTCCGGGCTGGAGGAGCGGCTGGCCCTGGTCGGCGGGCGGCTGGAGACCGGGCCGGGGGAGCGGGGGAGGGGCTTTCGGCTGCGGGCCTCGGTGCCGCTGCGGACGGTGTCCGCGGCCACGGCCCAGGCACACCCGGAACCCTAGGAGTCCCGTCCGGCCGACGGCAGTTCCAGCACGAAGCGGGCGCCGTGCGGGGCGTGGGCGACCCGCAGGGTTCCACCGTGCCGGGTCGCGATGTCCGCCGAGATGGCCAGGCCCAGGCCGCTGCCGCCGGCGTCCCGGCTGCGGGCCTCGTCGAGCCGGGTGAACGGCTCGAAGATCCGCTCGCGGTCCTCCGGCGGCACGCCCGGGCCGTCGTCCCGGACCTCCAGGACACAGCCGTGCACGGTGTGCCGCACGGACAGCACCACCTCGGCGGCCGCGTGCCGCTGGGCGTTGTCCAGCAGGTTGCGCACCAGCCGGTGCAGCCGGATGCGGCTGCCGCGCACCAGCACCGCTTCGGGCGCGTCCACCCGCAGGGCGAGCCGGGCGCCGACGACCGGGCGGTACTGGTCGGCGAGTTCGCGCAGCACGGCGGACAGGTCGACGTCGGTGAGCCGGCCGGCCGACGCCGGGTGCGAGTCCCGGGCCAGGAACAGCAGGTCCTCGGTGAGCTGCTGGAGCCGCTCGACCGAGGTGAGCGCCTCCCGGGTGGTGGCCGGCCAGTCGGTGCGCTCGGGGTGCGCCAGCGACACCTCCAGATTGGTGCGCAGCGCGGCGATCGGGCTGCGCAGCTCGTGCGAGGCGTCCGCGACGAAGCGCTGCTGCTGCACGGCGGATCGCTCCAGCCGGTCCAGGGTGGCGTTGGTGGTCCGGGCCATCCGGGTGAGCTCGTCGCCGGCGCGCGGCACCGGGACGCGGCGGTCCAGCCGGTGCTCGCCGATCTCGGCCAGCCCGGCGCGGATCGCC
Organism: Kitasatospora sp. NPDC058063; assembly: GCF_042885395.1. NCBI lineage: Bacteria > Bacillati > Actinomycetota > Actinomycetes > Kitasatosporales > Streptomycetaceae > Kitasatospora > Kitasatospora sp. NPDC058063. Next base: position 36,786 of record NZ_JBHVSD010000007.1, read on the forward strand.
TCCACCGGGCGCAGCGCCCGGCTGGTCGCCGCCCAGGCCACCAGCGCGACCAGCAGCGCGGCGGCCGGCACGCCCAGCTGCAGCACCGGGTCGATGGTGTGCAGCGAGGCCTCGGCGGCGAACGGGGTGACCAGCACGTACACCGTGAACGGGCCGGCCATCGGCTTCGTCTGGTCGCCGTCCTTGCGCAGCAGGGGGCTCCAGCTGCCCATCGCGGTGAAGGTGCGTCCCGAGTAGCGGTTGGCCGCGGCCGTGCCCGCGGGGCCGACGGTGACCCGCTGGACGGACTGCCAGTCGTCCCGGGCCAGGTGCGGTACGGAGGCGGGCGGGGGCCCGACCAGGTGCTGGGTGGTCAGCGTGCCGCCCATGAACAGCACCTGGCCGTCGCCGCCCAGCACCACGTACGGCAGCCTCCAGTTGTCCACCAGTTGCTGGCCGAGCTTGTAGCCGTTGCTGAGATCGTGGGACTGCGACTTGGCCTCCGCCTGGGCGGCCTCCAACTGGGCGTCGTACAGGTGGCCGCGCAGCCACCAGGCGCCGCCGCCGAGCAGCAGCAGCGCGGTCAGTCCGGCCGCCAGCGAGGTGCGCAGGCGGGTGGAGAGGCGGCTCAGCACGGTGCGGTCTCCAGTCGGTAGCCGGCGCCGCGCACCGTGGTGATCGAGCGGACGCCGAACGGGGTGTCCACCTTGCGGCGCAGCATGCTGACGTACACCTCGACGATGGACTCCTCGCCGTCGAAGGCGATGTCCCACACCTCGTCGACGATCCGGCGCTTGGAGAGCACCTCGCCGGGGTGCTCGGCCAGGCAGCGCAGGACGGCGAACTCCCGCTCGGTGAGGGTGATCTCGGCGCCGCCCCGGCCGCAGCGGCGGCCCGCCGGGTCCAGCCAGAGGTCGCCGACCCGCAGCAGCGGGCCCGGGGTCTGGCTGCGGCGGAGCAGGGCGCGCAGCCGGGCCAGGAAGACCAGGTAGGAGAACGGTTTGGTGAGGTAGTCGTCGGCGCCGGTGTCCAGGCCCTCGGCCTCGTCGTACTCGCCGTCCTTCGCGGTCAGCATCAGGATCGGGGTGGTGACGCCGCCGACGCGCAGCGCCTCGCACACCTTGTAGCCGTTCAGGCCGGGCAGCATGATGTCGAGCACGATCGCCCGATAGGCGTGCCGCTGGGCCAGCCGCAGGCCGGTGAGACCGTCCGGGGCGAGGTCGACGGTGTAGCCCTCCGCCTCCAGACCGCGCCGTACGGCCGCCGCGACCTGGGCGTCGTCCTCCACCACCAGAATCTCCATGCGGATCAGGATGCCATCGGCGCCGGATCCGTTCCTTAAGTCGCCTTCAGCTTTCTCAGCCTCGCTTCAGGGGAACCGGAGCATGCTCTCGCCGGGTTCGCCGATCCGTCCGGGTCGGCGCTGCTCGGAGCGGGAGGGACCGGCGGATGAGTGTTCTGGAAGGCCCCGCGGTGCCCGTCCGGCACCGCAGGCCGCGCCGTGCGCTCCCGCCCGGCCTGGTGATGGCGGCCGGGACGGTGGTCTCCCGGGCCACCGGCTTCGTCCGCTCGGCGCTGCTGGTGGCGGTCCTCGGCTCGGGGCTGCTCGCGGACGGGTACAACGTGGCCAACACGGTGCCCAACATCCTGTTCGTGCTGCTGATCGGCGGTGCGCTGAACACCGCGCTGGTGCCCCATCTGGTGCGCGCCGCCGAGGAGTCGGCGGACGGCGGGGCGGCGCACACCGACCGGCTGGTGACGGTGCTGGTGGTCGCCCTGCTGGTGCTGACGGCGGTCGTGGTGCCCGGTGCGCCGTACCTGGTGCGGGCCTACACCTCGTACGACGGTGCCCAGTTGGACCGGACGGTGCTGCTGGCGTACCTGTGCCTGCCGCAGGTGTTCTTCTACGGGCTGTTCACGGTGCTCGGCCAACTCCTCAACGCCCGGCGGCGGTTCGCGCCGATGGCGTGGGCTCCGGTGCTCAACAACCTGGTGGTGATCGGGGTGTTCGGCGCCTTCGTCGGCCACCGCTCCTTCGACGAGCGGGACCTGACCGTGCTCGGGGCCGGGACGACGGCCGGCGTGGTGGCCCAGGGCCTGGTGCTGCTGCCCTGCCTGCGGGCGGCCGGGGTGCGGCTGCGGCCGCGCTGGGACTGGCGGCGGGCGGGACTCGGCGAGCCGCTGCGCGCCGCCGGGTGGACGCTGCTGCTGGTGCTCGCCGACCAGGCGGGCTACTGGGTGGTCACCAGGCTGTCGACCTCGGTCGGCGCGCAGGCCGCCGCGGCCGGGCTGCCGGGCGTCGGGTACACCGCCTACAGCAGCGCGTACCTGCTGTGGATCGTGCCGCACGGGGTGGTCACGGTGTCGCTGGTGACGGCGGCGGTACCCGCGCTCAGCGCGTCCGCCGGCTCCCCGCGGGCCGTGCGGGCGCTGCTCGCCCGGACCGTGCGCACCATCGCGGTGGTCACCGTCCCGGCGGCCTGCGGGCTCGCGGTCCTCGCGCCGCAGCTGTGCGCGCTCGCCTTCGGGCACGGGAGCACCGGCCCCGCCGACGTCCGGGCCATCGCCGGAATGCTGACCGCCTTCGCGCCCGGCCTGGTCCTCTACTCGGCCTCGTACGCGCTGACCCGCGCCTTCTACGCGCTGGGCGACAGCCGCACGCCCTTCCTGCTCAACCTGCTACCGGTCGCCGCCACGGCCCTGGGGGCGGTGCTCTGCCACCGGCTGCTGCCGCTGCGCTGGGCCGTCACCGGGATGGCCGGCTGCTACGGGGGCTCGTTCCTGCTGACCGTCCTGGGCGCCTCCCTGCTGCTGCGGCGACGCCTCGGCCCGGTGCGGGTCCTGGGCGACCACGCCAGGCTGCTGCTCGCCGCCCTCCCGGCCGCCACCGCGGCCTGGTGGACCGCGCGGTACGGCCTGGCGCCGGCCGCCGCCACCCTCGCCGTCGGCTACCTCCTGCTCGCCCGCCTCCTGCGGGTCGACGAACTGTCGGCCCTCACCACACGATTGCGCAGACGCCCATGACTCTCCTTCCCACCGATGTCGCCCGTGTCCTCGACGTCCTCCTCCCGGAGGGCCACCCCCTGCGCGCCCAGGTCCCGCACCTGCGCGTGGAGTCCCGCTGCCGGTGCGGCTGCAGCACGGCCCTCTTCGCCGGCGTCGCGGACGGCGCCCGTTCGGACGTGGTGGCCGAGGCGGCGATCGGCTCCGACGGCGAGATCCTGCTCTTCGCCGAGGACGGCCGGCTCTCCTGGCTGGAGGTCTGCTCCTGGAGCGATCCCAAGCTCACCCTCGCCGACGCGGCCCGCTTCCTGCGCGGGGAACCCGGGCGGCCGGGGTGAGCGTCCTTTCGGACATGCCCACCGTTCTCGTGCTCGGCTTCGACCCGCACACCGTCCCCGGCACGGACGGCGACGCCGTGCGGGCCCTCCTCGACGCCCGCCGGTATGCCTCAGCCGAGGTCGGCCAGGTCGCGGCGGTAGGCGAGGGCGGGGCGGTCGCCGAGGAGGAACTCGTGCCGGAACGCGAAGCCGTTCCGGGCGAGGACGGTCTGCGAGGCGGGGTTGTCGCGGGTGGTGACGGCGGTGAGGAAGCGCAGTCCGTACCTGGTGGCGGCGAGCCGGCACGCCTCGGCGACGGCGGCGGTGGCGACGCCGCGGCCGGTGGCGGACTCGGCCACCCGGTAGCCGATCTCGGCGCCGCCGTCGGCGAGGTCGACGAGGTTGACGCGGCCGACCAGCTCGCCGGCCGCGTCGCGGACGACGTGGAACCGGCAGGTGCCCGCGGCCTGTTCGGCGAGGAGGGCGGCGTGGCGGTCCGCGAACCCGGTGAAGTAGTCGTCACCGCGGTCCGGGATGCTGCGGGCGAAGTGGGCGCGGTTGGCGCGTTCGAAGCCGAGCAGTTCCTCGGCGTGGTCGGGGCACAGCGGTTCCAGGGTGATCATTCCGACAGTCTGGCCCGGAGGGCCTCGGTGAACCACTCGAATACGTCCCGCAGGTTCTCCGGCACCGGCCAGCCGTTGACGGTCGCCATCAGCTGCCAGTAGCGCTCGGCCCGTGGGTCGTCGGCCGTCCCGAGGCGGTCGAGCAGCCACCGCCGCAGCGCGGTGTCGTCCGGGCGGCCGAAGGCCTCGGCGTAGGCGGCGGCGAGGGCGGCGACGACGGGGTCGGCCTCGGGGGAGGCGGGGGCGACGCCGGCCGCCAGCGCGGTCCGGACCAGGGAGGTCACCGTCCCGGTGAGCTCGACGTGCAGGCCGGTGCGGTCCCCGTCGGCGCGCTCGGCGGCCTGGTGCTCGGCCATCCGGCGCACCGCCGCGCGGAAGTCCGGGTCCTGGACGAGTTCGCCCAGTTCCACCCAGGCCTCGACCTGCTCCGCCCTTGGCTCGTCGGGCAGTTCGGGCATGGCCGAGCGCATCATGGCGACGAACTCCGGGTTGGCGTCCAGACCGCCGAAGACCTCGTCGACGAAGTCGTGGATCAGACGCCGGCGTTCGGCGTCGGAGAGCGCGGCGAGCTTGTGCATGAGTCTCATCTCCTCGGGTGTGGAACCGCGTTGGGCGACGGCGAGCAGCACCGCCCGGCGCAGCCGGAGGGTGCGGATCTGCACCTCCAGCGCCTCGGCGTGCGCGGCGGCGACCTCCCGCAGCGGGGCCTCCCGCTCCAGCACCCGGCGGATCGCGGGCAGGTCGAGCCCGAGTTCGCGCAGGGTGCGGACGAGGTCCAGCCGGGCGAGCGCGTGGACGTCGTACCGCCGGTAGCCGGCCGCGGTGCGGCCGGTGGGCGGCACCAGGCCGGTGTCGGCGTAGAACCGGATGGCCTTGACGGTGAGTCCGGTGCGCCGGGCGAGCTCGCCGATCGAGTAGAGCATGTCGCTGCCGTCCATGGACCTCACTCTGGACCCTCCCCTTACCGGAGACACAAGCCCGTCGCCGTCGCCGGACACGCCCTAAGGTCGTGGCCATGAACGACACTGACAACGGGGCCTCGATCCGCGTGCTGCTCGCCGAGGACCAGGGGATGGTCCGGGAGGCGCTGGCCGCGCTGCTCGGGCTGGAGGGGGACATCGACGTCGTCGCGCAGGTCGGCCGCGGGGACGAGGTGGTGGCGGCGGTGCTCGCGAACGACGTGCAGGTCGCCGTGCTGGACATCGAGATGCCGGGGATGACGGGCATCGAGGCGGCCGCCGAGCTGCGCGGCCGGGCGCCCGGGACGAAGGTGGTCATCGCGACGACCTTCGGCCGGCCCGGCTACCTGCGCCGGGCGATGGAGTCGGGCGCGGACGCCTTCCTGGTGAAGGACGCGCCGGCCGCCGAGCTGGCGGAGGCGATCCGCCGGGTGCTGCGCGGCGAGCGGGTGATCGACCCGGTGCTGGCCGCCGCCGCGCTGGCGGAGGGCGCCAACCCGCTGACCCCGCGCGAGCGGGACGTGCTGGGCGCGGCCGCCGACGGCGCGGTGAACGCGGACATCGCCCGGCGGCTGCACCTGTCCGAGGGGACGGTGCGCAACTACCTGTCGATGGCGATCCAGAAGACCGAGGCCCGCAACCGTACCGAGGCGGTGCGGATCGCCCGCGAGAAGGGCTGGCTGTAGGCGGGCGGGTCAGTTGAGCCGGTGCCGGGCCGCCCGGGCCTCCTGGCGGACCTTGGCGGCGGTGTCCGGGTCGAAGGTGTCCAGGATCTGCGCGTAGGCGTCCATCTCCGCCGATCCGCCGAGGAAGTCCCCGGTGCGGACGAGGAGTTCGGCCCGTTCCAGGCGCAGCTGGGCCGGGTGCCGGGGCAGCAGCAGGGAGAGTTCGGTGGCCCACAGCTGGGTGCGGGCGTGCTCGGGGCGGTCGGCGGCCCAGACCCGGATGTTGCCGAGCACCCGCAGCACGATCTCCAGCGGCTGGGCCGGGGTGAGCATGGCGGGGGTGAACTCCTGCCCGGCGGCGGCGACCAGCCGTTCGACGTCCTCCGGGTCGAGCAGCCGCCCGCCGTGGAACGGGTCGGCCAGGACGTAGTCCTCGCCGCCCGCCGGGCCGCCCACCGCGACGATGAAGTGGCCGGGCAGCGCGATGCCGTGGACGGTCAGCCCGGCCCGCCGCCCGACCGCCGTCCACACCAGGGAGAGCGTGATCGGCAGTCCGCGCCGCCGCCGCAGCACCTCGGGCAGCAGCGAGGACTCCAGGCGCCGGTAGTCCGACTGCCGTCCGTGGAAGCGCTCCCGTCCGCCGAGCACCGCGGCGAGCAGGGCGGCCGTCTCCTCCGGCCCGGTGGGGGCCCGTTCGGCGACGGCCTGCCGGACGGCTGCCGCGTGCCGCTCCAGCGCGGCCTCGCAGGCGGCGAGCAGTGCGTCCACGCCGGGCGGTTCGCCGGGGTCGCCGGGGTCGGGCACCATGCCGTGCTCGGCGGCGGCGAGCAGGCACAGCAGCACCGGGTCGGGCTGCTCGGCGCGGGCGGCGGTCCGGAAGCGGTCTCTGCTCTGCTCGGTCACGGTGACGGCGACGGCTTTCGTACGGCGGACGGACAAGGCGGCGGACGGACGGTCGGGCGATCGGTCGGGTGATCGGTCGGACGGTACGGACTGGCGGCTACCCCTGGGGAAGAAGGGCGTAGTGGTAAGTGTGACTGGTCGTGAAGCCGAGTCCGTCATAGAGCGCGATCGCCCCCGCGTTCTCCGCCTCGACCTGGAGGTACCCGCCGCTCGCCCCCTCCTCGGCCGCGCGCGAGGCGAGCACCGCCATGACCGCCGTCGCCAGCCCGGCCCGCCGGGCGTACGGCTGGACCTCGATCGCGCCGAAGCAGGCCCAGTCCCCTTCGATGACGCAGCGTCCGATCGCCAGTGGGGGCTGCCCGGGGGCGCCCGGCACGGTGGCGAACCAGACGGAGGGTCCGCCGTGCAGCACCTGCCGGGCGGCCTCCTCGACGGCCGGGTCGCCGCTCACCCGCCGGTACACCGACAGCCACCGGTCGTCCGCGGTCCGCGCCAGCCGGACCCTCTCGTGCCCGGTGCCGACCCGGGCGAGCACGGCCAGCGGGGCGGTGCGGACCAGGGTGGGTGCGTACCCGGCGCCGAGCCGGTCGAGCTCGGCGACCAGCGCGGTCGGCGAGCCGGGGGAGATCACCTCGACGTACGCGGGCAGCCCGCGCGCCGCGTACCAGGCGCGGACGGCCGCCAGCGCCTGAGGCAGCGGCAGCCCCGGGTCCCCGAGCGCCTGGACGGAGTTGGCCCGCCGGGTGAACCCGGCGGCGGCGCGCAGCGTCCACTCGCCGAGCGGCTCCTGCTCGACGGCCGGCCAGCCGCGGCCCGCGATCCGCTGCAGCTCGACCGGCGCGGTGACCGGCAACGGGGCCCGCCGAACCGGAAACGGCGGCACGATCTTGCCCGCGACCAGCAGCTTCTCCGGCAAGTGCACCGGATCGCCGGAACGCGGGGCGATCGTCAGCCCATGATCGTCCCACGATGTGAGCACGCCGATCGAATCCCGGAACACCGGCCGGTCGTCCACGAACTCCGCGAGGCGTCGGACCGACACGCGTCGTCCCACGTCAGAGCGATCTATCCGGACCTCCGGACGGTCGCCGACCGGGTTGACCGTCGCCATCTGGCCACCTCCTGTGCATTTGCGGTCTCCGACCCGCGATACTAGGGGCGGGCATCGACGACGCCGCGCTCACCGCGCACGGCAGCAGAACAGAACGGGCCACCAGGCCCTTCCGAGGAGGAACGACAGCGTGACCTACGTCATCGCGCAGCCTTGTGTCGACGTGAAGGACAAGGCGTGCATCGAAGAGTGCCCGGTTGACTGCATCTACGAGGGCGAGCGATCGCTCTACATCCACCCGGATGAGTGTGTCGACTGTGGCGCGTGCGAGCCGGTCTGCCCGGTCGAGGCGATCTTCTACGAGGACGACACTCCGGAGGAGTGGAAGGACTACTACAAGGCGAACGTCGAGTTCTTCGACGATCTGGGTTCGCCCGGTGGCGCCTCGAAGCTCGGCCTGATCGAGCGTGACCACCCGTTCATCGCCGCTCTGCCGCCGCAGAACGCCGACCACTGACGATCGGTGGCAGAACAGCTGTGAGCACCAACAGCACGCGCGCGCCGTTCCCGGGCCACCCGGGGGCGGCGCGTCGCGTTTCGGACAAGCTCCCGGTCTTCCCCTGGGACAAGCTGGAACCGTACAAGGCGACCGCCCTGGCCCACCCGGGCGGGCTCTGCGACTTCTCCGTCGGCACCCCGGTGGACCCGGTCCCCGAGGTCGTCCAGAAGGCGCTGGCCGCGCACACCGACACCCCCGGCTACCCGACCGTCTGGGGTCCGCCGGAGCTGCGCGAGGCGATCGCCGGCTGGCTGCACCGCAGGCTCGGCGCGCGGATCGGCCCGCAGGCCGTGCTGCCGACCGTCGGCTCCAAGGAGCTGGTGGCCTGGCTGCCGACCCAGCTCGGCCTCGGCCCCGGCGACCAGGTCGCCTACCCGCGCCTGGCCTACCCGACCTACGAGGTGGGCGCCCGGCTGTGCGGCGCCGAGCCGGTCGAGTACGACTCGGTGGACGAGCTGGACGGCTCCCGGGTGCGCCTGCTCTGGGTGAACTCGCCGTCCAACCCGACCGGCCGGGTGCTGGGCGCGGACGAGCTGCGCCGCGCCGTCGAGTGGGCCCGGGAGCACCGGGCACTGCTGGTCAGCGACGAGTGCTACCTGGAGCTGGGCTGGGAGGCCGACCCGGTCTCGGTCCTGCACCCGGACGTCTGCGGCGACGGCCACGAGGGCCTGCTGGCCGTGCACTCGCTCTCCAAGCGCTCCAACCTGGCCGGCTACCGCGCCTCCTTCGTGGCGGGCGACCCGGTGGTGGTCAAGGAGCTGCTGGAGGTGCGCAAGCACGGCGGCATGATCGTGCCGGCGCCGGTCCAGGCGGCGACGGTCGCCGCGCTCGCGGACGACGCGCACGTGGCCGAGCAGCGCGAGCGGTACGCGGCCCGGCGCTCGGCCCTGCGGGCGGCGCTGGAGGCGTACGGCTTCCGGATCGAGCACTCCGAGGCGAGCCTCTACCTGTGGGCGACCCAGGACCGCCCGTGCTGGGAGACGGTGGCCGAACTGGCCGGGCTGGGCATCCTGGTGGCGCCCGGCGACTTCTACGGGCCGGCCGGCGACCGCTTCGTGCGGGTCGCGTTCACGGCGACCGACGAGCGGGTCGCCGCGGCCGTGGAGCGGCTGGGCGCGGCGCGCTGACCGCACCCGGACGACCGTACGGCGAAGGGGGCCGGTGTCACGGACACCGGCCCCCTTCGGGGTTCTCCGCGGAGGCGGGGGTTACAGCGGCAGGCCGTTGAGGCCGCCGCCGTTGAGGCTGCCCAGCAGGCCGCCGAGCGGGCCGAGCGCCCCGGTCAGGCCGGACAGCGGGCTGTTCGAGCCGAGGTCGGCACCGCCGAGGCGGTTGGCCGACCCGTGCTCGGCCAGGCCGAGCACGTCGGTGGCGGGCAGGTCGGCCGGCAGGGTCTGCTCGACGGAGCCGAGCGGCAGCGCGCGCTGCACCGCGCCGACGGGCAGGGCGTCGGCGACGGCGGTGCCGCCGGGGACGGCGCCGGTGAGGGTCCCGGCGGCCGGCAGGGTCTGGGTGACCGGGCCCGACGTGAGCCCGTCGAGCGGGCCGGTGCCGGCGGTGGCGCTGCGGGTGGCCGTGCTCCTGCCGGTGACGGCCTCGCCGAGCTTGCCGGCCAGGGCCGAGGTGACCTTCGGGGTGACCGAGGAGAGCCGGCCGGCCGTGGCGGCGGTCTCGTCGACCGGGGCGGTCAGCGAGCCGGCCTTCTCGTTGGCCTCGGGCAGCTGCTGGGCGACGATGTTGCCGGCGGCGTCGGCGGAGGCCGGTACGCCCGCGGCGACGGTGGCCGCACCGGTGGTGCCGGCGGCCTGGCCGAGCTGGTGGGTGGTGTGCTGGAGGGTGGAACCGGTGTCGGTGTTGGTCAGCTGGCCCAGCGGTGCCGCGAGGTCGCTCTTGGGCAGCAGGGCGTCTCCGCCCAGGGCGGACGCGGAGCCGGCGGCGAGCAGCGGGGTCGCTCCGGCGGCCACGACGAGCGCGGCCTGGGCGATCCGGCGCGTGAGGGGGTGAGACATGGGGCTCCTCGAAGGGGTCTGGGTCCGTCCCGTCCGCCCCGGGGGCCGGGTGTGGCCGATCGGGCGGACGACGTTGTTACCGCTTGAGAAGCCAGAAGGTTTCGGCCCGTGCAAGGAAGCTTCCTGGCCGATCATCGGATCGTACGACCGTGACAGGGGTGCCCGCCGGGCCCGGTCGGACGTCGCCGAACCGGGCCCGGCCAAGGGCAGTGACGGTTCTCCATCCCGGTTCGCCGGAACGGGGGGTCGGTCCACCGGGGTTGACCGGAATCACCCGACCGGCGGCAACCCGAACATCAGTGCGTCAGCCCTTGTCGGCCGGGGCCAGAGTGACCTGGACGAGCTTGGTCGAGGTGCCCGAGGTCTGGCTCTGCCAGCCGTCCTCGGACTTGGACTTGCGCCAGATCTTCCCGTCGTAGGCGACCGTCGCGATGCCCAGCTGCTGGGCCTGGGCGACCGCCCAGTGGGCGACCTCCCAGCCGCTCGCCCGCTCGGCGACCACCCCGCCGTCCGCCCCCGCGTCCGAGGAGGAGGTCAGCGCGGCGGTGGCCGGGTCCGGGGTCAGCGAGACGGCGTTCTCGGCGCCCTTGATGGTCGAGGTGTAGCCGGTCGCCGGCGTCACCGTGCGGCCGAACTCCCGGCGCACCCGGTCGGACAGCACCTGGGCCCGGTCCGGCGCCGCGACCGGGGTCGCGGTGGCGCCCGGGGTCGCGCCCGGGGAGGGGGAGGCGGACGCGGAGTCCTCCGGGTCCGGCTTGGCGTAGTCGTGCACCACGCAGGAGAACGAGGCGGGCTCCCGGCCGGCCAGCGCCGAGGTGAGCAGGGTCGCCTTGGTCTCGTGCTTGGCGTAGGCCTGCGGGTAGCCGCTCTTCTGCACCGTCTGCGCGGCGTCGGTCAGCGGCATCCGGGTGTAGCCGGGGACCTTGACCAGGCCGTCCAGGAACTTGTTGGTCGCGTACACCGGGTCCGAGATCTGCGCCGGGGTGCCCCAGCCCATCGACGGCCGCTGCTGGAAGAGGCCGATCGAGTCCCGGTCGCCGCCCGCCAGGTTGCGCAGCTTGGACTCCTGCATGGCCGTCGCCAGCGAGATCGTGGTGGCCCGGTCCGGCAGCCCGCGCGAGCGCGCCACCGCGGCGATCGTCGCGGCGTTGGCGGCCTGCGGCAGCTCCAGCGTGCCGTTGCCCGCCGCGGTCTTCACCGTGCACTCCTCGGACGCGCCCGGCTTGAAGCCGAACCACCAGATCCCGACCACGGCCAGACCGGCGACCAGGGCCAGGCCGAGCAGCCCGACGATCACCATCAGCAGGGCGCGCAGCGGCCCGCGGCGGCGAGTGGGCTCCTCTTCGTCGCCCAGCTCCTCGCTGCTCCTTCTCCTGGCCACCGTCGCCCCTCTCGCGCCTGCTCCTTGATCCGACACCGTACCCACTCGGACGGATGTGCGGCGCCTCCCGGTTGCCCTTGCCCGCCCACTCGCCGTCCGGGCACCGGCGCCGGGGGCGGCGGGGGCCCGTCCGTGTCACCGGGCGGCCGCACCGGCCCGCACCGGGCCGCGGACTAGGCTGGCGCCCATGAGCAGCCCGAACCCGACGCCCCTGGACCTCACTCTCGACGGCGGCGCGCTGACCGCCCGCCTCGTCGACTTCCCCTCGGTGAGCGGCGACGAGCAGGCGCTCGCCGACGCCGTGGAGGCCGCGCTGCGCGGCTACCCGCACCTCACCGTGGACCGCCACGGCAACAACGTGGTCGCCCGGACGAACCTGGGCCGGGCCGAGCGCGTCGTCCTGGCCGGCCACCTGGATACCGTGCCGATCGCCGACAACCTCCCCTCGTACGTCGAGGGCGACCTGCTCTACGGCTGCGGCACCTCGGACATGAAGTCCGGCGTGGCCGTCCAGCTGCGCCTGGCCGCCACGCTCGCCGAGCCCAACCGCGACCTCACCTTCGTCTTCTACGACTGCGAGGAGGTGGAGGCCCACCGCAACGGCCTGGGCCACCTCGCCAAGGACCACCCGCAGTGGCTGGCGGGCGACTTCGCGGTGCTGATGGAGCCCAGCGGCGGCATGGTCGAGGGCGGCTGCCAGGGCACCCTGCGGGCGCAGGTGCGGCTCACCGGCGTGCGCGCCCACGCGGCCCGCAGCTGGCTCGGCGACAACGCCATCCACCACGCCGCCGAGGTGCTCACCCGGCTCGCGGACTACCGGCCGCGCCGGGTGGAGATCGACGGCCTGGAGTACCGCGAGGGCCTGAACGCGGTGCGGATCGACGGCGGCGTGGCCGGCAACGTGATCCCGGACGAGTGCGTCGTCACGGTCAACTTCCGCTACGCGCCGGACCGCAGTGAGGCCGACGCGGAGAAGCACGTGCGCGAGGTCTTCGACGGCTTCGAGCTCACCGTCACCGACTTCGCCGCGGGCGCCCTGCCCAGACTCGCCCAGCCGGCCGCCCAGGCCTTCCTGGCGGCCACCGGCGGCCAGGCCCGGGCCAAGTTCGGCTGGACCGACGTCGCCCGCTTCAGCGCGCTCGGCGTCCCGGCCGTCAACTACGGCCCCGGGGACCCGAACCTGGCGCACAAGCGCGAGGAGCACTGCTCGCTGAGCGCCATCGCCGAGGTCGAGGAGCGGCTGCGCGCCTGGCTGACCAGCTGAGCCGCGCGCGGCTCAGCTCGTACGATCAGCGGCCGAACGCCACCTTCCGGTTGCTCAACCGACCTTCCCCCGTTGCCTGAAAACGGGGGAAGATCGGCGTAGGGTTTCGTCATGACAGGCACAGGAGACGAGAAGCACTACGGTCACGGTCCCGAGCAGGTCGGGGTGCCGCGGAAGAAGAAGGCCTGGCCCGAGAAGCAGAAGGGCCCGGTGCTGGTGCGCCGGGACCAGGTCGGCACGAGCACCACGGACCAGCGCCTGCTGGACACCACCGGCCCCACCGACTGGCTGCACACCGACCCGTGGCGGGTCCTGCGGATCACCTCCGAGTTCGTCGAGGGCTTCGGCGCCCTCGCCGAACTCCCGCCCGCGATCAGCGTCTTCGGCTCCGCCCGGACCCCGGTCGACTCGCCCGAGTACCAGGCGGGCGTGGAGATCGGCCGGGCCCTCGTCGAGGCCGGCTACGCGGTGATCACCGGTGGCGGCCCGGGCGCGATGGAGGCCGCCAACCGGGGCGCCTCCGAGGCCGGCGGCCTCAGCGTCGGGCTCGGCATCGAGCTGCCCTTCGAGCAGGGCCTCAACGAGTTCGTCGACCTCGGTCTGAACTTCCGCTACTTCTTCGTCCGCAAGACGATGTTCGTGAAGTACGCCCAGGGCTTCGTGGTCCTGCCCGGCGGCCTCGGCACGCTGGACGAGCTGTTCGAGGCGCTCACCCTGGTGCAGACGAAGAAGGTCACCCGCTTCCCGGTGATCCTCTACGGCAGCGCCTACTGGGGCGGCCTCTACGAGTGGCTGAAGAACACCCTGGTCGCGCAGGGCAAGGCGGCCCCGCACGACCTGGAGCTGTTCCACATCACCGACGAGATCGACGAGGTCATGAAGATCCTCGCCGACGCCCGCCGGCCCGCCGGCGAGATCTAGCCCCGCCGCCCGGCCCCGTCGGCCGGACCAGCGGGCAGGCCCCGGCCCGGCCGGGGTCTAGGCCAGCCCCCGGCGGGCGACCGCCGGGGCGCGGGTGCCCCGGATCGAGGCGACCATGTCCAGCACCTGGCGGGTCTCCGCGACCTGGTGCACCCGGTAGATCCGTGCGCCCAGCCAGGCCGAGACCGCGGTGGTGGCCAGGGTGCCGAGCAGCCGCTCGTTCACCGGCTTGTCCAGGGTCTCGCCGACGAAGTCCTTGTTGGAGAGCGAGACCAGCACCGGGAAGCCGGTCGCGGTCATTTCCGGCAGCCGCCGGGTGGCCTCCAGCGAGTGCCGGGTGTTCTTGCCGAAGTCGTGCCCCGGGTCGATGACCACCGCGTCCCGCCGCACGCCGAGCTCCACCGCGCGCTCGGCCAGTCCCACGGTCACCCGCAGGATGTCCGCCATCACGTCCTCGTACCCGACCCGGTGCGGCCGGGTGCGGGGTTCGGCGCCGCCGGCGTGGGTGCAGACCAGCCCGGCGTCGTACCGTGCGGCCACCTCGGCGAGCTTCGGGTCCACCCCGCCCCAGGCGTCGTTCAGCAGGTCCGCGCCCACCTCGCAGACCGCCTCGCCGACCTCGTGCCGCCAGGTGTCCACGCTGATGACCGCCTCGGGGTGGCGCTTGCGCAGCTCGGCCACGAAGGGCACGGTGCGCCGCAGCTCCTCCTCGACCGTGACCTCGTCGCCCGGCCCGGCCTTCACCCCGCCGATGTCCAGGATCGCCGCGCCCTCGGCCATCGCCCGGTCCGCGGCGGCGAAGGCGGCCTGGTCGGCGAAGGTCGCGCCCTTGTCGAAGAACGAGTCCGGCGTCCGGTTGACGATCGCCATGATCACCAGCTCGTCGTCACCGAATTCCCGCGGTCCCAGGCGCAGTGCCACCGATGTCTCCTCCACAGCTCCTGCGGGTGCGATGATGGCCCCCGGCCTCACTAAGGGACCATGCTGTCATGATCAGTGTGGTTACCTGCCACCACATAGCGGACCGGCCGGGAGTTCGGGAGGACAGCTCGTGTTCTGGGTGATCGTGGTCGCCATGGCCGTGGTGGTCGGTGGTGCCGCCCTGGTGGCGCTGGGTGGGGGCGGGTCGATGCCGGAGGCGGTACCGGACCGCATCTCCGCGCGACTGCCGCAGGACCGCCCGCTGGGCAAGGCGGACGTGGACGAGCTGCGCCTGCCGATGGCGCTGCGCGGCTACCGGATGGACGAGGTGGACGACGTCCTGGACCGCCTCGGCGCCGAACTCGCCTACCGCGACGCGCGGATCGCCGAGCTGGAGGCCGCCGCCCATCTGCGCGGCGCGGTCGAGGCGACCACCGCCCCCGACCCGGCGGCCGAGCCGCTGCCCGGCCTGGAGGAGTTCGCCCAGGTGGTCGAGCCGGTCGTGGTGCTCGCCAAGCAGCCGGCCGGGGAGCAAGCCCCCGAGGACGCGAAGCCGGGGGCCGACAAGTGAACGGGTGCGCATGAGTGGTGAGGTCGAGGGCGCGGTGCTCGGTGCGGACGGGCTGCGCCGCTGCGCCTGGGGCGATTCCACCGACGACTACCGGGTCTACCACGACACCGAGTGGGGCCGCCCGGTGCACGGCGACGACGCGCTGTTCGAGCGGGTCTGCCTGGAGGCCTTCCAGTCCGGCCTGTCCTGGCTGACCATCCTGCGCCGCCGCGAGGGCTTCCGGGCCGCGTTTGCGGGCTTCGAGATCGCCGAGGTCGCCGAGTTCGGCGAGGCGGACAAGGAGCGCCTGCTCGCCGACGCCGGCATCATCCGCAACCGGGCCAAGATCGAGGCGGCGATCGCCAACGCGCGGGTCGCCCGCGATCTGGAGGGCGGCCTGGACGCGCTGATCTGGCGGTTCGCCGCCGAGCCGGACCGGCCGGCCCCCCGCACGCTGAGCGAGGTGCCGGCCGTCACGCCGGAGTCGACGGCGCTGGCGAAGGCGCTGAAGAAGGAGGGCTTCCGCTTCGTCGGCCCGACCACCGCCTACGCCCTGATGCAGGCCTGCGGGCTGGTCGACGACCACCTGGCGGACTGCCACGTCCGCACCGGCGCCAAGGGCTGACCAGCCGGCGCGGGGCCCGGTGGTCGGCCCCCGCGCGCCTCAGCGGCCCAGGTACTTCGGCTTCTCCTTGGCGATGAAGGCGCGCACCGCGATCCGGTGGTCCTCGCTCTCGCCCGCCAGGGTCTGCAACTCGTCCTCCTTGTCGAGGAGTTCGTCCAGCGAGTGGGAGGCGCCGTACGCCAGCGACTCCTTGATGGCGCCGTAGGCGACGGTCGGGCCCTCGGCCAGCTCGCGGGCGAAGGCCCGGGCGGTGGCGGCGAGTTCCTCGGCCGGCACCACCTTGGTGGCCAGGCCCAGCTCCATCGCCTCGGCGGCCTTGACCGTCCGGGGGAGCATCAGCAGCTCGGTGGCCCTGGCGTGCCCGACCAGCCGGGGCAGCGTCCAGGAGGCGCCCGAGT
Organism: Kitasatospora sp. NPDC058063; assembly: GCF_042885395.1. Taxonomy (NCBI): domain Bacteria; kingdom Bacillati; phylum Actinomycetota; class Actinomycetes; order Kitasatosporales; family Streptomycetaceae; genus Kitasatospora; species Kitasatospora sp. NPDC058063. Next base: position 52,914 of record NZ_JBHVSD010000007.1, read on the forward strand.
CGGCGGTCAGCCCGATCCCGGCGAAGGCGGTGTTGAAGCCGGCCCGGTCGGACAGGAAGCGGAAGTCGCAGGCGAAGGCGAGCGAGGCGCCGGCTCCGGCCGCCACCCCGCCGACCGCGGCGACGGTCGGCTTGCGCATTCCGGCCAGCGCCCGCACCAGCGGGTTGTAGTGCTCGGCGACGGTGCGCAGCGCGCCCTCGCCGGTCTCCTCGGCCCGCTTCAGCAGGGTCAGGTGCTCGTTCAGGTCCTGGCCGACGCAGAAGGCCCGCTCGCCCGCCCCGGTCAGCAGGACGGCCCGCACCGCCGGGTCCGCGGCCGCGGCGGTCACGGCGTCGCGCAGCGCGATCTTGGTGGCGACGTCGAGCGCGTTCATCGCCTCCGGGCGGTTGATGGTGAGGACGGCCAGGCCGCCGTCCAGCTCGTACAGCACGGAATCGGACATGGGTGAGGGCTCCCGGGGTCGTGGCGGTGTCGGTCGTGTGTGTCAGGATGCCGGAGCACACGGGGGCCTGGGGAGTGTGAGGTATCGCACCTTCCGGTGCTGTCCGTGCCGCCGCCACGCCGGGGCTTATGACGCGGTTTGCGGCGGTTGGGGGCGGTCCGGCCGTGGTTGCACCGAGAGTGATGTTGGTCATCAGCCCGTGGCATGCGGGATAATGGCTTCCGATCAATGCGTTCGATACCGGCGGTGGACGGACTGCCGGTGCGTAGCTGAGCGGTTGCAGGAAGGGGAACGAGCATGGCGGCCATGAAGCCGCGGACGGGTGACGGCCCGCTCGAAGTCACCAAAGAGGGGCGGGGCATCATCATGCGCGTTCCGCTCGAAGGCGGCGGACGCCTTGTGGTGGAGCTCACGCCTGACGAGGCCGACGCCCTCGGCGAGGCCCTGAAGAAGGCCTGCGGCTGACCGCAGCAGGTGCTCGCCATCTCCTGGAGATGTGCTGCCGGGCCCGGGTACGACGTCATGTCGGCCCGGGTCCGCACGTTTTCCGGGCCCGGTCCCCGCGGGGCGCCGGGCTCGGCGCTCGATGGCGCCGGGCTCAGCGCTTGATGGCGCAGAGCAGCCCGTCCGACACCGGCAGCAGTGCCGGCAGCAGGGCCTCGCTCTCCCGCACGTCCCGGACCAGGTCCCGGACGGCGCCGGTCTGCGGGTCCTGGAGCTCCGGTTCGGCCAGCCTGCCCTCCTGGAAGACCCCCTCGAAGCAGACCATCCCGCCCGGCCGCAGCAGCCGCAGCGCCTCCAGCAGGTACTCGCAGGACTCGACCGGGTCGCCGTCGCAGAACACCAGGTCGTACTGGCCGTCGGCGAGCCGGGGCAGCACCTCCAGGGCCCGGCCCGGTATGAACCGGGAGCGGTTGGCCGCGAACCCGGCCGCCTGGTACGCCTCGCGCGCCAGCTGCTGGCGCACCGGTTCGGAGTCCACCGTGGTGAGCACGCCGTCCGGCCGCATCCCGCGCAGCAGGTAGACCCCTGATACCCCGGTGCCGGTGCCGATCTCGGCGACCGCCTTGGCGTCCAGCGCGGCGGCCAGCAGCCGCAGGCACGCCCCGCCGCTCGGCCCGATCGCCTTTATCCCGGTCCGCGCGGACTGGGCCCGGGCGTAGGTCAGCACCGCGTCCTCGCTCACGAAGGTGTCGGCGAGGGCCGCACGTGCGGGCCCGAATTCGCTGATGGCTGCCTCTTTCGGAGCGCCGGGCGGCAGCCCGGTGCCGAGGGATGTCGATATTTCCTGGCACAGATTACTGGCCGACCGGGAACCGCGTACGGCGGCGGGCCGTTGTCAGGACGGACCGGGTGCGGAAGGCCTCCCGGGCACTTTTATCCGGGCTTGACGGGTGAGGTGGATATGGTGGTGGCCCTGCTGGGCAGAAGAGCCGACCGAGGAGGTGTGGCCGAGGGCGACGTCCCTGTGCGGCGGCACTCCCGCGGCACCGCGTCGGCCCGTACGCCGAAGCCCGTGATGAACCAGCCTGCGCACTCCGACCTGGACCAGCCCGCGGCCGCCACGCCGACCGCCGGTGCCACCGAGGCCCCCGCTCTCGCGACCTTCACCGAAGGTCCCGACGCGCAGACCTGGACTCCGCCCACCTGGGAGGAGATCGTCGAGGCGCACAGCGCCCGCGTCTACCGGCTCGCCTACCGTCTGACGGGCAACCAGCACGACGCCGAGGACCTCACCCAGGAGGTCTTCGTCCGGGTATTCCGTTCGCTGTCGACCTACACCCCCGGCACGTTCGAGGGCTGGCTGCACCGGATCACCACCAACCTCTTCCTGGACATGGTCCGCCGCCGCCAGCGCATCCGCTTCGACGCGCTCGGCGAGGACGCGGCGGAGCGGCTCCCCTCCCGCGAGCCCAGCCCGGCCCAGCACTTCAGCGACACCCACTTCGACGCCGACGTCCAGCAGGCGCTGGACACCCTCGCGCCGGAGTTCCGGGCCGCCGTGGTGCTCTGCGACATCGAGGGCCTGTCCTACGAGGAGATCGCCGCCACGCTGGGCGTCAAGCTCGGCACCGTCCGCAGCCGCATCCACCGCGGCCGCTCGCACCTGCGCGCCGCGCTCAAGCACCGCGCCCCCGGCTCGGCCCCCGGCCGTGAGCGCCGCGGCGGCTCGGAGGAGCCGGTGCCGGTCGGCGTCGGCGTGGTCGAGGCCGCGGTCGCGCCCGGTGGGCGCGGACGGAGGCGATCGTGAGCGGAACCAGCCGGTCCGGTTCGGATCGTTCGGATGCGTCCGACCGGTCCCTGACCCGACGGGGCTGGGCCCTGCCGGGGCGTCGCGGAGGCGACGAACCCGGTGAGCCCGTGCTGCCCGCGGTGGCACTGCCCGCGGACACGGCGCTGCACGCGCTTCCCGTCCGCCCCACCGCGCCCGCCGCCGAGGAGCACCACCTGGGCGAGCGCCTCTCCGCCTTCCTGGACGGCGAACTCGGCCACGACTCGCGCGACCGCGTCCAGGCCCACCTGGCGACCTGTCCCCAGTGCCTCGCCGAGGCCGACGAGGGCCGCGCCGTCAAGCACATGCTGACCCGCACCGGCACCCCCGGCCCGTCCTCCGCGCTGATGGCCCGCCTGATGGCCGTCGGCAGCCTCCCCGAGGACGCCCCGGCGGACCGCGGCGGGCCGGCCGGGCGCGGCCGCCGCGATGACGACGACGACCTGCCCGGTGGCGGGGTCGCGGCCACCGGCACGCTCGGCGGCAGCCGGCTCGACGGCGGCTCCTTCGGCCGCGGTGCCGGGGCCTCCTTCGGCGCGGGCGCGCTCGGCGCCGACGCCCCGCTGCCCGGGGTGGACCCGCGTGCCTTCGGGCGCGGCGCGGTGCTGGGGCCGCTCATGGGCCGGCGCACGGCCCGTCCCGAGCCCACCGCCGCCCCGGCCCGTCCGCAGCCCTCCGCGGCCGTCGTGCGCCCTCCCGCGCGCGGACGCCGCCTGGTGTTCGCGGCCGCGGGCGCCTTCTCCGTCGCCGCGGTGACGCTCGGCGGCGTCGGCGGGCTCAGCACCCAGGGCGAGGAGCGCCACGGCACCACCGTCAGCCCGCCCGGTGCCGGCACCGGCCGGGGCGGCGGACTCGTCCCGATGAACGCGCAGGTCCCGGTGGACTTCCCGGGCCGCCCGGTCGCCGCGACCCGCGAGGCGACCCCGCCGGGCTACCCGGAGCGCTACCCCGGGGGGCCCGCCGCACTGCGCCAGCAGACTCGCTAGAGCGGCCCTCGACGGACACCGGTGCTCCGGTCCGGACGGCCTCGGCCACCGGCAGGTCTTTACCACGGCTTCATCCCAGCGTGGACCAGGGACTCGCCGGTGGCCATTACCCTGTAGGAACCGTCGTCCGACGAGCTAGGGAGCAAAGGTGTTCAGCGACGTGGGTGGGCTGGAGCTCCTGACGCTTGTCGTGATGGCGATCATCATCTTCGGCCCGGACAAACTGCCGAAGTTGATCCAGGACACGATGGGCTTCATCCGGAAGATCCGTTCCTTCGCCGACAACGCGAAGGAGGACATCCGCAGCGAGCTGGGCCCCGACTTCCAGGACTTCGAGTTCGAGGACCTGAACCCCAAGACCTTCGTCCGCAAGCAGCTCATGGGCGGCCAGGAGGACCCGCTGGGCCTCAAGGAGATGAAGGACTCGCTGGACATCCGCTCGGTCCTGGACGACAAGCCCGCGGCGCCGGTCAACGGCCGCAGCGGCAGCGTCAGCTTCGAGAAGTCCGCGCCGGCCGCCGCCTCCACCGGCGCCCCGCTGGCGCCCGGCGAGCGCCCCCCGTTCGACCCCGACGCCACCTGATCACGCCGCGTACGCCGGTCGATCCGCACCGCGTACGGCGCGTCCGGCTCCGCGCCACCGCCCCGCCCGGCCACCGGCTGAGCGGGGCGGTGGCGTGTGCGCCGCTATTGTGCTGATTGTTCCCGCTGAGCCGTCCGTCACAACGCGCCCCGTCGCGTACCAGGAACGGCCCCGGGGAGCGCCGCGGTGCGCCACCATGGGAGCGCGCCACGGCAGGCAAACGTGTGTTTGAGGAGGCCCGGGGATGGACGCGACGAGTCAGGCGGGAGGGGCGACGGTCACGGCCGGCGGCCCGGTGGTCGGCGGACAGGCCGGCCCGGTGGACCCGCTGGTGCCCTACCTGTCCGCAGACTTCCCCTGGTACGGGCTCGACGAGGGCTGGACCGGCCGTCGCTTCCTGGTGCAGGCCGGCGCCGGCCCCCGCACCGCGGGCAGTGTCGACTACGGCTCGCTCGGCCACGGCGAGGAGCCGGCCCAGCGGTACGAGCCGCGCGACGTGCGGAAGTTCGCCGTCGTGGTCACGGTGGCCCGCCGGGACAGCCGCCGCAGTGCCGACAACACCGGCACCCTGGAAGCGACCTCAGCGTCCTCCGCGGCCTGGCTGGCCGGCTCCGGCCTGCTCGCCGGGACCTGGCCCGGGCAGCTGGACCGGGCGCTGCGCCAGGACTGGCTGGACCAGCAGAGCAGCCTCGCCTGGGACCTCGCCGACGACCTGGCGGGCCCCGGCTGGTCCACCCTCAGCCTGCCCGTCAACGGGCTGCCGCAGCCCTTCCGCTACCGCGAGTCCGAGTACGGCTGGGTGCTGGCCGGCGAGGCCCCCGGCGTCCTGCTCGGCGCCTACGGCCGCGGCGTCAGCGCCTACGGCATCGGCTTCGCCACCGTTGCGGAGCTGGCCGCCTACACCCGGCCGTAGCGCCCCGGGGCGCGCGACGGTACGACGGAGGGCCGGGTGGTCCGGCCACCCGGCCCTCTGTCGGTCACGGTCTCAGAACTTGTTCCTGGGCGTCAGGCCCAGCGACATGCCGGACAGCCCGCGCTGGCGGCCGCCGAGCTTGCCGGCCACGGCGCGCAGGGCGGCGCCGGCCGGGGAGTCGGGCGCGGCGAGCACGACCGGGCGGCCGTCGTCGCCGCCCTCGCGCAGCCGCACGTCGATCGGGATCGAGCCGAGCACCGGGACGGTCGCGCCGACGGTGCGGGTGAGCGCGTCCGCGACGGTCTGGCCGCCGCCGGTCCCGAAGACGTCGATCATCTCGTCGCAGTGCGGGCACGGCATGCCGGACATGTTCTCGATCACGCCGACGATCTTCTGGTGGGTCTGCACCGCGATGGTGCCGGCCCGCTCGGCCACCTCGGCGGCGGCCATCTGCGGGGTGGTGACGATCAGGATCTCCGCGTTGGGGACCAGCTGGGCCACCGAGATCGCGATGTCGCCGGTGCCGGGCGGCAGGTCCAGCAGCAGCACGTCCAGGTCGCCCCAGTACACGTCGGCGAGGAACTGCTGGAGCGCGCGGTGCAGCATCGGGCCGCGCCAGACCACCGGGGCGTTGCCCGGGGTGAACATGCCGATCGAGATGACCTTCACGCCGTTCGCCTGCGGCGGCATGATCATGTCCTGGACCTGGGTCGGCCGGCCCTCGACGCCCAGCATGCGCGGCACGCTGTGGCCGTAGATGTCGGCGTCCACCACGGCGACCTTCAGACCGTCGGCGGCCATCGCGGCCGCCAGGTTGACGGTCACCGAGGACTTGCCGACGCCGCCCTTGCCGGAGGCGACGGCGTAGACCCTGGTCAGCGTGCCCGGCTTGGCGAACGGGATCTCCCGCTCGGGGGCGCCGCCGCGCAGCAGCTGGGACAGCTCCTTGCGCTGCTCGTCGCTCATCACGTCGAGCTCGACCTCGACGCCGGTCACGCCGGGGACCTTCCCGACCGCCTCGCGCACCCGGGTGACGATGGTGTCGCGCATCGGGCAGCCGGAGACCGTCAGGTAGACCGCGACGCGCACCGCGCCGCCCTCGGCGATCCCGACCGATTTCACCATGCCGATCTCGGTGATCGGGCGGTTGATCTCCGGGTCGTTGACGGTCGCCAGCGCCTGGCGTACGGACTCCTCCGTGACGCCGGCCGCGACCTCTGTCTCGTTGGCCATGCCTTGATGGTACGGCGCCGACGGATTCCCTTGACTCGCCGGTAGCGTGCCGAGGGTCACAGGGCGTCGGAGGACTCCCGGCGCTCGTCGATCTCCTTGAGCAGGGACTGGAGTTCGGACCGGATGAAGTCCCGGGTGGCCACCTCGCCGAGCCCGTGCCGCAGGGCCGCGACCTCGCGGGTCAGGTACTCGGTGTCGGCGATGTTGCGGTCGCTGCGGGCCCGGTCCTGCTCCATGTTGACCCGGTCCCGGTTGTCCTGGCGGTTCTGCGCCAGCAGGATCAGCGGGGCCGCGTACGAGGCCTGCAGGGACAGCGCCAGGGTCAGGAAGATGAACGGGTACTCGTCGAAGCGCACGTTCGCCGGCAGCAGGGTGTTCCACGCTATCCAGACGACGACCACCACCGTCATCCAGACGATGAACCGACCGGTGCCGAGGAAGCGGGCGATCCGCTCGGACAGGACGCCGAAGGCCTCCGGGTCGTAGGAGGGCAGCGAGAGCAGGCCGGGCCGCGCGGTGCGGGGCTGGTCGAGCCGGGTGCGGCCGGTGCCGGTGATCGGCGCGGTGTCCGAGCGCCGGTCCCGGCCGCCCTCGCGGGTGCGCAGCTCGCGCAGCTGACGCAGCTGGCGCAGTTCTCCCTGGAGGCGTCGGCGCGCGGAGTCGTCCGGCCGTCCGCTGCGGTCACCGTCCACCGGTCACCCCTTCGCTCTCGTCGTCGCGGTCCTCGTCGTGGGCGTGCAGCGCGGCGTCGCGCCAGTCGTCCGGCAGCAGGTGGTCCAGCACGTCGTCGACGGTCACCGCGCCGAGCAGGTGGTCCGCGTCGTCCACGACCGGTGCGGCGACCAGGTTGTAGGTCGCCAGGTAGCTGGTGATCAGCGACAGCGGGGTGTCCGGCGGCAGCGGGTCCAGGTCGTCGTCCACCAGCGAGCCGACCAGGACGTACGGGGGTTCGCGCAGCAGCCGCTGGAAGTGCACGGTGCCCAGGTAGCGGCCGGTCGGGGTCTCGTTCGGCGGGCGGCAGACGAAGACCTGCGCGGCCAGCGCGGGCTTGTGGTCGCTGACCCGGACCCGGGCCAGCGCCTCGGCGACCGTCGCGTCCGGCTCCAGCACGACCGGCTCGGTGGTCATCAGACCGCCGGCGGTGTCCTCCTCGTAGGTCAGCAGGCGGCGCACCGGCGCGGCCTCGTCCGGCTCCATCAGCTGGAGCAGCCGCTCGGCCTCGTCGCCGGGCAGCTCGGAGAGCAGGTCGGCGGCGTCGTCCGGGTCCATCGCCTCCAGGACGTCGGCGGCGCGTTCCTCCTGGAGCTTGCCGATGATTTCGACCTGGTCGTCCTCGGGCAGCTCCTCCAGGACGTCGGCCAGCCGCTCGTCGTCGAGGGCGGCGGCGACCTCGGCCCGGCGCTTGGCGGACAGGTGGTGCAGCACGCTGGCGAGGTCGGCGGGGCGCAGCTGCTCGAAGGTGGCGAGCAGGTTGGCCGCGCCCTGGTCCTGTTCGGTCAGCGAGAAGCCGGTGACGTCCTGCCAGTCCAGAGTGAGCCGTTCGCCCTTGCCCTTGCGCAGCCGGCCGGCCCGGCCGAGCTGGACGAAGACCTTGCTGATCTCCCACTCGCGCAGCCGGCTCTGCACCATGCCGACGTCCAGCACGGTGACCTGCTCACCGGTCTTGGACCAGGTGACGGTGCGGTCCAGCAGTTCGGCGAGCACCAGGGTCTCGGACGGGCGCTGCTCGAAGCGGCGCATGTTGATCACACCGGTGGTGAGCACCTGGCCGGACTCCAGGCTGGTCACCCGGGTCATCGGCAGGAAGATCCGGCGCCGGCCGACCACCTCGACCACCAGGCCGAGCACGCGCGGGGGGCGGCCGCCGAGCCGCAGCGACACGACCACGTCCCGGACCCGCCCGACCTGGTCGCCGTTCGGGTCGAAGACCGCGATGGCGGACAGATGGGAGATGAAGACCCGGGTGCCTGGCCCTGCCATGGACTCCCTCGACTCGCTCGACGCCGTACCGGATGCGCCGGGGGCGCGTCCGCGGCCAAGGCTACCCGCGTGTCCCGGGCCCGGCCGGGAGGCACGGTAGCCGTTGGACGAGTCCCGGGCTCAAAGGTTTAGGGGGGCTTTAACGGCGCTTGAACAGCAGCTTGGGCAGGCCGGCCGGGATCGGGCGGCGGGTGGTGGCCGGGGTGGGCAGCGGCTGCGCGGCGTGCGAGCCGTCCGGCATCGCCCCGGGGTGCTCGGTGAGCGGGCCGGTCGGCTCCAGCCGCAGCACCCGGCACTCGCGGGCCCAGCGGGCGGTGATGGCGTCGGTGTCGGGCGCGTTCAGCCGCTTGCCCTTGAGCTCCTCGACGGCGCCCAGCCAGGCCTCGCTGTCCGGGGCCGGTTCGACCACCCGGGCGGTCCAGCCGGTCAGCCGGCCGCCCTTGTCCTTGCTGCGGACGGTGACCACGGCCCCGGCGCCGGGCTCCAGGCCGTGCAGCGGCTGCTCGCCGCCCCCGCCGACCACCACGACGGCGCCGTCGTGCCAGGCGTGCCACAGCGGCCGGGCGTGCTCCTGCCCGTCCGCGCGCACCCAGAGCAGGCCGGACTTCTTCGCGGCCTCCTCCAGCAGGGCCCGGTCGAGGAAGTCGTCGGCGGTCGCGGCGGCGGGCGTACGGTCCATGGCGGACAGCGTACGGCCACCGGGGGCCCTCCGGCGGAGCGGTCCGGAGCCGGTCGGACGTCTCAGCCTCCGGGCGACAGTTCCATTGCGCCGCCACGGGCCTTACCGTATGACCGCCCCACCCCCGCGACCAGCAAGGAGCGCCGTGTCCGCCGCCCGGCCCGCGACCGCCCCCTCCGCCGCCCCGACCGCCTCCGCGACCGCCTCCGCGACCGCCCCCGCGACCGCGACTGCCGGCCCGGGGCCGGCGCACCCGCTCCCCACCCTCGACCTGCTGCTGCTCGCGGTCTCGATCGGCGGCATCTCGCTGTCCGGTCCGCTGATCAGCGCCACCGCCGCGCCCGCGCTGGCGATCGCCCTCTGGCGCAATGTCATGTCGGTCGGCGTCCTCGGCCCGTACGCGCTGCTGCGCCACCGCGCCGAACTGCGCGGGATCGGCCGGCGGGCACTGCTGCTCGCGGTGGCCGCGGGAGTGCTGCTCGGCGTGCACTTCGCGCTCTGGATGCCCAGCCTGCGGATGACCTCGGTGGCCTCGGCCACCGCCCTGGTCACCACCACCCCGCTGTGGACCATCCTGCTGATGCGGCTGATGGGCGTCCGGGCGCCGCGAGCGGTCTGGACCGGCACGATCGTCGCCTTCGCCGGCGTGCTGGTGCTGACCGGCGTGGACCTCTCGCTCTCCCCGCGCGCGCTGCTCGGCGACGCCCTCGCGCTCGGCGCGGGCCTGGCCGCGGCCGGGTACATGCTGCTGGGTGCCGAGGTCCGCAGGACCGTCAGCACCACTGCCTACACCCTGGTCTGCTACGCCACCACGGCGGCCGTGCTGCTGGGGATCTGCCTGGTGGCCGGCACGCCGCTGGCCGGATGGCCGGCCGGGGTGTGGTGGCAGATCGTGCTGCTGATGGTCGCCGCCCAGCTGCTCGGCCACTCGCTGAGCAACCGCGTGGTGCGCAACCTCGGGCCGTCGATCACTTCCACCGCGATCCTGCTGGAGACCCCGGGCGCGGCGCTGATCGCCGCCCTCTGGCTGGGCCAGTGGCCCCCGGCGGCCGCCTACCCGGCGGTGGTGCTGATCCTGCTCGGCCTGGTCCTGGTCGCCCGCGGTGGGCGGCGCTGACCGTCGGACCGGAGCCGGCCGCGGCGGTCAGAGCCAGCCGTTGCGGCGGAAGCCCCGGTACATCCCGACGCAGATCAGTGCGATCGCGCCGAGCACCATCGGGTAGCCGTACTCGTGGTGCAGCTCGGGCATGTAATCGAAGTTCATGCCGTACACGCCGGTGATCATGGTGGGCACCGCGAAGATCGCCGCCCAGGCGGTGATCTTGCGCATGTCCTCGTTCTGCGCCACCGAGACCTGCGCCAGGTTCGCCTGCAGCAGCGAGTTCAGCAGCTCGTCGAAGCCGTGCACCTGCTCGGCGACCCGGGCCAGGTGGTCGGCGACGTCCCGGAAGTACTTCTGGATGTCCGGGTCGACCAGCCGCTGGAGCGGCTCGGACAGCTGCTGCATCGGGCGCAGCAGCGGCACCACGGCACGCTTGAACTCCAGTACCTCGCGCTTGAGTTGGTAGACCCGGCCGACATCGGCGCTGCGCCCGCCCTTGGCCGAGAAGACGCCGTACTCGATCTCGTCCACGTCGTTCTGGAGCCGCTCGGCGACCAGCAGGTAGTTGTCCACCACGTGGTCGGCGATCGCGTGCAGCACCGCCGCCGGGCCCTTGGAGAGCAGCCCGCTCTCGTCCGCGTCGGCCTCCAGCCGGTGGCGCAGCTCCTGCAGCGAGCCGTGGCCGCCGTGCCGGACGGTGATGACGAAGTCCCGGCCGGCGAAGACCATCAGCTCGCCGGTCTCCACCACCTCGCTGGTGGGCGTGAGCTGGTCGTGCTCCACGTAGCGGATGGTCTTGAAGACGGCGAACAGCACGCTGTCGTAGCGCTCGACCTTGGGGCGCTGGTGCGCGTGCACCGCGTCCTCGACCGCGAGCGGGTGCAGGCCGAAGCGCTGGGCGATCCCCTCGAACTCGGCCTCGGTCGGCTCGTGCAGCCCGATCCAGCTGAACGAGCCCTCGCCCTCGGGGAGTTGGTGGGCGGCCTTGACCCGGTGGGCGGCCTCGCGGGGGCTGCACGTCTCGCCCCTGCGCTTGCCGTGCTGGTAGACCGCGCAGTCCACGACCGCCGAACCGGCGTCCTCGGGCAGGACGTCGTAGACGCCGGACACACCGCGGCGGCGGTTGGTGCGGACGGCGGCGCGCAGGCTGTTGATCATCGACATGGCAGGCTCCCAGAGGCAGGAACCGTCGCGCGGCGGCGCGGAAGGAAAAACGTTCGGCCGCGGTACGACGGCGGAGAACACCGGTGGAACGGGGGATGAAAGTGCTCTCCCGGCCGGTCCGTCCGCCGTGGGGCCTGCGCCCGGGGCTACCGCGGCTGATTCAGCCGGTTGGGCCTGCGGGGCGCGGGGTACGGGGGAGTCGGGGCCGGGTAGAGCTGCCGGTACTGCATGGTCGGCCGGTATCCACCGCAACCACCTCCTTCGCGCCGCCGCCCCGGGACGAAACGATCCCGGTGGCCAGTCGCTCACCCTAACATCTGACCGGGCGTCGAAGCCGTGGGGTTTCCCGGAGGTTTCCGAAGGCTTTACGGGATCCTTGTGCGGCCCCGCCGCGAGCGTCCGCGCACCCGCCCGCACGCTGCCCGCGAACCCCCGGGGGTTACGCTCACCGGCATGGCGCACGACTTCCCGCTCTTCGGCGACCCCCACGGCGGCACCTCCCCGGAGCTCTCCCGGGAGGCGGTGCTGGCCGCCGTCGAGGCCCGGCTGATCTCCACCTTCGGCGAGCCGGGCGGCCGCGCCGCGGTCACCTTCCTCGGTGCCGACCGGATCGAGGTGCTGCGCTTCGGCCCGGACACCGAGGACCTCGTGCGGTACGCCACGCTCGGCATGTCCGCCGCGCCGATGGCCGACCCGACCGCGCCGGTCGCCGACCAGGTGCGCGGCCCGCGCGCCGAACTGGTGCTGACCGTCCGGGGCGGGCGCGACAGCGTGCTGCGCACCCTGGCCACCTTCGCCGCCACCCCGCAGGTCGAGGGCCTGGTGGTGGCCCCGGGCGGCTCGCTGGACCTCGGCTCCCCGCTCTGGGACGGCGCGCCCTTCACCTCGGTGCTCGCGGCCGAACCGGGCGGCCTGGTCGAGGACCTGGAGCTGGCCGATCCGGCCGATCCGGTCCGCTTCCTGCCGCTGCTGCCGATGACGCCCAACGAGGCGGGCTGGAAGCGGGTGCACGGCGCGGCCGCGCTGCAGGAGCGCTGGCTCGACCAGGGCGCCGACCTGCGCGACCCGAACCGCCGCGGCGTCCGGCTGGACTGACCGCCGCGCGATCGGACGGGGTGCGGCGGCGTCGGACCCCGGGGCAAGGGGTCACGGGTCCCCTGCCCCAGCGTCCGTCCCCGTGCCCGCCGCCGCGTCCGCTCAGCGCTCGATCGGCTCGGCGCCGGTGGCCTGCGCCAGCAGTGCCCCGTACACCTCGGGGTCGGTGGTGTGTTCGCCGAGCCGGACGGTCTTGCGGGTGCCGTGGTAGTCGCTGGAGCCGGTGACCAGCAGGCCGAGCTCGCCGGCCAGGCCGCGCAGCCGGACCCTGGTGTCCTCGTCGTGGTCGGTGTGGTCGACCTCCAGCCCGGCCAGCCCGGCCGCCGCGAGGTCGGCGATCACCTGGTCGGAGACCGTCCGGCCGCGCTTGACCGCGCCCGGGTGGGCGAACACCGGCACCCCGCCGGCCGCCCGGACCAGCCGGACCGCCGCGACCGGGTCGGTCTCGTGCTTGCGCACGTCCGCCCGCCCGCCGTTGGCCAGCCAGTCGGCGGTGAAGGCGTCCGAGACGGTGGCCACCACGCCCGCCTCGACCAGCGCGCTGGCGATGTGCGGCCGTCCGACCGAGCCGGCCCCGGCGATCCGCCGCACCTGCTCCCAGCTGATGTCCGCGCCGAGCTCCCGGCAGCGCTCCACGATCGCCCGACCGCGCCGGAACCGGTCGGTGCGCACCAGGTCCCGCTCGCGCGCGAACTCCGGCTCCGCGGGGTCGAACAGGTACGCCAGCAGGTGCATGCTGATGCCGTCCACGGCACAGGACAGCTCGGCGCCCGGGACGACGGTCAGCCGGCTGCCCGCGGGCAGCGCGCGCACCGCCCCGGCGGCCTCAGCGTGGCCGGCCACGGTGTCGTGGTCGGTCAGCGCCACCACGTCGAGGTCCGCGGCGACGGCCGCGGCGACCAGCTCGGCCGGGCTGTCGGTGCCGTCGGAGGCGTTGCTGTGGGCGTGCAGGTCGATGCGCACGGGTCGGGCTCCTGGGGGCTCGTGGGTGCCGCCCAGGATAGGCCAGCGGTCAGCCGAGCAGCCGGGGGGAGAGCGCCCCGCAGGGCAGCAGGTCCAGTTCGGCGCCCGCCTCGCGCAGGTCGGTCAGCACCAGCTCGTCGTACATCACCAGCGCGGACTGCTCGGGCCAGGCGACCGCCCAGATCCAGAGTCCGCGGGCCTCGCCGGCGAACACCGCGCGGTCGGCCGGGGCGTCCGGGACGTGGAACATCGGCGTGGGCCGTCCGGCGGCCATCAGCTTGGCGTCGGCGGGCTTGTAGAGGCCGACGGAGTCGCCCGGGTCCGGTCCGGGCAGGCCCGCGTAGCGGGCACCGAGGCCGACGCCCAGCTCCTCGGCGATCAGCACCAGCTCGCCGAAGCCGCCGAGCGGGGCCGGTCCGGAGCAGGCGACGGCGGTGGCCCGGGCTCCCGAAACGTCGTCACCGACGTGGGCGATGCCGGTGTAGAGCCAGCCGACCGGGAGCGGCCAGGGCAGCCAGACCGGGACCTGGGAGCGGGCGACGGCGACGCCGAGGGCCTCCACACTCGGGGGCAGCACGGGCTGCATCGGGTGCACGGCTCCGTGCCGGTCGCACTGCCAGGTGTCTGAGAACAGACCGGGGGCGCGGACCCGACCGGCGCACCTCGGGCAGCTTGGCTCGCCCCTCATAGCCGTCAACGCTCCTCCCTCCGGACCGCCGCGTCAAGGACGATCACCCGTACGGAGGGCTCGGCGGCACCTGTCGGTGGCGGACGCCCGGACCGGCACCGGGTGGGTGCGGCGCGGGCGGTTCCCGTTGGGGGATGTCCCGTCCCGGGCGGCGGCAAACGTTCCGGCTCCGAACCCCGAACGCACTGACGCCCCGTCATCGGCGAATGCGGTGACGGGGCGTCAGTCGGGTATCGGAACGTCCGGATCGGATGCTCCCGGGTCGTCGGCGGCGGGTGTGGGCTCCGGGTCGGAGGCGCCGCGACGGGTCAGACGGTCGGGCACGGGCGGATGAGCAGGCGCTCGCCGGTGCGGGCGGCGGCGTCGACGACCTCTCGCACGGTGGCGGCGTCGGCGATCAGGCGGTCGGCGGCGGAGCCGTTGGTGTCGTCGAGCCGGACGATCTCGAAGCGCATGGTCTTCGTCATGGGCGTCTCCTTTCCTGACCCCGCGGGGCGGGGCGGTCGCGGCTGAGTCGGTATCAGCCCTTTCGGGGTCCTGCGGATCCGGCGGTGAGACCGGACCGGGCGGGTCGTAGTCGCGGGTGCGGCGGTCTGCTGCGGCAAGGGCCCCCCTTGCTTGCCTGGTACGTCCAGTGCCTCGTGAACCACGGTGACGTGGCGGTGCTACCGGGCCGTTGCCCGTCCGTAAAGTCCAGGTTTCGGGAGATTGGCGCCGAGCGGAGGCCGGCGATGATTCCCGGACAGAATCAAAGATTACCGTAACTAACGAATTTTGTCCTGTGTTGAAGCCGGTCGAAGTTGCAGAAGTGGTACAGACCACTTTCGGTGAACCGGGGGAACCGGACCGGTCCGGCGGGCGTCGGCGCCGGCCGCGTCAGCCCCAGAAAGCGGCCAGCGCCTCGGCCGTGGCGGCCGGCCGCTCGGCGTTGGGGGAGTGCCCGGCGTCCGCGACCACCACCCGGCGGGCACCCAGCCGCTCGGCCATCGCGGTCTGCTCCGGGACCGGCCAGGCGTAGTCCCGCACGCCCGACAGCACCAGCAGCGGCAGCCCGGCGGTGGCGGCGGCCAGCTCCGCCACCCGGTCCGGCGCGGCCACCAGATGGCCGCCGGTGACGGACAGCGCCCGCGGCACGTTGGCCAGCCAGCGCCGGTGCAGGAACTCCGCGACGGCCGGCTCCAGACTCGGCCGGGGCTGCCCGCTCTCCGCCTCCAACTGCCGCATGACCTGCCAGATCTGCTCCAGGTCCATGCCCTGCAGGGCGTCCAGCAGCAGCTCGGTGCGGGCCGCCTCGGCCGGGTCGATCGCGCCCGGGCCGGTGGACACCAGGGTCAGCGACCGCCAGGGCAGCGGGCCCTCGGCGGCCGCGGCGAGCACCGCCTCGCGCACCACCTGGCCGCCGAAGGAGTGCCCCAGCAGGTGCAAGGGGGTGCCGTCGGCGGTCAGCGCCCCGGTCAGCGCCCGTACGTCCGCGCCGAGCGCCCCGACGCCGTACGCCGCCGGGTCGTCCGGGCCGCCGGTCTCGTACTGCCCGCGCTGGTCCACGGCCGTCACCCGGTACCCGGCCGCCGCCAGCGGTTCCAGCAGCGCGATGAAGTCCTCCTTGCTGCCGGTGAACCCCGGCACCAGCAGTGCCGAACCGCGCACCGGCCCGGCCGGCTCCGCCCGCAGCGCCGCGAACTCCCCGCGCCCGGTCACCACCCGCTCGGCCCGCGCACACCGAGGCAGCGTCAGAAACGGCGGCGTGCTCATGGGCTGTTCTCCCTGCTGTCCTGCCGGCGACCCGCCGGTCCGCCGGGGACTCCCCGGCGCCCCGAGCCTAGGGCGTGTCCGAGGCGGAGGCGGGTCGGGCCCCGGGAGCGATCGGCGGGACGGGACCGCGGCGTGGAACGCCCGAGGGGGCGGGCCCGGCCGGGTGGCCTGGCCCGCCCCCTCGGGGGGAGACACGGGGTGTCAGCTCTCCGGGGTGGCCTCCACCGGCGCGGCGACCTTGCGGGCGCGGGTGCGCTTGCGCGGCGCCGGGACCTCGGAGGCGGTCTCGGCGGCCTCGGCGGCCGGGGCCTCCGGGGCGGTCTCGGCGACGGCCTTCGGCTTGCGGGCCCGGGTGGCCTTCTTGGCCGGGGCCGGGGCCTCGGTGGCGTCGGCCGCGGCGGCCGGAGCCGTCTCGGCGGTCTCCGCCTTCGGCTTGCGGGCCCGGGTCGCCTTCTTCGCCGGAGCGGGGGCCTCGACGACCGCGGCGGCCTCGGCCACGACGGCCTCGGCGGCCGGAGCCGTCTCGGTGGTCTCCGCCTTCGGCTTGCGGGTCCGGGTGCGGGTGGCCTTCTTCGCCGGGGCCGGGGCCTCGGTGACCGCCTCGGCGGCGGCCTCGACGACCGCGGCGGCCTCGGCCACGACGGCCTCGGCGGCCGGAGCCGTCTCGGTGGTCTCCGCCTTCGGCTTGCGGGTCCGGGTACGGGTGGCCTTCTTCGCCGGGGCCGGGGCCTCGGTGACCGCCTCGGCGGCGGCCTCGACGACCGCGGCAGCCTCGACGACCGCGGCGGCCTCGGCCACGACGGCCTCGGCGACCGGGGTCGACTCGACCGCCACCGCGGCCTCGGCCGAGGCGGCACTGCCGCGCGAGCGGCGGCGGCGACGGCGCGGAGCGGCCTCGCCCTCGGCGCTCTCGACGGCCGGGGCTGCCACGGCGGCACCGGTCACGACGGCAGCGGCCTCGCCCTCGGCGCCGACCGCCGAGCCCCGGCGGGTGCGGCGGCGCTCGCGGGTGCGGCGCGGCTGCTGCTCCTCGGTCTCGGCCGTGGCGGTGCCGGCGCCCGGACGGCCGGAGCCGCCCTGGCCGCCGCGTCCACCACGGTCACCGCGCTCACTGCGCTCACTGCGCTCACCGCGGTCATTGCGCTCGCCGCGACCGCCGCGGCCCGAGCGGGCGCCGCGTCCACCGGTCTCGCCGAGGTCCTCGACCTCCTCCGCGTTGAGCCCGGCGCGGGTCCGCTCCGAGCGCGGCAGGACGCCCTTGGTGCCCGGCGCGATCTTCAGCAGCTCGTACAGGTGCGCGGAGGTGGAGTAGGTCTCCTCCGGGTCGTTGAACGGCAGGTCCAGCGCCTTGTTGATCAGCTGCCAGCGCGGGATGTCGTCCCAGTCGACCAGGGTGACGGCGGTGCCGGAGGCGCCGGCCCGGCCGGTGCGGCCGATCCGGTGCAGGTAGGTCTTCTCGTCCTCGGTGCACTGGTAGTTGATGACGTGGGTGACGCCCTCGACGTCGATGCCGCGGGCCGCGACGTCGGTGCAGACCAGCACGTCGACCTTGCCGTTGCGGAAGGCCCGCAGGGCCTGCTCGCGGGCGCCCTGGCCGAGGTCGCCGTGGACCGCGCCGGCCGCGAAGCCGCGCTGGGTCAGCTGGTCGGAGACGTCGGCGGCGGTGCGCTTGGTGCGGCAGAAGATCATCGCCAGCCCGCGGCCGTCGGCCTGCAGGATGCGCGAGACCATCTCGACCTTGTCCAGCGAGTGCGCACGGAAGATGTGCTGCTCGATGTTGGCGACGGTCGCACCGGTGTCGTCCGGGGCGGCGGCCCGGATGTGGGTCGGCTGGCTCATGTACCGGCGGGCGAGGTTGATGACCTGGCCCGGCATGGTGGCCGAGAACAGCAGGGTCTGCCGCTTGGCCGGCAGCATGGTGATGATCTTCTCGACGTCCGGCAGGAAGCCGAGGTCGAGCATCTCGTCGGCCTCGTCCAGGACCAGCGCGCGGACCTTGGACAGGTTGAGCTTCTTCTGCCCGGCCAGGTCCAGCAGGCGGCCCGGGGTGCCGACCACGATGTCGACGCCCTTGGTGAGCGCCTCCACCTGCGGCTCGTACGCCCGGCCGCCGTAGACGGCGAGGACGCGCACGTTGCGCACCTTGCCGGCGGTCTGCAGGTCGTTGGTGACCTGGGTGCACAGCTCGCGGGTCGGGACGACGATCAGCGCCTGCGGGAAGTCGGAGAGCTGGTCCTCGGTGGCCCGGCCGGCGTCCACGTCGGCGCGCACGATGGCCCGCTCGATCAGCGGGAGGCCGAAGCCGAGGGTCTTGCCGGTGCCGGTCTTGGCCTGGCCGATGACGTCGTGGCCGGTCAGCGCGACCGGCAGGGTCATCTCCTGGATGGGGAAGGGGTGGACGATGCCGACGGACTCGAGCGCCTCGGCGGTCTCCGGGAGGATCCCCAGGTCCCGGAAGGTCGTCTTGATGGGTTCAGCGGTGGTGGACAGGGTGCTGCCTCTTCCGTTTTCGAAGGGGCCGAGAGCGAGCGGCGGGCGGGCAGCCGCGCGGCTGCCTACGGGCCTGGGCGGCCCTGATACAGCTGCGCGGACGCACAACCGCGCCGGTCCCTGCGGCCGGCCGGTGCGCGCTGCCCTGGTGCGGGGCGCGTCGCCGGCGGCGTCGGGGAGGATTCCCGTGAGGGACCTGCGCGGGACCTCCGCCTCGGGGCGTGGTCTCGGCGGCCCTCGCTCGGCCACTGATGCGGTGCCAAGGCTTGAAGTCCAAGCCATGGTCGGAGCCGATCGGCTCTCCGACCGGGCATCCGCGTACGTGAGTACCCGTGCCTCCGGTGCGGACACGTCCGGCTGGACGGTGCCACTACGGAGGGTTCGCGCGGGGTACCGAGACGGCGGTGACACCATGCGAACACGACGGGCTCCGTACCACCATACAGTCAGGCGACGACTCGAACACGTGACGCGTCTGACATTGCCCCCGGCAACTGCCACCGGAGCGGCCCCTCCGGCCGGTCACTGGGCGTGCCCGGGCACAGGGCGGCGGGGCGGGACTAAAGTTGCGGGTCATGGAGACCCATGGTGAGACGCAGGACGCGGCGGCCGGCTCGATCGGGGACTGGGCCGCGTGCTCGGCCGACCCCGGCTACCGGGCGGCGGTGCTGGACCTGCTCGGCGCGCTCGCGTACGGCGAGCTCAGCGCCTTCGAGCGGCTCGCCGAGGACGCCAAGCTGGCGCCCGACCTCGCCGACAAGGCGGCGCTCGCCCGGATGGCCTCCGCCGAGTTCCAGCACTACCAGCGGCTGCACGACCGGCTCGCCGAGGTCGGCGCCGACCCGCAGGAAGCGATGCGGCCCTTCGTCGAGCCGCTGGAGCTGTTCCACCGGATGACGGCGCCCTCGGACTGGCTGGAGGGCCTGGTCAAGGCCTACGTCGGCGACGCCATCGCGACCGACTTCTACCGCGAGGTGGCCGTCCGGCTGGACGACGACACCCGTGACCTGGTGCTGAGCGTGATGTCCGACACCGGCCACGCCCAGTTCGCCGTGGACAAGGTCCGCCAGGCCATCGAGGCCGACCCGCGGGCCGGCGGCCGGCTCGCCCTGTGGGGCCGGCGGCTGATGGGCGAGGCGCTCAGCCAGGCCCAGCGGGTCGTCGCCGAGCGCGACGCGCTGTCCAACCTGCTGGTCGGCGGCGTGCAGGTGCAGGGCTTCGACCTGGTCGAGGTCGGCAAGATGTTCAACCGGATCACCGAGGCGCACACCAAGCGGATGGCCGCCCTCGGCCTGGCGTCCTAGGAGTCCTCACGCCGCCCGGTGCCGCCGCGACGCGCGGTGGGCGCCGGGCCGGTGCGGGTGGTGCCGGTGCGCCGGGGTGCGCCCGGCGGCGAGGTCCGGCCGGGCCAGCAGCGAGGTGAGCACGCCCGCGGCCACCGCCGCGGCCGCGACGGACACCGCGGGCTGGCGCCCGTCCACGCCGAAGTGCGCGACCACCCCGCCGACCAGCGCCGCCGCCAGCGCGGTGCCCAGTGTCAGGGCCCGGGCGGCGCGGAAGTACGCGGGCAGGGCCAGCAGGGCGGCGCCGCCCGTGACCAGGCCGACGAGGGCGAAGGCGATCGACTCGACCAGCAAGGCTGCCTCCCGGGGGAACGGGCGTGCGGCACCGGCGCCGCACCCTCGCCGTACCCCGCCCCACCCGGTCGTACACGCGACGGTGCCCCGCTCCCTCGCGGGAACGGGGCACCGGACGATCCTGTGCGGCGACGCCTCAGGCGGTGCCGAAGCCGACCTTGCGGGAGGCCGACTCGCCGATCTCCACGTACGCCAGGCGCTCGGCCGGGACGATGATGCGACGGCCGTGCTCGTCGGACAGCGCGAAGATCTTCTCCGAGCCCTCCAGCGCCTTCGCGACCGCGCTCTGGACCTCATCGGCAGTCTGCGAGCTCTCGATCACGATCTCGCGAGGCGCGTTCTGCACGCCGATCTTGACCTCCACGGCTTCCGTCCCTCCGGGTTGCAGCCTCCACGCACGGACACCGGACCGCCTGGGACAAGCGTTCGCGGCGACCGTGCCGTACGGCTTCACCATAGAGCACCGGATCCCCGGCCCGACGAAGGTCGGTGGATCAGCCCTGGTGGGCGGCACCCTCGCCGGACTGCTCGCCCGGGTGCATCGGGAAGCCCTTCAGGCCGCGCCAGGACAGGCTGGCGACCAGCCGCACCGCCTCGTCGCGGGGGATCTCCAGGCCCTGCGAGAGCCAGTACCGGGCGGTGATCTGGGCCAGGCCGCAGACCCCGGCGGCGAGCAGCTTGGACTCCGCCTCGGGCAGGTCGGTGTCCTCCTGGATCACCTTGCTGACCAGCGTCGCGCTCGCCTCGGAGGCCCGCTCGACCCGCTCGCGCACGGCCGGCTCGTTGGTCAGGTCCGACTCGAAGACCAGCCGGAAGGCGCCGGACTCGCTGGAGACGTAGTTGAAGTACGCCTCCATGGTGTTGGCCACCCGCTGCTTGTTGTCGTTGGTCGCCGACAGCGCCTCGCGGGTCGACTCGACCAGGGCGTCGCAGTGCTTGTCCAGCAGCGCCAGGTAGAGGTCCAGCTTTCCGGGGAAGTGCTGGTAGAGCACCGGCTTGCTCACCCCGGCGCGGTCGGCGATGTCGTCCATGGCGGCCGCGTGGTAGCCCTGCGCGACGAACACCTCCTGGGCGGCACCGAGCAGTTGTTCACGGCGGGCGCTTCGCGGCAGGCGGGCACCGCGCGGGCGCTCCTGCGCCTCCTGGATGGCCGTCACGGCGCTCCTCACTTCGGGTCTGTTCGCTGCTGCAGGATGGCCGATTCTACTTTTCGGTAACCGCGCCCGCGTTCGGCGAAGGCGAGAAAAGACGATCGGCCTGGTTGTCAGGAGCCCACAATACGGCGCTGACCTCGGCCTCGGCAGTGGTGGGACGGAGGCGGCCCACGGCCCGACCACCCCGGCGCTTCCGGGGCGGGGCTCACTACCATCGTCCACCATGAGCAGCGCTGAGCAGCAGGTACGTACGGTCGAGGTCCCCGGCGCGGTGCTCGCGGTGCACCGGCCCGCCGCCGACGGCGTCGCCGACGGGCGCGAGCCCGGGCTCTTCGTGCACGGCCTCGGCGGCTCGGCCGCCAACTGGGAGGCCCTGATGGGCCGGCTCTCCGGGCACGTCGACGGCGAGGCCGTGGACCTGCCCGGCTTCGGCCGCTCCCACCCGCCCACCGACGGCAACCTCACCGTCTCCGGCCACGTCCGTGCGGTGATCGGCTACCTGGAGGCCTCCGGCCGCGGTCCGGTCCACCTGTTCGGCAACTCGCTGGGCGGCGCGGTCGCCGTCCGGCTGGCGGCCGTGCGCCCGGATCTGGTGCGCAGCCTCACCCTGGTCTCCCCGGCGCTGCCCGAGCTGCCCCCGCAGCGCTCCGCCTGGCCGACCGGTCTGCTCGCGGTGCCCGGCGTGCCGGCGGTGCTGCGCCGGCTGTCCGCGGGCGGGCGCGACGCGGAGGCGGCCACCGAGGACCTGCTGCGGCTGGTCTACGGCGCTCCGGAGAGCCTGAGCCCGGAGACCCGGGCCCAGGCGGTCGCCGAGTACCGGCGCCGGCTGGAGGTGCCGCACGCGATGCAGGCGCTGGTCGGCTCAGCCCGCGGCATCGTCTCGGCGTACACCGAGCGCGGCGACCAGGCGCTGTGGCGGCAGGCCGAACGGGTCGGGGCGCCGGTGCTGCTGGTGTACGGGCTGCGCGACAAGCTGGTCTCCTACCGCTCGGCCCGCCGCGCCTGCGCGGCCTTCACGGACGCCCGGCTGCTGGTGCTGCCGGAATCCGGGCACGTGGCGATGATGGAGCACCCCGACGAGGTCGCCCGGGCGGTACGGGAGCTGATCGCGCACACCACCGGCTGAGCGCACACCACGGGCCGAGCGCACGTCACCGGCCGAGCGCACGGCGCGGGTGGGGCGCGCGCCGCGGCGGGCCGATCGCGCGCCCGGGCGGGGCCGCGCGGGCGGCCGCGCATACCGCCCGGTAACGGCCCGGACCGGGTCGAGGTCACGGCGGTTCACTCGATCAGGTGGCAGGCAGGCATGTGACCGATGGATCGGCCAGGGCCGGTCCTACCTTTCTGCTGTCGGACCGAACAGGTGTGGGGGAGTCGCGGCCGCCGGAGGAACCGGAGGGCGGCCGCGGCCGAGGGGTTCCGGCGGGCCGGGCCCGACCGCCGAAGCGGGCGGGAGCCCGGGGGAACGGAACGCGGCGCGGCCGCGGCCGGGCCGCCGGCGGGCCGCACGGAGGCACCGCGGCGCCGACCCGGGCCGACCGGACCTCCCTTCCCCGACCGTTCCCGCCGTCGTGCGGGGGCGCCCCGGGCGACCGCCCGGGCCGCCCGGACATCCGTCGATCCGTCCGTGATCCCGCCCAGCGAATCCGCTCTGCCCTGGAGGTCTCCCGTGCGCGTTGCCCTGCTCACCGAGGGTGTCCGTCCGCATTCCCGGCGTGGTGCCGGGGGCTGGTGCGAGCGGCTGGCCGAGGGCCTGCCGGAGCACGGGTTCGAGCTGTACCTGCTGACCGGTCCGCGGCCGGGGCCGGTCCGGCGGGCCCCGGACACCGCGGAGCGGCTGCCGGCCGCCCTGCGCGGCCCGCACGAGCTGGCGCTGTGGGGGCGCCGGCCGGGCGGCCGCGCGCCCGGCGCGGTGCGCAGACGCCGGTACGCCGGGGCGTACGAACAACTGGTGCGGGCCCTGGTGCTGCCCGCGGAGAGAGCCGGCTTCGGGCCCGGGCTGTACCGGCTGGCGGCGCTCGCCCGGGAGGACGGCGGGCTGCCCGCCTTCCTGGCCTCCGCGCACGCCCGCCGGCTGCTGGAGCGGACCTGGCGGCTGCCCGGCGCGGACACCTCGGCCGGGCAGCCGCTGGTCTGCGACGTGCTGGTCGCGGCGGACCTGCTGGAACAGTGCCTGCGCCCGCTGTCCGCGCCCTGGTACGGCACCGGCCCCGGCGGCCTCGGCGCGGCCGACCTGTGCCACGTGGTCGGTGGCGGTCCGGCCGCGCTGCCCGCCCTGGTGGCCCGGCACCTGCACGGGGTGCCGTTCGTGGTCACCGAGCACGGCCTGCACCTGCGCGAGCAGTACCTCGGCTACCGCGAGGCGCCGTACCGGTGGCCGGTCCGCGCCCTGCTGCTGTCCTTCTTCCGGGCGCTCACCGGGGAGACCTACCGGCAGGCCGCGATACTCACCCCCGGCAGTGCCCACGACCAGCAGTGGCAGCGCCGCTGCGGGGCCGACCCGGCGCGCACCCGGGTCGTGTACGAGGGCACGCCGGCGGTGGACCGCCCGGCCGCCGGGCCGGAGCCCGCGGCGCCGACCCTGGTGTGGGCGGGCGCGCTGGAGCCGGGCCGGGACCTCGAACTCGCGCTGCACGCCCTGGCCCGGGTCCGCGCCGAACTGCCCGGCGCCCGGCTGGTGGTGTACGGCGAGGAGGCGGCGCCCGGCTACCGGGCGCACTGCGCGGCGGTGGCCGAACGGCTGGGAGTGGCCCCGGCGGTGGACTTCGCCGGGCGGCCCGGCTCCCTCGCCGGGGCCT
Organism: Kitasatospora sp. NPDC058063; assembly: GCF_042885395.1. Lineage (NCBI taxonomy): Bacteria > Bacillati > Actinomycetota > Actinomycetes > Kitasatosporales > Streptomycetaceae > Kitasatospora > Kitasatospora sp. NPDC058063. The sequence continues at coordinate 76,845 of NZ_JBHVSD010000007.1, forward strand.
GGGAGTCGGGCACGGTGACGGTCTTCTCGGGGCTCTCCCAGCGCAGCCCCCGGCTGCTCGCGGACGCGATGCTCAGCGGCCGGGCGGTGGTCTCCACCGATGTCGGGGTGGCCCGCGAGGTGGTCGGGCCGACCGGGCTGCTGGTGCCCGCCCGCGATCCGCGCGCCCTGGCCGGCGCGTGCCTGGCGCTGCTGCGCGACGAGGAGCGGCGGGGCCGGCTCGGGCTGGCCGGGCGGCTGCGGGCGCAGGAACGCTTCGCCGTGGAGCCGGTGATCGGCGCGTTCCGGGAGATCTACCTGGAGCTGGTCTCGCAGTACCCGGCCTTCCCCGGTGGCGGGGGCGGCGGGGAGGGCGGGCCCGCGCCGCGCCCGTTCGCCCGTCCCGCCGAGTACTGGCTGGCCGACGGCCCGCGCGGGGGCGGCACCCCGGAGGAGGGGAACGCGAACCCGGACGGGGTGCGGGAGCCGGCCGGGCGGCGGGCCGAACTCGCGGAGGCCCGCTGATGCCGGGCGGGACCCTGCTCGGCGGCGGCGCGGACCCGGTGCGCGAGGTGATGGCGGAGCACCGCGGGCTGTGCGAGCGCGCCGTCGACCCGCTGGAGATCGCCGCCGGACTGGAGGAGGCCGGGCTCGGCCCGGACACCGCAGCCCGCTGCCGGCACGCCGACCTCTTCTCGCTGGCCGAGGAGTTGTACGCCCGGGTGCCCCGCCGCCCGCCGGCGCCCCGGCCGGTGGAACGGCGTACGGGCGGAGCCGCCGCCCGGGCCGCGCTGACCGCCGCCGCGCTGGCCGCGCTGCCCTGCGCGGGGGTGGCCGCGCTCGGGCCGCGCTGGCCGGTGCTGCTGTCCGCCGCCGTCCCGCTGGTGCTGCTGCCCGCGCTGACCGCGCCGTCCCCGGCCGATCCCGGCCCGCCGTGCGCCGGACCCGTCCGCCCGCCGGACGCCATGGGGCCGGGGCCGGCCGGGGCACCGGCGCCCCGGCCGCTCCCGGGCTCCCGGCTGCGCCCGGCGGCGCTGGGCCACGGGCTGGGCCTGGCCGCGCTGCTGCTGCTCCCCTCGGCCGTACCGGGCGGGGACCGTCCGCAGGCCGTCGCGCTGGTGCTGGCGGCGGCGGTCTCGGTCGGGGCGGCCGAGCGGACGGCCCGCTGGTACCGGCAGGTCGGTCGCGGCCACCTGGGCACGGCGGGCACCCTGGCCGAGTTCCGGGCCCGGATGCGGCCGGTGCTCCCGGTCGCGCTGGCCCTGCACCTGGCGGTGCTCGGGGTGCTGAGCTTCGCCGCGCTGGCCGTGCTGGCCGTCGTCGCGCCGCGCCCCGGGCCGGGCCACGGCGGCGGGCCGCTGCACCTGGCGGTCGAGCGGGCCGGCCCCGCCCAGTGGGCGGCGCAGGGCGTGCTGGGCCTGCTGCTGGTGCTGCCGGTGCTGCTGGCGCGGTGCGGCCGGCCGGCCGCCGCCGCGGCGGGGGCGTCGGCCGGGGCCGCCGCGGTGCTCGGGCCGCTCGCCCTGGGGCGCTCCGCCCCGGAGGCCTGGCTGCTCGGCGGCGGCACCGTCGCGGCGGCGCTGCTGGCGTACGCCTGGGCGGTGCTCGGCCGGGCCGGTTCGCATCGCTGAGCGCCGTCCGCCGACGCCGTCCACCCGCTCCGTCGATCCACCGCGGGGATCCGCCGCGTGATCCCCGATCTCGTCCCGTTCGTTGAACTCAGTCCGCCAGGTCGTCCCGAACTGGCTTCGTGGAAGGACACCCCCGATGAGGGTGCTGCTGCTGGGCGCCGACGGCTTCATCGGCCGCCGGGTCACCGATCGTCTGCTGATGGACCAGGAGTTGCAGGTGACGGTGCTCGGCCGGCGCGACTCGGCCGACATCCGCTTCGACCTGACCACGGGGAGCCCGGGCGCGCTGGCCCGGTTCCTGGACGCGGTCGCGCCGCAGGTGGTGATCAACTGCGCGGGCGCCACCTACGGCAGCTCGCGCACCCTGATCCGGTCGAACACGCTGGCCGTCGCGACCGTCTGCGAGGCCATCCGGCGCAGCCGGGAGCCGGCCCGGCTGGTGCACGTCGGCTCGGCCGCCGAGTACGGGCCGGTGCCCGGCGGGGTGCCGGTGTCCGAGCAGGCCGAGCCGCGGCCGGTCGGCCCGTACGGGGTGTCCAAGCTGGCCGGGACGGAGCTGGTGCTGGCCTCCGGGCTGGACGCGGCGGTGCTGCGGGTGTTCGACGTGGTGGGCCCGGGGGCGCCGACCGCCTCGCTGTTCGGGCGGCTGGCCGAGGGCCTGCGGCGGGCGCTGGAGCGGGACGAGCACCAGGTGCGGATGCCGGACCTGTCCGGATACCGGGATTTCGTGGATGTGCGGGACGTCGCGCGGGCCGTCCGGGCGGCCGCGGTGTCGGCCGCCACCGGGGTGATCAACATCGGCAGCGGGCACGCCGTGCGGGCCCGGGACGCGGCCCAGCTGCTGGTGCGGGCCTCGGGCTTCGAGGGGCAGATCGTCGAGGAGAACCGGCAGGTCCTGCTGCCCGCGCAGGCCGCCGGGGCGGGCGGCGACCACCTGCCCGGCCACCACCTGCCGGGGCACCGGCCGGAGGGGCACCGCCCGGAGGGCCGGGCGGTGCCGGGCGAGCCGGTGCCGTGGCGGCAGGCGGACGTGCGCACCGCCCGGGACCGTCTCGGATGGCGGACGCAGGTGCCGCTGGAGGAGTCGCTGGGCGACGTGTGGCTGGAGACGGCCTGCCGGGTGTGAGCGCGCCGCGCGGTGCCCCGGGCCCGTCAACCACGGGCTCGGGGCGCTTTTCCGGGGCCCCGCCGCCGGTTCCACGATCCGGTGTCGCCCGTCTCGCCCATCGGACGGGCTGTCTCGGAATAGCGAGGGGGCGTGACACTGTTGGCCTAGACAGCCACCCGAGTGGCGGAGCAGCAACCCGCAGCGCGGTTGGCCCTGGCCACCCGAACAAGACCCATCGGAGTCCCCGTGTCGTTGCCACCCCTGGTCGAGCCGGCCGCCGAGCTCACCGTTGACGAGGTCCGCCGGTACTCCCGCCACCTGATCATCCCGGACGTGGGCATGGCGGGGCAGAAGCGGCTGAAGAACGCCAAGGTGCTGTGCGTCGGCGCCGGCGGCCTCGGCTCGCCGGCCCTGCTGTACCTGGCCGCCGCCGGTGTCGGCACGCTGGGCATCGTCGAGTTCGACGTGGTCGACGAGTCGAACCTGCAGCGCCAGGTGATCCACGGTCAGTCGGACGTCGGCCGGTCCAAGGCGGAGTCGGCCCGCGACTCGGTCAAGGAGATCAACCCGTACGTCGACGTGGTGCTGCACGAGGAGCGCCTCGACAACTCCAACGTCATGGAGATCTTCTCCGGCTACGACCTGATCGTGGACGGCACCGACAACTTCGCCACCCGCTACCTGGTGAACGACGCCGCGGTGCTGCTCGGCAAGCCGTACGTGTGGGGCTCGATCTACCGCTTCGACGGCCAGGCCAGCGTGTTCTGGGCCGAGCACGGCCCCTGCTACCGCTGCCTCTACCCGGAGGCCCCGCCGGCGGGCATGGTCCCCTCCTGCGCCGAGGGCGGCGTGCTCGGCGTGCTGTGCGCGTCCATCGGCTCGATCCAGGTCAACGAGGCGATCAAGCTGCTCGCCGGCATCGGCGACCCGCTGGTCGGCCGGCTGGTGATCTACGACGCCCTGGAGATGAACTACCGCCAGGTGAAGGTCCGCAAGGACCCGAACTGCGCCGTCTGCGGCGAGAACCCGACGGTCACCGAGCTGATCGACTACGAGGCCTTCTGCGGCGTCGTGTCGGAGGAGGCGCAGGCCGCCGCCGCCGGTTCGACCGTCACCTCGCAGCAGCTCAAGCAGTGGCAGGACGACAAGGAGGACATCTACCTCATCGACGTCCGCGAGCCCGGCGAGTACGAGATCGTCAACATCCCCGGCGCGGTGCTGATCCCGAAGAACGAGTTCCTGATGGGCGACGCGCTGGAGAAGCTGCCGCAGGACCGGAAGATCGTGCTGCACTGCAAGTCGGGCGTGCGCTCGGCCGAGGTGCTGGCCGTGGTGAAGGCCGCCGGCTTCGGCAACGCCGTGCACCTGGGCGGCGGCGTGCTCGGCTGGGTGAACCAGATCGAGCCGCACAAGCCGGTCTACTGACCGACGCCCCCACCGTGGAAGGGCCCGCCGTCCGGCGGGCCCTTTTCCGTGCTCCGGTGCGGGGGAGGTCAGCGGTGCCCGGGGCGGCTCAGAGCGCCTTCTTGCGCTGGAGCACGTTGTAGGCGATCCAGCCCGGCAGCACCGGCAGCCAGAAGGTGAGCGCCCGGTAGAGGAAGACCGCCGGGGTGGCGATCGTGGGGGAGACGTCGGCGACGGTCAGGGCGCCGATCAGGGCGACCTCGACCGGGCCGATGCCGCCGGGGGTGGGGATCGCCGAGCCGGCCGCGTTGGCGGTCAGGAAGACCACCGCGACGGCCGAGAAGCTGACGTCGCCGCCGAAGGCCTGCACCGAGAAGTCCAGGCAGGCGGTGAAGGAGAGGGTCAGCAGCAGGATGCCGCCGAAGCCGGTGACCAGCTTGCTGGGCGTCTGCATCAGGTCGAGCATCCGCGGCACCACGCCGAAGAACAGCGAGCGCAGCCGGCCCAGCACGAACCGGCGCAGCGGTGCGACGGCGGCCACCACCAGGGCGAGCACGGCGGCGCTCAGCACGCCGATGATCACCGCGCGGGAGGCGGAGAGGTCGCCGTTGGTCTGGCTGCCGGTGATCAGGCCGAAGCTGAACAGCAGCAGCAGGTGCCCGGCCAGGCCCGCCAGTTGGGAGGCGCCGACCGAGGCCACCGCCTGGCCGGAGCGGATGCCGGCCCTCTGCAGGTACCGGGTGTTGAGCGCGATGCCGCCGATCGCGGCGGGGGCGACCAGCTTGACGAAGGAGCCGGCCAGCTGGGCGGCGACGGTGCGCCGGAACGGCAGCCGCTCGGGGACGAAGCCGGTCAGGCTCATCGCGGCGGCGACGTAGCTGAAGGCGGCGGCGAGCAGGGCGGCCGCGGCCCAGGCCCAGTTCATCTGGGAGAGCTTCAGCTGGGCCGGCTTGATGGTGGTCAGGGCCAGGTAGGCGGCGAAGGTCAGCGCGATCACCATGATCAGGCTCTTCGGCTTCAGCCGTTCCAGCTTGACCGGGGCCATCGGGGCCTCGGGGGCGATCTGGAGGATCTGGCCGCGGATGCGGCTCAGCAGGTCCTCGCCGGCCACCGCGATGTCCTCCTCGGCCTGCTGCTGGGTGCGCTCGCCGGCCGCGACCTGCTCCAGCGCCCTGGCCCGGGCGGCGGTCTTGCGCTCCTTGGTGAGCTTGGCGAGGTCGACCCGGGTGGAGCGGCTCATCCCGACCGGCTGGAGCAGCGGCAGCGCCTGGGCGACCCGCTCGGCGCCGAGCACCGCGTTGGCGGTGGCGACGGCGCGCTCCGGGCCGATCCGCAGCGCGAAGGTGGTGAGCAGCTGGGCGACGTCGATGCGCAGCGTCAGGTCGGTGGCGGCGATGTCGCCGCCGGAGAGATTGACCAGGCAGCCGGTGCGCTCGTCCACCACCAGCAGCGACTCGCCGGTGAGCCGGCGGTGGGCGATCCGGCGCTCGTGCAGGGCGGCCACCGACTGCCAGACCGAGGCCATCACCGGGTCGGTGACCTCCTCGTCGGCCAGCTCGTCCAGGGTGCGGCCCTCGACGTTCTCGTACACCAGGATCGCGGCGTCCGGGCCGAGCTCGGAGGTGGCGACCAGCTGCGGCGCGCGGGCGCCCGAGGCGGCCGCCGCGTACGCGATCAGGGCCTCCTGCTCCAGCGCCTGGCGCAGCGACTGGGGGCTGCGGCGCACCGCGACCGAGCGCAGCCGCAGCCGCCGCCAGGCCCGGTAGAAGAAGCCGGAGGCCTGCTGCTCGCGGTCGATGATGTGCACGTCCAGCGGGGGCCCGCCCTGCTGGGTGACGTGGTAGCGGCGGGTGCCGCCGGGGGCGTCGGGGGCGCGCACGGCGCCGGCCGGGGTGAAGCCGACCTTGCGCAGGCCGATCATCAGGTGCTGGCCGGTGGGCCGGATGTTGGGGGAACCGATCGCGTACAGCGTGCCGTAGGCGACGGACCAGCCGATCAGCACGGTGAGCATCAGCGACAGCGGGGTGGTGTAGCCGCCGAGCAGCTCGGTGACCCCGCTGAAGACCACCACCACCCACAGGGCGACCCGCCAGCGGGGTCTGCTCGACATGCCGACGGCGGTCATGTAGGCGATCACCGGGGCGAGGTAGCCGTGCACCGGGTCGGTGAGGGTGCCGTTGCTGTCCAGCGGCAGCCGGGTCAGCGCGTCCCGGGTGTGTTCGGAGGCGCCCTCGGCCACCCACCAGTCGATGCCGAGCGAGACGCCGTACGCCAGCACCGAGGCGAGCACGCCGTCGGCGACCCGCAGGCCGTCGCGTTTGATCAGCCGTTCGACGGCGAAGGCCAGCGGTACGGCGAGCACCGCGACGCTGGAGAGCAGGCCGGTGATGGTGGAGAACACCGCGGAGAAGTGCGGCGCGTTGGAGGCGATGTCCTGCTCGATGCCGCTGGTGGTCCCGGTGGCGATGCCGGCCAGCACGAAGACGGCGACTATCCCGAGGACGCCGGCCAGGAAGCGGATCAGGTCGGACGGGCGGTGCGCGCGGGCGGCGAGCAGCGGCTCGTCGACGTCCAGGTGCGGGGCCTCGTCCAGCGGGTCGTGGTCCAGGGGGGCGTGGTCCGGCGGCTCGGTGTCCTCGGGCGGGACGGCGGGGACGGCGGGGGCTTTCGGGCCGCCGGCCGCCGGCGCCGGGAGCGCCGGTTCCGGGGCCGAGGTGGTCTCGGCCGCTGGGGGGCCGGGCTGTTCGGGGGCCTTCGCGGGTGCGGGGGTCTTGATCGTTCGGTCCTTGATCAGGGAGACTTCCGGCGTCGGGCCCGGTTCGGGCCGGCCTTCGCTCTCGTTCCCGGGCGTCGACGGCACGGCGGAGGCGGACTCGTCGGAGTCCTTGTCCACGCCCACGTCAGCCGTCCCGGTCATCTGGTCTTGTCCTCGTATCACCACTCACCGCCCCGGAAGATGGTGGCATGCCCCGGCGTCCCGTGCGGGACAGGGGGCGGATCGGGCGCGGCGGATCGTACGCACCGGGCCACGGACGCGCCCCTGTAAGGAAGAATGCCGCAGGTGACGGACGCAACACACGACGGTCTTCCGGACGCCCTGCCGCCGTTCGCCGAACTGGTGCTCGACCTGACCGAGCGGATTCCACCCGGCAGGGTGATGACCTACGGCGACGTCGCCGAATACCTCGGCCAGGGCGGCCCCCGGCAGGTCGGCCGGGTCATGGCACTGTACGGCGGCTCGGTGCCCTGGTGGCGGGTGATCCGCGCGGACGGCCGCCTGCTGCCCGGGCACGAGCAGCGCGCCCTCGCCCACTACGGCGACGAGGGCACCCCGCTGCGCGAACTCGCCGACCCGCCCCGGGTCGACCTCGGGCGGGCCCGCTGGGACGGCTCGCCGGCGTAGACCGCGGCCGGGTCGCATTGTGCCGAAACCGCCGCGCGGACGGGAATGACGGGGCAGGATCGTAGGCTCGGTACGGGCGGGCCCGACGGGTCCGCCTCCGCCGTGCCCCACCGTTCGACCCCCAGGACCAGTTCGTGAGCTCCCCCTACCGGCTCGTGCGCAGCCCGCTCGTCCAGCCCGACCCACCCGTGCTGGACGCCTACCAGCGCGCCGTGGTCGAGCACACCGGCGGGCCGCTGCTGGTGCTGGCCGGGCCGGGCACGGGCAAGACCACCACCCTGGTCGAGGCGGTCGCCCGGCGGATCGAGGACGGCACCGACCCCGAGCGGATCCTCGTCCTCACCTTCAGCCGCAAGGCCGCCACCGAACTGCGCGACCGGATGTCCGGCCGGCTCGGCGGCGCGGCCGCCGCCCCGCAGGCCACCACCTTCCACTCCTTCTGCTACGCCCTGCTGCGCGCTCACCAGGACCCGGCGGACTACGCCGAGCCGCTGCGGCTGCTCTCCGGCCCCGAGCAGGACGTCATGGTCCGCGAGCTGCTGGCCGGCGGCGCCGAGGACGCCAAGCACGGCAGCACCCGCATCGAGTGGCCACTGGACCTGCGGGCCTGCCTGACCACCCGCGGCTTCGCCGACGAGGTCCGCGCCGTCCTCGCCCGCAGCCGCGAACTCGGACTCGGCGAAGCCGAACTGGAACGCTTCGCGCAGGGCGTCCAGCGCCCCGACTGGGCCGCCGCCGCGCACTTCCTGGCCGACTACCTCGACGTCCTCGACCTGCGCGGCGTCCTCGACTACGCCGAACTCGTCCACCGCGCCGTGCTGCTCGCCGAGCGCCCCGAGGTCGGCGAGCAGCTGCGGCGGCGCTACGAGGTCGTCTTCGTCGACGAGTACCAGGACACCGACCCCTCCCAGGTCCGGCTGCTGCGCCAGCTGGCCGGCGGCGGGCGCGACCTCGTCGCGGTCGGCGACCCGGACCAGTCGATCTACGCCTTCCGCGGCGCCGACATCAACGGCATCCTCGACTTCCCGCAGGCCTTCCGGCGGGCCGACGGCAGCCCCGCCGAGGTCAAGGTGCTGCGGGTCTCCCGCCGCTCCGGCGCCGTGCTGCTCGCCGCCTCCCGGGAAGTCGCCCGCCGGATGCCGATGGGCCGGCTGCCCGCCGACAAGCTCGCCCAGCACCGCGCCCTGCTGCCCTCCCGCGAGGGCGGCAGGGTCGAGGTCTACACCTACCCGACCCCCGGCGCCGAGCTGGACTCGATCGCCGACCTGCTGCGCCGCGCCCACCTGGAGGACGGCGTGCCCTGGGGCGAGATGGCCGTGCTCGTCCGGGCCGGCGCCCGCTCCATCCCCGGCGTGCGGCGGGCGCTCGGCGCGGCCGGCGTCCCGCTGGAGATCGACGGCGACGACCTGCCGCTGCGCGAGGAGCCGGCCGTCGCCCAGCTGCTGCTCGCCCTGCGGGCCTGCGCCGAGCAGGCCGCCCGGGACAGGCAGGGCGACCCGGACGCCCCCGACCCGCTCACCACCGACGTGGCGCACGCCCTGCTCACCGGCCCGCTCGGCGGCCTCGACGGTTCCGACCTGCGCCGGCTCGGCCGCGCCCTGCGCGAGGAGGAACGCGCCGCGCTGCGCGCCGACGGCCGCGCCGCCGCCGTCCCGCGCCCGGCCGCCGAACTGATCCGCGAGGCCCTCGCCGAACCCGAGCGCCTCGTCGCCCTCGACCCCGCGCACGCCCGCCGCGCCCGCGACCTCGGCACCCTGCTGCGCAAGGTCCGCGAACAGCTGGCCGGCGGCTGCACCGCCGAGGAGGCGCTCTGGGAGCTGTGGGACGGCAGCCGGCGCTGGCGCGAGCGGCTGGAACGGGCCGCCCTGCGCGGCGGCGCGGCCGGCCGCAACGCCGACCGCGACCTGGACGCGCTGTGCGCCCTGTTCGAGACCGCCGCCCGGGCCGAGGAGCAGGTCACCGGCCACCGCAGCGCCCTGGACCTGCTCGCCGAGCTCGAAGCCCAGGACATCGCCGCCGACACCCTCACCGTCCGGGCGGTGCGCCCCGAGGCGGTGCGCCTGATGACGGCCCACCGCTCCAAGGGCCTGGAGTGGCGCCTGGTCGTGGTGGCCGGCGTCCAGGACGGCCTCTGGCCCGACCTGCGCCGCCGCGGCTCCCTGCTGGAGGCCGACCGGATCGGCCGCGACGGCCTCGCCGAACCGCTCTCCCCGGGCGCCCTGCTCGGCGAGGAGCGCCGGCTCTTCTACGTCGCCGCGACCCGCGCCAAGGAGCGGCTGATCGTCACCGCCGTCAAGGCCCCCGCCGACGACGGCGACGAACCGTCCCGCTTCCTGCGCGAGCTCTACCGCGAGGACGTCGACCCCCGGACCGGCAAGGTGGTCCGGCGCACCCCGGCGGTCACCGTCGAGGACGTCACCCACCGCCCGCGCCGCCCGCTGTCCGTCGCGGCACTGGTCGCCGAACTGCGCGCCGTCACCGTCGACCCCGCCCGCTCGCCCGAACTGCGCCGCGCCGCCGCCGAACGGCTCGCCACCCTGGCCGCCGCCACCGACGAGGACGGGCTGCCGCTGGTGCCCGCCGCCCAGCCCGAGCGCTGGTGGGGCCTGGACGACCCCACCACCGCCCCCGAACCGCTGCGCAGCGCCGACGTGCCGGTCCGGCTGTCCGGCAGCGGGCTGGAACAGCTGGAGAGCTGCTCCCTGCAGTGGTTCCTGGACAAGGAGGTCAAGGCCCGCGGCACGGGCTCGGCCGCCCAGGGCTTCGGCAACGTGGTGCACGCCCTCGCCGACGAGGTCGGCTCCGGCCGCACCCCCGCCGACCTCGCCGTGCTCATGGAGCGGCTGGACACCGTCTGGGACGCGCTGGCCTTCGACGCGCCCTGGAAGTCCCAGCAGGAGAAGACCGAGGCCCGCGCCGCCCTGGAGCGCTTCCTCAACTGGCACGTCCTGGAGCGCGGCCGGGACCTCGTCGCCACCGAGCACGGCTTCGACGTCACCCTCGACGTCGGCGGCGTCGCGGTGCGCATCCGCGGCTCGATGGACCGGGTGGAGAAGGACGCGGCCGGGCGCGCCTACGTGGTCGACTTCAAGACCGGCAAGCAGATACCCACCGACAAGTCGCTGCCCGAGCACAAGCAGCTCGCCGTCTACCAGCTCGCCGTCCGGGCCGGCGCCCTGAACGAGCTGCCCGGCTTCACCGGGCACCCGCCGGACACCGGCGGCGCCGAACTGGTCCACCTGCGCGAGCCCGCCGCCAAGGCCGCCGCGGACGCCCCCAAGGTGCAGCGGCAGGACCCGCCGGAGGGCGAGCCCTGGATCGAGAACCTGCTCGCCGAGGCGGCCGGGAAGGTCCTCGCCGAGCGCTTCGTCCCGCGGACCGGCGCGGGCTGCGACCGCTGCGCCTTCCGCCGCAGCTGCTCCGCCCAGCGGGACGGCACCCAACTCGTCGAGTAGGGGGCGGGCGGGGAACGGCCGGGCGGGGTTTGTCCGTCGCTCCGGTTACGGTTGCGGGGTGACCGCCGTGCTCAGCCATCCCGACCAGCTCAAGGAGCTGCTGGGGATCCCGTTCAACCGGGAGCAGATGGCGGCCATCGGCGCCCCCCTGGAACCGGCCGTGATCGTGGCCGGCGCCGGCTCCGGCAAGACCACGGTGATGGCCGCCCGGGTGGTCTGGCTGGTCGGCTCCGGTGCCGTACGGCCCGAGGAGGTGCTCGGCCTCACCTTCACCAACAAGGCCGCCGGCGAGCTCTCCGAGCGCGTGCGGGCCTCCCTGCGTCTCGGCGGGCAGGGGGCGCCCCCGGACGAGGACTGGGGGAGGGCGGCCGACCGGGCCGCCGCCGAGCCGCTCGGCGACCCGGAGATCTCCACCTACCACGCCTTCGCCGGGCGCCTGCTCAAGGAGCACGGCCTGCGGATCGGCATCGAGCCGGACGTCCGGCTGCTCGCCGACGCCACCCGCTTCCAGCTTGCCGCCAAGGTGCTGCGCACCGCCCGCGGCCCGTTCCCCGCCCTCACCGGCACCTTCTCCAACCTGGTCGCCGACCTGGCCGCGCTGGACGGCGAACTCGCCGAGCACCTGGTCGAGCCGCAGACCCTGCGCGAGTTCGACGAGCGGCTGCTGGACACCCTCGCCACCGTCAAGCTGACCAACGACGACCTGCGGGCCGTCCCGGTCACCGCCCGGGCCCGGCTGGAGCTGCTGCGCCTCGTCGAGGACTACCGGCGCCGCAAGCGCTCCGCCGGGCTGATGGACTTCGGCGACCAGATCGCCGCCGCCGCCCGCCTGGCCCAGCAGCGCCCGGAGGTCGGGGAGCTGCTGCGCGACCAGTTCAAGGTGGTGCTGCTGGACGAGTACCAGGACACCTCGGTCGCCCAGCGGCTGATGCTCGCGGGCCTGTTCGGCGCCCCCGCCGACGGTGCCCGCACCGGCAGCGGTCACCCGGTGACCGCCGTCGGCGACCCCTGCCAGGCGATCTACGGCTGGCGCGGCGCCTCCGTGGCCAACCTCGACGAGTTCCCCCGGCACTTCCCGAAGGCCGACGGCCGCCCCGCCGCCCGCTACGCGCTCAGCGAGAACCGCCGCAGCGGCGGCCGGCTGCTCGCCTTCGCCAACGAACTCGCCGCCCCGCTGCGGGAGATGCACGAGGGCGTGGAGGCGCTGCGCCCGGCCCCCGGCGCCGAGCGGGACGGCTTCGTGCGGGCGGCGCTGCTGCCCACCCACGCCGAGGAGGTCGACTGGCTGGCCGACTCGATCGCGCACCTGGTGCGCACCGGCACCGCGCCCGGCCGGATCGCCGTGCTGTGCCGCGGCGGCGCGGCCTTCCCGGACATCCACGCCGCGCTGGTCGCCCGGGAGGTGCCGGTCGAGGTGGTGGGCCTGGGCGGGCTGCTGCAGCTGCCCGAGGTGGCCGACCTGGTGGCGGTCTGCGAGGTGCTGCAGGACCCGACCGCCAACGCGGCGCTGGTGCGGCTGCTGATCGGCCCGCGCTGGCGGATCGGCCCGCGCGACCTCGCGCTGCTCGGCCGCCGGGCCGCCGACCTGGTGCGCACCGACCGGCCGGAGGGCGTCGAGGCGCTGGCCGCGGCGGTCGCCGAGGCCGATCCGACCGAGGTGGTCTCGCTGGCCGACGCGGTGGAGACCTTCCTGGACCCCTCGGCCGGTGAGGACGGGAAGCCCGACGAGCTGCCGTTCTCCGCCGAGGCCCGGGTGCGCTTCGCCCGGCTCGCCGTCGAGCTGCGCGAACTGCGGCGCTCGCTCGCCGATCCGCTGATGGACGTGCTGCACCGGGTGCTGTCCGTCACCGGGCTGGAGGTCGAACTCGCCGCCTCCCCGCAGGCCCTGGCAGCCCGGCGGCGGGAGACCCTGTACGCCTTCCTGGACGTCGCCGCCTCCTTCGCCGACCTCGACGGTGACCCGGGCCTCGCCGCCTTCCTCGGCTTCCTGCGCGCGGCCCAGGAGTACGACCGCGGCCTGGACAGCAGCCTGCCCGGCGGCGAGGACACCGTGAAGGTGCTCACCGCGCACAAGTCCAAGGGCCTGGAGTGGGACGTGGTGGCTGTCCCCGGTCTGGTGCGGGGCGCGTTCCCCTCGTCGAGCCCGCGCGAACGCTGGACGAGCACCAAGCGGGTGCTCCCGCACGCCCTGCGCGGCGACGCCGAAACTCTGCCCGACGTCCGCGGCGGGTGGAACGGGAAGTCGATGGCGGCGTTCAAGAAGGAGCTGGCCGACCACTCCGGCGTCGAGGAACTGCGCCTGGGCTACGTGGCGTTCACCCGGCCCAGGTCGCTGCTGCTGGCCTCCGGGCACTGGTGGGGGCCGAGTCAGAAGACCGTCCGCGGCCCGTCCGACTTCCTGGAGCGGCTGCGCGAGCACTGCGAGCGGCCCGGCGCGGGCGAGGTCGAGCACTGGGCCGAGCAGCCGGAGAAGGGCGCCGAGAACCCGGCGCTGGCCGCCCCCGTCGAGCGCCCCTGGCCGCTGCCGCTGGACCCGGCCGCCCAGCACGCCCGCCGCCGGGTCGCCGAGGTGGTGCGCGCCCGGGTGGCGGGGGCGCCCGCCCCCGAAGCCGAGGAGACGGCCCCCGAGGACCAGCGTCAGGTCGCCTCCTGGGACCGCGATCTGACGGCGCTGCTGGGCGAGTTGGAGCGGTCCCGGCGCACCGCGCGGGACGTGCCGCTGCCCGCCGCGCTGTCCGCCACCCAGCTGCTGCGGCTGGCCGCGGACCCGGACGGCTTCGCGCACGAGCTGGCCCGCCCGATGCCGCGCCCCCCGCAGCCGGCGGCCCGGCGCGGCACCCGCTTCCACGCCTGGGTGCAGTCCCGGATCGAGCCGCTGCTGCTGGTCGAGCCCGGTGCGCTGCCCGGCGCCGACGACGACGGCATCGAGGACGAGCAGGACCTGGAGCGGCTCAAGGAGGCGTTCCTGCGCACCCCGTACGCCCGGCGCAAGCCCCACCGGGTGGAGGTGCCGTTCCAGCTGGTGCTGGCGGGTCGGGTGGTGCGGGGACGGATCGACGCGGTCTACCGGGAGGACGACGCGTTGTCGGAATCCGGTGGTGCGTCACGCTACGAAGTGGTGGACTGGAAAACCCATCGGGAGGAGACCGCCGACCCGTTGCAGCTCGCGGTCTACCGGTTGGCCTGGGCCGAGCACGCGGGCGTCGATCCCGAGCAGGTCACGGCGTCGTTCCTGTACGTCCGCAGTGGCCGGATCGTCCGTCCGGCAGGACTTCCCGACCGAAAAGAGTTGGAACGGCTCCTGATCGGGAACAGTGACTATTGAGTCACGCAGAGCATCCAAGTCATCATGCCAGTGCCCGAAACCTGTGCGTCATGCACGTTTCGCGCCTATTGTGGGGTCGGTAACCGGTCAACCCCCGTACTCCGGCCGCCAGCGAGGCCCGCATTCCCTGACCCTCAGTCATCACCGCAGGTGCCCTCGGGCATCGGCGTCTTCTGCTGGAGAGACCGAAGTTGAGTGCGACCGGATGGATCAGAGAGCGGTTCACCGGGCCGACACCGGGGCCCGCTCCGCGCGCGACCGGCACCTGGCCGAGGACGGCGCTGGCGCTGCCGTTCCTCGGCATGGTGCTGATCGTCGCCCTCGACTACCTCAGCGGCACCGAGGTGACGGTCGAACCGGCCCTCACCGCCGTACCCGCGCTGGCCGCCGTGGTCAGCCGCCGAACCTGGTACCCGCTCGCCATCGGTCTGGGCACCGAGGCGGCGGCCTTCCTGATGGCCTTCCGCAGCGACACGCTCGGCGAGTCCGTGCACGCCGCCAGCGTCTTCGCGATCCTGCTCGTCGCCACGATCGGCTGGGTCAGCGCCACCCTGAGGCTGCGCCAGGAACGGGCGCTGGCCGACGCCCAGCTGGTCGCCTCGATCGCCCGCCGGGTGCTCCTGCGGCCCGTCCCCGAACGGGTCGGCACCGTCCGGGCGGCCGTCCACTACGAGGCCGCCGCCGCGCACGCCCGGATCGGCGGCGACCTCTACGAGGTGGTCAACACCCGGCACGGGGTGCGGGCGGTGGTCGGGGACGTGCGCGGCAAGGGCCTCGGCGCGGTGGAGACGGCCGCCGCCGTGCTCGGGGCCTTCCGCGAGGCCGCCCACCAGGAGGCCGCCCTGGACCGGGTGGCCGGCTGGCTGGCCGTCAGCCTCGACCGCGCCCTGCACGAGAACGACCACCCGGGCGTGGAGGAGGAGTTCGTCACCCTGGTGCTGATCGGCGTCGGGCCCGACGGCGCCGCGGAGATCGTCAACTGCGGTCATCCCGCCCCGCTGCTGCTGCGCGGCGGGGAGGTCCGGCCGCTCGAACTCGCCGAGACCGTACCGCCGCTGGGCGTCCTCGACCCGGTCGACGTCCGCCCGCCGGTGCACCGGCTGCTGCTCCAGGGCGACGACCGGGTGCTGCTGTTCACCGACGGGGTGATCGAGGCCCGTGACCGCGCGGGCGTCTTCTACCCGCTCGCCGAACGCTTCCCGCACTGCGCGGCCGGCCGCCCGGCCGACGTCCTGCAACTGCTGCACGAGGACGTGGTGCGCCACGTCGGGCGCCAGCTCGGCGACGACGCGGCCATGCTGCTGCTCCAGTTCGATCCCCCGCACGCGCTCGGGCCGGGGGAGCCCCGGGCCGCCACCACCGTCCACCTCCCGCAGCAGGCCGGGGTCCTGGCGCGCCAGTAGGCGTCCGGGGCCGCCCTACAGCGACACCTCGACCAGCAGCGGGCGGTGGTCCGACACCGTCGCGCGCGGCGCCGCCGCCGGCCCGACCGCCGTGCGCGGCACGCCGATCCCCAGTACGTGGTCGAACTGCACCGCGGGCCGGTGCGAGGGGTAGGTCGGCGTGCGCGCCAGGTCGTACCAGCCCTGCAGGCGGGGGCGCGGTTCGCGCACCCGGCGCCGGCGCGCCTCGGTCAGGGCCGGCCGGGCCCGCCGCGCCGCCCGCAGCTCGCGCACCCGCACCCGCGGCGCGGTGCGCTCCAGCGCCGTCGCCCCGCCGAGCACCGTGCGGGGCACGGCCCCGACCAGGTTGAAGTCGCCCAGTACCAGGTACGGCTGCGGCAGGTCGGCGATCCAGCGCCGGATGCCGGCCAGCTGCGCCATGTTCCAGCCGGGGACGAAGGACAGGTGCGCCGCCACCACGGTGAACGGCCCGCGGTCGCCCTCCAGGACGGCCGCCAGCGCCGCCCGCGGCTCGTCCGGCACCGGGGTCAGTCCGCGCCGCCCGGCCACCCGCAGCGGCAGTCCGAACGGCGCCGGGGCGAACCGCCGGGCCCGCCAGTGCCGCACCGGGAGCCGCGTCAGCAGTGCCGTCCCGTACGAGGGCGGGGCGCCGTCGCCCACCTCGCCCGGCCCGTACACCCGAAGGCCGCCCGGTCCGGACGGCTCCGTCACCCAGCCCGCGACCGGCGCCGGGCGGCCGTGCAGGGCGGCGGCGAAGCGCCAGTCCTTGGCGCCCATGGCCGCGGCGGCCACCGCGGCCTGGTCGGTGCCGCCGGAGCGCGACTGGTACCGGTCGACCTCCTGGAGCGCCAGCACGTCGGCGTCCAGCGCGGCCACCGCGTCGGCCAACGGCTCGCCGGCGTCGGACGGGTAGGGCCGCGGGGCGCCGTCCGGGGCGAGCGGCTGGCCGTGCAGGAGGTTGAAGGTGGCGATGCGCAAGTGGCTCACACCGCACGACGGTACCCGCTCCCCCGACCGGGTGGGCGCGGCTTGAGACGGTAGGGCATACCGGGTATACATACTCGGTATGTCCATCCGTCACGGTCTGCTCGCCCTGCTCGACCAGGGCCCTCGCTACGGCTACCAGCTGCGCACCGAGTTCGAGGCGCGCACCGGCGCCACCTGGCCGCTCAACGTCGGGCAGGTCTACACCACGCTGTCCCGGCTGGAGCGCGACGGGCTGGTCGAGCCCGCGGGGGAGGACGGCGAGGGCCACCAGTTCTACGCCGCCACCGACGCGGGCCGGGAAGAGCTGCGGACCTGGTTCGACACCCCGGTGCCCCGGACCAACCCCCCGCGCGACGAACTGGCGATCAAGCTCGCCATGGCGGTGACCGTCCCCGGGGTCGACGTCTCCGCCGTCGTCCAGGGCCAGCGCCGGCACAGCATCAAGGCGCTCCAGGACTACACCCGGCTCAAGGGCCGCGCCCTCGCGGGGGAGAAGCGCCCCGGCGCGACGCCCTCCGCCAGCAACGACCTGGCCTGGCTGCTCGTCCTCGACCAGCTCATCTTCCAGACCGAAGCCGAGATCCGCTGGCTCGACCACTGCGAGACCCGGCTCGCCCAGCAGGCCGAACTCCTGCAGACCCGCACCGCCGAGGCCGCCCGCGACGGCGCCGCGCCCGCCAAGCGCGGGCGCCGCCTGCGCGCCTGAGCCCCGCGGCAACCGAACCACCATGCTCGGCCCCGACGCCGAGCGCACACCCAGTACGAGGGGGGAATCCATGTCCCACACCCAAGAGGCCCGGCAGATGCCGGTGCTCCACCTGGAGAACGTCACCCGCGTCCACGGCCACGGCGCCGCCGAGGTCCAGGCCCTGCGCGGCGTCGACCTCAAGGTCCACCCCGGCGAGTTCGTCGCCGTCATGGGCCCCTCCGGCTCAGGCAAGTCGACCCTGCTCACCCTGGCCGGCGGCCTGGACACCCCGAGCGGTGGCCGGGTCCTGGTCGAGGGCGTCGCCCTGGGCGAGCTCGACCGCAAGAAGCTCGCCCGGGTCCGCCGCCGCTCCGTCGGCTACGTCTTCCAGGACTACAACCTGATACCGGCGCTCACCGCCGCCGAGAACATCTCGCTGCCGCGCGAACTCGACGGGCTGTCCACCCGCGCCGCCCGCCGCGAGGCCATCGCCGCCCTGGAGGAGCTCGGCATCCCCGAACTCGCCGACCGCTTCCCCGACGACATGTCCGGCGGCCAGCAGCAGCGCGTCGCCATCGCCCGCGCCCTGATCGGCGACCGCCGCCTGGTCCTCGCCGACGAACCCACCGGCGCCCTCGACTCCACCACCGGCGAGGCCGTCCTCGCTGTCCTGCGCGCCCGCTGCGACGCCGGCGCCGCCGCCATGATGGTCACCCACGAGGCCCGGCACGCCGCCTGGGCCGACCGGGTCGTCTTCCTGCGCGACGGCCGGATGGTCGACGAGTCCGTCAGCCAGGACGCCGCCAGCCTGCTCGTCAGCGCCGCCACCAACAGCCTGAAGGTGGACGAGTGAAGCTCAGCGCCTGGCGGGTGGCCCTGCGCATCGCCCGCCGCGACGCCCTGCGCGCCAAGGGCCGCAGCGCCCTCGTCATCGCCATGGTCGCCCTGCCCGTCCTCGGCGTCACCGGCGCCGACGTGGTCTTCCGCAGTGCCGAACTCACCCCCGCCGAACACGCGACGCGGGTCATGGGCCAGGCGGTCGCCGAAGTGCACCTCGTCGAACGCGGCACCTCCGTCAAGCAGGCGCCCGACCCCGAGAAGGGGCTCTCCGTCCAGAGCCCCAAGGACGACGCCAAGAACGGCGAAGCGCCCAAGTACACCCCCGCGCAGCAGCGCTCCCTCGACACCGAACCCGTCGAGCTGGCCCGTCAGTTGCTCCCGGCCGGCGCCGTCCTGGTGCCCGAGCTCTCCGGCCCGTACACCGCCGCGAGCAGCGCCGAGGGCGTGCTCAGCACCCGGGTCAGCGAGGCCGACCTGACCGACCCGGTCTGGCGGGGCCGGATCGACCTCTACCAGGGCCGGGCCCCCGCCTCCGACACCGAGGCCGTCGTCACCCGGGACTTCCTCAAGCGCTCCGGGCTCAGGATCGGCGACAGGACCGCCGTCCGCGGCCTGGAGAACAGCCCCTTCACCATCACCGGCGTCTACGAGTACCCCGGCGAACTGCGGGCCACCGAACTCACCGCCCGCCCCGGCGCCGTGCTCGACCGCCTCCCCAAGCCGTCGGGCGGCTCCGACGCCTCGACCGAGGACCCCGGCGGGACCACCCGCTGGCTGGTCAAGCTCCCGGCCGGAACCCCGATCGACTGGCCGAAGGTCAAGGAGTTCAACGAGCACGGCTTCCAGGTGGCCTCGCGCGCCGTGCTGGCCGACCCGCCGGCCCGCGACGACGTCCCCTACTTCGTCGATCAGAAGCAGGACGGCGGCGGCACCAGCTACTTCAACCGGACCGACATCGTCATCCTCGCCACCGTCGTCGGCATGGCCCTGCTGGAGATCGTCCTCCTCGCGGGCCCCGCCTTCGCCGTCGGCGCCCGGCGCTCCCGGCGGCAGCTCGGGCTGCTCGCCGCCGCCGGCGGTGAGCGCGCCAACGTCCGCGCGGTCGTGCTCGGCGGCGGCATCGTCCTCGGCATCACCGGCGCGGTGCTCGGCCTGGGCCTCGGCATCGGCCTGGTCGCCCTGCTGCGCACCGCCGCCGAGGAACGCTCCGGCCAGCGCTTCGCCCACTTCGCCCTGCCGCCGCTCGACCTGCTCGGCGTCCTCATGGTCGGGCTCGTCACCGGCCTGCTGGCCGCCGTCGTGCCCGCCGTCCAGGCCTCCCGGCAGGACGTCGTCGCCGCGCTCACCGGCCGCGACACCCTCAAGCCGCCGAGCCGCAGGCTCGCCGTCGCGGGACTGCTGACCCTCGGCGGCGGCGCGGCCCTCGCCCTGGCCGGTGCCACCAGCGGCGTCGGCAACCGCAGCTTCGCCGTCCTCGGCGGCTCGGCCCTCGCCGAGCTCGGCATGGTCGCCCTCGTGCCCTACCTGGTCGGCCTGTTCGGCCGGCTCGGCCGCTGGCTCCCGCTCGGCCCCCGGCTCGCCCTGCGCGACTCGGTGCGCCACCGCGGCCGCACCGCGCCCGCGGTGGCCGCCGTGATGGCCGCCGTCGCCGGCTCCGTGGCCGTCAGCGTCTACATCGCCAGCTTCGAGGAGCAGTACCGGCTGGAGTACACCGCCTCCGGTCCGTCCGGGGCCGTCATCCTCGGCAACGGCTGGCTGTCCGACGCCAAGCTGCTGCCGCAGATGCGCGAGGCCGTCGAACGCAGCATCCCCGACCTCGGCCCGCGCGCCGACGTCCGGCGCGTCCAGCCGAAGGTCGACTGCTCCGAGGGCAGCTACTGCGGCTACGTCAGCGTCGCGCTGCCCAAGGAGGACCGCTGCCCGCTCATGGACTCGGGCGACTCCCTCTCGCTGGCCGAGAGCGAGCACGTCATGAGCACCGACAAGCGCTGCCAGACGGACCACCGCCGCAACAACCCGTTCAGCGAGATCACGGCCGGGGACGCCACCCTGCTGCACAACCTCTTCGGAGTCACCGACCCGGCCCCGGGCCAGGCCCTCGCCGCCGGCAAGGCCGTGGTCTTCGACGCCCGCTACATCAAGGCCGGCAAGGTGATCCTCCGGTACAGCAGTCCGGTGATCGGCAGTGGGAACGGCTCCGCGAACAAGCCCGTCATCACCGAGATCGCGGTGGACGCCGTCCTCGCCGAGCCCGCGCTGCCCGCCCCGGCCCAGGCCGTGGTCAGCCAGGACACCGCCACCCGGCTCGGTTTCTCCACCGCCCCGACCGGCTCCGTCTGGCTGCCCGGCGCCATGCCCTCGGACAGCGCCCAGCAGAAGGCCGACGGCGCGCTGACCAAGCTCGTCGACCACGACGTGCTCAAGATCGAGCGGGGCTACGAGTCCCCGGCCGGGCTGATCCAGTTCGGCCTGAACGCCTTCGCCGGCATCGTCGCCCTCGGCGCGGCCGGCATCGCCACCGGACTGGCCGCCGCCGACTCCCAGCGCGATCTGACCACCCTCGCGGCGGTCGGCGCCGAGCCGCGCATCCGGCGCACGCTGTCCGGCTTCCAGTGCGGGGTGATCGCCGCGATGGGCGCCCTGCTCGGTGTGGTCTGCGGCGTGGTGCCGGGAGTGGCGCTGCGCAAGGTCGAGGCCGCGGCGAGCAGCTACCCCGGGATGAGCCCCGAGGAGATCGCCAGCAAGGCGGCCCTGGTCTTCCCGTGGCCCACCATCGCCGCCACCGTGCTGCTGCTGCCGGTGCTCGCGGCCGGGCTCGCGGCGCTGATGACCCGCTCGCGGATCACCCTGCTGCGCCGCTCGGGCTGAGGCCCGCGCCGCCCCGGGGCCCGGGCCGCCCCGGGGCCCGCGTCGGCCCCGGGGCCCCGCGCCCGCTCGCCCCGCCCCCGTCCGTGTCACCCCCGTCCGCGTCCTCGTCGCGGCGGGGGTGACGGAGGTTACAGCCCCGACGGCGCCCGGCAGCCGGACGGCCGGGGCGGGCACCCGCACGGGCGAACTACAGTCGTCGGTATGACGAGAACCCCGGACAGCGCCGTCCGCTCCTACATCGACCGGCACCAGGCCGCCTTCCTCGCCGACCTCGCCGAGTGGCTGGCCATCCCCTCGGTCTCGGCCGATCCGGACCGGGCCGGCGACGTGCGGCGCTCGGCCGAGTGGCTGGCCGCCAAGCTCGGCGAGACCGGCTTCCCGGTGACCGAGGTGTGGGAGACCGAAGGCCTGCCCGCGGTGTTCGCCGAGTGGCCCTCCGGGGACCCGTCCGCGCCGACCGTCCTGGTCTACGGGCACCACGACGTGCAGCCCGCGGCCCGGGAGGACGGCTGGGAGACCGAGCCGTTCACCCCGACCGTGGTCGACGGCCGGCTGTACGCGCGCGGCGCCGCCGACGACAAGGGCCAGGTGTTCTTCCACACCCTGGGCGTGCGCGCCCACCTGGCCGCCACCGGCCGCACCGCGCCGGCCGTCAACCTCAAGCTGCTGATCGAGGGCGAGGAGGAGTCCGGCTCGCCGAACTTCGCCGAGCTGGTCCGGCGCGAGGCCGGGCGGCTGGCCGCCGACGTGGTGGTCATCTCGGACACCGGCATGTGGTCCGCGACCACGCCGACCGTCTGCACCGGCATGCGCGGCCTGGCCGACGCCCAGATCGACCTGTACGGGCCGGACACCGACATCCACTCCGGCTCCTTCGGCGGCGCCGTCCCCAACCCGGCCCAGGTCGCGGCGGAGCTGGCCGCCGGCCTGCACGACGCCGACCGCAAGGTCGCGATCCCGGGCTTCTACGACGGCGTCGTCGAACTGACCGGGACCGAGCGCGAGCTGTTCGCCGAGCTGCCCTTCGACGAGGAGCAGTGGCTGCGGGTCGCCAAGTCGTACGGCACCCGCGGCGAGGCCGGCTACTCCACCCTGGAGCGGATCTGGGCCCGCCCGACCGCCGAGGTCAACGGCATCTGGGGCGGCTACACCGGCCCCGGCGGCAAGACCATCGTCCCCGCCTCGGCGCACCTCAAGCTGTCCTTCCGGCTGGTCGCCGGACAGGAGGTGGAGAAGGTCCGCGAGGCGGTGCGGGCCTGGGTGGCCGAGCGGGTGCCCGCGGGCGTCCGGTACGACCTGGTCTTCCCCGGCGCGACCCGGCCCTGCCTGACCCCGCTGGACCACCCGGCGCTCCAGTCCACCGTCCGGGCGATGGGGCGGGCCTTCGGCCAGAAGATCCTCTTCACCCGCGAGGGCGGCTCCGGCCCTGCCGCCGACCTCCAGGACGTGCTGGGCGCGCCGGTGCTGTTCCTCGGCATCTCGGTGCCCTCGGACGGCTGGCACTCGGTCAACGAGAAGGTCGAGCTGGACCTGCTGGCCAAGGGCGTGGAGACCGCCGCGTACCTCTGGGGCGACCTGGCCGAGAACTTCCGGCCGGGGGCATGACCCCGGGTTCGAGCACCATGGCAGCCAGATCACTCATCCGGATGATTCACCACGTGGGGATGGAACAGACGTGAGCACCGTGCCTGAGACCGAGCGCCCGCTGCACCTGGCACTGGCCCGGTCCGGGGTGGACCGGGCGGCCGAGCACCGCCTCGACGAGCCCTGGCTGGCGGCGGCCTGGAGCCACCCGAGCACCCGGGTCCTGCCGATCGCCGGCGGCGAGGCGTTCGTGGTCGACACCGCGCAGGGCACCGAGCTCGTGCTGATGCCCTCCTTCGAGGCGCCGCAGACCGGCGACCGGTACTTCCTGGGCACCGACGAGGACGGCGTCTCGTACTTCGCGCTGGCGGGCGAGAGCCTGCCCGGGCGCCTGGACGGCGACGCCCGCCCGGCCGGGCTGCGCGAGGTCGGCGGGCTGCTGTCCGACCGGGACGCCGGGCTGCTGGTGCACGCGGTGGCGCTGGAGCACTGGCACCGGCTGCACAGCTTCTGCTCGCGCTGCGGGCACCCGACCGAGAAGGCCGGCGCCGGGCACGTGCGGCGCTGCACCTCCTGCGCGGCCGAGCACTACCCGCGCACCGACCCGGCGGTGATCATGGTGATCACCGACGAGCAGGACCGCTGCCTGCTCGGCCGCCAGGCGCTGTGGCCGGAGGGCCGCTGGTCCACGCTGGCCGGCTTCGTCGAGCCGGGGGAGTCGATCGAGCAGGCGGTGGCCCGCGAGGTGCAGGAGGAGGCGGGCGTGCGGGTCGGCGAGGTGCGCTACGTCGCCAGCCAGCCCTGGCCGTTCCCGTCCAGCCTGATGCTCGGCTTCCTGGGCCGGGCGCTGCCCGGCGGCACCGAGATCACCGTGGACGGCGAGGAGCTGGCCGAGGCGCGCTGGTTCTCCCGCGAGGAGCTGCGGGCCGGCATGGAGGCGGGCGAGATCCTGCCGCCGTCCGGCATCTCGATCGCCCGGCACCTGGTCGAGCTCTGGTACGGGGAGCCGCTGCCCTCGGCGGCGCGCTGGTAGCCCTGGGGTAAAGCGGTCCACCCGAGGCGATCCGCCCGAAGCGGTCCGTACGAAGCGGTCCGTGCGAAGCGGTCCGTGCGAAGCGGTCCGTACGAAGTGGTCGGCCCGAAAGCGGCCCGCCCGAATGGTGCCCGGAGCAAGGGGGCGCGTGGAGAATTTCGCGCGCCCCCCTTTTACTCCGCAATCCCTTCCCGAATTTGCCACGACCAGCTGTTCGTATCCGGACGGGCCAGTTCTGCTACCGGGAGGGGCTCGCAGGTCTCCGAAGTCAACCCGCGCGGACGATATTGCCGGAAACGGCTGAAACCGGCTCGCCGTGCTCGCTACATTCACGAGGGTGACAATCCCCCGGGGCACCGCCCAATCCCCCAAATACCAGCGCCTCGCCGCCGACCTGCGCCGCCGGATCGCCGAGGGCGAGTTCACCGCCGACGCGGCCCTGCCGGTCGAGAGCGAACTGGAGCGCCAGTACGGCGTCGCCCGCAACACCGTCCGGCTCGCCGTCGACGTCCTGGTCAACGAGGGCCGCCTGGTCCGCCTCCAGGGCAAGGGCACCTACCTGCGCGAACACCCCGTCCTGGACCACCGCGCCTACGGGCCCGGCCTGACCCCCGCGCCGCGCGACTGCCTCGCCGCGCCCTCCGCCGTCTACCTCGGCGAGGCCGCCGAGGCCGGACGGGAGCTCGGCACCGACTTCGAGATGATGATCGTCCGGGCCCGGGTGGACATCGCCGAACGGCTCGGACTGCGCCCCGGCGAGGCCATCGTGGTCCGCCGCCAGCTGCGGCTGCTCGACCGCGAGCCGTACTCCATCGAGGAGAGCCACTACCGGGCCGGCCTCGCCGCCGGCACCCCGCTGATGGAGCCCGACCCCGTCGAGGGCGGCGACGAGGCGGTGCTCGCCACCCTCGGACGTACCGAGATCGGCGCCGTGGACCACCTGGTCGCGCGGATGCCCGGCCCCGAGGAGGCCCAGTGGTTCCAGGGCGGCCCCGGGGTGCCGCTGATGGTGCAGACCCGCGTCACCTACGACCGGCGTGGGCCCGTCCGGGTCATCGAGACCCGCTACTCGGCCGACCGCAGCCGGCTCGTCTACGGCGTCGGCGACCTCGGCGCCCGCACCACCCTGCCCGCCCCCGCCGCGCCCGTCGACCCGGCCCGGGCCGACGCGCCGTGACGCGCGCCGGCCCCCGGCGGCCCGGGCCGGACCCGGCGGCCTCAGGCCGCCAGGGCCTTCTTGACCTGCAGCAGGCTCGGGTTCGTCATGACGACCCGCTCGCCGCCGCCGGCCGGCGTCACCAGCACCGTCGGAACGGTCTGGTTGCCGTTGTTCACCGACTCGACGAAGGACGCCGACGCCGGGTCCTCCTCGATGTTGATCTCGGTGTAGCCGATGCCTTCGCGCTCCAGCTGGCTCTTGAGTCGGTTGCAGTACCCACACCAGGTCGTGCTGTACATCGTCACGGTGCCGGACATCGAGGGGGCTCCTTCGAAAGAGAGGTGCGTACGGTCTCCGGAGGCAACGTCCACCGGGCGGCGGGCATTCCGGTACGCCGTCGACCGTCGTACGGAGCGATCATCCTGCGATCGCACCGGGCCTGTGGACAACCCCCTCCGCGATGTCCCACCGGGCTGAGAGGATGGAAAGCATGCAGGAAGACCTCTTGAGCGGCAGCCCGTACGACGGCCCCCACGGCTCCCCCTGGGGCGACCCCGGCGCCGCGACGGGCCCGGACGCCGTGCTCGCCGGGCTCGACCCCGAGCAGCGCGCCGTCGCCACCGCCCTGCAGGGCCCGGTCTGCGTCCTGGCCGGCGCCGGCACCGGCAAGACCCGCGCCATCACCCACCGGATCGCCTACGGCGTGAGCAGCGGCGTCTACCACCCCCAGCAGATCCTCGCCGTGACCTTCACCGCCCGCGCGGCCGGCGAGATGCGCGGCCGGCTGCGCCAGCTCGGCGCCGAGGGCGTCCAGGCCCGCACCTTCCACGCCGCCGCGCTGCGCCAGCTCCAGTACTTCTGGCCGCGCGCCGTCGGCGGCCCCGTTCCCCAGCTCCTGGAACGCAAGGTCCAGCTGGTGGCCGAGGCGGCCGGCCGCTGCGGCCTGCGCGTCCAGCGCACCGAACTGCGCGACCTCACCGCCGAGATCGAATGGGCCAAGGTCACCCAGATCGCCCCCGAGGACTACCCGGTGGCCGTCGCCAAGTCCGGCCGCGAGGCCCCCCGCGACCCGGCCGAGACCGCCCAGGTCTACCGCGTCTACGAGGAGGCCAAGAGCCGCCGCGGCAGCATGGACTTCGAGGACGTCCTGCTGCTCACCGCCGCGATCCTGGAGGACCGCCCGGACATCGCCGACCAGGTCCGCTCCCAGTACCGGCACTTCACCGTCGACGAGTACCAGGACGTCTCCCCGCTCCAGCAGCGCCTGCTCGACCAGTGGACCGGCCCGGACGGCGGCGCCAGCCTCTGCGTCGTCGGCGACGCCAGCCAGACCATCTACTCCTTCACCGGCGCCACGCCCGACTACCTGCTCAACTTCCGCAACCGGCACCCCGGGGCGACGGTGGTCAAGCTGGTCCGCGACTACCGGTCCACCCCCCAGGTCGTCCACCTCGCCAACGGGCTGCTCTCCCAGGCCCGCGGCGAGGCCGCCCGGCACCGCCTGGAACTCGTCTCCCAGCGCGAGGCCGGCCCCGAACCGGTCTACACCGAGTACGAGGACGAGCCCACCGAGGCCGAGACCACCGCCCGCCGGATCAAGGAGCTGCTCGCCGCCGGCGTGCGCGCCAGCGAGATCGCGGTGCTGTTCCGCACCAACGGCCAGTCCGAGGTCTACGAGCAGGCCCTCGCCGACCTCAACGTCCCCTACCAGCTCAAGGGTGCGGAACGGTTCTTCGAACGCCCCGAGGTCCGGGACGCCGGCGTGCTGCTGCGCGGCGCCGCCCGGGCCGCCTCCGACCCGCTCACCGACGACGCCCCCGACCTGGCCGGCCAGGTCCGCGCGGTGCTGGCCACCCGCGGCTTCACCGCCGAGCCCCCGGCCGGCTCCGGCGCCGTCCGGGACCGCTGGGAGTCGCTGGCCGCCCTCGTCCGGCTGGCCGAGGAGTTCGAGCGCACCCGCACCGAGGCCGGCCAGGGCACCGACCTCTCGGCCTACGTCGCCGAGCTGGACGCCCGCGCCGCGGCCCAGCACGCCCCGGCCGTCGAGGGCGTCACGCTCGCCTCGCTGCACGCCGCCAAGGGCCTCGAATGGGACGCCGTCTTCCTGGTCGGCCTCACCGAGGGCACCATGCCGATCATCTACGCCAAGACCGACGAGCAGGTCGAGGAGGAGCGCCGGCTCCTCTACGTCGGCGTCACCCGCGCCCGCAAGCACCTCAGCCTCTCCTGGGCGCTCTCCCGCTCCCCGGGCGGCCGGGCGAGCCGCAAGCCCAGCCGCTTCCTGGACGGGTTGCGCCCCGGCTCCACCGCTCCTGGCGCGCGCACCGGCGCGCGCGGCGGGCGAGGGGGCGTCGAGCCCGGCGAGCGCTCCGCCGCGCGGCGGGTCCGCGGACCGGTCAAGTGCCGGGTCTGCGACAAGGTGCTCACCGAGGCCGTCGAGCGCAAGCTGCGCCGCTGCGAGAGCTGCCCGTCCACGATGGACGAGGGGCTGTACGAGCGGCTGCGCGAGTGGCGGGCCCGGCAGGCGAAGAAGCAGGGCGCGCCGGCCTACGTGGTGTTCACCGACGCCACGCTGATGGCGATCGCCGAGGACGTGCCCGCCGGCCGCGGGGAGCTGGCCGCCATCTCCGGGGTCGGCGCCCTGAAGCTGGACAAGTACGGGGCGGCCGTGCTCTCGTTGTGTGCGGGGGAGGAGCCCGAGGAGGACCCGGACGACGTCGAGGACGGCGGTTCGGACGATCCGGCCTGAGCCGGTCCGGGCGTGGTCCAGGAGGCCGCTTCGAGGGTTTCGGAACCCGTTGTGTGACGTGCCGAAGAACTCGCGTGAAAAATAGTTTGCGCCGCGTACCGGGAGCGCAATAGCCTGCCGGAGCGGTCAAGGGGACGCGGTCGCACGGGGTGAAACCTGTGCTGATGCCCCTCGCCCGAGAGCTTCACCACAGCTTTACCGAGACAGACATCCGAACATTCGGAGCCAGGGAAACCAGGCTCCGCGAGACGCCGAGAGGAGGCGAAGACAGTGGGAAACATCATGATCACCAAAATGACTGGCCAGACCGTTGTCGCTGCCTCCCTGCGTGCCGCCCGCCTGCGGGCGCTCGCCGAGCTCGGTGGAACCGGTCTGGGTCTCGACACCACCGGTGTCTCCGTCGCCCCCGTTGTCAGTGGTCCTGGACACACTGATCTGTGCCTCACGGGCAGCAGGAGCGTCGACGGCACCACTGTCGAGACCGGTCTGTCCCGGGGCTGGGCCTCGTTCGGCACGCCGTGCTCCCTGCGCGACGAGCGACCGACCCAGGCACCGAAGGCGGCCGTAGCCGCCGCCATGCATGGCGGCTATGCGCAGGTCATCGGTGCCGAAAATGCCCAGAAGCAGAACGAGCAGCAGATTAACCAGGCCATGGCCGCCTTTACCGGCGCCGAGGCCGTCCGGATGTGGGCCTTCCGCGGCCCTGAACCCTGGAGAGAACGAACCTGAGCCAGCCTCAGGTCGGCACCTCCAGGGCCGCGGAACCCGTCACACCGGGATCCGCGGCCCTTCTGTTTTGTCCGGTACGCAAGACCACCCAGGCCCTCCGGGGCCTCCGGCCCAGCACCACCAGTCACCTGGGCCGGAACCACTGAGAAAAGACGAGGAAGACGCCCACAGTGTCCACGGTCATCACACCGCCCACCCCGTCCGTACCGCCGACAAGCCAGATCACCCAGGCCGACCAGGCCGACCCCCCGGAGGTTCTTTCCATGCAGCTCAGCTCGATCGAGCAGGCCGAGTCCCTCGGTCTCCCCATCCCCTGCCGCGCCTTCGACCCCGAGGTCTTCTTCGCCGAGACGCCGGCCGACGTCGAGTACGCGAAGTCCCTCTGCGGTACCTGCCCGGTGAAGGAGGCCTGCCTGACCGGCGCTCTGGAGCGGCGTGAGCCGTGGGGCGTCTGGGGCGGCGAGCTGTTCGTCCAGGGCGTCGTCGTGGCCCGCAAGCGTCCCCGTGGCCGTCCGCGCAAGACCGAGGTCATGGCGTGAACCCCGCCCACGGCGCCAGGGTCGTCCGCCGGGGAGAGCAGCCCCCGCTGGACAGCGCCCTCCGCCGATCCGTGCGGATCGCCGCCGCCAAGGCCGACGCCGCAGCCCGCATCCCGTTCCCGAGCAAGCACCACGAGCAGGACCACCACATGAACCCCGCCGCCGTCGATCCCACCGCCCGCGCCGAGCAGGCCACCGAACGTCAGACCCAGAACAGGATCCTCGAAATGCAACTCCTCCACGAATCCCTGGCCCGTGCCCATATGCAAGACAGGCTGCACGAGGCCGAGAACCAACGGCTCGTCAACCGGGTCGACCGGGCCCGCAGGCTCAGGCAGCGGGCCGAGCGGGCCTCGATGCGGGCCCGCAAGGCGCTCGCCGTCGCACTGATGTAGGGCCTTCGGCCCGGGGCCGTCCTCGACGGGCCCCTCCCGGACTCCGGTCCACCCCCGTCGTGCCGCAGGCCGCTCCCCGTCGTCGGGGAGCGGCCTGCGGCCGTTGTCGCGGTGCCCGGGTCAGTCCTCGCGGACCCGGGCGGGCTCGGCGGGCTCCGCCGGCCCCGCCGACGGGTGCCCGGCGAACTCGGGCAGCCACGCCAGCATCTCGGCGCGGAACGGCGCCTTGGCGCCCAGCTGGCAGAGCACCCCGATGGTGCTCAGCGTCACCCGGTGGATGAGCAGGTACGCGGGCGGCAGGTTCAGCTGCTTGCCCAGGTTGTAGGCGGGCGAGCGCGGATCGGCGATCCGGGCCGCCTGGGAGCGCATCCAGGTCCGGGTGAAGTGGAAGTTCTCCACCGCGGCCGGCTCGATGATCGGCAGCAGGTAGTCCAGCACCGCGTCCGGATCCAGCCGGATCGAGGGCTTCACGAAGCCCTCCTCGCGCAGCATCCGGAGCACCCCGGCCGCGTCCCCGGCCAACGCCATCCGCAGCGAGGCCCCGATCGGCGCGGGCAGCCCGCCGGGCAGCCGGTCCACGGTGCCGAAGTCCAGCACGCCCAGCCGCCAGCCCGACACCGGGCCGTCGTCCTTCAGCAGCCGGAAGTTGCCCGGGTGCGGGTCCGCGTGCAGCAGCCCCGTCCGGGACGGGCCCGCGAACAGGAACCGGGCCAGCAGCTGCCCGGCGCGGTCGCGCTCCTCCTGGGTGCCGCCCGCGATCACCTCGGCCAGCGGGGTGCCGCCCATCCACTCGGTGACCAGCACCTGGTCGGCCTGGGCCACCACGCCCGGCACCACGATGTCCGGGTCGTCCGTGAACTCCTCGGCGTGCCGGCGCTGGGCCTGCGCCTCCAGCTCGTAGTCCAGCTCCTCCGAGACGCGCTCGCGCAGCTCGGTGATCAGCGGCTTGATGTCCAGCCCGGGGATCAGCGGCCCCAGCAGCCAGGCCACCCGGCTCAGCTGCGAGAGGTCCGCGAGCAGGGCGTCGCCCGCGCCCGGGTACTGCACCTTGACGGCGACCGTGCGGCCGTCGTGCCAGACCGCCTTGTGCACCTGGCCGATCGAGGCGGCGGCCGAGGGCCGGTCGTCGAACTCCCGGAACAGCTCGCGCCAGGAGTCGCCGAGCCGCTGGGCGAGCGCGGTGTGCACCTTGGCGGCGGGCATCGGGGGAGCGGCGTCCTGGAGCTTGGTGAGCGCCGCCCGGTACGGCCCGGCCACCTCCTCCGGCAGCGCGGCCTCGAAGACGGACAGCACCTGCCCGAACTTCATCGCCCCGCCCTTGAGTTCGCCGAGGACCTTGAACAGCTGGTCCGCGGTGGCCTGTTGGAGCTCGGCGGTGACGACCTCGGCGGAGCGGCCGCCGATCCGCTTGCCCAGGCCGAGCGTGGCGCGGCCGGCTATCCCCAGCGGCAGGGCGGCGAGCCGTGCCGTGCGGGTCATTGCCTTGCGCGGAAGATCGCTCACCCCGGGCCTCCATTCCCCGGCCCCCCGGTTCCGGGCGGCCGACCATCTCTACGCCATTGTGCCCGCTCCCTGCTGCGTGCCCCTCGGAATTCCGTGGGGCGGGGCCGGGAGTGCCCTCGCTTTGCGGGGAGTTGGGTGGCTTGGTCCGGTGGGGGCCGGTGGTTCCGCGCCGGAAGTCGGCTCGGTCGACGTCCCGCGCGGGGCCGGACGGCTTCCTCCGGGGCTCCTCACCCCGGCGGCAGCGGCTGCCACAGGCAGCCGCAGTCGGGGTGCCCGCGCAGCCGCAGGCGCCTCGGCATGCCGTCCCCGGCCGAGACCTCGCACCAGCCGTCCACGCTCGGCGGCCGGCCGCCGTCCAGGAACACCTGGACGTGCAGCGCCGCCAGCCCGGCGACCGCCGTCGCCAGCGCCGTGTCGCAGGCCGGGGTCCGGGCCCGTCCGGGGCCTCCGTCGGCGAGTTGGGCCAGGACCCGGGGCCAGGCGGCGTCCTCGTCCTCCCGGCGCAGCACCAGGCAGTGCCCGCAGGCGGACACCCCGGGGATCACCAGCGGTCCGACGACGCCGAACTCCTCGACCACGCCCACGTAGAGGTGCGGCACCCCGGCCCGCAGCAGCAGTCGGGCCTCGTACGTCCCGCCGGCGAAGGCGGCGCTGCCGTCCCGCGGCGCGAGGACCACGAAGTCCGGTGGCGGCTCCCCGGTGCGGCGCCGGGGCAGGGGCGCCGGCGGCCGGCCGGTGGCCCGCTGCACCGCCTCCCGGGCCGCCGTCGAGCGCAGCCGTCCGACGTCCCCTGGCGGCAGGCCGGCGGGGGAGCAGTCCTCCGGTTTCACCCGGCCGCGGTCCGCGACCGTGACCGTGCCGGTGCCGCCCGCCGCGAGCACCGCCGCCACGGCGGTGCCGACCCGGCCCGCGCCGCGCACCTCGATCCGCGCGTCGGCCCGGCGGCCGAGGACCGCCGGTGCGGCGCCCGGCCCGGAGTGGACCAGGGAGAGCGAGGCGAGGTCGGGACCGAGCAGGTCCCGCTGCTGCGGGGGGAAGCGGGCCAGGGCGCGGCGGTCGGCCTCCGCGTCGTCCAGCAGGCCGGTCTCCTCCAGGCCGGTGAGCAGGGTGTCGGCCGGTTCGCGGCCGAGCCCGATGCGTTCGCCCTCGGTCAGGAGCTCCGGTCGCTCCCGTGTCCCGTCGAGCAGCGCGAGGAAGTCGCAGAGGGTCTTGTCGGCGTTGCCGAGCACCCCGGCGAAGCGGGTGACGGTGCCGAACTGCAGGGTCTGCGGGTCCCGCCAGCTGCGGGACAGCGCGGGTTTGAGGGCGAGGCGCACGACGATCTCCCTTCCGATCGTTTCCGGACGGCCGACCGCAGCTTGCCCCATCGCGCCGACGTCGTGCGGAAGGTTGTCCACAGGGCCGTGCGCATGATCGCACCATCCGTTCGCGCGCCCTGTGGATAACCGGCCATCCCCTCCGGCGTCGGTTTCCGGACACCCGCCGTCGACTTTTCGTTCCCGATCACTCCATGAAAGATTCCGGCCACGGCAGCGGACTTCTGTCCGTGGTACCGGGTAACGTCGTGTGCCATGGCAGCCGAGCGGGACTCCCATCCACCGGCGTCGCGTCGGCGTGCCCGCGCAGCGTCCGGGTCGCAGGTCGCGGCGCCGAACACACGCGGGCGCCCCGACCAGCGGCAGCAGCCGAGGCCGGCTCCACCGCAGCCGCCGCCCTCCGGCGCGGCGGCCCCCGAGGCGCACGACCGCGGCCGGGTCGAGGTGCGCCGCAGCGCCCGCCGCAGCCGTACGGTCTCCGCCTACCGCGAGGGCGACCGCACCGTGGTGCTGATCCCGGCCCGGATGTCGCACGCCGAGGAGCAGCGCTGGGTCGCGCAGATGCTGGAGAAGCTCGCCGCCCAGGAGTCCCGGCGGATCCCCGGTGACGAGGCCCTGATGACCCGGGCCCGCGAGCTGTCGGGCGCCTACCTGGACGGTCGCGCCCGGCCCAGCCAGGTCCGCTGGGTCACCAACCAGAATTCCCGCTGGGGCTCCTGCACCCCCAGCGAGGGGACGATCCGCCTCTCCCACCGGCTCCAGGGCATGCCGGAGTACGTGCTGGACTACGTGCTGCTGCACGAGCTGGCGCACCTGCTGGTGCCGGACCACGGCCCGGCGTTCTGGGCCCTGCTGGAGTCCTACCCGCGGACCGAGCGGGCCCGCGGCTACCTGGAGGGCGTGGTCTCCGCCGCCCGGCTGCCGCACATCCCCGGCGCGCGGCACGCGGCCCCGGATCCGTCCGGGCCGGACCCGGACTCCTCCTGCGGCTGAGGCCGCGGCGGTGCGGGCGGGGAGGGCGCGCGCCCGGCCGGAGCCCGGTCGGTCCGACCGGAGGAACGACGGAAGGGGGCGCGGGCCAATAGGCTCCGCGCCCCCTTCCGATGTCGCACCTCAGCCGGTCAGCTGCCGTGCCCGGGCCACCAGGTCGCGCACCGAGTGGTCGGTGAGCTCCGGCAGCCGGTCGTAGTCGAACCAGCGCAGGTCCAGCGACTCCTCGCTGATCAGCGCCTGCGCGCCGGCCGGGGCCAGCGCGATGTACTGGACGTCCAGGTGGGTGTTCTCCGGCCGGTCCTTGCCGGTGCAGCGGACCAGGTGCCGGTCCAGCTTGGCCGGCACCGGGGCGCCGTCGCGCTCCAGCAGCACCAGGTCGGGGATGCCGGACTCCTCGACGGCCTCGCGCAGCGCGGCCGAGGCGAGGTCGCGGTCGCCGGGCTCGCAGTGCCCGCCCATCTGGAGCCACATGCCGACCTTGGGGTGCAGGGTGAGCAGCACCCGCCCGGCCGCCGGGTCGACGACCGCCGCGCTCGCGGTGATGTGCGCGGGCAGGCAGGAGCGGTACAGGCCCTCGGGCTGTTCGGCCAGGTGCTCCAGGTAGTCCAGCCGCAGCTGCTCCTGGTCCTCGTCGGTGGGCCGCCACCCGGTCAGCGCGCGGACGGCGTCCGCGTGCAGTCCGGTGGCGGGCGTCCCGGTGGCGGGCGTCTCGGTCGCCGTCATGCGGTGGGCTCGCCCTTTCCGTCGGTGCCGTCCTCGTCGGTCCCCGGCCGCTCGTCCTTCTTGGTGAGGTCGGGCTTGCCGGCCGCGGCGTCGCCGAGCAGCTTGTCGAAGGCGTCGAAGTCGATGCCGCCCTCCAGGTCGTCGGCGGAGCCCCGGTGCACGAAGGCGTCCGGGTCGTCCAGGTCGGCGGCGGTGGGCAGCATGTCCGGGTGCTCCCAGAGCGCGTCGCGGCCCTCGATGCCGCGGGCGTCGGCGAGCAGCGCCCAGAGCCGGGAGGCGTCGCGCAGCCGGCGCGGACGCAGCTCCAGGCCGACCAGGGTGGCGAAGGTCTGCTCGGCGGGCCCGCCGGCCGCGCGGCGGCGGCGGACGGTCTCGCGCAGCGCGCCGGCCTGCGGCAGGTGCGGCTCGGCGGCGGCGTGCACGACGGCGTCGACCCAGCCCTCGACCAGCGCGAGCGCGGTCTCCAGGCGGGCGAGCGCGGCCTTCTGCTCCGGGGTGTCCTCGGGCTGGAGCAGGCCGCCGGCCAGCGCCTCCTGCAGCGCCTCCGGGTTGCTCGGGTCGAGCTGGCCGACCAGCTCCTCCATCCGGGAGGTGTCGACCTTGATGCCGCGCGCGTAGGCCTCGACGGCGCCCAGCAGGTGGGCCCGCAGCCACGGCACGTGGGCGAAGAGCCGCTGATGGGCGGCCTCGCGCAGGGCGAGGTAGAGCCGGACCTCGTCGGCGGGCACGCTCAGGCCCTCGCCGAACTCGGCGACGTTCTGCGGCAGCAGCGCGGCCTTGCCGGCCGGGGCGAGCGGCAGGCCGACGTCGGAGGAGCCGACCACCTCGCCGGCGAGCGCGCCGAGCGCCTGGCCGATCTGGGTGCCGAACATGGCGCCGCCCATCGAGCGCATCACGCCCATCAGCGGGCCGGCCATGGCCTGCATCTCCTCGGGCAGCACGCCGCCCATGGCGTTGCCGACCCGCTCGGCGACCGGGTCCACCAGGTCCTTCCAGACCGGGAGGGTGGCCTCGATCCACTCGGCGCGGCTCCAGGCGACGGCGGTGCCGGCCCCGGAGGGGAACTCGGTGGAGCCGTCGAGCCACAGGTCGGCCAGGCGGACGGCCTCGGCGACGGCGGAGCGCTCGGCCGCGCTGACCGAGCGGTCCTTGCTCTTGCCCTCGGCGGGCTCGGCGACCACGGTCTGGCGGGCGATGTTCGTGGCGAGGTCCCAGTTCACCGGGCCGCCCTCGAACGAGAGCATCTGGCCGAGCTGCTGGAAGGCGGCGCCGAGGTCACCCGGGTTCATGCCGCCGAACATCGCGGCGAAGGGGTTGTCGGCTCCGGCACCGCCCGGGGCGCCGGGCATGCCGAACATCGCGCCGAAGGGGTTGCCGCCGCCGAAGCCGAACGGCTGCGGACCGCTGCCGGACTGCTCCGGGTCCTTCTTCTCGTTCTTCTGCGCGTCGTCGGGCTTGGCCTTGCCGTCCTCGGGCTCCTCGGGCGGAACGCCGAATCCGAAGGGAAGGTCGCTCACGGGGTCCTCGATCCGGTCGGCCGTCATGCGGGTGTGGCGGAAAAGTCTGCGCCCGGGGCGGCGGCGGAGTGGGGGACTCGGGGGCGGCTCCCACGCGGCAGGCCCGCGCCGGGTGCACCGCCGGGCCTTCGCCTCGGGCAGGATGGACGTACGTGACACACGTCCGTACGCACATAAAGCTAACCGTGGAGGATGGCCGGTGAGTTCCCCGCCCTCGGACGTTCGCTCTGGGCTGACCGGAGGAGAGGACGCGTCGGACACCACGGCGTCGCCGTCTCCAGCCTACGGCGGACGGCCGCTGACCGTGGCGGTCACCGGCGCCGCGGGGGTGCTGGGCGAGCGGGTCGCCGCCCGGCTGGTGGCCTCCCCGCACGTCCGGAAGGTCCTCGCCGTGGACGACCGGCGAGGGGAGGTGCCGGGCGTGCAGTGGCGGGTGCTCGACGTCCGCGACCCGGCGGTGGCCGAGCGGCTGGCCGGGGTCGACGTGGTGGTGCACCTGGCGATGGACTTCGGCATGGAGTCCGACGCCCGGGCCCGCAGCGCCTACAACGTGCGCGGCGCCCAGACGGTGCTGACCGCGGCCGCGGCCGCCGGCGTCCACCGGGTGGTGCTGTGCACCTCGGCGATGGTCTACGGCGCGCTGGCCGACAACGAGGTGCCGCTGGCGGAGGACTCCGAGCTGCGGGCCACCGAGGAGGCCTCGCTGGTCGGGGACCTGCTGGAGATCGAGCGGCTGGCCCGCCGGGCGCCGCGCGCCCACCCGGGCCTCCAGGTGACGGTGCTGCGCCCGGCCGTGGTGGTGGGCCCCGGCGTGGACACCGTGCTGACCCGGCACTTCGAGGCACCCCGGCTGCTGGTGGTGGCGGGCTCCCGCCCGTGCTGGCAGTTCTGCCACGTGGACGACCTGGCGGCGGCGCTGGAGTACGCGGTGCTGGGCCTGGTCGAGGGCGAGGTGACGGTCGGCTGCGACGGCTGGCTGGAGCAGGAGGACGTGGAGCGGCTGTCCGGGATCCGGCGGATGGAGCTGCCGGCCTCGCTGGCGCTCGGTACGGCGGCGCGGCTGCACCGGCTCGGTCTGACCCCGGCCCCGGCCGGGGACCTGGCGTACACGATGTACCCGTGGGTGGTGTCCGGGAGCCGGCTGCACGAGGCGGGCTGGCGTCCGGCGCACACCAACGAGCAGGTGCTGGCCGAGCTGCTGGAGCAGGTGTCCGGCAAGCACGCGGTGGCCGGTCGCCGGCTGGGCGGCAAGGAGGCGGCGACCAGTCTGGGGGCGGCCGGGGCGACGGTGGCGCTGGTGGGTACGGCGGCGCTGGTCCGCCGGGCCCGTAAGCGGCGGCGGTTCTGACCGGTCGGCCGGTTTCGTCCTGCCGTAAACGGGGGGGGCGGGCGCTTGGCGGCGCACGCTTCTCACGATGCGAAATTCCGGCGTCGTGATGCGGAAAGTACTTGCCCCGTCCCGTCCCGGATGGGGAATCATGGGGGCATGTCCGAGAACCACGACCCCATCCGCCTGCTCGCCATCCGCGACACCCCGCTCTCGCTGGACGAGGTGTACGAGGCGGTCGGCGACGACGCGGCCGGCGGCACCACCGTCTTCGTCGGGACGGTCCGGGACCACGACGGCGGCAAGTCGGTCTCCGCGCTGGAGTACAGCTGCCACCCCACCGCCGAGCAGGAGATGCGCCGGATCGCCGAGAAGGTGGCCGCCGACTTCCCGGTCCGGGCGCTCGCCGCGGTCCACCGGGTGGGCCGGCTGGAGATCACGGACAAGGCCGTGATCGTCGCCGTCTCCTGCGCCCACCGCGGCGAGGCCTTCGCGGCCGCCCGTCGGCTGATCGACGACCTCAAGCACGAGGTGCCGATCTGGAAGCACCAGGTCTTCTCCGACGGCGGGGAGGAGTGGGTCGGCGCCGGCGGCTGCTGAGAGCGGGACCGGTGCGACGGAACCGATCGGCACACTTCGTGCGTCGGTCGGGTCAGGCGCGCCGAGGTCTCACTCCAACGGGTCCGTGACGGCGCTCCGAATACTCCCTGGAAGTGAGCCGATCGGCCGTCCCGTGACCCGGATGGCGCCGGCCGCGTTGTCCGCCGGAGTGGTTAATCTGCTCATAGACACGACGAGCTGGGAGTACTGACATGGGTGCGCTCGCCTGGTTGATCATTCCGGTGGTCGCGGTCCTGATCGCCGCCCTCTGGGCGGTGTGGGCCCAGCGGGCGCCGCGGGCCACCGGGGACCCGGCCTCACTGGCCGAGCACCGGCGTTTCATGGCCGCCATGGAGCGCACCACCGCGGGCGCGGCCGCCCCCGGCGAGGGCTCCGGCAGGTAGCCCGGCGGGCGCCGCTTCGGGCGCGTCCCGTACTGTCGTGGCATGCCACGCCGCTCCGCGACGATGCTCGCTGCCACCCTGCTGCTCATAGCGCTGCTCTGCGTCTCGGTGCTGATGAAGGTGCCGTACACGGAGATGAGCCCGGGGCCGACGTACAACACGCTCGGCAACCAGGGCGGCAAGCCGGTGATCAGCATCAGCGGGCACGACTCGTACCCGACGAGCGGTCACCTCAACATGACCACCGTCCAGGTCACCGGGGCCAAGTACGAGCCCAGCCTGGTCAACGCGGTGGTCGGCTGGCTGCGGGACGACGTGCTGGTGGTGCCGCACGACAACGTCTACCCCAAGGGGCAGTCGGACGCGGAGGCCAAGAAGCAGAACGCCGAGGAGTTCGCCTCCTCCGAGGACAGCGCGCGTACCGCGGCGCTCAAGCAGCTGGGCATCCCGGTGGGCAGCGAGTTCATCGTGAAGTCGGTCACCGCGGGCGCCCCGGCCGAGGGCAGGCTGCACGCGGGCGACCAGATCGTGGCGGTGGACGGCACGCCGGTCGGCTCGGTCGAGCAGGTGGTCGCGGCCGTCACCAAGCACAAGCCGGGCGAGTCGGTGGTCTTCACCGTCGTGCCGCGGGTCAAGGACGCGAACGGCGCCGCCACGCAGGGCGGGAAGACCGACGTCACCGTCCCGACCGTCCGGGCCAAGGACCTCGACCCGAACGCCTCCGCCGAGCGGGCGGAGCTCGCGGTGGTGGGCATCGGCACCGGGATGCGGCACACCTATCCGTTCCAGATCGACATCGGCCTGCAGGACGTGGGCGGTCCGAGCGCCGGCCTGATGTTCTCGCTCGGCATCATCGACAAGCTCACCCCCGGCGGCGACCTCACCGGCGGCAAGTTCGTGGCCGGCACCGGGACCATCGACGACGACGGCAAGGTCGGCCCGATCGGCGGCATCTCGATGAAGCTGATCGCCGCCCGGGACGCCGGGGCCGAGTACTTCTTCACCCCGTCCTCGAACTGCGCCGAGGCGACCAAGAACGTGCCGTCCGGGCTGACCCTGATCAAGGCGGACACGCTGGACGGCGCGCTGAAGTCGCTGGAGCAGGTCCGCTCCGGGCAGACCTCCGCGCTGCCGTCCTGCTCCGCCGGCTGACAGGCCCGGCCGACCGCCCGGCAGGCGCCGGGCGGCCGCCGGGAGAGCC
The DNA here is from genome assembly GCF_042885395.1 of Kitasatospora sp. NPDC058063. Classification (NCBI taxonomy): domain Bacteria; kingdom Bacillati; phylum Actinomycetota; class Actinomycetes; order Kitasatosporales; family Streptomycetaceae; genus Kitasatospora; species Kitasatospora sp. NPDC058063. The sequence continues at coordinate 115,704 of NZ_JBHVSD010000007.1, forward strand.
GGCGGGGAAGGCGTCAGGCGAAGGTCGCCAGCAGTGCCTCGGTCAGGCCCGGCACGAGGTCGGGGCCGGTCAGCACCTCGCGGGCGACGTCCTTGGAACGCAGCCGCAGGGCGATCTCCTTCTTGCCGCCGCGCAGCACCGCGGCGGTGATCCGCACCTCCTCGCGCTTGGGGTGGTTGGCCACCCACTCGGCGAGCTGGGCGTCGCTGGCGCCCCGCGGGCGGGACTGCTCGGCGCCCGGGGGCAGCATCATGCGCTCGACGACCAGGGCGCAGCCGGCCACCGAGTCGGGCCAGGCGATGGTGCCGAGGAACTTGTCGAGCTCCATGCCGGCCGGCAGCTCGTCCTGCTCGATCGGGGTCAGGCCGGCCTCGTCGCCCTCGGCGAGGCCGAGCTGCTTGGCGATCTTCGGGTTGGCCTTGCGCAGGGCGGCGCTGTCCACCAGGGCGAACAGCCGGGCCGGGAGGTCCCAGCCGAGGGTGGATGCGTACTCGTCGATCTCCAGCGCGGCCCGGGTCAGCGGGGTGGCGGCCGGGAGCTTGGAGACGTCGTCGGGGGAGTTGTTCAGATCAGACGCGTCGGACATGACTCAATCCTCACACGCCGGGCGGGGCCCGCTCGCCGGGCGGTCCGCCGCGGGAGCCGTCGGCGGGGGCGCCGCGACGACCGCCGCGACGACCGCCGCGACGACCACCCGCGGGACCGCCCGGAGGACCGCGGGAGCCGCGGCCGGGACGGCCGGGGGCGGACCGGCGTCGTAACCGTCTGCTAACGGTGGGAACTCGACCAAAGCCTGGTTAAGTTTCTCTGACGACCGACCCATTCAGACGACACAGCCGAGGTGCCACCGTGGTCTTCCAGATGCCCGAACGCTCAGAGCCGGGTTTCCGGCGCAGGGTAGGCCCGCCCTCCCGGCGAGCGCGGGTGGCCCTGCTGACCCTGGGCGTGCTCGCGGTGCTGTTCCTGCTGTTCGTCATGTTCGCGGGCTTCTGGACGGACTGGCTGTGGTTCAAGTCGGTCCACTTCTCCTCGGTGTTCACCACCCAGCTGTGGACGAAGATCGGCCTGTTCGCGGTGTTCGGGCTGCTGATGGCGGTGATCGTCGGCTTCAACATCTGGCTGGCGCACCGGCTGCGGCCGCCGCTGTCGGCGATGTCGGTGGAGCAGCAGAGCCTGGACCGCTACCGGGCCGGCCTGGCGCCGTTCAAGCGCTGGGCGCTGATCGGCATCTCGCTGGTGATCGGCCTGGTGGCCGGCGCCGCCGCCTCCGGGCAGTGGCGGACCTGGCTGATGTGGACGAACTCGACCTCCTTCGGTGAGAAGGACTCGCAGTTCGGCATGGACGTCTCGTTCTACGCCTTCGACCTGCCGTTCTACGAGTTCGTGCTGGGCTTCGCGTTCAGCGCGGTGATCGTCTCGCTGCTGACCTCGGCGCTGGTGCACTACCTGTACGGCGGGCTGCGGCTGCAGGGCCCGGGCCGCCGGGCGAGCGTGGGCGCGCAGGGGCACCTGGCGGTGCTGCTGGGCGTGTTCGTGCTGCTGAAGGCCGTCGCGTACTGGCTGGACCGGTACGCGCTGGCGGTGAAGACCGGCTCGTACAAGGGCGTCTCGGGCTGGACCGGCCTGCGCTACGTGGACGCCAACGCGTTCCTGCCGGCCAAGACCATCCTGTTCTTCGTCGCGATCATCTGCGCGGTGCTGTTCTTCCTGACCCCGATCCGCCGCACCTGGGCCCCGGCCCTGATCGGCCTGGGGCTGATGGTGCTGTCGGCGGTGCTGATCGGCGGGCTGTACCCGGCGATCGTGCAGCAGTTCCAGGTCAAGCCGAACGAGCAGGCCAAGGAGACGCCGTACATCCAGAAGAACATCGACGCCACCCGCCAGGCGTACGGCATCGCGGACGCGCAGACCACCCAGTACACCCCGCAGGGCACCACCAACGCCGAGGCGCTCAAGCCGGACGCGCAGACCGTCGCGGACATCCGGCTGCTGGACCCGAACGTGGTCTCGCCGACGTTCCAGTCGCTGGAGCAGCAGCGCAACTACTACGCCTTCCCGAACACGCTGGACGTGGACCGCTACGGCACCGGGCAGGGCAAGCAGGACAGCGTGATCGGCCTGCGCGAGCTCGACCTCAACGGCGTGCAGCGCAACTGGATCAACGACCACTTCAAGTACACCCACGGCTACGGCGCGGTGGCCGCCAAGGGCAACCAGGTCGACGACAAGGGCCAGCCGGTGTTCACCGAGTCGGGCCTGCCGGCCACCGGCACGCTGGGCGACTACCAGCAGCGGATCTACTACGGCGAGAAGACCACCACCTACTCGATCGTCGGCGGCGCCAACAAGGAGATCGACTACACCGATCCCAAGACCGGCCAGAACGCCGAGTACACCTACTCCGGCGGCAGCGGGGTCTCGCTGGACAACCCGCTGACCCGGGCCGCGTACGCGGTGCGCTTCAGCGAGCCGCAGATCCTCTACGCGGGGGCGATCACCGACGGCGCCAAGGTGATCTACAACCGGACGCCCAAGGAGCGGGTGGAGAAGGTCGCGCCGTGGCTGTCGATCGACGCCGACCCGTACCCGGTGGTGCAGGACGGCCGGGTGCTCTGGGTGCTGGACGGCTACACCACCTCGGACGGCTTCCCGTTCTCCTCGAAGACGACGCTGGGCGCCGCCACCAAGGACTCGCTGACCAACCAGCGCGGTGAGCTGCTGACCGTCGCCAACCAGGTCAACTACATCCGCAACTCGGTCAAGGCCACGGTGGACGCCTACACCGGCGAGGTGAAGCTCTACCAGTGGGACGACAAGGACCCGGTCCTGAAGACCTGGATGAAGGCCTTCCCCGGCACCGTCGAGCCCAAGGCGGACATCCCGCAGGGCCTGCTGCCGCACCTGCGCTACCCGCAGGACATGTTCAAGGTGCAGCGCGACCTGCTCGGCCAGTACCACGTCACCGACGCCAACTCCTTCTTCAACGGCAGTGACATCTGGCAGGTCCCGGTCGACCCGACCAGCGACACCAAGCAGGTCCAGCCGCCGTACTACGTGACGGTGCGGATGCCGGACACCAGCACCGCGAGCTTCTCGCTCACCAGCACCTTCGTGCCCAACCAGCGGCCCAACCTGGCGGCCTTCATGGCCGTCAACGCGGACCCGGGGGACGACTACGGGAAGATCCGCATCCTGAAGATGACGGGCGAGAGCGGCGCCCCCGGCCCCGGCCTGGTGCAGTCGAAGTTCAACTCCCGCCAGGAGGTGGCCAACCAGATCTTCGCGCTGAAGAGCGGTGGGGACGCCGAGCTGGAGTACGGCAACCTGCTGACCCTGCCGGTCGGCGGCGGACTGCTCAACATCGAGCCGGTGTACGTGCGCGGACGCGGCGCCAAGTACCCGACGATGCAGAAGGTCCTGGCGGTGTACGGGGACGACAACGTGGCGTTCGAGGACACCCTGGAGGCCGCGCTGAAGAAGGTGTTCGGCGGGACGCCCCCGTCGACCACCCCGACCGTGCCGGCCAACCCGGGCACCGGGACGACCCCGACCAACCCGACGACGCCCACCGCGCCGGCGCCGGGCGGGACGATCTCGCCGGAGCTCCAGAAGGCGCTCTCGGACGCGGGGAAGGCGTACAACGACAGCCAGACCGCGTTCAAGAACGGCGACTGGGTGGCCTACGGCAACGCCCAGAAGGCGCTCGGCGACGCGCTGAAGGCCGCCGAGGCGGCCCGCGGCGGCAGCCCGGCGCCCGCCCCGGGCGGCACTCCCGCCCCGGGTGCCACCGGCGGCGGATCGCCCAGCCCGCAGCCGTAGCCCGCTGAGCTGCGGCAACCGTTTTCCGTTCCACCCCGCGACCGTGCTATGGTTTAACCACCGACGCGGGGTGGAGCAGCTCGGTAGCTCGCTGGGCTCATAACCCAGAGGTCGCAGGTTCAAATCCTGTCCCCGCTACAAAGGCCAGAGGCCCGGAGGATTCTTCCTCCGGGCCTCTGGTGTTTCCCGCTCCGTTCCCGCTCCGTTCTCGCCCGGAAGCGGCGGGAACCGCTCCGGTAGTATCGACCGTCGCCAAGGACGACGGCAGCGGGGTTTGTGGGGTTGGAGTGTCGGGAAATCGACAAAGCGCCGAAGCAATTTCGTCGGCTTCGGGTCAGCCCCGCCGGAATTCGGCCGGGGCAGGTGTACGCGGGTACTGGGTGATGCGACGATGGGACACATGGGGGACGGTGCACGGCCGCTGACCGGCCGTCGGGTCCGGCGCCTCCCCCGGGAGTCCTCCCGGTCGCACGCCGGGGCACGATGCCGCGACACTCTGGGGGAGCGGGAGTCGGCATGAGGCTGATCGGCAAGTCAGGCGCCAAGTCCGCGGCGGCCGTCGAGGCGGACACCGACGCCTGGGCGGAGAGCCCCGAGAGCACCGCCGCCCACCCCGGAGCCCTGCCCGCCCAGCGCACCAGCGGACTGTCCGAGCGTTCCCCGGCCCCCGGCTACGGGCCCGACAGCCTGGTCCACGTGTCGACCCGTCAGTTCGCCGCCGCCGTCGGCGCGTACGGCGAGCAGCCCGGCGGGGAGCCGGCCGCCGGCGCCGCGCTCGACCCGGCCGGCCTCGACTCGACCAGCTTCGAGACCGCCCTCGCCGCCCGCGAGTCCGCCGCGCTGGAGGCCCGCCACCGGCAGGCCGCCGACGGCGGCGACCCGGACGCCGCCTGCCGGCTCGGCACCCTGCTGCTGCGCCGCGGCGAACTGGAGGACGCCGAGTCCTACCTGCGCGCCGCCGCGGCCGCCGGGGTGCGCGCCGCCGCCAACAACCTCGGCGTGCTGCTGCACCAGCAGGGCCACCGCGCCGAGGCCGGCCAGTGGTGGCGCCAGGCCGCCGTGGCCGGCAGCGCGCCGGCCGCGCACGCGCTCGGGCTGCAACTGCGCGACCAGGGCGAGGAGGAGGCCGCCGAGTACTGGCTGCACTTCGCCGCCGACCACGGCCACCCGCTGGGCGCGTACGCCCTGGGCGACCTGATGGAGCACCGGCGGGACGTGCGCGCCGAGCGCTGGTTCAAGGTCTCCGCCGACGCCGGGCACCGGGAGGCCTCCTACCGGCTGGCCCGGATGCGCGAGGCCGCCGGGGACAAGGAGACCGCCGAGACCTGGTACCGCACCGCCGCCGCCCGCAGCCACGCCCGCGCCGCGCTGCGCCTGGGTGTGCTGCTGGAGGAGCGCGCCCGCACCGACCAGTCACTGCTGGAGGAGGCGGCCCGCTGGTACCGGCAGGCCGCGCAGAACGGGGAGCCGCGCGCGGCCTGCGCGCTGGGCTTCCTGCTGCGCGACTCCGGGGACGTGGCGGCCGCCGCCGAGTGGTGGCAGGAGGCCGCCGAGGCCGGGGACGGCAACGCCGCCAACGCCCTGGGCGCGCTGCACGCGAGCCGCGGCGAGGCCGCCGCGGCCGAGCGCTGGTACCGCGCCGCACTCGACGCGGGCGACCAGAACGGCGCCTTCAACCTGGGCCTGCTCTGCGCCGGCACCGGCCGCGAGCAGCAGGCCGAGCAGTGGTACCGCCGGGCCGCGTACGCCGGGCACCGGGAGGCCTGCAACGCGCTGGCCGTGGTGCTGCTGCAGCGCGGCGACGAGTCCGGCGCCCAGCCCTGGTTCTCCAAGGCGGCCGAGGCCGGCAGCGTGGACGGCGCGTTCAACCTCGGGGTGCTGCACGCCGGGCGCGGCGAGCAGCAGCAGGCCCAGGAGTGGTACGCGCGCGCCGCGGCCGAGGGGCACGGCGAGGCGGCCCTGCAGCTCGCGGTCGTCCAGGAGCAGCGCGGCAACCTGGCCGGGGCGCTGCAGCGCTACCGGCAGGCGGCGGCCGGAGGCTCGGCCGAGGGCGCGTTCCGGCTGGCTTCGCTGCTGGACCGGCGCGGGGACGCGGACGCCGAGGCCGAGCACTGGTACGCGCTGGCCGCCGACGCCGGGCACCGCCGGGCGCAGGTGCGGATGGGCGTGCGGGCGGCCGAGCGCGGGGCGCTGGAGATCGCGGAGAGCTGGTACCGGCGGGCCGCCGAGGCGGGCAGCCGCAGCGCCGCGTTCAACCTGGGGCTGCTGCTGGCCCGGCAGGACAGCGAGGCCGAGGCGATGCTCTGGTACACCCGGGCCGCCGACGCCGGGCACGGCCGGGCGGCGCTGCGGCTGGCGCTGCTGGCACTGCGCCGCGGGGAGCCGATGCAGGCGGAGAACTGGTGCCGGCGGGCGATCGACTCCGGGCCGGCCGAGGTGGCCGAACGGGCCGGGCGGCTGCTGGGCGCGCTGAGCGCCGAGTTGAGCGCGTAGCCTCCCGATCCGAGCGGCCCCGATCCGCTTGTCCCGACGGTCGGTGCAACTCCCTGATCAGTGCAACTCCCTGATCAGGGGCGGCAGTTCGGGCACAGGCCGCGGTAGGTGACCTCGGCGGCGGTGACGGCGAAGCCGAAGCGCTCGGCGGCGGGGAGGGCGGCGAGCGGGTCGCCCTGCGGGTGGACGTCGCGGATCGCGCCGCAGCCCGAGCAGATCAGGTGCTGGTGGGCGCGGTGCGCGTTGGGGTCGTAGCGCTTGGCCCGGCCGTCGGTGGCGACCTCCAGGACCTCGCCGAGGGTGACGAGTTCGCCGAGCGTGTTGTAGACGGTGGCGCGGCTGATCTCCGGCAGCCGGGCCGCCGCGCGGGCGTGCACCTCGTCGGCGGTGAGGTGCACGTGGTCGCCGTCCAGGACCTCGGCCACGACCCGGCGTTGCGAGGTCAGCCGCCAGCCCCGTGCGCGCAGTCTCTCCAGCAGGTCGCTCATGCCATCCAGAGTAGGTCAAGCTCCGAGATTGGTTCCAGTATTGACTTGGACAAAGTCCAAGTTAGGATCGTGTCATCACGACCGGACACCGCGGAGGCACTCCCATGACGATCCAGGACGAGCAGCGCCCGACCCTGACCACGGAGGCGGGTGCCCCCGTCGCCGACAACCAGAACACCGAGACGGCGGGCGTCGGGGGCCCGGCGCTCATCCAGGACCAGCTGCTGTTCGAGAAGCTCGCGCACTTCAACCGCGAGCGGATCCCGGAGCGCGTGGTGCACGCCCGCGGCGCCGGCGCGTACGGCACCTTCACCGTGACCGCCGACGTGACGCCCTGGACCCGGGCGGCGTTCCTCTCCGAGGTCGGCAAGCAGACCGAGACGTTCCTGCGCTTCTCCACGGTGGCGGGCAACCTCGGCGCGGCCGACGCGGTGCGCGACCCGCGCGGCTTCGCGCTGAAGTTCTACACCGAGGAGGGCAACTACGACCTCGTCGGCAACAACACCCCGGTGTTCTTCATCAAGGACGCCCTCAAGTTCCCCGACTTCATCCACACCCAGAAGCGCGACCCGTACACCGGCTCCCAGGAGGCGGACAACGTCTGGGACTTCTGGGGCCTGTCGCCCGAGGCCACCCACCAGGTGACCTGGCTGTTCGGCGACCGCGGCATACCCGCCTCGTACCGGCACATGAACGGGTACGGCTCGCACACCTACCAGTGGCAGAACGAGGCCGGCGAGCACTTCTGGGTCAAGTACCACTTCAAGACCGACCAGGGCATCCGCAACCTCGCCCAGGCCGAGGCCAACACCCTCGCCGGCGAGGACCCGGACAGCCACCAGCGCGACCTGCGCGAGTCGATCGAGCGCGGCGAGTTCCCCAGCTGGACGGTGCAGGTCCAGATCATGCCGGCGGCCGACGCGGCGAACTACCGCTTCAACCCCTTCGACCTGACCAAGGTCTGGCCGCACGCCGACTACCCGCCGATCGAGATCGGGAAGCTGGAGCTCAACCGCAACCCCGACAACGTCTTCGCCGAGGTCGAGCAGTCGGTGTTCTCCCCGGCGCACTTCGTGCCCGGCATCGGCCCGTCCCCGGACAAGATGCTCCAGGGCCGCCTGTTCGCGTACGCCGACGCCCACCGCTACCGGGTCGGCATCAACGCCGACCACCTGCCGGTGAACCGTCCGCACGCCACCGAGGCCCGCACCAACAGCCGCGACGGCCACCTGTACGACGGCCGCCACGGCCGGCAGAAGAACTACGAGCCGAACAGCTTCGGCGGCCCGGTGCAGACCGGCCGTCCGCTGTGGGCCGCGACCGCCGTCGACGGCCCCACCGGCACCCACGCCGCGCCCTCGCACGCCGAGGACGACGACTTCGTGCAGGCCGGCGACCTGTACCGGCTGTTCTCCGAGGAGGAGAAGCAGCGCCTGATCGGCAACCTGGCGGGCTTCATCGCCAAGGTCTCCGCCGACCGCGAGGACATCGTGGAGCGGGCGGTCGACAACTTCCGCAAGGCCGACGCCGACTTCGGGCAGCGGCTGGACGCGGCGGTCCGGGAGCTGCGCAAGCGGTAGTCACCGGACCGGGAACGGCGGCGGCCCCCCGACCAGCTCCCACTGGTCGGGGGGCCGCGACCACGCTCGGGCCGGCCTGGGTCAGACGGAGAGCCGGCGCAGGGCCTCCTCGTGCAGCAGGCCGTTGGAGGCGACCGCGTCGGCGCCGCCGGGGCCGGGGACGCCGTCCAGGCCGGTGAAGCGGCCGCCGGCCTCCTCGACGATGATGCAGTTGGCCGCCATGTCCCACAGCGACAGCTCGGGCTCGGCGGCGATGTCGACGGCGCCCTCGGCGACCATCATGTAGGACCAGAAGTCACCGTACGCGCGGGTGCGCCAGCAGGCGCGGGTGAGGTCCAGGAACGGGTCGAGGCGACCGCGCTCCTCCCAGCCGCTGAGCGAGGAGTAGGAGAAGGACGCGTCCTCGATCCGGGAGACGCCGGAGACCTGCAGCCGGGAGGCCTTGGTCAGGCTGCGGCCGCCGAACGCGCCCAGGCCCTTGGCCGCCCACCAGCGGCGCTGCAGCGCGGGGGCGGAGACGATGCCGACCACCGGGCGCTCGACGCCGTCCGGACCGTCCTCCAGCAGGGCGATCAGGGTGGCCCAGACCGGGACGCCGCGGATGTAGTTCTTGGTGCCGTCGATCGGGTCGATCACCCAGCGGCGCGGGCCCGAGCCCTGGAGACCGAACTCCTCGCCGAGGACGGCGTCGCGCGGACGGGCGCGCTGGAGCACGCTGCGCACGAGCTCCTCGGCGGCCTTGTCGGCGTCGCTCACCGGGGTGAGGTCGGGCTTGGTCTCGATCTTCAGGTCGAGGGCGCGGAAGCGATCCAGGGTGACCGAGTCGGCCGAGTCGGCGAGGACATGGGCGAGTCGGAGGTCGTCGTGGTAATCGGCCATGCCCGAAACCCTAGCGAGCCTCCCCCGATCGGCACAGCCGGGCTCGCGGAGCGGCCCGGAGCGGGTGCGGGCGCGCGCGGCCGTCCGGCGCGCCGTGTCGGCTCCGCCGGTCGCTCAGTCGGTCGTGCCGGTCAGTGGCTCGTGCCGCTGAGCTGGAGGCCGATGACACCGGCGATCACCAGCGAGATCGAGACCAGCTTGAGCACCGAGGTGCTCTCGCCGAGGAAGAGCATGCCGTAGATCGCGGTGCCGGCCGCGCCGATGCCCGTCCACACCGCGTAGGCGGGGCCGACCGGAAGGGTCTTCAGCGAGAGGGTGAGCAGGCCGAAGCTGCCGAGGGCGAACACGCAGAAGCTGATGGTGGGCCAGAGCTTGGTGAAGCCCTCGCTGAGCTTGAGGTTGATCGCGAAGCCGGTCTCCAGCAGGCCGGCCAGGACCACCAGGGCCCATGCCATCGCGTGCCCTCCCTGTCGATCGACGGGCGGACCGCATACGGCCCGACTTTCCTATGATCGCCAGGTGGGCCCGCTCCGACACCTCGAACGGGCCACCAACCCCGCCGACGGGCCGCGGACGGCCGGACTCAGTCGGCCTCGCCGTCCTTGCTGGCCAGCAGACGGCGCAGCGAGTAGAGCCGGGCCGCCTCGGCGTGGCCCTCGGCGACCCAGGCGTCCAGCGCGCAGTCCGGCTCGTCGTGGCTGCACGCGCGCGGGCAGTCGGCGGTGCCGGCCTCCAGGTCGGGGAAGGCGAGGATGACCCGGGACGGATCGATGTGCGAGAGGCCGAACGAGCGGAAGCCGGGGGTGTCGATCACCCAGCCGGGGTTCAGCGCCTTCTTCGAGCCGGGCTTGGCGCCGGGCGGCGGGGGCAGGCGCAGCGCCAGCGCGGAGACGGTGGTGTGCCGGCCGCGGCCGGTGACGGCGTTGACGTGCCCGGTCTGCCGCCGGCGGTCCGGGACGAGCGCGTTGACCAGAGTGGTCTTGCCGACGCCGGAGTGGCCGATGAAGACCGTGGACAGGCCGCGCAGGTGCTCCCGGACGGCCTCGGCGCCGGTGGTCTCCAGTTCGTCGCGGCGGGTGACCACGTACTCGATGCCCAGCGGCGCGTAGGTCTCCAGCAGCGTCGAGGCCGGGGCGAGGTCCGACTTGGTGAGCACCAGCAGCGGCTCCATGCCCGCGTCGTACGCCGCCACCAGGCAGCGGTCGATCAGCCGGGGGCGCGGCTCCGGATCGGCCAGGGCGGTGACGATGGCCAGCTGCTCGGCGTTGGCGACGACGATCCGCTCGTACGGGTCGTCGTCGTCCGCGGTGCGCCGCAGCACCGAGGTGCGCTCCTCGACCCGGACGATCCGGGCGAGGGTGTCGGCCTCCCCGGTGAGGTCGCCGACCAGGTTGACCACGTCGCCGACGACGACGCCCTTGCGGCCCAGCTCGCGGGCCTTCATGGCGACGACCTCGCGTTCCTGCTTCGTTCCCAGGTCGACCAGGCAGGTGATCCGACCGCGGTCGACGGTCAGCACCATCGCCTCGGCGGCGTCCTCGTGCTTGGGCCGGATCCGGGTCCGCGGCCGGGAGCCCCGGCGGGCGGGGCGGTTGCGGATGTCGTCCTCGTCGGCGTCCTTGCCGTAGCGGCGCATGTGCTCAGTCTCCGCTCAGGCGCCCGCCGCCGCTTCGCCGAGCAGCTCGGACCACATCCCGGGGAAGTCGGGCAGGGTCTTGGCGGTGGTGGCGACGTTCTCGACCTCGACGCCGGGCACGGCGAGGCCGAGCACGGCGGCGGCGGTGGCGAGGCGGTGGTCCTCGTAGGTGTGGAAGATGCCGCTGTGCAGCGGGCGCGGGCGGATCCGCAGGCCGTCCTCGGTCTCGGTGACGTCGCCGCCCAGGTCGTTGATCTCCTTGGCGAGCGCGGCGAGCCGGTCGGTCTCGTGCAGGCGCAGGTGGGAGATGCCGTACAGGTGGGACTCGGAGTCGGCCAGCGCGGCGACGGCGGCGATCACCGGGGTGAGCTCGCCGACGTCGTGCAGGTCGGCCTCGATTCCGTGGATCCGGCCGGTGCCGGTGAACTGCAGGCCCTCGTCGGTGAACTCGCAGGCGCCGCCCATCCGGGTGTAGATCTCGCGCAGCTGGTCCCCGGGCTGGGTGGTGTGCCTGGGCCAGTCCCGCACGGTGACCCGGCCGCCGGTGACCAGGGCGGCGGCGAAGAACGGCGCGGCGTTGGAGAGGTCCGGCTCGACCACCAGGTCGCGGCCGAGCAGGGCGCCGGGGGTGACCCGCCAGACGTCCTTCTCGCCGCCGTCCTCGGGGGCGTCGACCTGGGCGCCGGCCAGCCGCAGCATCTCCACGGTCATCCGGATGTGCGGCAGCGACGGGACCGGGCCGCCGACGTGGCGGACCTCGATGCCGTGGTTGTAGCGGGCCCCGGAGAGCAGCAGGGCGGAGACGAACTGGGACGAGGAGGAGGCGTCCAGCTCGACCGGGCCGCCGTCCAGCGAGCCGGTGCCGTGCACGGTGAGTGGGAAGGCGCCCCGGCCGCCGTCCTCGATCCGGGCGCCGAGCGCGCGCAGGGCGTTGATCACACCGTGCTGGGGGCGCTCGTAGCAGCGCGGGTCGCCGTCGAAGTGCACCGGGCCGTCGGCGAGGACGGCGAGCGGCGGCAGGAAGCGCATCACCGTGCCGGCGTTGCCGACGTCGACGGAGGCGGGGCCGAGCAGCGCGGGGGCGGGGATGACCCGCCAGGCCTCGCCGCCGCCGGTGCCGCCGGAGTCGTTGTTGACCTTCTCCTCGATGGTGACCCCGAGGGCGCGCAGGCCGTCGGCCATCAGCTGGGAGTCGCGGCTGCGCAGCGGGCGCCGCACCCAGCCCGGCCCGTCGGCGAGTGCCGCCAGCACCAGGGCCCGGTTGGTGACCGACTTGGAGCCGGGGATGGTGACGGTGGCGTCGACGGGGCTGGTCGCGACGGGGGCGGGCCACAGGGTCTCGGTCATGGGGCAAGTCTAGGGGCCGCGGAGGAAGCCCCCTCGTCGGTCGGGCGGCGGGAGGCCCCGGCCGGCTACCGCAGCGGCTGGACCAGCCAGGCGGCGCCGAGGCCGAGGCAGGCGAGGGCGACGAGCAGGAAGACGGTGACCCAGGCGAGGGCGGGGACGTGGGTGAGCCGGGCGAGCTGGTCGGCGTCGGAGTCGCGGGCCCAGCCGATCCGGCGCTGGTGCTGGAGCTCCAGGACGGGGCGGACGGCGCCGAAGAGCAGGAACCAGCAGCCGAGGTAGGCGAAGCCGGCCTGGACCTCGGCGCTGCCGAACCACGAGACCAGGAAGAAGGCGCCGCCGGCGACCAGCACGCTGAGGAAGCCGAAGGCGTTGCGGATGCGCAGCAGCAGGGCGAGCAGCAGCACGATCGCCAGCCAGAGCAGCAGGGTGATCCGGTCGGCGGCGAGCAGGGCGGCGCAGCCGAGGCCGAGCAGCGCGGGGGCGGTGTAGCCGGCGGCGGCGGTGAGGACCATGCCGGGACCGGTGGGGCGGCCGTAGGAGAGGGTGAGCCCGGAGGTGTCCGAGTGCAGCCGGATGCCGGCCAGCTTGCGGCGGGTGACCACGGCGATCAGGCCGTGGCCGCCCTCGTGGGCGATGGTCACGGCGTTGCGGGCGACGTGCCAGAGCGGGCGGGCCAGGACGGTGAGCAGGGCGGCGGCGCAGGTCGCCAGGACCAGCCAGCCGGGTGGGGCGGCCTGGGTGCCGGTCACCTGGTTCCACAGGTCGCCGAGGGTCCGGTCGTTCGCGTTCATCGGTGTCTCTCCGCCTCCGTCCGCCGCAGTGGGCCGTCGCGTTGGGCCGTTCGGGGCAGCCTCCCATGCGGGGACGGGCGGGAGGCGGCGGGTGGTTCTGGTCCGGGGATGAACAAGTCCTGAGGACCGGTGGCATGGCAAGCTGGCCCGCATGTGCGGTCGGTTCGCAGCCAGCAGCAAGCCCGAGGACGTCGTCGAGCTGTTCGACGTCGAGCACTGGGATCCCGCGGAGACCCTGGACCCGAACTGGAACGTCGCGCCGACCAACAGCGCCTTCGTGGTGCTGGAGCGGCTGGGCGGGGAGCGGCCGCGGCCGGTGCGGCAGCTGCGGGTGCTGCGCTGGGGGCTGGTGCCGCAGTGGTCGAACTCCGCCGAGACGGCGGTGAAGATGATCAACGCCCGGTCGGACACGGTGCACGAGAAGCCCTCGTACCGGCAGGCCTTCGCCGCGCGCCGGTGCATCCTGCCGGTGGACGGCTACTACGAGTGGCAGACGGTGCCGGGGGAGCGCGGAAAGGCCCGCAAGAAGCCGTACTTCGTCTCCCGGGCCGACGGCACCCCGCTGGCGCTGGCCGGGCTGTACGAGTTCTGGCGCAACCGGGCGGTGCCGCCCGGGCACCCGGAGGCCTGGCTGGTGACCTTCACGATCGTCACCACGGACGCCGAGGAGTCGCTGGCGCCGATCCACGAGCGGATGCCGCTGTTCCTGGACCCGGGGGACTGGGACGCGTGGCTGGACCCGCGGTCGACCGACCCGGACGGGCTGCGCCGGCTGCTGGTACCCCCGCCGCCGGGCGCGCTGCTGGCCACCCCGGTGTCGCCGGCGGTCGGCAGCATCCGCAACAACGGTCCGGAGCTCAAGGAGCCGTGGACCGAGGTCGAGTACGAGACCACCCTGTTCTGAACCTTCCTGGAGTCACTGCGATGAGCACCACCGAACTGGTCCCCACCGAGGCCGGGGAGGCCCGGATCAGCTACCACCACGCCGAGCGGCCGGTGGCCGTGCTGGCGCTCGGCCACGGCGCGGGCGGCGGGATCGAGGCCCGGGACCTGGTGGCGCTGGCCGGGAAGCTGCCGGCCCGGGGGATCACCGTGGCGCTGGTCGAGCAGCCCTGGCGGGTGGCGGGCCGCAGGCTCGGCCCGGCGCCGAGGACGCTGGACCTCGGCTGGCGGCCGGTGGCGGAGCGGCTGGCCGGGCAGGGCCTGCCGCTGGTGGTGGGCGGTCGCAGCGCCGGGGCGCGGGTGGCCTGCCGCACGGGCGCGGCGACCGGGGCGGTCGGGGTGGTGGCCCTGGCGTTCCCGCTGCACCCGCCGGGCAAGCCGGAGAAGAGCCGGGCCGGGGAGCTGCTGGAGTCCGCTCTGCCGACGCTGGTGGTGCAGAGCGCGGCGGACCCGTTCGGCGGGCCGGCGGAGTTCCCGGAGCTCCCGGCGGGGCACGAGCTGGTGGCGGTGCCGTACGGCAGCCACGGCTTCGAGGTGCCCAAGCGGGCGCCGGTGGGGCAGGACGAGGTGCTGGACCTGATCTGCTCGTCGGTGGGGGACTGGGTGCTCCGGCTGCTGTGAGGCCGTGAGCGGGGAGTTTCCGCTCGATCACTCGTGCGAGTTAATGGTGCCCGGGGGCGGGAATGCGGCCGGGGCCGGTGTGGTTGTCGTGTCCGTCAGCACGAGTCACCGGTGTGAGAGGCAGGGCAGATGGGTTCGATCGCGTGCCCCGAGCGGCCTGAGGAGCGCGAGGCCACCACGGCGTTCGCCCCCTCGTGGTCGGAGTGGCTCGACGCGGGCGAGAAGCCCGTCAGCCCGATATCCTCCATTTCTGGGCGGCCCGCCGTGGGCCGTGCCCGTCATGCCGAGGAGGTGGGTCCGGTCGTCGGGACCGAGCACGAGGCCGATCCGGGCCGTGGCCCGGGCGACGCCCTGCCCGCGGGCGAGGCGCTCACCGGTGAGGAGCTGGCCGAGGCGATCGGTGAGGACACCTACCGGGTGTCGGCGGAGGAGAGCGAGGAGACCCGGCGGGAGCGCTTCGAGCGCGACGCCCTGGGCTACCTGGATCCGATGTACTCGGCGGCGCTGCGCATGACGCGCAACCCGGCCGACGCGGAGGACCTGCTCCAGGAGGCGTTCGCCAAGGCGTACGCGTCCTTCCACCAGTTCCGCGAGGGCACGAACCTCAAGGCCTGGCTGTACCGCATCCTCACCAACACGTTCATCAACTCGTACCGCAAGAAGCAGCGGGAGCCCCAGCGCACCGCGGCGGAGGAGATCGAGGACTGGCAGCTGGCCCGGGCCGAGTCGCACATGTCGACCGGTCTGCGCTCGGCCGAGACCCAGGCGCTCGACCACCTTCCCGACAGTGATGTGAAGGACGCGCTCCAGGCCATCCCGGAGGAATTCCGGATCGCCGTCTATCTCGCGGACGTAGAAGGCTTTGCGTACAAGGAGATCGCGGACATCATGGGTACTCCCATCGGTACGGTGATGTCCCGGCTGCACCGCGGCCGTCGTCAGCTGCGCGGCATGCTGGAGGATTACGCCCGTGAGCGCGGGCTGGTCCCGGCCGGCAGCGGGGCAGGGCAGGAAGCGAAGGGCTCGGGCTCATGAGCTGCGGCGATCCGCACGAAACCGAGTGTGGCGAGGTCCTCGACCACCTCTATGAATTCCTCGACAACGAGATGCCCGAGGGCGACTGCGCAAAGTTGCGCGTCCACTTCGAGGAGTGCTCGCCCTGCCTGAAGCAGTACGGGCTGGAGCAGGCGATCAAGGCGCTGATCAAGCGTTCCTGCGGGTGCGACGACACCCCGACCGACCTGCGCAGCAAGGTGCTGGCCAGGATCGACTCGATCCGGGCCGGGCAGCGCTCGGGCGAGCAGGTGGTGGTCGC
The DNA here is from genome assembly GCF_042885395.1 of Kitasatospora sp. NPDC058063. Taxonomy (NCBI): domain Bacteria; kingdom Bacillati; phylum Actinomycetota; class Actinomycetes; order Kitasatosporales; family Streptomycetaceae; genus Kitasatospora; species Kitasatospora sp. NPDC058063. The sequence continues at coordinate 131,615 of NZ_JBHVSD010000007.1, forward strand.
GGTGGAGACCACCGTCGAGGTGCACGCCGAGTCGGCCCGTCCGGCGCCCGGGCTGGGCGGGGCGGCCGAGCAGGGGTCCACGGAGCGCCCCGGCGCGCCGGTCGAGGCCGGCGCCCAGGCGGAGTGACGGCCCCCGGCGAACGCCCGCGCGGCGAACGCCCGTGCGGCGGACGGCCGGGTGGTCGACCACCGGGAGCGGTGGTCCGCCGGCCCGCCGGTGAGGGTGCGGCGGGCGGTTCGCGCAGGTCGGGCAAGGAGTAACAGCGGCCCCGGGAGTGTGTGCTCCCGGGGCCGCTCCCGTTCCGCTCGTACGTGCCCTCACTCGTTCGAGTGAGTTGGCGGTGCGCCAACTGCGCCATTGCGCCATCATGCGTCCCCATGTCCGGACGGCGGCCTATTCTCCTGACGGACACTCACCGTCGGTCCGCCCGACGCGTTGAGGCAAGACGGGGTCCGTACGGCGGGGAGGTCGAGATCGCTACCGACTGTGGAGGATCGACCCTGCCGCGAGGGGCGGCGCGCTACCTGGTGGCCGTCCCGGTGGCGGCGCTGTGCTGCCTGGTGCCGCTGCTGCCCGCCGCGGCCGTCCCCGGGGTGCCGCACTGGCTGGGCGCTCCGGTGGACTGGCCCAAGGTCGGGCTGCTGGCCTTCCTGCACGGCTGCTGGGAGTCCCTGGCCCAGGGCCTGCCCACGCCCTGCCTGGTGCTGGTGCGCCGGCTGCTGCACCGGCCCGCGCTGCCCGAGCGGACGCCGGCCCGGCCCGGGGTGAACGCCTTCTTCCCGGTGCTGTTCGCCGGGGTGCTGATGCTCCCGCCGTCCGCCGCCGCCCTGGTCGCCGCCCCGGCCGCGCTGCTCGGCGGCCCGAACGGGCGCGGCTGCCGCCCGCGCCAGCTGTTCAACGGCTCCCAGCTCGCGCTGTGCGCCTTCGCCTCCTCGGCCGCCTTCCACCTGCTGCGCGGCCCGCAGCTGCTGCTCGGCTCCCGCTTCCCGGCCGCGCTGCTGCCGGGATTCGCCGCCGTCGCGGTGTTCTGCCTGGTCAACGGGGTGGTGGTGGGCGTCATGCTGATGCTCGGCGAGGGGCGCCGCCCCGGGGTGCTGCTGCGCGGGGCGCACGCGGTGTGCGGCCTGCCGGTGCTGGTGCACGCGGCCGGCGGGCTGATGGTCGCGGTGCTCTGGCAGGGCCCGTACGGCGCGTTCGCGGCGCTGCTCGCCCTGCTGCCGCTGTCCATCTCGGCCTGGGTGTTCGCCCAGGGCCAGCGCGAGCGCGACGCCCACCAGGCCACCGTGCAGTCGCTGGTGCAGGCCGTGGAGATCAAGGACTCCTACACCCGGGGCCACAGCGAACGGGTCGGCCGGGCCTCGGTGCTGATCGCCACTCAGCTCGGCATGGAGGCCGAGCGGCTGCGCACCCTGCGCTTCGCCGGCATCCTGCACGACGTCGGCAAGCTCGGGGTGGCCACCGAGCTGCTGCGCAGAAACGGTCCCCTGACCGAGGCGGAGCGCCGGGCGGTGGAGATCCACCCGGTGTACGGGTACGAGCTGGTGCGCGGGATCGACTTCCTCGGCGAGGCGCACGCCGGAATCCTGCACCACCACGAGCGGATGGACGGCCGGGGCTACCCGAGCGGGCTGGCCGGCGAGCGGATCCCCGAGTTCGCCCGGATCATCTCGGTCGCCGACGCCTTCGACTCGATGACCTCCACCCGCTCCTACCGGCGCGGCCGCCCGGTCGGCGAGGCGGTCACGGAGCTGGAGCGCTGCTCGGGCAGCCAGTTCGACCCGGTGATGGTGCGGGCGCTGATCGACGCGCTGGCCGGGCACGACTGGCAGCCGGTGGTGCACTCGGAGGACGGCATCGAGGCGGTGCCGGACATCCCGCTCGGGGTGCCCGAGCCGGTCCGGGCGGCGCCGGGCCGGGTTCCGCCCCAGGGCGGGAGCGTCCCCGCGGCCGGGCAGCCGTGAGGGCCCCCGGGCGCGCGGCTTCCGGGCGTGCGGTGCCCGGAGCGGGGGCGTTCGGGCGTGCGGTGTGCGGAGCGGGGGCGTTCGGGCCCCGGGCGCTGCGGCGGGTGCTCCTCGGCCGCACGCCCTGCGGGCGCACCGCGCGCGCGGTGCACGCGGTGGCCGCCGCGCTGCTGGCGCTCGCGCTGGGCGCCGTCGCGGTGCGCGGGGTCGCGGAGCCCGGGGTCGTGCTGGCGTTCACCGCGCTGATCGCGCTCGGCGAGTGCGTCCGGATCACCCTTCCGGGGGATCGGGAGCAGGCGCCCATCGGGGCGGCCGGCGCGCTGGCGTACGCGCTGCTCGGGCCGCTGCGCGGAGTGCCGACCGCGCACGGGACGCTCCAGGTGGTCGCGGTGACCGGGGCCGGCCTGCTGCTGGGCTGGCTGGCCTGCCTCGTCCTGCCCCGCCGCGTCCTGCCGGGCGGCCCCGGCCGTCCGCCGGGCCGTCCGCCCTGGGCCGACCCGGCCCGCCGCGACGGCGCCGCCCGCCGGCTGCTCGCCGTCGGCTTCGCGGCCGCCGTCTTCCAGCCGCTCTACAACGGCGGCGCGGTCGACCGCTTCTCGCCCGAGGGCCCGGCGTACGGGGTGTTCCTGACCGCCGTCGCCGCGCTGGCCGCGCTCTGCGACGCGACCCTGGCGGCGCTGCTGCGCCGCTCCGGCGGCGGGCTGCGGTTCCCGGCGGCGCTGGAGGACGAGCTGCGCTCGCTGTTCGGCATCGGCTCGGCGATCGTCGCCACCGGGATGCTGGTCAGCCTCGCGGCGGGCGAGGTCGGGCTGTGGGCGCTGCCGCTGTTCTGCACCCCGCTGCTGCTCGCCCAGGTGTCCTTCCGGCGCGCCGCCGCCGTGCGGGCCACCACCGGGCAGACCATCGCCAGCCTCGCCCGGGCCACCGAGGTGGCCGGCTACACCCCGCACGGGCACGCGCGCCGGGTCGCGGACACGGCGTGCGCGCTGGGCCGCGAGCTGGGTATGGGCACCCGCGAGCTCGCCCTGTTGGAGTACGCCGCACTGATGCACGACGTCGGCCAGCTCTCCCTGGTCGAACCGGTTCCGGACGGCGCCACCGCCCTGCTGCCGTACGCCGAGCAGCAGCGGATCGCCCGCCTCGGCAGCGAGGTGATCAGCCGCACCGGAGTGCCCCGGCAGGTCGCCGAGCAGGTCGCCCGGCTGGCCGACCCGTACACCGGACCCGCCCCCGGCGAGGGGCCGGTGCCGCTCGCGTCCCGGATCATCCGGGTCGCCAACGCCCACGACGACCTGCTCACGTCGGCCCGCGGCCGGGGCGTCGGCGAGGCCGTCGGGCGGCTGGAGGCCCTGGAGGTGCTGCGGCTGGGCCGCGGCCGGGTCTACGACCCCCGCGTGGTGGACGCCCTCGCCAGGGTGGGCGGCCAGGCCCGGCGCTGAGGGTGGGCCCGGGTGCGCGGGGCTCGCACGGTAGGGGCCGTGCGCCGGCGTCGCGGGACCGGGAAAACCGGGTTCCGGCCGTCAGGGGTTGAGCGGGTGGGATCGGGCGGGCAGGCTGGGGAGGGGCGGACCCCAACCTCGGCGGTGGGGAGCGCGGGCGGGGGCGGGCGTGGTTGGATGCGGTCGTAGCGTGGAACACCGACCCGGGGCACCGGGCCCCGAACACCGTCCGAGGCGGTACGGGCACGGTGGCACGGGACTTGAGCGGACGACGACGGCAGGGACGAACGTGAGGATCTTCCACCGGGCACGGCACCGGCCGTCCGCCACCTGGCGGCAGACGACCGACCGGGCCTTCACGCTGATCGGCGACGGCCGCTACGAGGACGCCGGCGCGCTGCTGGTGATGGCCGCCGACCTGGAGCCGTGGCTCTCCGACTCCTGGTTCAACCTCGCCCTGCTGCACAAGTTCCGCCGGGACTGGGAGCAGGCCCGCTCGGCCGGGCTGCGCGCCGTCGCCCTGCTGGACCGCGAGCACGGCGCCCCGGACTGGTGGAACCTCGGTATCACCGCCACCGCCCTCCAGGACTGGCCGCTGGCCCGCCGCGCCTGGCAGGCGTACGGGCTGAAGCTGCCCGGCGGCCCCGGCGGGCAGCAGGACGGCCCGGTCAGCCTGGACCTCGGCACCACCCCGGTACGGCTCTCCCCGGACGGCGAGTCCGAGGTGGTCTGGGGCCGCCGGCTGGACCCGGCCCGGATCGAGGTGCTGTCCATCCCGCTGCCCTCCTCCGGCCGCCGCTGGGGCGAGGTGGTGCTGCACGACGGCGCCCCGCACGGCGAGCGGGTCACCGACGGCGTCGCCTACCCGGTGTTCGACGAGATCGAGCTGTGGGCGCCCTCCCCGGTGCCGACCTACGTGGTGCTGCTCCAGGCCGCCACCGCCGGGGACCGGGACGCGCTGGAGCGGCTGGTCGCCGACGCCGGCTACGCGGCCGAGGACTGGACCTCCTCGGTGCGGCTGCTGTGCCGCGCCTGCTCGGAGAGCCGGATGGCCTCCGACGACGGCGTCGCCGCCCACCACGACCCGCACGACGACGGCGACGCCGCCCACCCCGGCCACCTCAGCCACCTCAGCCAGGGCGGCGCGGCCGGGATGTCCTGGCTGGTCGAGCGCGAGTGCGGGATCGCCGCACCGGCCCACCTGGTGCGCACCCTGCTGGACCGCTGGGTCGCGGCCGCCCCGGGAAGCCGGGCTTACCGGGATCTCGAAGAAGTGTGCTGAGTACCCTGGTGAGGTAACGCGTACACCGACGGAAGCGGAAGACATGGCGGAGCAGGCCGAGCAGCACGAGCACGAGCACGACGTGGAGGGGACGGCGCCCGAGACGCCCGTGAAGGTGATCGGTGAGGAGCCCGACCTCAGCAGGGGCACCGCGCGCCCGATCACCGTCGTCGGCAACCCGGTGCTGCACCGCGAGGTCAAGGACGTCACCGTCTTCGACGGCGAGCTGTCCGCACTGATCGACGACATGTTCCAGTCGATGTACGCCGCCGAGGGTGTCGGCCTCGCCGCCAACCAGATCGGCGTCGACCTCAAGGTCTTCGTCTACGACTGCCCGGACGACGAGGGCGTGCGCCACATCGGCCACGTGATCAACCCGGTGCTGGAGGAGTACCCGGCCGACCGCCGCCGCGTCCTGGACGACGGCAACGAGGGCTGCCTCTCGGTCCCCACCGCCTACGCGGAGCTGGCCCGCCCGGACTACGCCGCGGTCACCGGCGTCGACAAGGACGGCGAGCCGATCCGCGTCGAGGGCACCGGCTTCTTCTCCCGCTGCCTCCAGCACGAGACCGACCACCTGTACGGCACCCTCTACATCGACAAGCTGTCGAAGCGGGACCGCAAGGACGCCCTGCAGCAGATGGCCGAGGGCACCCCGAAGTACGCCACGGTGTCGAACGCCTGACGTTTCGGTACGTGCGAGGGCCGGGACACCGCTGGTGTCCCGGCCCTCGGCGTGAGGTCAGCCGTGCCGCAGCCGGCCGGTGGACTCGCGGGCGACCAGCTCCGGGCTGAACAGGTAGTCCCTGACCTGGCCGCCGTGCCCCTCCAGCTGGCGCCACAGGGCCTCGGCGACGGCCGCGGCCATCTCCTGGATCGGCTGGCGCACGGTGGTCAGCGGCGGGTTGCTGTGGGCGGCCAGGTAGCAGTCGTCGTAGCCGACCACGGAGAGGTCGCCGGGCACCGGGCGGCCGGCCTCGCGGGCGGCCTGGGCGACGCCGAGGGCCATCAGGTCGCTGCCGGCGACGATCGCGGTGACGCCCGCGTCGAACAGCTGGCGGGCGGCCGCGGCGCCGCCGGCGATCGAGTAGGAGGACTCGGCGTACCAGTCGGCGGGGGCCTCCTCGCCGAGCAGTTCGCGCATCGCGCGCCGGTAGCCTTCCAGGCGGTTGATCGAGGGCCGCAGGTAGCCCTGGCCGCCGGCCAGTCCGATCCGCCGGTGGCCGAGTTCGCGCAGGTGCGCGACGGCGATCCGGGCGCCGAGCGCCTCGTCGGTGGCGACGGTGGGTACGGCCAGGCCCTCGACCCGGCCGCTGACCAGCACCATCGGGATGCCGCGTTCGTGCAGCAGCCGGTAGAAGCCGTGGTCGGCGTGCGGGTTGGCGTGCCGGCCGGAGACCAGGACCAGCCCGGAGACGCACTTGCGCAGCAGGACGTCGATGTAGCCCAGCTCGGCGGTGCCCTGGCGGGTGGAGGTGCCGACCACGGCGGTCAGGCCGTGCTTGGCGAGCTGCACCTCGATCGCGGAGGCGAGCAGGGGGAAGACCGGGTTGTCGAGCTCGGGGACGACGATGCCGATGAGCGCGCCCTGGTGCGGGTCGTAGCCCTGGTCGGGCTGCCAGCCGAGCTCCCGCATGGCCTCGGCGACCTTGAGCCTGGTGTCGTCGGAGACACCCGGCCGGTCGGTGCCTTCCTCGTGAGCCAGGGGCTCTCGATGGCCACCACCGCCCGGCCCACCCTCGTCCACGACCGGGCGGCCGACACCCTCACCGACACCCTCACCGACACCCTCACCGACACCCTCACCGACACCCGCGACGGCACCGTCTACCACCCGGAGGACGGCCGGTACACCGCCGCCGACGGCTCCGGGCGGACCCTGCCCACCGGCTGGCACCGCACCGTCGGCTTCGCCAACTTCACCGCCGTGCTCACCAGCCCCGCCATCCGCGGCCCCTTCCTCGGCGTGCTCGCCTGGACCTTCGGCTGCGCGGGCAGCGGGTCTACCGCTCGCTGATGCTGCTGCCGTACGCGATGCCCGCGTTCATCGGCATCCTGATCTGGCAGAGCATGTACAACCGGGACTTCGGGCTGCTCAACCAGCTGCTGCACACCCGGATCGACTGGCTGGGCGAGGCTTGGAGCGCCCGGTTCGCGGTGGTGCTCACCAGCCTCTGGCTCGGCTTCCCCAACATGCTGCTGATCTGCACCGGCGTGCTGCAGGCGATGCCCGCCGAGCTCAACGAGGCCGCCCGGATCGACGGCGCCGGGCCGTGGCGGGCGTTCCGGGCGGTCACCTTCCCGCTGCTGCTGGTCGCCGCCGCACCGGTGCTGATCTCGTCCTTCGCCTTCAACTTCAACGGTGCTGGCCGCGTACGCCTTCTCGCGGTTCCGCTTCCGGGGGCGGCGGTTCGGGCTGATGGCGGTCTTCCTGGTGCAGATGTTCCTGCAGTTCCTCGCGGTGATCTCGCTCTACCTGATGTTCGCGAAGATCGGCGACGTGCTGCCGGCGATCGGCCTGGACACCCCGTGGGGCCTGGTGCTGGTCTACCTCGGCGGCGCGATGGGGGTGAACACCTGGCTGATGAAGGGCTACCTGGACACCATCCCGCGCGAGATCGACGAGGCCGCCAAGGTGGACGGCGCCGGGCACGCCCAGATCTTCTTCCGGCTGATCCTGCCGCTCGCCGCGCCGATGCTGGTGGTGATCTCCGTCCTGTCGCTGACCGCCGCGCTCAACGACGTGATCCTCGCGAACATCTTCCTGACCTCGAACGACTCCAAGACGGTCGCGGTCGGCCTCTACGGGATCATCTCCGGCCAACAGGACCAGAACTACGGCCTGTTCGCCGCCGGGGCGCTGGTGACCTCGCTGCCGGTGATCGTGGTCTACCAGTTCCTCCAGCGCTACCTGGCCCAGGGGCTGACCGCGGGATCGGTCAAGGGCTGAGCACGGGTGGCCGGTCTGCCGCCCCGGACGCCGACGACGTCCGGGGCGGGGTGGTGGGTCCCGTACAGGGGGTCCCGTGCGGGCGGCGGATCAGGATTCGCCGTGCTGGCCGCGGGAGAAGATGGTCGGGCTGCCGGGGAGCTCCGGATTCGCGCCGAGGTGGTCGGCCAGGTCGCGCACCCCCTCAACCAGCGAGACCGACGGCCGGTATCCCAGGCCCTGGAGCTTGGAGATGTCGCCGACCAGCCGGTAGGTGTCGTCCTCGATCTCCGGGATCACGCTGACCTCGGGAGTCTTGCCGGTGGCCTCCCCGATCGTGTCGACGAGCCGGCGCATCGACACCTCCGTGCCGGAGCCGATGTTGAACACCTCGCCCAGGTCGGCCCGGTCGGCGATCGTCAGCAACCCCTGGACCAGGTCGGTGACATGGACGAAGTCGCGGGTCTTCCGGTCGATGTCGCCCACGATCTGGATGGGTCGGTGGTTGAGGTGCCAGCGCAGGAAGCGGCCGACCTCGACCATCGCCTCGTGCGGGTTCTCCCCCGGTCCGTAGACGCAGAAGGGGCGGCCGACCACCACCGGGAGGCCGCAGGCGCGGTGGAGTGCCAGGCAGGTGATCTCGCCGCTGAGTTTGGACGCGCCGTACGGCACGAAGGGGCGGGTCGGGTGGTCCTCGTCCATGGGGAATTTCCGGGGCGTTCCGTAGACGGACGCGGACGAGACGTAGACGACCCGGCGGACGGGCGCCTTGAGGAGGGCCTCGGCGAAGATCAGCGTGCCGAGTGCGTTGATCTCGAAGTCGAGGCGCGGCTGCGTCACCGACAACGTGCCGTTCGCGTTCGCGGCGACGTGGAAGACCAGGTCAGCGTCGTCCACGGCCTCGGCGACGGCGTCGACCTCGCGGATGTCCAGCAGGTGCAGGGTGGTCCCGGACGGCGCCGAGATGCTCGTGGCCGTCCGGGCGTTGTCGATGATCGACACCTCTTTCCCCAGGAAGAGAAGAGCGCTGGTCAGGTGCCTTCCGACGAAACCCAATCCGCCCGACACCAATACCTTGTCGTATTCTTCGAGCATATAATCGATATATCAGGCCTAGAACATATGGGCGATCCGGGAATTCGAAATCGCGTCCGTCCGAGTGAATATCGGGCGAGCAGGGTTTGTCCCGGGACGGAGTTCAGGCCCGGTGGGCGGCCGCCGGCCCGGTGTCGAAGGCGCGGAAGAGCGAGAGGTCGGGAGTACGGCCGCGGATCGTGGCCCAGGCCTCGTGGAAGTCGCGCCGGATCCGGGACGGGAGCCAGGGGGCGGGCCTCAGCTCCGGAGGGAGGAGCGGGTCGCGCTCCAGGGCGTGGGTGAAGGCCTCGGCCAGCCGCAGCGCGACGGCGACGAGTTCGACGGACCCGCGGTCGGGGCCGAGGGGTTCCGCGGCGAGCGCGTCGGCGAGAGGCCGGTAGGCCTCGACCGTCTCGGCCGAGGGCCACAGGTGCTCCGCGGTGGAGGCGGGATCGGTGAAGCCGGGACCGGTCAGGCGGGTGGCCTCCGCCGTGATCAGGTAGGCGCCGACCGTCGCCGCCGAGGCCTCGTCGGTGAGTTCGTCGAGGAGGTCGTGCGGGCTCGCATAGGCGCCGGGCGCGAGCGGCACGGCACCGAGCCGGGTCAGCGCGGCACGCAGGGCGTCGCGCTCCGACCGGTGCCGCTCGGGGACGGAGAAGGTGTAGAGGCGCCAGAGCCCGTCCCAAGGGGCGTGGCCGGCGTCCTGCGCGTAGGCCAGCGCGACGAACCGGACGTCCATGTCCGAGCGGAGCCTGCCCGCGTCGGTCAGCACGAGCCGGCCCTTGCGGCCCCGCCCCTCCTGCCGCAGGACGCCCGCCGCCTCCAGCCGGCGGACGGCCAGCCGCACCGGCTGGTCCGACAGGCCGACCGCCGCGGCGACGTCGTAGACGTAGTCGAGCGCGGCCGTGCCCTGCGGATCGAAACAGGCCTCGACGACCGTGCGCGGCGCGGGTCGGTACGGCGCGGCGTTGTCTGCGGACACGGGAGACCTCGGTTCTCGATCACGGGGCCCGGGGCGGGGCCGTCCGGTCAATCTGCCACACCGGACCTCAGGCGCCCTCCCAGGGATAGCCGTGGCGGCGGAAGGCCGAGGCGATGGCCGCCCTCCCGCCCTCGACGTCGTCGTCGAAGAGGACACGACCGACCGGTGACTCGATCCGCACCTTGCCGCCGTGACGGAAGACGCCGCCGACCTGGTCGCGGGTGATCACCCGGCTGTCGTCGCCCTCGACGATGGTGATGCTCTCGTCCGAGATGCGCAGCACGGCGGCGTGGTAGGTGACGAACATCCCGATCACGAGGCCGACGGCGGCGAGCGCCACTGGTCGTCCGATCACCATGGCCGGGGAGGAGAACGAGCCCAGGAACCGCACGGTGTCTGCGTAGGGGATCGGATGCTCGGCGGCGAACCGGAGGAGCCACGGGACGGCGAAGCCGAGGCCGGCGCCGACCGCGCCGCAGAAGACCCAGACGACCACCTTGGTGTCGAGGGGCATCCGGAGCTCGGTCGCGGCGGACTGGGCGCCGGTTTCTTTCGTCATGATTACGACCGTAGCAGGTCCGATAGATTTCGGCGATCGGAGACGGCGGGCCGCGCAGGGGGCGCCACGCCCCGGGGTGGGGAACCGGTCCCGGTGTCACGTTCCCGGCGGGCATCCGGTCTTCCTGTCGGGTGCGGTGGCCGCAGTCCGCGCCGCCGACCGAGAGAGGGGACATGACCATGGAGACCCTGACCGTCCGACGCGTCATCGCCGCACCGATCGAGGACGTGTTCGACTGGTGCGCCACCACCACCAACTACACCCGCTCCCCGCTCATCCTCCAGGCCCGACTGGCCCGACCGGGCGCCGGTGCGCCGTACGGCGTGGGGGCGGTACGGCTGCACACCTGGACGATCGGCTGGTTCCGCGAGCGGGTCACCGCGTACAACCCGCCGTACGGCTTCGACTACACGGTCGAGCGCAGCCTGCCGCCGTCCCGGCGCGAACTCGGCCGGATGACCTTCACCGAGGTCGCCGGCGGGACGGAGGTCGCGTGGACGACCACCTTCCAGGTCCGCCTGCCCTTCGGCGCGGCCCTCACCCGGGCCCTGGCGAAGCCGGTCATCGCCCACACCTTCGGCCGGATCCTCGCCGCCGCCGACGCCGAACTCACCGGTGGGCGGCGGGCCGGGGGGCGGTGATGCCGCGTGACGGTGGGCGCCCTGCGTGGTCACGGCGGGGGCGAACAGCCGCGATGAGGTCGGGCCGTCCCCGCCCGGCGTGAACGCCGGGCGGGGACGGGGGAGTTCAGGGCTGGTGGGCGGTGACGGTGATCAGGTGGGAGGTCCAGTCGGCCATCTCGCCGACATAGAGGGTGACGCTCCAGATGTCGTTGCGGGAGAGGCAGTTGGCGATGCCCTGGCCGCCGCCCGGCCCGATGCAGATCCGGATGAAGTCGCGGTGGGCCTCCCGGATGGGGAGCTCGCGGACGTGCTCCCAGAGGACGGGGAGGGCGTGGTCGAGGCTGGGGAAGTCGGCGGGGAGCATGATGCCGGCGATCCCGGCCCGGACGGCGCTCACGCGGCGTTCACCTCGGGGGAGATGTGGCACCAGACGAACTTCCCGACGCCGCCCTCGCGCGGGCAGCAGCCCCATTGGGTGGCCAGCTGCTGGACGAGCCGCAGGCCCCGGCCGGTCTCGGCGGAGGTGGAGGCGGGCCGGAGGGAGGGCTTCTCGCTGTCGGCGTCGTGCACCTCGATGCGGAGGGTGTCGTCCGGGGAGAGCTGGAAACGGATGAAGATCAGCCGGTCACGCGGGGCGCGGGCGTGCTGGACGGCGTTGGTGACCAGCTCGCTGACCAGCAACTCCCCGGTGAAGACGAGGAGTTCGCCGGAGGGGTGGGGGAGGAGGAAGTCGTGGAGCTCCCAGCGGGCGGCGCGGGGGGCCTTGCGGTGCCGGGGCAACCAGCAGGTCCGCTCGGCGGGGATGGGGGAGGGGGAGAGGTCTTCAGGCATGGCGGGGCCACCTATGGAGTGTGCAGGTGAAAGCGGCTGAAGAGGGCATGGGGATGCCCGGGTGATGAGCCCTGCCGCGATGACTCTGTGTGGCGCGACTCACTACTCCAGGTAGCATGCACCTGTGTTGATGCAGACCGCAAGCGAAACGAATGCAACGATGCAGATATCGGCTCGTTGGATTGACGAATCGTCACAAGGCAGACTGGAGGCCGCCAGCGAGAGGACTTGGACATGGCTGATGAGCTGAGGCCGACCGTGCGTGCTCGCCGACTTGGCTCGGAACTTCGCCGTCTCCGCGAGGCTGCGGGCAAGGGGACCGAAGACGCGGCGCAGGCGCTTGCCTGTTCGCGCGCAAAGATCAGCCGCATAGAGACCGGGGCGTCGGGCGTTCGGCGGTTGGACCTCGGGATCCTGCTCGATCTGTACGGGGTGGCCGGGGCGCAACGCGATGGTCTTGAGGCATTGTCGAGGGAGAGCAAGAAGCGCGGCTGGTGGCACGACTACGGCGACACGATCCCCTCGGCCTACGTCGACGTTCTCGGGCTCGAAGACGACGCTCGATACATCCGGATGTGGCAGACCATGGTCGTGCCGGGCTTGCTGCAAACGAGGCGCTATGCCCGGGCCTTGCTTGAAGCCAATCCTGCCGCCGTGCGTCCGGAACGGGTTGACCAGTTGGTCGAGATCCGGATGGAGCGGAAGGAAGTTCTCGCGAAGCCGGACCCGGCCCGCTTCTGGGCGATCATCTGGGAGCCTGCGCTCAGGTGTCCCGTGGGAGGGGTGGAGGTCCACAGGGAGCAGCTGCGGCACCTGATGGAGATGGCGAATCTCCCCAACGTGACCCTGCAAGTGGTGACACTGGATGTCGGCGCAACCGCCGGAGCATGCGGTGCGTTCGTGATGTACGGCTTCTCCGACTCGCCTACTCCAGGGGCAGTGTTTCTGGAAACGTTGACGAGCAGCCACTACTTGGAGCAGCAAGGAGAGCTGGACGGCTATGGGCTGGTCTTCGAGTACTTGCGGTCGGCTGCCCTGGACCCCGTGAAATCGCTGGATATGATCGCGGCCATTGCGGCGGAGACGTGACGACGAGACCAGACAAGAGGCGTGAGCGCATGACTGTGACTGAGGACGGCGCTCGGGGTTGGTACAAGAGCAGCTACAGCGCTCAGGCGAACGAGTGTGTAGAAGCCCTGAAGCTGGGGCTGCGTGGTATGGCGGTCCGCGACTCGAAGGACCTGGGCGGGCCGGGGCTTCTTTTTCCGGCAGATGCTTGGGTCTCCTTCCTCGCCGGGATCAAGTCCGGGGAGTTTTCGACCGACTGACATGACAGAGGTGCCCCGCACGGGCTGTGGCCGTGCGGGGCACCTCTGTCGTTCGTTTTGTTCCTCCTAGAAGTCGTCGTCGAAGGCGACGGTGCCCTCGACGGCGACCTGGTACGCCGACACGCGGCGCTCGAAGAAGTTGGTCAGCTCCTGGACGTTCTGGAGCTCCATGAAGCCGAACGGGTTCGTGGACCCGTACCGGATCGGCAGGCCCAGGCGGGCCAGGCGCTGGTCCGCCACGGCCTCCAGGTACTCGCGCATCGAGGCGGTGTTCATGCCGGGCAGGCCGTCACCGCACAGGTCCTGGGCGAACTGGAGCTCGGCCTCGACGGCCTCCTCCAGCATCTCCGTGACCTGCTTGGCCATCTCGTCGTCGAAGAGGTCGGGCTCCTCCTCGCGGACGGTGTCCACCACCGACATCGCGAAGTCCATGTGCATGGACTCGTCGCGGAACACCCAGTTCGTGCCCGTGGCCAGGCCGTGCAGCAGGCCCCGGCTCCGGAACCAGTACACGTAGGCGAACGCGCCGTAGAAGAACAGGCCCTCGACGCACGCCGCGAAGCAGATCAGGTTGAGCAGGAACGCCCGCCTGTCCTCCTTGGTCTGCAGCGAGTCGATGTGGTCGACCGCGTTCATGTACTTGAAGCAGAACTGCGCCTTCTGGCGGATGGAGGGGATGTTCTCCACCGCGGCGAAGGCCGCGTTGCGGTCCTCCGGGTCGGGCAGGTAGGTGTCGAGCAGCGTCAGGTAGAACTGGACGTGCACGGCCTCTTCGAACAGCTGCCGCGAGAGGTACAGCCGCGCCTCGGGCGAGTTGATGTGCTTGTAGAGGCTCAGCACCACGTTGTTGGAGACGATCGAGTCGCCCGTCGCGAAGAACGCGACCAGCCGGCCGATCAGGTGGCGCTCGCCCTCGCTGAGCTTCGCCAGGTCGGCGACGTCGGAGTGCAGGTCCACCTCCTCGACGGTCCAGGTGTTCTTGATCGCGTCCCGGTACCGGTCGTAGAACGACGGGTAGCGCATCGGGCGCAGGGTCAGCTCGAAGCCGGGGTCGAGCAGCATCTTGCGGTCTTCGGACTGGGACATTACTGGCAGGCCTCGCAGGACTCGGGGTTCTCCAGGGAGCAGGCGAGGGCGGCTTCCTGCTCCGGGGTGAGGGTCGGGGTGTTCACGGGCACGGGCGCGGGCGCGGCGGCACGGGCGGCACCGGACGCGGCCTGGGCGATGCGGGTGGCCGGGCGCGAACGCAGGTAGTAGGTGGTCTTCAGACCGACCTTCCACGCGTAGGCGTACATCGAGCTGAGCTTGCCGATGGTCGGCGCCGCCATGAACAGGTTCAGGGACTGGCTCTGGTCCAGGTACGGCATGCGAGCCGCGGCCAGGTCGATCAGCGCGCGCTGCGGCAGCTCCCAGGCCGTCCGGTACAGCGAACGCACCTCGGCGGGCAGCCAGTTCAGCTCCTGGACGGAACCGTTGGCGTCGCGCAGGGCGTCGCGGGTCTGCTGGTCCCAGACGCCGAGCTCCTTGAGCTCGCGCACCAGGTACGGGTTGACCTGGAGGAACTCGCCGGACAGCGTCTCGCGCTTGAACAGGTTGGACACCTGCGGCTCGATGCACTCGTACACGCCGGCGATGGACGCGATGGTCGCGGTCGGCGCGATGGCCAGCAGCAGCGAGTTGCGCAGGCCGGTCTCGGCGATCCGGGCGCGCAGCGCCGTCCAGCGGTCGGCCCACTGCGGGGCGGCCGTCGGGAAGTGGTCGATGTGCAGCTCGCCGCGGGCGGCGCGGGTCTCGCCGTACGCCTCGTGGCGGCCGAGCTGCTCGGCCAGGTCGGCGGAGCGCTCGTACGCGGTGAGCATGATGCGCTCGGCGATCAGCGTGGACAGGCGGGCGGCCTCGGCGGAGTCGAAGTCGATCCGCAGCTTGAAGAAGACGTCCTGGAGGCCCATCACGCCGAGGCCGACCGGCCGCCAGCGGGAGTTGGAGGTGCCGGCCTCGGTGGTCGGGTAGAAGTTGATGTCCACCACGCGGTCGAGGAACGTCACGGCCGTGCGGACGGTGGCGTCGAGGCGCTCCCAGTCCATGGCGCCGATCAGGTCGTCGGCCGTGGCACCGGGGGCCACGTGGGCGCCCAGGTTGACCGAGCCCAGGTTGCAGACGGCGGTCTCGGAGTCGTCCGTGACCTCCAGGATCTCGGTGCACAGGTTGGAGGAGTGCACCGTGCGGCCCGGCAGCGCGGTCTGGTTGGCGGCGCGGTTGGAGGCGTCCTTGAAGGTCATCCAGCCGTTGCCGGTCTGCGCCAGGGTGCGCATCATGCGGGCGTACAGGGTCTGCGCCGGGATGGTGCGCACGGCCTTGCCGGCCAGCTCGGCCTTGCGGTAGGCCTCGTCGAACTCCTCGCCCCACAGGTCGACCAGCTCCGGCACGTCGGCCGGGGAGAACAGCGACCAGTCCTGGTTGGCGTTGACCCGGCGCATGAACTCGTCCGGGATCCAGTGCGCCAGGTTGAGGTTGTGGGTGCGGCGGGCCTCTTCGCCGGTGTTGTCGCGGAGCTCCAGGAACTCCTCGATGTCGGCGTGCCAGGTCTCCAGGTAGACGCAGGCCGCGCCCTTGCGGCGGCCGCCCTGGTTGACGGCGGCGACCGAGGAGTCGAGGGTGCGCAGGAACGGCACGATGCCGTTGGACTTGCCGTTGGTGCCGCGGATCAGGCTGCCGCGCGAGCGGATGCGCGAGTACGACAGGCCGATGCCGCCGGCGTGCTTGGACAGGCGGGCGATCTGCGCGTAGCGGTTGTAGATCGAGTCCAGGTTGTCCAGCGGCGAGTCGAGCAGGTAGCAGCTCGACATCTGTGGGTGGCGGGTGCCGGAGTTGAAGAGCGTCGGCGAGGAGGTCAGGTACTCCAGGCGGCTCATCAGGCCGTACAGCTCGGCCACCTCGCGCACGGACTGCTCGCTGTCGCCGACCGCCAGGCCACAGGCGACGCGGAGCAGGAAGTGCTGCGGGGTCTCGATCACCTTGCGGGTGATCGGGTGGCGCAGCAGGTAGCGGGACTGCACCGTGCGCAGGCCGAAGTACTCGAAGCGGTCGTCGCCCTTGGTGTCGACGAGCGCGTCCAGCGCGGCCGCGTGCTTGGTGACGAAGGCGGCGGTGGTGTCGCCGATCAGGCCCTCGGCGTGGCCGACGGCGATCGAGGCGGAGAAGGACACCGAGCCCTGGCTGTTCGCCTCGTCGACGATCTCCAGGGCGAGCAGGCGGGCGGCGAGCTTCGAGTACTGGGGGTCCTCGGCGATCATCGACGCGGCGGCGTCCACGGCCAGCCCGCGCAGCTCGGCGAAGTCCGAGCCGGCGTGGCGGCCGCGCAGCGCGGCGGCGGCGACATGGCCGGGGTCGACCTCGGTGAGGTCGGTGCTGCGGTCGGTGAGCAGCCGCAGCAGCGCGCCCCCGGGGTCGGAGACCGTCGGGTCGGTGAAGGCGGTACCGGAGCCCTGGGCGGGCAGGGTGGCTGAGGCAGCGGTGGTCAAGGCGCTCTCTCCTGGCGGCGATCGGCGGCGGTGATCGGGGGGCCACCGGGCCGATCTGGGCAGGGGAGCACGGCGCGAACGCAAAAAAGCGTCGCGCGAGGTGACTCCCCGGCCCGCCCGCGAGGCCCGGAGGGGTACTGCTGGTGCCGGCGCGGCCTCTGCGGGAGGGCCGTGGCGCACGCCGTCGGCAGGTACTCGGACTCGCGGGGCGCGGCTGCTGGAGCCGCCCGCTCACCGCTGCGGGGCAGTCCCGGATTCGCACCGGGTTCCCCTGCATCGACAGCAGAAGCGAGCATACATGTAGTGGTGTCTCTCTGAAGCGACCCCAGATGTAGTACGGCGCCGCGTGTCGGAGCGATGACCGGTGGTACCAGAAACGTGGCGGGCGGTGTTCGCCGGAGCCCCCGGAACCGGGCCGGGGGCGTCCTGGTTTCGATACGGAATGGTCACCGGGAGGATCGGCGGTCATGAGGATGCCCTACGATCTGGGCGCATGAGCGACGGAACTGGCGCACCTGGGCAGGGGCCGCAGGGAACGCCTCCCGCCGGGCCGGGGGGCGCACAGAGTCAGCAGCCGGTGGTACCTGGTCCGGTACCGCCGCCGAGTGGTGGTTTCGGGCCGCCGCCCGCCTCGTACGGGCCGGTCGTGCCGTCGGTGCAGCCGGTCGCGCAGCCCATCCCGCCGGTGCCGCAGCCGGTCGCGCAGCCCGTCCCGCCGGTGCCGCAGCCGGTCGCGCAGCCCGTCCCGCCGGTGCCGCAGCCGGTCGCGCCACCACCGCAGCCGCAGTGGCACCTCCAGCAGCAGCAGCCCCCGCAGCCGGTCCCGCCGCAGCGGGTCGAGCCGGACTGGGATGCCTTGGCGGACCGCAACGCGGCCGATGGCAAGCGCCGCCGCCGGATGAAGGTCATCGGCGTGGTGGCCGCGGTCGCCGTGGTGGGCGGTCTGGTCGCGGGCGGCGTGCTGCTCTTCAAGGGCAAGAAGGACGACGGTTCCCCGACGGCCGGCAGGACCACCCAACCGGCCTCCGTCCCGAGTGCCTCCGGCACGCCGGGCGGTCAGCCGGACGACCCGTCGAAGCCGATCTGGGAGGCCACCACCGACCCGGCGCCGCAGGACGCGGGAGCGCTGTTCTCCGCGCTCCAGGTGACGATCAACGGTGCCACCTGGAACCGCACCGTCGTGTCGCTGGACTCGCCCTGCTGGGATGGGAACTCCACGACCGGCGGGCTGGGCAAGGTGCTCGGCGACCAGGGGTGCCAGCAGGTCCTCCGGGCGACGTACATCTCCGGGGACAGCGCGGTCACCGTCGGGGTGGCGGTCTTCGAGCACAAGCTCCAGGCCGACACCGCGCTGAAGAACTTCGCCGGTCAGCTCAAGGGCGCGCCCGCCCCCGGTTCGCCGGCGTTCTGCGCCGGTCCGGGCTGCACCGGTACCCACAACAGCCTGGGCCGGTACGACTACTTCACGGTCGAGGGCTCGGCGAAGGGCGGCAACGCTCCGGACGCCACGGCGACCGCGGCGGCTGCCGGGTTCGCCGAGCACGTGAAGGGCCAACTGCTCAAGCGCGCCAAGGCCGCCTCCTCGGCCGCGCCCGGCGTTCAGGGGACCCCGGCGGGCTGACCCGCCGTGACACCCCGGTCCCGGCGGGTCGTTCGCGGGGGCCGGGGGAGTGTGGCAGGCTCTCGGAACAGTCATTTCGCATGTGTGTTCCGGTTGCGTCCGTGGGGGGCGGCGCCGGCGAGCAACCGGAGGAGCGGTCCGTGGCCCTGCCCAGAGCCCTGCGCGGCAAGCCCGCCGTCCTGGCCGCGGCCGGGATCGTCGTCGCCGCGGGAGCGGTCGTCCTGCTGGACCACGACGGCAGGGCCGAAGGCGAACAGCCGCCACGGGTGCCGGTCTCGGTCGGCCTGCCCGGGCGTACCCTGCCGCCGGAGGTGGGCCGGGACCTGCTCGCCAGGGACCCGCAGGCCTCGCCGAACGCCCGCGCCGTCCAGCAATTCCTCGCCGATCTGGAGGCCCAGGCCCGCACCGGGCAGAGCGGCGGCACGGTGATCGGACAGCACGTCGAGGCGCACAACGAGCGCAACAACCCCGAGTACGGGGACTACCGCGGCACCAAACAGGTCGGCTACTACTACAAGAAGGCCGCCGACATCACCGGCAAGCTGCCCGGCTTCGTGGAGACCGACCTCGGCCCCGGCTACGGCCAGACCGGCTGGGGCGTCGGCAATCCGCGCTCCTACTCGGCCGGCCGCTGGCCCACCTGCCGGGCCGGCTGGCAGTACACCGACGACGCCGTCGACCTGCTCGCCGCCGTCTGGGACGGCCACCCGCGCGCCGAGGACGGCGGCTACGGCGCTGTGGGCGTGCAGCAGAACTGCGACGGCAGCAGCACCGAACTGCCCGACAACGGCGGCGGACCGGCCGGGATCGTCGGGATGTCCTTCCACCAGCCCTATCCCGGATCGGACGTCAAGTCCTTCGACCGGGTGCTCTGTTCGAAGTCGCCGGCGGCCAAGGACCCCGACTGGTTCGGCCGGGTGGTGGACGGGGCGCACGACACCCCCGAGTACCGCGCGCTGATCACCGACCTGTCCTACCTGGCCGACCACCTGGAGTACCTGGCCGCCCGCGACGTGCCGGTGCTGCTGCGCCCGTACCACGAGATGAACGTGCTGGACTGCTCCCGCCGGTTCTGGTGGGCGGGCCAGAAGCCGGCCGACTACCAGGCACTGTGGAAGATCACCTACAAGTACCTGGTGGAGACCCGCGGCCTGCACAACCTGCTGTTCGTCTGGACGCCGGTGTCCTGGGACGGCGCCCCGGGCGTGGACCCCTGGGACTACTACCCGGGCGCTCAGTTCGTCGACGTGGTCGGCGTGGACGACTACAGCGGCAGCCCGGCGCACCCGATCGGCACCGGCGAGGTGTGGACCAAGCGGTACTACGACGGGCTGTCCGCCTACGGTAAGCCTCGGATGCTGGCCGAGTCCTTCGCCGTCCCGGTCAACTCCCGCCAGCCGGAGACCCTGCGGCGCACGCCCTGGACGATCTGGACGGTCTGGGGGCAGTCGCTCACCGCGAACAACCTGACCCCGGACCAGCCGCGCAACTCGGCCGCCGACGTCACCGCCACCTACCGCAGTCCGCTGGCGCTCACCGGCGGTTCCGGTTCGTTCGGCGCGAACGTCGACTGGGGCGGTCTGCACGTGCGCTGAGCCGGCGCCATCTCCGGCGCGGAGCCTGCACTGTGAGGTGGGCCGCACCCGGCGGCCCCGCCGAACGGGGGGAATTCCGGCTCCGTTGCGCCGTGTGGCATCCTGTGGCGGCGAAGCCGAGGGCGGGTGAACGGCCGGGGACGGGCCCGGAGGGGCGGGGGATACGGGATGACACGCACGGGTCCGATGCGCGCGGCCGGCGCGGTGGCCGCCGGCTGGGGCGTGGTGCTGCTCGGCTGGGCCGGGTACAACTGCTTCGGTCAGGTCGGCGTCGCCACCTACCTCAAGGGCGTCTTCTACTACGGCGGCTCCTCGGTGGCCGCCGAGACCGGAAGCCTCAACTACGGCCTGCTGTACCTGGTCTCGGGCGCCCTCCTGCTGCGCGGGCGCGGCTGGGCGCTCGGGGTGGCGGCCGGCGTCGCGCTGGTCGAGGGGTACAACCGGGTGCGCAGCCTGACCGGCGCGCTCCTGGACGAGCCGCAACGGAAGTGGTTCACCGGCACCACCGAGGGCTGGCTCAAGCTCACGACCTTTGGGCTCGGGGTGGTCGTCACCGCGGTGCTGATCGCGCTGCTGGCCCGGTCGGTGTGGCGGGAGCAGCCGGGCGCGGCTGCGGCTCAGGCCCCGGTCCTGCAAGCGTTCCAGCCCCAGCCTGCCGCCTGGGGGCAGCCGCCGCTCCAGCCCCAGCCGCCGCTCCAGCCCCAGCCGTACCCGCAGGCGGCCTGGCCGCAGCCCCTGCCCGGGCAGCAGCAGACCCAGCCCGGTTGGGGGCAGCCCGTGCCGGGCCCGCCGCCGGCGCCGATGCCGTATCAGCAGCAACCGCCCCAGCCGTGGCCCGCCGTCCTGCCGCAGCCCGGCGCGCCGGTCCCCGGACCGGTGGCCCCCGGCCCGGTGCCGCCCGGTCCCGTCGTGCCGCCGCCGGCGGACAGGCCGCCCCAGGGGTGACCGCCCGGGGCTGACCGCTCACGAAGATCCTTGCCCCGCCCGGGGCCGAGACGACACCAGACGAGGAACTGCTTTCGCCATGTCATCGACAACCACCGAGCGGGCGGTGCTGACCACGTCCCGCGAGGCCGCCCGGCTCGCCGAGCGACAGATGTCGTGGAAGCCCCGGGTGACCCCGTTCTACATCTCCTTCGTGATCATCTTCGCGTTCTCGGTGTGGGCGTACGTGCCCAATCCCACCCCGCTCGGCTGGGCCATCACCATCCTGTGGGGCATGCCGGTCTTCGGCGTGCTGATCGGCTTCCAGGGCGTGCTGATGGTCCGCCGCCGGCTGCGCCAGGTCAGCCGGATGACCCCGGCCGTGCCCGTCGAGGACGACTTCCTGATCGTGCTGGTGCCGACGATCGGCCGCCACGACACCTACCCGGCGCTGGAACGCTCGGTGCTCTCGTACGTCGAGCACCTTCCTCCGTACTTTCCGTGGATGCGGGTGGACATCCTCACCGAGGAGGGCTGCGCCGCCGGGGAGAAGATCGACGAGCTGGCCGAGCGTCACCCGCTGATCCGCGTGGTGACCGTACCGAAGGCGTACGAGACGCCCAACGGCACCAAGTTCAAGGCCCGCGCCAACCACTACTCGCACGAGCTGCGGATCGAGGAGGGCGAGGCGGAGGACGACGTCTGGGTGCTGCACATGGACGACGACACCGGCGTCGGCCCGGACACCGCCGCCGCCGTCGCCCAGTTCGTCAACCGGCAGCGCCGGGCCGGGGACGACGCCAAGCACATGGCGCAGGGCATCCTGACGTACCCGCGTGAGAACGCCGTCTCCACCTTCACCTGGCTCGCCGACGCGATCCGCCCGGCCGACGACATCGCCCGCTTCCGGGCGATGACCGGCACCGGCACCCCGATCGCGGGCGTGCACGGAGAGCTGCTGATCGTGCGCTCCTCGGTGGAGGCCACCATCGGCTGGGACTTCGGACCGAAGACCATCGTCGAGGACGCCCAGATGGCGCTCAACTTCTGCCAGCGCTACCCCGGCCGTAGTGACTGGTTCAACGGCCGCTGCTACGGCGCCTCGCCGGCCGGCATCAATGACTTCCTCAAGCAGCGCGAGCGTTGGGCCTGGGGCCTGGTCGCGCTCTGCTTCAACAAGACGATCCCGCTGCGGTACCGGTTGTTCATCGGGATGGGCATGGTCAGCTGGGTGCTCGGCCCGCTGCAGCACGTCGGCCTGGTGCTGCTGGTGGCGTGGTTCACCGGTACCTGGAACACCTCGCCGGTCACCCAGTCCGTGGTGCTGGTCTGGTCGATCAACTTCGCCTACGTCATCTGGACGTACTGGGAGGGCCTGCGGCTGAACGTGGTGGCGTCGGCCAACCACCGGCGCAAGTGGTGGGAGCCGATCGTGGTGGTGGCGGCCATTCCGCTGTTCTCCTTCCTGGAGGGCTGGGGCGGGCTGAGGGGACTGATCAAGTTCCTGAAGCGCGAGGAGAACAAGTTCGTCGTCATCGCCAAGCCGGCGTGATCGGAGGTCACAACCGTGAAGCGCCCCGTCATCTTCATCCTCCCGACCGTGGTGGTCGCCCTCACCGTCGGCATCCCGGTGGTCTGGGGGGACCACCCGGTCAAGTTCGACCACCAGCGCCCGACCACGGTGCACTGGGCCGGCGCGCCGACCGAGCAGGGCCGGGTCTGGGGCTTCGGCAAGGACGCGCCGCCGGTGGAGGACACCGGCCCCAAGGTGGCCCGCCCGTGGACCAAGGGCAGCCCCGAGTGGGGCGTGCAGGTGTACTGGCTGGACGACCCGGCGGACCCGGACAGCTTCGTCCAGGGCAAGGTCGACCGCATCGTCGAGTACGTGGTCGGGCTGAACGCCAACTCCCTTTCGGTGACGTTCCCGTACTACACGACGGGACCCAAGTCGAACGGCGTCGCCGCCCGCCCGACCACCCCGACCCCGGAGCGGCTGGCCCTGCTGCTGGACGCCGCCCACCGGGCCGGTCTGCGCACCACCGTGCGGCCGATCATGGACGAGGAGGTGTTCAACTACTCCGCCACCGGCGTGTGGCGCGGCAATATCGCGCCCAGCGACAAGGACGCCTGGTTCGCCAGCTATGCCGCGTTCCTGACGCCCTATCTGAAGACCGCCCAGGAGCACTCCGCGACCGAGTTCACCGTCGGGACCGAGTTCAACTCGTTGGAGAGCGACCCGCACTGGACGGGACTGATCGAGCAGGCCCGGAGGACCTTCCGGGGCCAGATCGTGTACGACGCCAACTGGGACAACTGGTCCAAGGGGGCGCTCCCGCTGCCGACCGACGGGACCGGCGTGGACGCCTACTTCCCCGCCAAGTCGGCGGGCGACGACGCCCCGGTGGCCGACCTGGTGACCAGCTGGCACAGCTGGCTCGACAAGCGGGGCGCGGGGCCCCAGCCGGCCACCAAGCTCACCGAGGTGGGCATCCCGGCGCAGAAGGGCGCCTACAAGACGCCCGGCGACTTCTACACCAAACGCGAGCTGAACGAGGCCGTCCAGGCCGCCTGGTTCACCGCGGTCTGCCAGGTGGCGCAGGAGCGCAAGTTGGGCGGGGTGTACTTCTGGTCGCTCTACTTCGGCATCGACCCGACCCTGCCGACCAACCAGGACACCCCGCGGATGGACTTCGCCGGGCGTCCCGCTTCCGAGCAGGCGATCCGCACCTGCTTCTCGCAGTCCTACGAACTGCCGCCTTCCTGAGGCCCGGCCGTCCCGCGGCCCCCGCCGCTAGTTCCCCTCGCCCTGGGGTCCGGTCGTCCTAGGGGTCGGGGTCCGGGTGGACTTCGCGGGGGCGTGGCCGGTCGTCGGTTTGCCGGTCGCGGTCGGCGTGGGCGTGGGCGTGGGCGTCGGGGTGGGGGTCGGTGTGGGCGTCGGGGTCGGGGTCGGTGCCGCGACCGGCCGGCCCGGCGCCGCGCCGGTCAGCGCGCCCGCGATCTCCTTCTCCAACCACGGGGTGACGAACCGCATGCCGGCCGGGGTGAGGTGCACCCCGTCGTTGGCCGGGGAGACCAGGTGGCCCTGCTTGTCCTTCCAGGCGCAGGTCTCGTACGGGCAGTAGAAGGTGTTGAGGTCGAGCAGCCGGACGGCGCCGCCGGAGGCCTTCACGAAGTCGCCGACCTGCTGGTTGTAGCAGGTGCCCCAGGTCTTGTTGATGGCGCCGTTCTCGACCCGCTCGTTCATCAGCAGCACCTGGGCGTCCTGTGCGCGACGGCGGATCTGGTCCACGGCCTGGGCGAGCCGGGTGCCGTAGATGGTCCGGTAGTCCTCGTCGCAGGGGTTGAGCCAGCTGCCGTCGACGTACTGCTCGGCGGCGTCCCAGCCGAGGTGGACCACGACGGCCTGCGGCCCGCTGCCGAGCTGCCGGTCCCAGGCGGCGGCCCGGTCGCGGCACTCCTGGCTGGTCTCGAACTCCTCCTGGGAGGTGGTGCGCACCTTCTCCGGGCCGAACACCCCGCAGCCGCTGATCCCGCCGTCGACGACGCGGTAGCGGTCGCCGTGCCGGTACAGGCCGGTGGAGAGGTCCTGGGAGAAGGAATCGCCGAGGAGCAGAACCATCGGTTTGGCGCTCGGCCCGGACTTCATGTCGTGGGTGACCCAGACGGGCAGGTACCAGGCGCCGGTGGTTGCCACCGCGGCGGTGACCGCCACCAGCGGGACGGCCGGGAAGGCCCGCCAGCGCAGCACCCGCAGCTTCTCCGTGCCGGTGTGCAGCAGCCAGGCCAGGACCCAGGAGACCGGTGCGCCGATGAGCAGCAGTCGCTTCGGCGAGATGTCGTCGAGGTAGTGCTGGAGCAGCCAGTACACCGGCAGGTGGAGCAGGTAGAGGCTGTAGGAGATGGTGCCGGTGAGCCGCAGCGGGGGCAGCGACATCAGCCACACCAGCGGTCCCCGCTCCTGGCAGAGCGAGACGGTGAGGACGGCGGCGAGGGCCGCGACCACGGCCAGTCCGCCCTGGTAGAGCCAGGGCTCGTGGTAGTTCCCGACGGAGAGGCTGGCCCAGACGAGGCCGCCGAGGGCCGCGGTGCCGATCAGGGTGGGCAGGACGGGGCCGGCCGGCACGCGCGAGCGGGAGCGCGCCCCGCCGGTGCCGCCGGAGGAGCCGGCACGGACCTTGCGACGCAGCCACAGGTAGACCCCGAAGGCGGCGGTGGCGCCGGCCGCGAAGCCGACCGCACGGGTCTCGGTGCCGAGGTAGAGGCGGTCGCTGTTCTGGCCGTTCCACATCAGCGGGGCGATCAGCGCGGCGGCGACGAACAGTCCGGCGGTGACGAAGCCGGTCGCGCGGACGGAGCGGCGGCAGATCCCGAAGACCACGAGCAGCAGCAGCGGCCAGAGGGCGTAGAACTGTTCGGTGATGCTGAGCGACCACATGGCCGCGAGCGGGTCGATCGATTCGAAGTGCTGCCAGTAGGCGTCACCGCGCGACAGCTGGGCCCAGTTGGCGATCTGGGCGAGTGCGGCCAGCGCCTGCGGGCGAAGATCCCTGACGTCCCGTAGCGGACTGACCAGGGCGGACAGTCCCACCACCAGGATGATCGTGGTGAACAGGCCGGGCAGTAGCCGCTTGGCCCGGCGGCGGTAGAAGACGCCGAGCCGGATGCCGTCGGTGCGGTCCAGTTCGCGGACCAGCACCAGGGTGACCAGGAAGCCGGAGAGGACGAAGAAGACGTCCACCCCGAACAGGCCGTTCTGGAACCAGTTGGTGTGGTACAGCAGCACCGATGCGATGGCCAGGCCGCGCAGGCCGTCGACCGCTTTGAACCGGACGGAGGGCGGCAGCGGACCGCGCGGCTCCGGGGTCGGTGCGGGGATCGCGTAGCGGCTGGTGGCGGGGGCTTCGACGCCCCTGCTCCTGCGCATGTCCTGGAGCGTGGGCCCGCTCGCGGGCACGCCGAGTCCGGGCCCGTCGTCCATGTGGTCTGTTCCCCCGGGGTCGATCGACTGGAGCGACGTGTCCATGGGACATGTCTTGATCTGTGGTTTATATCAAAAGACGCCTGTTGATCGTCTGTCGGTCACCGGTAGGGGGCGGCCGGTGATCTCCGACGCCGGCTCAGGCCCCTTGCTAGAACGCCATCGTGTAGACCATCAGGTCCATCCCCGGGTACGGGGCCCAGTCGCGCTCGGGGGTGCGGCGGAAGCCGACCCGCTCGTAGAGGCGGTGGGCGGTGGTCATCTCCGGGCGGGTGGAGAAGGCCATACCGGCCAGGTCGAGGTCGCGGCTGCGGGCGACGGAGGCGCGGACCAGGGCCTCGCCGACGCCCCGGCCCCGGGCGGCGCCGGCGGTGGCCAGCATCCGTATCTCGCCCTCCCGGGGGGAGGCGATGTCCGCCCACTCGGTGCCGCCGACGGCGAAGGTCACGCAGCCGAGGACCCCGGCTCCGGCCGCGTCGACGGCGACCAGGAGTTCGGCCTCCCGGGCCCGTCGCCCGGCGTCGCCCAGCAGCTCGACGTAGGTGCTCGTGGGGTTGGTGAAGCCGTCGCCGACGAAGGCCTCGACGGTGATCCGACCGGCGTCGGTGAGGTCCTCGGGGAGGGCCTGGCGGATGAGGAAGTCCATCGGGCCAGTGTGCCGGAGCCCTGGTCGGGGCGGTCCTCCGGGGTCGAACCGGTCGACGGGACCGGGCCGGCGGTGCCGTACAGCCGCTCGGGCCGGGCCGGGTCGGCCGGGTAGCCGCCCGGGCGGTGGTAGTTGTCGCGGCCGGCCGCCGGGCCGCGGGAGGTCTCGCGGCCGATCAGGAGGCCGAGCAGGCCGAAACCGCCGACGGCCGCGGTCATGGCGAGTGCGCCGATCAGGGTGTCGCTGTCCATGGGCACCACTGTGGCCGGGCGGCGCCGCGGTCACGAGTGGCAGGAACGACCGATCACCTCGAAATCCTGCCATCCTCCTGCCGTTCCGTTCCTTCCGCCGGGGCGGGCACCGGGGGCATCCTGGTGGGCATGCTGAAGAACGTGGTCGCGGTGGTGCTGGAGGAGGTCCACCCCTTCGAACTGGGCGTGGCCTGCGAGGTGTTCGGCCTGGACCGCACCGCCGACGGGCTGCCGGGCTACGACTTCGCGATCGCCGGGGCCCGTCCGGGGCCGCACGCCACCCACTCCGGCTTCGCGGTGGACGTCCCGTACGGCCCGGAGCGCCTCGCCGGGGCGGACCTCGCCGTGGTCACCGCGGCGAGCATCCGCCGCGACTACCCGGAGCCGCTGCTGGCGGCGCTGCGCGGGGTGGTCGAGGGCGGCGGCCGGGTGCTGTCCATCTGCAGCGGCGCCTTCGTGCTGGGCGCCGCCGGGCTGCTGGACGGCCGTCGTGCCGCCACGCACTGGCGGCACAGCGCGGCGCTGGCCGAGCGCTTCCCGCTGACCACGGTCGAGCCGGACGTGCTGTACGTGGACGACGACCCGGTGATCACCTCCGCCGGGACGGCGGCCGGCATCGACGCCTGCCTGCACCTGGTGCGCAAGGTGCAGGGTGCCGAGGTGGCCCGGGAGATCGCCCGCCGGATGGTGGTGGCCCCGCACCGGGAGGGCGGGCAGGCCCAGTTCGTGAACCGCCCGCTGCCCGAGGCCGCCGACGCCTCGCTGGCCCCGCTGCTGGACTGGATGCGCCACCACCTGGCGGAGGAGGCCACCGTCGAGCAGCTGGCCGCCCGGGCGCACATGTCGCCGCGCACCTTTGCCCGCCGCTTCCAGCAGGAGACCGGCACCACCCCGCACCGCTGGCTGGTCGGGCAGCGGGTGCTGCTCGCCCAGCGGCTGCTGGAGTCCACCACCGAGCCGGTGGACGCGATCGCCGCCCGCTGCGGCTTCGGCAACGCGGCCGCCCTGCGGCACCACTTCGGCCGGCGGCTGGGCACCACGCCGCTGGCCTACCGGCGCTGCTTCGCCGAGCCGGAGCCCCGGGCGGGCTGACCGGAGCCCCGGGCGGGCCGAGGGGACTCCCGGGCGGGCCGAGGGGACTCCCGGGCGGGCCGAGGGGGCGTCAGTCCCCGCCGGGCACCAGGTGCCCGACCCTGTTCCAGCCGTCCGGCCGCAGCCGCCCGTCCTGGGCCCGCCACAGGCTGGTGGAGCAGTTGTGCACCGGTCCGAGCGCGGTGAGCTGCTCCTCGGTGAGCCGGTCCAGCGCGTAGCGGAGCATCAGCACCGTGCAGTCGTGCGCGACCAGCAGGACGGGCCGCCCGGCCTCCTCCTCGCAGAGGTCCCGCAGCAGGCTGCGCACCCGCAGCGCGACGTCGGCCCAGGACTCGCCGCCCGGCGGGCGGTAGTACAGCTCGCCCATCTTGCGCCGCCGGGCCGCCTCCTCCGGGTGCTTGGCCTCGATCGCGGCCTTCGGCAGCATCTCCAGGATGCCGAGCTCCCGGTCGCGCAGCCGTTCGTCGTACCGGACGGCCAGAGTGACCGGGACGGCGCCGAGCCCGGCGGCCTGGGCGAGCGCGATCCGGGCGGTCTCGGCGGTGCGCACGTACGGGGAGCACCAGACGCTGCGCGGGCGGTCCGCGCTGGGCAGGCCGGCCCACCAGTGGCCGAGCGCCTGGGCCTGCTGCCGGCCGTGCAGCGACAGCGGGATGTCGGCGTCGCGGCAGCTGATCGGGACGCTGAGCGCTCCGGCGGCCTCGGCCAGCTGGAACTCGACGTTGGCGGTGGACTCCCCGTGCCGGGTGGCGATCAGCAGGGACGGCAGCCGGCCGGCGGCGGCCGGGCGGTGGGTGCTGCCGTGCTGTTCGTGGCCGCCGGGGTGCTGCTCCTGCCCGCCGGGGTGCTGGCCGTGGGCGGCACCGCGCTGACCCTGGGCGGCGCCGTGCTGGCCCTGGGCGGTGGCGTGGTGGTGCTGGCTCTGGGTGGACTGGTGCTGGCCGTTGAGGGTGGTGCCGAGTTCTGCCATGGCCGCGAGCTCCCCGTGGTCGATCAGGTTCCGGCCGGATGCCGGTCCGGTCTGGTGGTGCCCGGCGTGCACGCCTGTTCATACATATGATCGCGCCGCCTTCTCCAGTGTTCACGGAGAAGGCGGCGCGATCACAGGGCGCGTACCGCGCGAATCAGTGCGCCGCTACAGGCTCCGGCGCGTTCTTCAGCTCTTCGTCACCGGCTTCGGCGCTGTAGTCGGACGGCCTGGTCTCGTCCGGGAGCTCCGGGGCCTTGAGCGCCCGCAGCACCAGGGTGAGCGCCACCGCGACGATCAGGTTGAGCGCGAAGGCGGTCAGGCCGATGTAGCCGATCTCGCCGATGCCGGGGATCCCGGCCGCGCTGCCGCCGAAGTGCTTGGTGGCCGGGCTGGCGATCCCGTACGCCTTCCAGGTGCCGTACACCATGCCGGCCGCCCAGCCGGCGAACAGCGCCCAGTGGTGGAACCAGCGGGTGAACAGGCCGCCGACGATCGCCACGAAGGTCTGCAGGATCCACAGGCCGCCCAGCAGCTGGAGGTTGATCGCGGCCTGCTTGTCCATGCCGAGCACGAAGGCCAGGGCGCCGACCTTCACCAGCAGCGAGACCAGCTTGGCGATCCGGGTCTCGTCGGCGGGGGTGGCGGAGGGCTTGAGCCAGTCCTTGTAGACGTTGCGGGTGAACAGGTTGGCCGCCGCGATGGACATGATGGCGGCCGGCACCAGCGCGCCGATGCCGATCGCGGCGAAGGCCACGCCGGTGAACCAGTCCGGGAACATGTCCGCGAACAGCTGCGGCACCGAGAGCTGGGCGTTGTAGCCCTTGACGCCCTTGCCCACGCCCGCCGCGATCGCCATGAACCCGAGCAGCGCCAGCAGGCCCAGCATCAGCGAGTACGCGGGCATGATCGCCATGTTGCGGCGCACGGTGCTGCGGGACTTGGAGGCCAGCACGCCGGTGACCGAGTGCGGGTACATGAACAGCGCCATCGCCGAGCCGAGGGCCAGCGTGGCGTACGTCCACTGGCTGCCGTGCGGGACGGTCAGCGATCCCTTGGCGCCCGGCGCGCTGAACTTGTGCGCGGCGGCGTCGAAGATGTGCCCGTAGCCGCCGAGCCGGATCGGGATGTAGATCACCGCGACGATGATCACGATGTAGACGAGGGCGTCCTTGACGAAGGCGATCAGCGCCGGGGCGCGCAGGCCGGAGGAGTAGGTGTAGGCGGCCAGCACGCCGAAGGCGATGAACAGCGGCAGGTCCTTGACGAACCAGTTGGCGTTCTCCCCGCCGCCGACCCCCAGCACGTCCAGCACGGCCTGGATGCCGACGAGTTGCAGGGCGATGTACGGCATGGTGGCCAGGATCCCGGTCAGCGCGACGACCAGCGACAGCGGCCGCGAGCCGTACCGGCCGCGCACGAAGTCGGCCGGGGTCACGTAGCCGTGCACCCGGGAGACCGACCAGAGCCGGGGTAGGAAGAGGAAGACCAGCGGGTAGGCGACGATCGTGTACGGCACCGCGAAGAAGCCCGCCGCGCCGGTGGCGTACACCGCCGCGGGGACGGCGACGAAGGTGTACGCGGTGTAGAGGTCGCCGCCGAGCAGGAACCAGGTCACCCAGGTCCCGAAGCTGCGCCCGCCCAGGCCCCACTCGTCCAGGTGCGCGGCGTTGTCGGCGCGGCGCCAGCGCGAGGCGAGGAAGCCCATCACGGTGACCAGGGCGAAGAACAGCACGAAGACCACGAGGGCCGGCACGTTGACGTCCTTCATCGCGCACCGCCCGTCCGGGCCGCCTTGCGGGCCTTCTCGTCCCGGGTGATCAGCAGGTAGGCGGCGACCGTGAACACGGCCGACACCGGCACCCAGAGCAGCTGGTACCAGTAGAAGAAGGGCACCCCGGCCACCGCCGGTTCGCTCTTGTTGTACGAGGACACCCAGAGCATCGCGACGATCGGCACCAGCAGGGCGAGGCCGGCCAGCACCCGCTCGGGCGTCACGGCCGGGACGGGCCTCCCGGCTGGCTCGGGCATGACATCTTCGAGGGTGAGGGGATCAGACGGCATCTTCGGCTCCGCTCCGGAGGGTTCCCCGTCGGCGCCGCAGCCCGGTCGGCGCCGAGCGCCGCACGGGCCCGCCGAGCAGCACCATCGGTGATCGGCAGTCAGGTCAGTACGGCTGCGCAATCTAGAGCATGGAGTGATCCATGTCACCGGAATTGACGTAACTTCCCGCCAGTCGGACGCAACCGACCGATAGTTCACCGCCGGGCGACGGAAACGCGCTGCCGCGGGCGGCGGGCGAGCGGTCGAGGCGGTCCGGGGAAGGTGCGGGCGGGCACGCTGTCACCGTCCATGCGGGTGCGGAACGCGAAAGGCGCCGGTGCGCGGGTCTTGCGCGCCGGCGCCCGAGGTGCGGCGGGGGAGTGCGGCTGTTCCGGGCGCCGCGGCCGGCCCGGACGCTCCGGCTACTCCGGACGCTTCAGCCGGGTGATGAACTTGTAGCGGTCGCCGCGGTAGATCGAGCGGACCCACTCGACCGGATCGCCCTCGGCGTCGAAGGAGTGCCGGGACAGCTGGAGCATCGGCAGACCGAGGTCGGAGCCGAGCAGGCCGGCCTCGCGGGGGTTGGCCAGGGTGGTCTCGATGGTCTCCTCGGCCTCGGCCACGGTGACCCCGTACACCTCGCGCAGCGCCGCGTACAGCGAGTTGTGCTTGGCCAGGTTGCGGCGCAGGGCCGGGAAGCGCTTGGCGGACAGGTGGGCGACCTCGATGGCCATCGGGTCGCCGTTGGCCAGTCGCAGGCGCTCGATCCGCAGCACCCGGCCGCCGGGCTTGATGTCGAGCAGCGGGGCGAGCCGGTCGTCGGCGGTGATGTAGCCGATCTCGATCAGCCGGGAGGCGGGCTCCAGGCCCTGCGCCCGCATGTCCTCGGTGTAGGAGGTGAGCTGGAGGGCCTGGGCGACCTTGGGCTTGGCGACGAAGGTGCCCTTGCCCTGGATGCGCTCCAGCCGGCCCTCGACGACCAGCTCCTGGAGGGCCTGGCGCACGGTGGTGCGCGAGGTGTCGAACTGGGCGGCCAGCGCGCGCTCGGGCGGCACCGGGGTGCCGGCGGGCTGGGTCTCGGTGAGCTGCAGCAGGTGCCGCTTCAGGCCGTAGTACTTGGGGACGCGCGCGGTCGGGTCGGTGCCGGCCTGCGTCGGGAGGTTGTTCACCTCGGGGTCGTTGACCTGGGCGGTGGATCCCCCGTCGCTGCTCATCGGACCTGTTCTCCCGCTTCTCGCGAGGCCTCCAGCGACCCCGCCACATCGTTAACGGCTCACATCGTTGCATGTATGGCTACGGAACGAATACCTCATCACGCGATGAACGATGTGCGGTGTCGGCTTGATAACGGGTGGTCGAGATCGGTCGAACAGCCGTTGACAGGCCCATTGGTCTAGGCCAAGCTCCAGGCAGCTGGTCTACACCACTAGACCGGTAACTATGAATCCCCCCACCCGTTCGATGGGGTCCGCGGCACCTTTCCCCCCGCTTTGTGTGGGTCTGCCGCTGCCGCCCGACGGGGGCAACCCAGGCATCCCTCAGGAGGATGGCGTGAAGCGTCAGCTCATCGCGGCGGTCGGCGTCGCAGCAATGGTCGTCGGCCTGGCGGCTTGCAGCTCGGACGGCAAGAAGACCGAGGGCGGCTCGTCCGCGGCGGCCAAGAACTACGACGGCAAGACCCTGACCGTGTGGCTGATGGACGGCTCGGCCCCCAAGGGCTGGGAGGACAGCGTCAAGGCCGACTTCGCCGCCGCCTACCCGGGTGCCAAGCTCGACATCCAGACCCAGAAGTGGAACGGCATCGGCCAGAAGGTCACCGCCGCCCTCTCCGAGGGTTCGGTGGACGTCCTGGAGATCGGCAACACCCAGACCGCGGGTTACGCGGCCACCGGTGGTCTGCTCGACATCACCAAGGACAAGGCCGACCTGGGTGGCGCCGACTGGGCCGCCAACCTGAACGAGTCCTCGATCATCGACGGCAAGCAGTACGCCGCCCCGTGGTACTTCACCAACCGCGTGGTGACCTACAACAAGGACATCTGGACCAAGGCCGGCATCACCACCCCGCCGAAGACCCTGGACGAGTTCTACACCGACCTGGACAAGGTCAAGGCCGTCCCGGGCGTCACCGACGCCCTCTACATGCCCGGCCAGGAGTGGTACGCCTACTTCGGCCTGCTGACCAGCGAGGGCGGCAAGCTCGCCAAGAAGGACGGCGACAAGTGGGTCGGCGGCCTGTCGAGCCCCGAGGCCCAGAAGGCCTTCGACACCTACAAGAAGCTGCAGAGCCACTCGACCACCGCGCCGAAGGACAAGGACGAGGCCACCCCGCAGCAGAAGGACGTCTTCGCCAAGGGTGACATCGGCACCATCATCGGTCTCGGCTGGGAGGTCCCGAAGCCCGAGGAGCTGGCCGCCGACAAGATCGGCTACTTCCCGCTCCCCGGCGCGACCGCGGACAAGCCCTCCAGCGTCTTCCTCGGCGGCTCGAACCTGGCGATCGCCCAGCAGAGCAAGAACCCGGAGCTCGCCAAGGGCTTCCTGAAGATCGCCATGAACGACAAGAACGAGGGCCTGATCGCCTCCTCGGGTCTCATCCCGAACAAGGTCGCGCTCAACAGCAAGGTCACCGGCGACTTCGCCAAGGCCGCCCTGCCGGCCTCGCTCAACGGTGCGACCACCCCGAACGTTCCGACCTGGACCAACGTCGAGAACGAGCCGAACCCGATCAAGGACTTCCTGACCTCGGCGCTGAACGGCGACTACGCCGCCGCGGCCAAGAAGGCCGACGACGAGATCGCGAAGCGTCTCAACCAGAAGCAGTAAGGCAGTCGAGCGGCGTCGCTCACCGGCTCCCGGCGGGGGGTCGGTGAGCGACGCCTTCCGTCGTGGTCGGGTTTGCAAGGAAGAGAGAACGATGGCTGCGCAGTCGGAACGGGTGCAGACACAGTCCCCGGAACCAACGAATTCCGTGGTGGCGTCGACAGACAAGTCCACCACCCCCGGTGCCGAGCGCACCCCGAGGAGGAGCGGCAGACCGTCGGACGGGCCCAGTGCGGCCTCCAGGTTCGCCCCCTACCTGCTGCTGCTGCCGGCCATCGCGGCGACCCTCGTCCTGCTGGTCTGGCCGCTGATCGAGACGGTGGTGGTCTCGGCCCAGAACCTCAACAGGCGGCAGTTCATCCAGCACCTGACCGAGTGGACGGGCTTCTCCAACTACACCGATCAGCTGGGTAGTTCGGAGTTCTGGGCGATCACCCTGCGCACGGTGGTCTTCACGGTGGTCAACGTCGTGCTGATCATGGTGTTCGGCACGCTGGTCGGCCTGCTGCTCAACACCCTCGGCAAGCGGATGCGGCTGCTGCTCTCGGTCGGCCTGCTGCTGGCCTGGGCGATGCCGGTGGTCGCCGCGACCACCGTCTACACCTGGCTCTTCGACCAGAACTTCGGTGTCGTCAACTGGTTCCTGGACAAGCTGGGCTGGCACGCCATGGCCCACTTCAACTGGACCAGCGGCCAGTACTCCACCTTCTTCGTGATCATCCTGCTGATCGTGTGGCAGTCGGTCCCGTTCGTGGCGTTCAACATGTACGCGGGCCTGACCACGATCCCCAAGGAGCTCTACGAGGCCGCCCGCATGGACGGCGCCGGCTCGGGCAAGATCTGGAGCTCGGTGATCTTCCCGATCATGAAGCCCTTCCTCCTGGCCACGACCTTCCTGGAGGTCATCTGGGTGTTCAAGGCCTTCACCCAGGTCTACCTGATCAACAAGGGCGGACCGGACGGCCTGACCCGCACCCTGCCGGTGCACGCTTTCCTCGAAGGCATCGGGTCGCAGCACTTCGGTGTCGGCTCCGCGATCGCGGTGCTCACCATCGTGATGCTGGGCGCGCTGATGGCCTACTACTTCCGCATCATTCTCAAGCAGGAGGACGAGCTGTGAGGCGCTCGCTCATCGGACGCACCTGGCCGAACCTGATCGCGGTCGTCCTCTTCGTCTTCTTCATCTTCCCCGTCTACTGGATGTTCTCGACCGCGTTCAAGCAGAACAAGGACATCGTCAGCCGGGACCCCGTCTTCTTGCCGCTGAACGGCACGTTCGAGCACTTCGACCGGGCCGTGCACGTCCCGAACTTCTGGACGTACGTCGGCAACAGCCTGATCGTCACCGTCGGCGCGGTGCTCGGCTCGCTGGTGATCGCCACCCTGGCCGCCTTCGCGATCGCCCGGATGCGCTTCCGCGGCCGCAAGGGCTTCGTCCTGGTCGTGATGGCCGCCCAGATGGCGCCCTGGGAGGTCATGATCATCGCGGCCTACCTGATCGTCCGCGACAGCGAGATGCTCAACAGCCTGGTGCCGCTGACCGCCTTCTACCTGATGATGGTGCTGCCCTTCACGATCTGGACGCTGCGCGGCTTCATCGCCGCCGTGCCCAAGGAGCTGGAGGAGTCGGCCATGGTGGACGGCTGCACCCGCACCCAGGCCTTCGTGAAGGTGATCTTCCCGCTGCTCGCCCCCGGCCTGATGTCGACCTCGCTGTTCGGCTTCATCACCGCGTGGAACGAGTTCCCGCTGGTCAACATGTTGAACAAGAACGAGACGGCGCAGACCCTCCCGGTCTGGCTCTCCTCGTTCCAGACCGCGTTCGGCACCGACTGGGGCGCGACCATGGCCGCGTCCACCCTCTTCGCCGTGCCGATCCTGATCCTGTTCATCTTCCTGCAGCGCAAGGCGGTCAACGGACTGACCGACGGCGCAGTGAAGGGCTGAGTCAACGTGAGCATCCTCGTTCCCACCGTGCCGGACAGCGACCAGCTGCACCGTGACGCCCTGACCGTCCTCCAGCCCGGCTTCGTCGGCACCGAGCCGCCGGAGTGGCTGCGCCGCCACCTCGCCGCGGGCCTCGGCTCGGTCGCGCTGTTCGACCGCAACGTGGTCGACCTCGACCAGCTGTCCGCGCTCACCGGTGCGCTGCGCGCCGAGAACCCCGACCTGCTGATCGCCATCGACGAGGAGAGCGGCGACGTCACCCGGCTGGAGGCGGGCTCCGGCTCGTCCTGGCCCGGCAACCTCGCGCTCGGCGCGATCGACGACCCGGCGCTGACCCGGGACGTCGCCCGGGAGCTGGGCCGGGCGCTGGCCGCGGCCGGCGTCAACTACAACTGGGCGCCCACCGCGGACGTCAACTCCAACCCGCGCAACCCGGTCATCGGCGTCCGCTCCTTCGGCGCCGACCCCGAGCTGTGCGCCCGGCACACCGCCGCCTGGGTGGAGGGCCTGCAGTCGGCCGGCGTGGCCGCCTGCTCCAAGCACTTCCCCGGCCACGGCGACACCGCGGTGGACTCGCACCACGGGCTGCCCGTCATCGACGTCGACCTGGACGTGCTGCGGGCCCGTGACCTGATCCCGTTCCAGGCGGCGATCGCGGCCGGCACCAAGGCCGTGATGACCGCCCACATCATGATCCCGGCGCTGGACCCGAAGCTGCCCGCCACCCTGAGCCCGGCCGTGCTGCGCGACCTGCTGCGCGCGGCCCCGGCCGACGGCGGCCTCGGCTACCAGGGCCTGATCGTCAGCGACGCGATCGAGATGGGCGCCATCGCCGACACCTTCGGGATGGGCGAGGGCACCGTGCTGGCCCTGGCGGCCGGCGCGGACGCGATCTGCGTCGGCGGCGGGCTCGCCGACGAGGAGACCGTGCTGATGCTGCGCGACGCCATCGTGGCGGGCGTGCGCTCCGGCCGGCTCGCCGAGGAGCGGCTGGCGGACGCGGCCGCGCGGGTGCGGGCGCTGGGCAGCTGGGGCCGGATCGCGGCCCAGGGCGAGCGGGTCGAGCCGGACCTGGCGGTCGGCCTGCGGGCCGCGCGCCGGGCGCTCAGGGTGGTCCGGGCGCCGGGCCTGACCGTGCCGCCGGTGAGCGAGCGCCCGTACGTGGCCTCGTTCTCGGACGAGCCGAACATCGCCGTCGGCGACGTCACCCCGTGGGGTGTGGCGGGCATGCTGGCCGACCGCTTCCCCGGTACCCGCACCCGCGAGGTGTCGGCGGCCGACGCCGCGCCGGAGCTGCTGGACGCGCTGGTCGACGAGCTGCTGGCCGCCGCAGAGGGCCGGCGCCTGGTGCTGGTGGTCCGCGACGCGCACCGGCACGGGTGGATGGCCGCGGCGCTGGGCCGTCTGGTGGCGGCCCGGCCGGACGCCGCCGTGGTCGAGATGGGCCTGCCCCAGTCCGAGCCGGTCGGGGCGCTCCACATCGCCACCCACGGCGCCGCCCGGGTCTGCGGACTGGCGGCCGTGGAGGTCCTCACCGGGCAGCCGGGAGCGATCGGCTGAACCGTTCGACGAGACGTCACCGGCCGTGTCCGGTGGGCGTCGGCCGATGGGCCCGTCATGCGCATGTCGCATGGCGGGCCCGTTCCGTTTCCCCGGAGTTGACCTGCGGGTTCGTCGAGTGACCGTGTTCCCTCAAGTGGGCCTTAAATCCACCTTAAGGCCCACTTAGGGTGACGGAACGACAACTGGCGGCCACGCGGTACAACAGCTCTGCAACGGCCGTCCCAAGGAGGGCTTTCGGTCGTTGACACCACCTATGGTCTAGGCCAGAGTCCAGTCATCCGGTTCGAGATTCAACCTTGCCGGATGTGGTATCGGCCCACCCCGAAGCTCTTCGCCGCCCCCTGTCCGGACTCTCCGCCGCGGGCGCCAATCACGCTGCCGGCGGGCAAGACGGCTCTACAACCCTCGGAGGACGGCGTGAAGAAGCGTCAACTCATCTCGACGCTCGGGACCATGGCACTGGCAGTCGGCCTGACGGCCTGTTCCTCGACCGCGAAGCCGGCGGGCGACAGTGGCGCGGGCGGCTCCGCGGACCCGAAGGCCGCCGGGGGCACCGTCACCGTCTGGCTGATGGACGACGCCCAGAAGAACTGGCCGGACCTGGTCCAGCGGGTCAACGACGAGTTCGCGGCGAAGTACCCGAACGCCAGCCTCAAGCTCGTGTACCAGGGCTGGGCCGACAAGGTGGGCAAGCTCGACAAGGCCATCGCCGACGGCAGCGCCCCCGACGTGGTCGAGCTGGGCAACACCGAGACCATGAAGTACGTGCTCTCCGGCGCGCTGGCCCCGGTGGACCGCAGCACCTTCGACAACTCCGACAGCTGGATCAAGGCGCTCGCCAACACCTGCACCTACCAGGACAAGCTCTGGTGCGTGCCCTACTACGCCGGCTCCCGGGTCGCCATCTACAACTCCGCCGCCTTCCAGCAGGCCACCGGCAGCGCCGACTTCCCGAAGACCGAGGCGGACCTGTTGGCCGCGCTGGACAAGGTCGCGGACCGCAACAAGGCCGACAAGACCTACTCCCCGCTCTACCTGCCCGGCCCGTACTGGTACGCCGCGATGAGCTACGTGGCCGCGTACGGCGGCAGCATCGCCAAGTTCGACAGCTCCGGCAACTGGCACGGCACCCTGCACGACCCCAAGTCCCAGCAGGGCGTCAGCCACTTCGTCGACCTGGTGCGCAAGTACAACAAGGGCGACCTGACGGTGAACGAGCAGAACCAGTTCGAGTCGATGGCCCGCGGGCACGCCGCGTCCTTCTACGGCAACGGCTACGAGGCGGCCAGCGTCACCGCCCCGGTCACCGGCGACCCGAGCCTCAAGGACGCCGTCAAGGTGGCCACCATGCCCGGCCCCGACGGCAAGCCGCTGCCGACCTTCATCGGCGGCTCCGACCTCGCCGTCACCGCCAAGTCCCAGCAGGTGGCGCTGGCCACCGACTGGATCCGGATGTTCACCAGCACCAAGTCCGAGCAGGCGCTGGCCGACAAGGACATCCTGCCGAACAACCTGACCCAGCTGAACCCGCTGAAGAACAAGCCGACCACCGCCGCCGCGGCCAACGCCGTCCCGGACGCCTGGTTCACCCCGCTGGCCCCGGGCTGGGCCGCGGTCGAGAAGCAGAAGGTCATCCCGGACATGCTGACCGCGATCCTCAAGGGCAAGTCGGTGGACCAGGCCACCAAGGAGGCCGACGCCGCGATCGACCAGCTGATCAACAAGGCGTCCTGACCTTCCGTCGCGCCCGCGGCCACGCGCCCCTCCCGACCGTGCGGGCGCGTGCCGCGGGCGTGCGCCGCCGGGGCGCGCCGGGTGCGCGCGGGCGTGCGGACGGAGGTGCCCGGCGGAAGGCGCGCCCGTAGGATTGCCGGACGAAGGACCGCAGCGAGTGTGCGGACTCGCCGCCGTGGAGGTCCCCGCCGGGCAGCCGCCCGCACGGGGTCGAACCGTCTCATCGGAGGCAGACCCAGATGTCCGACCCGCAGACTGTTTCCGTCCCCGGCCGGATCATGGCGGCGGAGATGGCCGAGCAGCCGGCCGTCCTCCGGCGCATCCTCGACGAGGGCGCCCCGAAGATCCGCGAGGTCGCCGCGCAGATCGCCGCCCGCAACCCGCGCTTCGTCCTGCTCACCGCGCGCGGCACGTCCGACAACGCCGCGCTGTACGCCAAGTACCTGATCGAGATCCTGCTCGGCAAGCCGGCCGGCCTGACCTCGATGTCCACCACCACCGCGTACGGCGCCAAGCCGGACCTCACCGACGTCCTGGTCGTCACCGTCAGCCAGTCCGGCGGCTCGCCCGACCTGGTGGCCTCCACCAAGGCCGCCCGCGAGGCCGGCGCCGTCACGCTCGCGGTGACCAACAACGCCGCCTCGCCGCTGGCCGAGGTCTCCGAGTTCCACATCGACGTGCTGGCCGGCCCGGAGAAGGCGCTGCCGGCCACCAAGACCTACACCGCCGAACTGCTGGCGCTCTACCTGCTGGTCGAGGGCCTCGCGGAGGCGTGGGGGTACCCCCGGCCGAGGGCCGGGGGAGGCTCGGC
The DNA here is from genome assembly GCF_042885395.1 of Kitasatospora sp. NPDC058063. Classification (NCBI taxonomy): domain Bacteria; kingdom Bacillati; phylum Actinomycetota; class Actinomycetes; order Kitasatosporales; family Streptomycetaceae; genus Kitasatospora; species Kitasatospora sp. NPDC058063. Next base: position 171,140 of record NZ_JBHVSD010000007.1, read on the forward strand.
CGCCGAGGAGCTGCCGGACCTGGCCGCCGGGGTGCTGGCCCGCAAGGCGGAGGTGAAGGCGCTGGCCGAGCGCTACCGCTTCGCCCAGCGCCTGGTCATCACCTCGCGCGGCTACGGCTACCCGACCGCCCGCGAGGCGGCGCTCAAGCTGATGGAGACCACCTACATCCCGGCCACCCCGTTCTCCGGAGCCGACCTGCTGCACGGCCCGCTGGCCATGGTGGACAACGTCTCGCCGGTCATCGCGATCGTCCCGGACGGCAAGGGCGGCGAGGCCCTCCAGCCGGTGCTGGACCGGCTGCGCGGGCGCGGCGCGGACCTGGTGGTGATCGGCCAGCAGGCGCAGGTGGAGGCCGCCTCGGCGGGCTTCGCGCTGCCGGCCGGCGTGCCGGAGGAGGTGCAGCCGATCCTGGAGATCCTGCCGCTGCAACTGCTGGCCTACGAGGTCACCATCGCCCGCGGCCAGGACCCGGACGCCCCGCGCGCCCTGGCGAAGGTCACCGAGACGAGGTAGGCCCCCGCGGACGCGATCCGGCCCCGGTCCACAGGCTGTGGAACGGGGCCGGATCGCTGAGCGGCCGGACGTGGCTCAAGGGGGCCGAAAACACTACGGGCCACGGCGCCGACACGGGACCCTCAACCCATGCGGCACCGCAGCCCGGAGCTGTCGTCGGGCACCGGATCCGGTCGAGAACTGTGCGGGGTCCTCGATCGTCGGCGTCCGACCGAGGAGGGGCCGCGCGCGGTCAGGGCAGTTGCGCGGGGGCCTCTCCTTGGTGCTCTTTCATTGTGGACTAGACCAATCTCGGTTGTCCAGGCCTCTCGGAAAATTGGTCTAAACAACTCCGGAGGGTGCCCGGAAGGGTGCACGGAAGGGCGTGCAGCAGGGCTCGCGGGAGGGCTCGCAGGAGGACGTGCGGCAGGGTCCCGCGGGGCCCGCCCACCGGTCCGCCGCGCCCCGCCCGGACCGGCGGCGCTACCCTCGCCATGTGCCCTCGCTGAACGAACTCGTCCGCCGCCACACCACCCTCACCGGGGCCGATGTGGAATGGCTCCACCACCTGGTCTCGGAATGGCAGCTGCTCTCCGACCTCTCCTTCGCCGACCTGGTGCTGTGGATCCCCACCTGGGACGGCATCCGCTACGTCTCGGTGGCGCAGATGCGGCCCAACACCGGGCCCACCTCCTACCAGGACGACATGGTCGGCCACCTCGTCCCGCGCGGCCGCCGTCCGCTGCTGGACGCCGCCTTCGACGAGGGCCGGATCGTGCGCGAGGGCGACCCGGAGTGGCGCGAGGAGGTCCCGGTCCGGGTCGAGTCGATCCCGGTCCGGCGCGAGGGCAAGGTACTGGGCGTGATCGCGCGCAACACCAACCTGCTGACCGTGCGGACCCCGAGCCGGCTGGAGCTCACCTACCTCCAGAGCGCCTCCGACCTGGCCCAGATGATCGCGGCCGGCTCCTTCCCCTACCCCGGCATCGAGCAGGCCGACATGGACGCTGCCCCCCGGGTCGGCGACGGCCTGATCCGGCTGGACGCGGACGGCATCGTCACCTACGCCAGCCCCAACGCCCTCTCCGCCTACCACCGCCTCGGCCTCACCACCGACCTGGTCGGCAGCCACCTCGGCCGGGCCACCGCCGATCTCGCCCCGCCGTCCCGCTCGGCCGTCCACGAGGCGCTGGTGAAGCTGGCGAGCGGCTGGGCGCCCCGGCAGACCGAGGTGGAGGCGCAGGGGGGAGTGGTGACCCTGCGGGCGATCCCGCTCAAGCCCAAGGGCACCCTGACCGGTTCGCTGGTGCTCTGCCGGGACGTCACCGAGCTGCGCCGCCGCGACCGCGAGCTGATGACCAAGGACGCCACCATCCGGGAGATCCACCACCGGGTGAAGAACAACCTCCAGACCGTCGCGGCCCTGCTGCGGCTGCAGTCCCGCCGGATGGAGTCGGAGTCCGGCCGGGCCGCACTGGACGAGGCGGTGCGCCGGGTCGGCTCGATCGCGATCGTGCACGAGACGCTCTCCCAGGCGCTGGACGAGAAGGTGGCCTTCGACGAGATCGCCGACCGGGTGCTGGCGATGGCGATGGAGCTGTCCCAGGACGGCCGGGTGGCGACCCGGCGCACCGGCAGCTTCGGCATCCTGTCCGCCGAGGTGGCCACCCCGCTGTCGATGGTGCTGACCGAGCTGCTCCAGAACGCCCTGGAACACGCGTTCGGACCGACCGCCTCCGGGAACCTGGAGGTCAGTGCCCTGCGCGGGCGGGCGCCGGCGACCGGCGCGGGCTGGTCGGAAAGCTGGAACGGCGGCGCCCGGCCGGAGGAGTACCTGCTGATCACGGTGCAGGACGACGGCCGCGGCATGCCGGAGGGCTTCGACCCGAAGACGGCGGGCAACCTCGGGCTGCAGATCGTCCGGACGCTGGCCACCGGTGAGCTGGGCGGCACCTTCGACATGGTGGCCGGCCCGGACGGCGGGACCAAGGTGATCCTGGAGATCCCGGTCCGCTGAGGCCCGGTCCGGCGGGATCCCGCCGGGAATCCGTGGCGCGAAGGCGTACGGACACGCGCGAAGGTGTGTGGCGGGGGCGCGTGCTCGGATCAAGCGCCGGGTCCGCGCTCCGCACTCCGGAGTGCGGAACCAGAGCGCGCGACCGGGTGCGGAAACAGAAACGAGGCCCTGTCGACCGGGGGGGGTGGGTCGACAGGGCCTCTCAACCCGTTCCGGCCGTCGGGGGGAGTCGGCCGGAGCGGGGGCTCTGGGTGGTGCGACACCTCGCCGGTGCGTTGCACACGGTGAGCGCCACAGCTCCACGATATTGCTCTCAGTGAACAGTATCAAGTGTCTGGGCGGGTCCGGTGTCGCGGGACCCGGCAGGGCAAGGTCCTTTGTGCGGAAGGCTTCACCAGGAGGTGCAGGGAAGCCTTTGATCATGTGTCGATCGGTACTGCGGTCACTGCTGGTGCTACGGCGTGTGATCGCTGCGCGATCAGGCGGTGCGGGCCCGGTTGCGGGCGGCGCGGCGCTTCATCGCGCGACGCTCGTCCTCGCTCATGCCGCCCCAGACGCCGGCGTCCTGGCCGGTCTCGAGCGCCCACTGGAGGCACTGCTCCATCACCGGACAACGGCGGCACACGGCCTTGGCTTCCTCGATCTGCAGCAGAGCAGGACCGGTGTTCCCGATCGGGAAGAACAGCTCCGGGTCCTCTTCGCGGCAGACAGCGCGGTGGCGCCAGTCCATGGTCGTCCAACTCCTCCTGCCGCGGGGGGTGGCCCGATCGGCACAATCGAATGGCTTGTGAATGTGAACGCTTTCACGAATCCCGCAACAGCAAAAGAGACCAAAGGCCCGTCGGGCCCGGGTGGTCTGTGCTGGGGGGGATTCGGCGATTCGAGGGACACCCCGCGGTCGGCGCTCCTGTGGTTCCGGAGTTGCCGTCGCTGCGATGTGTCCCGATCGCCATGTAGAGGTTCGCAAACCTCGGGCTCGGATACAACCCCCTTCGGGGAGGAATTTTGGATTCTTCGGTGTCGCCTAGCTCACAGCCAGTACTTCTATGGAGTGAAGGGGGCTTGTGCGTTCGAGAAGAAGGAGGAACCCCCCTTCCAGTCACACAATCACACGCAGTGCCCGCCGTACGCCTGTGAAACTGACGCGACTCCTGTCTCCAAGATGGTCCCCGTCGACCTGGAACGGCGCCGGTTCCTCCGAAACCAAGGTGAAGTGTCTGACGTCGTGATAGGAGACGACGTGCTTCCCGGAAGGGCCCATCGGAGGGGCGCCGTCACCCGAAGGCGCGTACGACCGCAGGATCTGACGGACCGTTCGAGCCGTGCCGAACGCCGTCATCCGGGTGATGCCGAAGACGTCCAGATCCGTGTCGAAGGAGGCGAGTGGTGAGGGGTAGACCGGCCGGTTGCCGAGGAAGGTCCAGGGCGAGGTGTTGCTGACTATCGACAGCACCAGGCCCGGAACCCGCTCGTGGCCCGGCATTTCCAGGGAGATCGGGCCGGAGCGGCGCTGCTCACGCTGGGTGAAGTAGTGCCGCAGGGCCTGGCCGACGTACAGGGCGTGGGTGGACTTGCGCCCGGCCCGGCGCTGCTCCTCGACCCGGCCGACCACGCCCGCGTCGAAGCCGAGGCCGGCGGTGAAGGTGAACCAGCGGTCCGGCAGACCGTCGGTCATCGCCTTGCCCAGCCCGACCGGCCGCTCCCGGCCGTGCTCCAGCGCGTCCAGCAGGGCGCCGGTCGCCTCGACCGGGTCGTTGGGCAGGCCCAGCGCGCGGGCGAACACATTGGTCGAACCGCCCGGCACCACGGCCAGTCGCGGGACCTTCTCGCCCGGGCCGTGCGCCAGCAGCCCGTTCACCACCTCGTTGACGGTGCCGTCCCCGCCCAGCGCCACCACGAGGTCGACCGTGCCGTCCTCCGCCGCCCCGCGGGCCAGGTCGCGCGCGTGGCCCCGGTACTGGGTCTCGGCGACCTCCAGCTTCAGATCGCTGCGCAGGGCGTGGATCAGGACGTCCCTGGTCCGGCCACTGGTGGTGGTGGCCTTGTGGTTCACGACCAGGAGAGCGCGCATGGGGAAAGCCTACGGGTCGGTACGGACCGACCGGCGGCTACCCTGCTGGAGTGACCGCAGAAACCTCCGCACCCGCACCCACGGCCGGCGCCGGCCGACCGGCCTCCCTGACCCTGGGCGCCGCCATCACGGCCCTGGAGGGCATCGCGCTGGCCGTCGTCGGCGTCCTGGACATGGTGGCCGCCCTGTCCGGCCAGTCCAAGCAGCTGGCCCTCAACGAGTTCGGCGGAGCGGTCATCGTGCTGCTCGGCGTGCTGCCGGTGCTGGCCGCCCTCGCACTGCTCAAGGAGCGCCGCTGGGGCCGCAGCCCGGCGGTGCTGACCAACTCGATCTGCCTGCCGGTCGCCTACTACATGTTCGAGAGCGGCGGCACGGCGATCGCGTTCGGCGTGCTGATCGGCGTGCTCGGCCTGGTGGGCATCGGCTGCCTGCTGAACCCGAAGTCGACGGCGGCCCTGTACGCCCCCTCCGAAAACTAGGGGCGTACAGGGCCGGGGTCGCAGGGCCGGGGCAGGGGATCGGACGGCCGCCGAGCCGGAGCTGAGCGGCCGTCAGTCCTACTCCTCCACCAGGAGCTTCTCCCGCAGCTGGGCCAGGGTCCGGGCGAGCAGCCGGGACACGTGCATCTGGGAGATCCCCACCTCGGCGGCGATCTGCGACTGGGTCATGTTCCGGAAGAACCGCAGCACCAGGATCTTCTGCTCCCGGGGCGGCAGTTGGGCCAGTAGCGGCTTGAGCGACTCGCGGTACTCGACGCCCTCCAGCGCCTCGTCGGTCGCGCCCAGGGTGTCCGCCACGGCCGGCGACTCGTCGTCGCTGTCCGGCACGTCCAGCGAGAGCGTGGAGTACGCGTTGGCGGACTCCAGGCCCTCCAGGACGTCCTCCTCCGAGATCCCCAGGTGCTCGGCCAGCTCGTGCACCGTGGGGGAACGGCCGTGCCGCTGGGAGAGCTCGCTGGTCGCCGTGGTGAGCGACAGCCGCAGCTCCTGGAGGCGGCGCGGGACCCGCACCGCCCAGCCCTTGTCGCGGAAGTGCCGCTTGATCTCCCCGACGATGGTCGGCGTCGCGTAGGTGGAGAACTCGACCCCGCGCTCGTGGTCGAAGCGGTCCACGGACTTGATCAGGCCGATGGTGGCGACCTGGGTCAGGTCGTCCAGCGGCTCGCCCCGGTTGCGGAAGCGCCGGGCCAGGTGCTCGACCAGCGGGATGTGCATCCGCACCAGCTGGTTGCGCAGCTCGACCCGCTCCGGGGAGCCCTCGGGCAGTGCGGACAGCCGGACGAACAGCGCGCGGGCGGCCTCCCGGTCCGGGGCGCCGGTGCGGTGCGAGCCCTGGGCGGGCACGGCGCTGTGCGGCTCGGCCTCGACCGCCGGGTCCGTCTCGCCCGCCGGGTCCGGCGGGGGCACGGAGGCAGGCGTCGGCTCGGACGTCGGCTCGGTGGGGTGGCTCATCCGCTGGGCGTCCTTCGGGTGCGCTTCGTCGTTGGCGGCGAGGCCGGGAACGCTCGCCTGGGTCGGTACGGCGGGTCCCGCCGTCGCGAGGCCGGTACGGTCCAGATCACTCACGGCCATTCCCCCGTTCCGTTCCGGGAGCACCGGGGCCGGTGGCCCCGGAATCGTCTCGTTGGTCGTACCGCGTGGGTGGCGGTACCGGGAGCCGTCCGTCGGAACCCCGGTCGGGGGAGCGGCGGACGGCCCTTGCGCGGGTGGTGCTCGGTGCTGCTCGGTCGTGCGGTTCGGTCCGGCGCCCGGCTAGTGGACGGGGGACCCGCCGCGCTTCTTGTTCAGGCTGATCGACACGGTCTTGTCCGCGCCGACCGAGGAGTCGACCTCGCCGGCCAGGGCGGAGAGCACCGTCCAGGCGAAGGTGTCCCGCTCGGGGGCCTTGCCGTCGGTGGTCGGGGCCGAGACGGTGACCTTCAACGAGTCGCCGACCAGCCGGAACTCGCAGGACAGTACGGACCCGGGCACCGCCTGCTGGAGCAGGATGGCGCAGGCCTCGTCGACCGCGATCCGCAGATCCTCGATCTCGTCGAGCGTGAAGTCCAGCCGGGCCGCCAACCCGGCCGTCGCTGTTCGCAGGACGGAGAGGTAGGCCCCCGCTGCGGGCAGCCGGACCTCCACGAAGTCCTGAACACCGAGATCGCCGTCGATCTGGGACACCCTTGCCTCCTGGGTGGCGCGCTGTGCTTTCTTGGTACCCCGCTTGTTACCGCTTGCTACCCCCGTTGGGGGCCCGGCGTCACGCATCCACCATCGCTCTGCCTTCCGCACCCCGGTTCGGGAGTTACTCATGGTAAGGCATTGCGACGCAGGGTGGCAGACCCTTTCGCCGGTCTCCGGACGGCCGTTCAGCGCCGCCCGGCTTCGGCCAGGGCCTCGCCGGTGAGCCGGTAGACCGTCCACTCGTCCATCGGCACCGCGCCGATCGCCTTGTAGAAGTCGATCGAGGGCTGGTTCCAGTCCAGGACCGACCACTCGACCCGGGAGTAGCCGCGCTCGACGGCGATCCGGGCGAGCTCCAGCAGCAGCGCCTTGCCGTGGCCGCCGCCGCGTGCCTGCGGACGGACGTACAGGTCCTCCAGGTAGATCCCGTGGGTGCCGCGCCAGGTCGAGAAGTTGCGGAACCACACCGCGAAGCCGACCGGCTCGCCGGTGGCGTCGTCCTCGGCGATCAGCCCGAACAGGGCCGGGTTCTCGCCGAACAGGGCGTCGTGCAGCTGCTCCTCGGTGGCCTTCGCCTCGTGCAGGGCCTGCTCGTAGTCCGCGAGTTCGCGGATCATGGCATGGATGACGGGGACGTCGGTGGCGACGGCGGTGCGGATCATGCCTGTGAGCCTACTGCTCGGGACCCGTCTCGTCCCAGGCCTGGACGGAGGTCTGGTCGACGATCCGGCCGTCCCGCAGCACGGCCATCGAGGACATCAGCACCCGGACGCCGTCGGGGTACCGGCAGGACTCCAGGAAGGCGGCGTGGTCGCCCTGGACCACCACCTGTTCCAGCTTGTGGGTCATCTCGCGGCCGTAGACGTCGTCCAGCATGGCGCCGATCTCCTCCCGGCCGTGCATCACCAGGGGGTGGCTGGGCTGGGTCCTGCGATCGACCATGCGCAGTTCGGCGTCCTGCGCGTAGAGCGCGAGGAGGGTCTCGGCGTCGCAGCGCTCGATGCCCTCGCGCAGGGCGCGGGTGTCGAAGGCGCCGGGGGCCGCCATCGTGGTCATGATCTCGCTCCTCCGGTCGGGTTCCGTCGGCTCGTACCTTGAGCGTACGCCCGCGGCCACCGCCCCGGAGGAGCGGACCGGGGCCGTCAGCGGGCCGGCACGGTGCGCAGGTACTCGGCCAGCGCGCCGACCGCGGCCGGGTTGCGCGGGCTCTCCACCAGGTCGACGTAGTCCATGACGAAGATCCGGTCGTTCCTGACCGCGGAGACGTTGGCCAGCGGCGGGAAGGACTTCAGGAACTTCCGCTTCTCCTCGGCCCCGGGCGTCGCGTAGTCGTTGATCACGATCACCTCCGGGTCGCGCTGCACCACGCCCTCCCAGCCGGCCGTGACCCAGGTGTCGGCGAGGTCGCCCATGATGTTGCTCCCGCCGGCCTTGGCGATGATCTCGTTGGCGGCGGCGAACTTCCCGGCGGTGTACGGCTTGTCCTGCCCGCTGTCGTACAGGAAGACGGACGGGCGGCGCTCGGGCTGCGGGACAGCGGCGATCTGCGCCTTGAAGTCCGCGATCAGTTTGTCGGAGCGGTCCTTGACGTCGAAGATCTCGCCGAGGTTGGCCAGGTCGGTGTAGAGGGCCTCCAGCGGGTCCATCACGCCGCGCTCGGTGCCCTTGCCGCTGCGGCAGGACTCGCTGAGCACGTACGAGTCGACGCCGAGCGCCTTGAACGCCTGCGGGGTGACGCCGGAGCCCTCGTCGAAGCCGTAGTGCCAGCCGGCGAGGACCAGGTCGGCCCGGGCGTCCAGGGCGATCTCCTTGGTGAGCACCTTCTTGGAGAGCCAGGTGGTCTGCTGGTAGCCGTCCTTCCAGGCCACCTTGTCGATCCGGCCCTTGTCGTCGGGCATCACGTAGCCGGCCATCCGGTCGGCGAGGCCGAGGGAGAGCATCAGCTCGGTGATGTTGACGTCGTTGGTCACCACCCGGGCGGGCTTCTGCGCGAAGGTGAGCTTCTGCCCGCAGTTGTCCACCGTCACCGGGTAGTGGGCGGAGGCGGTGGCGGCCTCCTTCGGGGCGATCTCGGCGCCGCAGGCGGTGAGTCCGAGGACGAGCAGGGCGGCGGTGGCAACGGCCTTGGTGCGCAAGGTGGTTCCTCTGGGCAGGCGGGACGGGTCAGGAGGAGGGGGCGAGCCGGTCGAACAGCAGCTGGAGGGCGCCGGTCTCCGGGTGCCGCACCGGGGTGGCGCGGACGCCGAACACCTCGGCCAGCAGGGCGGGGCGGAGCACCTCGTGGGGCGGGCCGGAGGCGACGATCCGCCCGGCCCGCAGCACGTAGACCAGGTCGCAGTGGCCGGCCGCCAGGTTGAGGTCGTGCAGCGCGGTGAGCACCGTCGGGCCGGCCTCGCGGGCGAGCGCGAGCACCTCCAACTGGTGGGCGATGTCGAGGTGGTTGGTGGGTTCGTCCAGCACCAGCAGGCGCGGTTCCTGGACCAGCGCGCGGGCGAACAGCACCCGCTGCTTCTCGCCCCCGGACAGGCTCAGGAAGCCGCGCTCGGCGAGGTGCCCGGCCCGGACCTTGCGCAGTGCCCCGGCGCAGCGCTCCGCGTCCCCGTCGGCCGGGGAGCCGAAGCCGCGGCGGTGCGGCAGCCGGCCCATGGCGACCACCTCGGCGACGGTGAAGTCGAACTCGGCGGAGTGCTCCTGGGTCAGCGCGGCCACCCGGCGGGCCGTGTCGCGGGCGCTCAGGGCGTGCAGGTCGTCGCCGGCCAGCCGGACCACGCCGCCGGCCGGCTTCAGCACCCGGTAGACGCAGCGCAGCAGGGTCGACTTGCCGCTGCCGTTCGGGCCGACCAGCCCGACCACCTGCCCGGCGGCGGCCGCCAGGTTCACCTCGTGGACCAGCCGGGTGCCGGCCAGCTCCACCGAGACGGCGTCGACGGCGAGGTCCTGGGCCCGCGCCGGGGTGGGCGCGGCCGGGTCGGTCGGGTCGGCCGGGCCGGCCGCCGTGGTCACGTCGGTCACCGGGTTCCTCCGAGGGCCTGGCCGCGGCGGCGCATCATCAGCAGGAAGGCGGGCACGCCGAGCACCGCGGTGAACACACCGACGGGCAGTTCGGCGGGTGCCAGCAGGGTGCGCGAGGCGATGTCCACCCAGACCAGCAGCAGTGCCCCGGCGAGCGGCGCGATCACCAGCACCCGGCGGTGCCCGGCGCCGACCAGCATCCGCGCCAGGTGCGGCATCAGCAGTCCGACGAAGCCGATCGCCCCGCTGACCGCGACCACGGTGCCGGTGACGGCGGCCGTCACCACGAACAGCTCGCGGCGCAGCCGGTCCGGGTCCACGCCGAGCGAGGCGGAGGTCTCGTCGCCCATGGCGAGCGCGTCCAGCCGCCCGGCGGCGCAGGCCAGGTACGCGAGCCCGGCCACCACCGTGACGGCGGCGATCGGCACCTTGCCCCAGGTGGCGCCGCCGAGGCTGCCGAGCAGCCACATCATGGCGCCCCGGGCGGCCTCGCCGCGGTCGGCGGCGAAGACCATCAGGGTGGTGGCGGCGGAGAAGCCGTAGGACAGGGCGGTGCCGGTGAGCACCAGGCGCAGCGGGGTGAGTCCGTACGCGGTGCGGGCGGCGAGGTAGACGAGCGTCATGGCGGCCAGCGCGGAGCCGAAGGCGGAGGCGGAGATCGCCCACACCCCGAGCGAGGCGAAGGCGCCGAAGAGCAGGACGGCGTTGGCGCCGACGGCCGCGCCGGAGGAGATGCCGAGCACGAAGGGGTCGGCCAGCGCGTTGCGCACCAGGGCCTGGACGGCGACCCCGCAGGCGGCGAGTCCGGCGCCGACGACGGCGGCCAGCACGGTGCGCGGCAGCCGGATCTCCCAGACGATCGCGTACGCGGCCGCCTCGCCCGCGTCCAGCCGTCCGCCCGTCAGCCCGGCGCCCAGCAGCCGCAGCACCCGGGGCAGGCCGAGTCCGGAGGAGCCGAGGGCGACCCCGCAGAGCAGCGACAGCAGCAGGGCGGCGACGAGGCCGGCGGCGAGCGGGACGACGGGTATTCGACGGGTGGGCGGGCCGACTGCACGGTCCACGACTGCACGGTCCACGGGTGCGCCTTGCCTCGGGCCGCGGGTGCGCCGGGGCGGGCGCCGGCCGAAGGCGTGCCGCGGCGCCGTTCCCCTCGCAGTCCGCGGCGAGTTGTCGGGAGTTCAGCGGCCGGGGGCGATCGGGCTGGCGCGGGCCGTACGGGCTGGTACGGGCCGTGCTCACCGTTGCGGGTCAGCGCCGGATTCACACCGGACTTCCCCCTCGGACGCCCTGGCAGCATAACAGCCACTCAGGGCAGGCAACCCTTACCGGCCCTGGGTGGGACCGGGAACGCGCGACCGCCCCCGTCCGGCGGTGCGGACGGGGGCGGTCGGGTGGCGACGCGTCAGGCTCAGGCCTGCTTGGTCTCCCAGAAGATCTTGTCGACCTCGGCGATCAGGTCCAGCAGGGCCTGGCCGGTGGCCGGGTCGGTGGACGCCTTGGCGGCCGAGGCGGCCTTCAGGGTGTCGTTGATCAGCTGGTGCAGCTGCGGGTACTTCTCGAAGTGCGGGGCCTTGAAGTAGTCGCTCCACAGCACCGAGATGTGGTGCTTGACGGCCTCGGCGCGCTGCTCCTTGATGATGATGGCGCGGGCGCGGAAGTGCGGGTCCTCGTTGGCCTGGTACTTCTCCTGGGTGGCCTTGACCGACTCGGCCTCCAGCTTGGCCTGAGCCGGGTCGTACACGCCGCAGGGCAGGTCGCAGTGGGCGTGGGCGGTGGCGCGAGGTGCAAACAGACGAGAGAACATGGGAGTCCTTCCTTAGATCGTCTTCCCGCGCCCGAGATTACCCTTCCGGCCTCGCCGTTTCGCGATCGGGCGGCGGGCCTAGGGCAAAAGACGGACCAGGAACCGGGGTAATCCGGACATCGGACCGGTGACGGTCCGTACGGCAGACTGGGGGCGGGCGGAGCAGGAGGAGGAGTCGTGGCGCGGAGCACGCGACCGCAGGGCGCCGGGGCCGGGGGGCCGGACCGGGGCGGCGCGCTGCCGTTCGGACTGATCGACGTGGCGGGGCCGTCGATGGTCCCGACCCTGCGCGAGGGCGACCAGCTGCTGGTCCGCTACGGCGCGCCGATCCGGCCGGGCGCGGTGGTGGTCTTCCGGCACCCCTTCCAGCAGGACCTGCTCGTGGTGAAGCGGGCCGCCGAGCGCCGGGCCACGGGCTGGTGGCTGCTCTCCGACAACCGCCCGGTGGACAGCGACAGCCGCAGCTACGGCGCCGTGCCGGACGAGCTGATGCTCGGCCGGGTGCTGCTGCGGCTGCGTCCGAGCCCGGTCTGGCTGGCGCCGGGGCGCCGGCTGGAGCGGCTGCTGCTCACCCCGCGGCTGGCCCGGGTGCCGGGCCTCGCCCGCCGGCTCGGCGCCTGGGTGGAGGACGTCTAGGACGCGTGGCCCCGGGCCGCCGCCTCCGCCTCCTGGCGCTTGCGGGCGCGGTAGGCGGCCACGTTGGCGCGGGTCGCGCAGCGGTCCGAGCAGTAGCGGCGGGAGCGGTTGGTCGAGGTGTCCAGGTAGGCGTTGCGGCAGGGCGCGGCCTGGCAGATGCCGAGCCGGTCGGCGCCCAGCTCGGTCAGGTGGACGGCCAGGCCCATGCAGGCGACCGCGGTGAAGTGCGCGGTGGCGGTGGGGGAGTTGTCGGCCAGGTGCAGGTGCCAGCGCGGCCGTCCGGCGTCGTCCAGGTAGTCGTGCCCGGAGACCAGCGGGCTGACCGGGTACTCCATCAGCAGGCTGTTCAGCAGGTCGACGCCGCGGATCTCGTCCCCCTCCGCGGCGGCCTCGAAGACCCCGCGCAGCCGGGTCCGCACCGCCCGCAGCCGGGGCAGGTCGGACTCGTCGGCGAGCGCGGCGGCCCGCGCGGAGTCGGAGAACAGGCCGCGCACGGCCTCCACGGAGGTCAGCGTGTCGGTGCCGCGCTCGGGCTCCTCGGTGTTCACCAGCCGAACGGCGAGATCGGCGTAGGCGGCGAGCTCCACAGGGGTCCTTCCAGGTTCGGTAACGGGCTGACTGCCTCCAGCCTATTACCTGGGCGGAGCTCCGACCTCTTTTCCCTGGCGGGAGGGCGTCGGGGGCGCGGCGGGGGGGGGCTACGGGCGGCGCCGGCAAGGGGGGAGAGGGCCGAGGAAAGGCACGGGCCGGGGGTCGA